>NZ_CALIMS010000001.1 GCF_938045345.1 uncultured Campylobacter sp.
ACATCGTTTTGTATATCTCCTTTGCCAGCGGCTGCGTCTCGCGCTCGCTAAGCTCGCTTAGCTTCGCCGTCACGTCATCGGGCAGCACCTTGCCCGTGTAGCCCACGAATTTCGCCATGACCTCGGTCATCTTTTGCACGGCTTTTTGTTTATCCATCGCTTCTCCTTTGCTGGTTTTTGCTTTCAAATTTTTCATAGATGCCCGCTAGGACGCATCCCGCAGCGTAGCAGAGCAGGTCGGCAAAATCAAACGTCCCGCCGATCATTACTTTTAAAATTTTACTTTCTACACCTAAAATTTGCACCGCGCCAAAATACTGCGCAAACTCCAAAGCCGCCGCGAATACGAAAATTTTAAGCGGCAAATTTAAAGGCGACTCGCTAAAAATAGCCCTAGCGAGCGCGTAAAGCAAGATGACAGCCAAAACGTCGCCCGCGTAGTGACGCATGAAGCCGCCTTTTACACACATCGCGATGTAAATTTCAGCCGCCAAAATCAGTACCGCCGCGGCTAAAAATGCTAGCCTCGTCCGCGCGCTTTGCCTTGTTTGCGCCTTTTTTGCACCCTTCGATCCAGCCTTTTGCTCGTTGAAATTTTCCTCTCGCAACGCTTTCCTTTTAAATTTAGCCGTTAAATTTGACCCGCGCGGCGGACGTAAATTTAGAGATGATTTATCAGGCTCGCATTATACGCGGCACCGAAACCATTGTCGATATTTACGACGCTCACGCCGTTTGCGCAGCTGTTTAGCATCGCTAGCAGCGCCGCAAGCCCGCCAAAGCTCGCGCCGTATCCCACGCTGGTGGGCACCGCGATCACCGGCACGCTAACAAGCCCTGCTAGCACGCTAGCTAGCGCGCCCTCCATGCCCGCCGCCGCGATCGCGACCTTTGCGCCGCGTATCTCGTCTAAATTTGCAATCAGCCTGTGCAGCCCCGCCACGCCCGCGTCGCTAAATTTGCGCGCGTCGTTGCCTAGAAATCGCGCCGTCTCGTACGCCTCCTCCACTACAGCGCCATCGGCTGTGCCGGCAGAGACTATCGCGATGTAGCTTTGCGTGAGCGCGGGTTCTTTAAATTTGACGGTGACGACGCGACCGCGAGCGTTAAACTCCGCCTGCGGCAACGCCTCGCGCAGCCGCTCAAAAACCCGCTCGTTCGTGCGTGTGATCAGGATATTTTGCCCTCTCGCGCCGATCGCTTCTGCGATACGTAAAATTTCATCATCCGTCTTGCCCTCGCCGTAGATCACCTCGCCCGCGCCGTTTCGCAGGGCGCGCTGAGTGTCGATCTTGGCGCAGCCCACGTCCTCGTATGGGTAGTTTTTCAGATATTTTAGCGCCTCTTGCTCGCTCACGCGGCCGCTTTTTATCCCCGCGAAAAGCTCTAAAATTTCATCCTCTCTCATGCAAAACATCCTCTCTAAGTCCCTTCAGATCGAGCGTCACGTCCGCAGCACCTAGCATCACTAGCTGCCTAACGATGCTTTTAAATTTCGCGTCGCTTAGGAAGTTTTGCATGCTAGAAAAGGGCATTTGCAGCTTTATATTTTTGCGGTCGCACCGCGCGCGGACGTTTGCGTAGCCGCTTGCGATGAGTAGATTTTCCGCGGCTTCGATCAAATTTAGCTCGTTCAGGTCGATCTCGCGCCCGTGCGGCAGACGCGTTAGCAAACACGCGTAGCCGGGCTTTTCGGCGGTGGGTAAATTTAACTCACGCGATAGCTCGCGGATTTCTGATTTGGTTAAATTTATTAGCGGCGAGAGTACGCCTAGCTCCTCTTTTGCTTTGAGTCCGGGTCGGTGTTCGCCCAGATCGTCTCGGTTCGTGCCGTCTGCGACGCGGCTAAAGCCAAGCTCACGGGCGCGCTCGATCAGGCGCGAAAACACCGCCTTTTTGCACAGATAGCAGCGGTTTTCGGGATTGTTTTTGATCTCCTCCGCGACGCCGAGTTCTAAAATTTCGTGGCGGATGCCGTAAGCGCGGGCAAATTCTACGGCTTCGGCGATCTCGCGCGAGGACATGTAGGGCGATCTGATCGTTATGCCGATCGCGCGCTCACCCAGCGCGTCGTGCGCCGCGCGCAGCAGCAGCGAGCTGTCCGCCCCGCCGCTAAATGCGACCGCCAGCTCGCCCAGCCCGCGCAGATCAGCCTTTAGTTTTTCTAGTTTCGTCATAGATTTTCAGCGCCTCTTTTCGCACCCGCTCGATCGTCGTGCCGTGCGCGAGCGCCGCGGCCTTGCACTCGTCAAATTCTGGCTTTATTTTTTGCGTTTGCCCGTTGCCAGAAATTTTAAGCCCTATCTCGCCGAATTTCGTCTGCACCCGCACAAACTCGCGCTTTAGCTCGGTTTTAGCAACCTCTATCTCGCGAATGCCGATCGCCGTCGTGTGCGTAAAAATCAGATCCTTTAAATTTTGCGCGTCCTGTTTGCGGCACAGCGCGTTTAGCTCAAAGCCCGCGCGCCCCTTTTTCATAAAGATCGAGCGGCTAAAGACGTCCAGCGCGCCGTTTTCGCGTAAAATTTCACAGGCAAGCGCGAAGCTCTCGGCATCCATATCGTCGATGTTGGTGGAGATCAGAATTTGCTTGCAAACTGCGCCGTAGCCAGCTTTTTCGCTTAAATTTCGCTCGCCGCTTTCGTTGTTTAAATCCTCATCGGTCTCGCAAAGCATCACTCGAAGCACGTTTGCAAAGCCTGCGGCGTCTTTGCCGCCAGCGCCATAGCCGATCTTTTCGATACTAAAGCTCGCGCCGTCCGTAAATTCGTCCACGCAGGCCTTTAAAATCGCCGCTCCCGTGGGCGTAGTCATCTCGAAATTTGTGCGTCCGAGGCTTACGGGCACGCCTTTTAAAATTTCGCAAACGGCTGGCGCAGGTACGCTAAGCGCACCGTGATCGCAGATCGCTACGCCGCCGCCGAGCTCGATTTTAGAGCTTACGACGCGCGAGACGCCGAGTTTTTCAAAAAGATATTCGAGGCAGATTGCTGCGCCCGCGACGTCCGCGATGCTATCTATCGCGCCGAGCTCATGAAAATGCACCCGCTCTATGTCAATGCCGTGGACTTTGGCCTCCGCCTCGGCAATCGTGCGAAATATCGCGCCCGCTCTTTGTTTGCAACGCCCGCTCAAATTTGAACTCTCTAAAATTTGCCTGATACCCGCGTAGCTTCTGGCGTGAGGCTTGGATTTTAGCGGCACGACGTCGATTTTTGTCGCGGCGATGCCGTTTTTTAGCACGTTTTTGCGCTCTAGCTTAAATTCGCCGTGCAAATTTAACTTCTCAAGCTCGGCGCAAAGATAGTCAAAATCCACTCCGAGCCCGACAAGAGCGGCCAAGTTCATATCGCCGCTGATACCCGCGCTAGCGTCGTAATATAAAATTTTAGCCAAACTTACGCCTTAGGCACCGTCATCGAGCCAAACGGCAAGATGATGATCCCGGCGTCCGCGCCCTTTTGCGCTAGCGCGTCGTCCACGGCCTTTTGGATGTCGTGATACGGTTTTAGATGCACGGCTCGCAACTCATCGTCGCTTAGATCGCTCACCGCCCAGGTCTGCGCCCAGAGCGAGATTTCCGCCATCTTAGCGGCCTTGTGGTAGCCGAGCTTAAAGCCCGCGCTGATCTTTTCGAGCACCTTTTTAGGCGTATCCGCGGATGCCATCAGGTCAAAAAACGGCTTTGGTCCGATGCCCGTGCGGCACTTTGCGACCATTATTAAAATTCCGTCCTGCGCGAGCGCTAGTTTGCCGTTATCTAGGGCTTTTTGCGCCTGATAGAGATCAACGTCCATCGGATAGGGCGCGACCGAGATCACGATGTCAGCCTTGCGCGGGATATTTACGCAAAATACCTCGTCTGCCTTTTTCACGCAGTCGTAAAAGCTGTCGTTTAGATCGCCCGCGCTTGCGTAATACACGCCGTGCTCGCTGTCAAGCACCGTCTGGATCGAAAAAACGTCAATGTGCGCTAACACCTTCATCGCGTCGATCATATCCTCGTGCACGGGGTTGCCCTCTAGGCGCAGCGCCTGCGCGTCGGAGCTTAGTGCGAGCTTATGGTTTTGCGTGATGCTCTCATACGACGCGGTGCCAGGCAAAAAGGCCTTTCTGCCGCCCGTGTAGCCCGCGAAATAGTGCGGTTCAACCGAGCCTATGACGATCACTTTTTTCGCCTCGGCTACGATTTTGTTTAGATACATCTGCGTGCCGTTTTTGCTCTCGCCTAAAAATACCATCTCGTCGTGCTTGGAGTCGTGATCGTGAACTTCGCCTTTGGCTCTGATTTCCGCGTAAATTTCTTTGCCGAAGATCATCTCGTATTCATCGAGCGTGCCCTCTCTGTGGCAGCCCGTGGCGATGATGAAAATTTTATTTTTCTCGCGGATTTTCGGATAAATTTGCTTTAAAACTTTTGCCGTCGGCGTAGGTCTCGTGCCGTCGTTTACGATGATGACGATCTTTTCATCGCCCGCTATAAACTCGTCAAAGCTTTTTTGATTTATCGGATTTGCCAGAGCCTTTGCGATGAGCGCCGTTTCGTCAAATTTAGCCACGGGGTTTGGATCGAAAACGCCGAGCAAATTTTTCTCGTTTATCTCTAAGCTTAGATGATCATCTTTGCCGTATGCGATAGGGATTTGCATATCTGCCTCCTATGTGGAATTTGGCGGGATTATAACGTAAATTTTATTTAAAACGATTTAGCCTCGCGCGGGTTATGAACGGAATTTAGAAAGCTTTAGAATTTAAAAATTTTAAAAGCCGCTGGAGTTTGAAATTTAAAGCTCGCGAGCCGTCTGCCCGCGAGCGCAACTATTATAAATAGCCGTAAATATGAGCGAAGATAAAGCCCATCGCGCATGAAGTAAGAACGCCTATTAGCCCAGGAAAAATGAAGCTGTGGTTGATGACGAATTTACCGATGTGCGTAGTGCCGGAGCGGTCGAACTGGATCGCCGCAAGATCGCTCGGATAGGTAGGTAGGATATAGTATCCGTAGCAAGCCGGTGCAAACGCAATAATAAGACCCGGATCGATACCGATGCTAACCGCTAGCGGTACGAAAGTAGCAACCGCTGCTGCTTGGGAGTTAAGGAATTTGCTAATCAAAAGCGAAACGATGACATATGTCCACGGATACGCCATAACGACCTTACCTAGCGACGCTTTTAGCATTTCGATATGAGCAGTAAACATAGTCTCTGCCATCCATGAAATTCCATAGATCGCCACGAGCGCGATCATACCGCTATGAAAAATTTCATTTTTAGCGATATTGCCAGCTTTAATACCCGAGACAATCATCATGATGGACGCCGCTAGGAGCATGAAAATTTGAATGGTTAAGACCATATTTAAATTTGTGGTCTTTTTCATAGTATCTTTTACGACTATGCTTGCGTTTGCGATGCTCTCGCTCTTATCACCTGTCGTAATTACTACATTTCCGTCTTGAGAGACGATGCTTTGAGCTAGCTTTTTATCTTTGTCGTAAATTTCGACGCTATTAAATTTCGTCGCATCCTTAACCTTAGACTCTTTGACGTTTGAGACGACCTTACCGCCGTCCACCATGGAGATGACCTGACCATCTTTGATCGTGATGTTTTTGACCGTTTTTTTATCGACGATGATCTCTACAGATTTTCCAGGGACATTTTTAGTCCACGCAGGACGCAAGCTTTTCTCGTAACCTAAAACCGCTACTAGCGCAATAGTGGCTAAGAATATCCACATGCAGATCCACTTAATCCTAGGAAGCTTTTGACCTAGCAAGGTCGTGCTTTCGCCGTAGATATATTTTTTCTGCTCTGGATCTTTGATCTTTTCTTGGAATTCCGGATCTTTATCTAGATCTTTACCTCTAAAAATCGACCACGTTCCGATTGCAAGCATACCGATGAAAGTAGAAGGGATAGTGAGTTTTAGCAGATCCAAATACGTACTAAAGCCCTCGATATGCACGCCTTGGCCTAGTAAGATCGCGACCATCGAAACGCCGGCAACCGAAACGGGGCTAGCGATGATAGCAAGCTGCGAGGAGATCGTAGAAGCAGCCATCGGGCGCTCAGGGCGAATCCCATTTTTAATAGCTACGTCATAGATGATCGGAAGCAGCGTATAGACGGTGTGTCCCGTTCCGCACAAAATCGTAAGCGTCCACGCAACAGTTGGAGCGATGATACAAACCATCTTCGGATGCTTACGAAGCAATTTCTCCGCTATTTGAAGCATTACATCAAGCCCTCCCGTAGCCTGTAGCGTTGCACTTGCTACGACAACTGCAAGGATAGTTAAAATAACGTCCACTGCCGGCTTACCCGGCTCTAATCTAAATCCAAACACTAAGATCACTAAGCCTATACCGCCTAGAATTCCCAGCGCCATACCGCCTTTTTTAGCACCATAAAACAAACAGCCCAATACTATAATGAGCTGCAAAAAGAATTGAGTGCTTTCAGACAAACTTGTCAGAAACTCCATAGTTTCTCCTTCAGTAAAATTTAAAACAAACTTTGGCGATTATACTAACTTTTTATTTAAACAAAATTAAAGGAGCGTTACAAATTGTAAAAATCTATCAAAATAAAAATTTACTGAAATTATAATTTTAAAGCAGAATTTATAGCGAAATGTGAAAAATAAAATTTCACTTAGAGCTGTTTTTATATCATAGAATTTCGCAACTTTTAAGAAATCTTAGAATTTCATTATAGCTCAAGCTTTAAACCGATTTTTAAGCCTTGGGATAGTATCATTTCACAAAGAGCGGATTAGGATGAATTTTATAAAATTTTGTATTGCCTTTTTGATTTGTTTATCGCAGATGGCAGCAGCTGGTAGCTTTGATCTAAACTCCACGCTGCGTCTGGGCGCATTCGATGCAAGCTCGCACCGACTGCTTTTATGCGGCAGTGGCGGCGAGCTTAGGATGTTTGATACTGCTAAATGGAATGTGGAGTTCGCGCAAAAATACAGCGATAACGAAATCACGGCTCTAAATTTTAAAAACGGCAAAATTTATCTAGCTTGGGGCGGAGCCGAAATCGCGGTGCTAAACGATAGACTAAAGTTTTTACGCACGCTTAAGACGGGGCGTAGCGGCACAGCCCAAATAGATGCGATCTATGCCGCAAAAGACGCGATTTACGCGGTAGTGGATAAGAATCAACTAATAAGATTAGACGAAGACCCTGATAACAGCGCGGACGGCGGCTACGCCCCAGGTGAGAATTCCACCGCGAACGGGCAATCTTTAAATAGAAATTCCATCCCCGATGGGCTGCGCGGAATTTCGTTTCATTACGGCAGGATCAATGCCGTTAGCCTGGGCACTAACGGACTTTGCGTCGCAAGCTGGAACGGCGTAGCCTGTTTTAGCGCAGATCTCGTCGCGACTAAATTTAGCGGCATCGATACAGCGCCTAATCGCGCCGCGCAGGGAGAGCTTGGTAGCGTGAAATTTAAAGATGCGGAATTTGATAGCACGAAAATCGTGCAAGGCTCCGAGCAAAACGAAACAAAAGCTGGCGGCGCAAAGAGCGCGGGATTTCAAGGCTTAGAATTCAAAGGCGCAAAATTTCAAGACGAGGGGCTTAAAACTCAAAGCGAAATTTCAGCCGAAGCTGGCGATAAAAATTTAAGCGGCTCTATCGCCACTGCGCTTGCAGACTGCGATGGGACGCTGTTTGCAGGCGATATAGAGGGGGATTTTATAAATTTAAAAAGTGGCGAGCGCAAAAGCGTGGGCTCTTGGATCAAATCCATCGTGTGCGCCCGCGGCACGCAGCTTATCGCTACTAAAGATAAAATTTACGAAAATCAAAAAGCAGGATTAAAGGAGGTTGCGGATTTAAAAAGCGAATTTTTAGCGATGTACGCAGACGGGGAAGCGATCCTCGTAGTCAGCAAATCAGGTAAAATTTTAAAATTCTAAGAAAGGATTAGTATGTTAAAAAGTTTCAAACCCGTGCTTTTGGGCTCGGTTTTGTTCGCCGCAAGCGCCCTGTGTGCCGCAGATAGCGACTTAGAGCGCGTGATGAAAGAACGAAATTTAAGCGAAAAAGACGTTTTGGCAGCGGCTAAGACCTATCAGCCGACCGGTAGGAAGGACGATTATATGGTCTTCTCCTCCGGCGGTCAAAGCGGACAGGTGATCGTTTACGGCGTGCCGTCGATGAGGATCTACAAATATATCGGCGTATTTACCCCGGAGCCTTGGCAAGGATACGGCTTTGACGAGGAGAGCAAGGCGGTCTTAAGATCGGGCTCTATTAACGGCAAAGAGATCAACTGGGGCGATACTCACCATCCAAATTTCAGCGAAAAAAACGGCGAGTATGTGGGCGATTATCTCTTTATCAACGATAAGGCGAACCCAAGAATTGCGGTTATAAATTTATCAGATTTCGAAACCACTCAAATAGTCGTAAATCCCGTAATCAAAAGCGATCACGGCGGCTCTTTCGTAACGCCTAATACCGAATACGTCATCGAAACCAGCCAATACGCAGCCCCTTTCGATAACGACTGGCACCCGATCGAAGAGTATCAGGCGGTTTATCGCGGTGCGGTAACGCTATGGAAATTTGACTACGATAAAGGCAAAATCGACGTAAATAAATCCTTTTCTCTAGAGCTTCCTCCATATATGCAAGATCTAAGTGACGCAGGTAAGGGCGAGAGCTTCGGCTGGGCATTTACCAACAGCTTCAACTCCGAAATGTACACAGGCGGCATCGAAAAGGGTCTGCCTCCTATGGAAGCCGGTATGAGTCGCAACGATACCGACTACTTGCACGTTTATAACTGGCAAATTCTAGAAAAGCTTGCTCAAGACAGCAAAAACTACAAGGTCGTAAACGGACATAGGATCGTTACGATAGACGCCGCCGTAAAAGCGGGAGCGCTATTTTTGATCCCTGAGGCTAAATCCCCTCACGGCGTCGATGTTAGCCCTGATGGTCGCTATATCATTATCGGCGGTAAACTAGATACTCACGCTAGCGTTTATGATTTTAAAAAGATCAAAGAGCTAATTGATAAAAAAGAATACGCAGGCAAGGATCCATACGGAATTCCGATCCTAGATATGCAAAAGACGCTTCACGGACAAGCAGAGCTTGGTCTTGGACCTTTGCATAACACCTTCGATTCACAAGATGGCGTAATCTATACATCGCTTTACGTCGATAGCCAGATCGTAAAATGGAACTACAAGACACTAAAAGTTTTAGATAGGATCAACGTCCACTACAATATCGGTCACCTTGATTCTATGGAGGGCAAATCCTCAAAGCCTGTCGGTAAATACGTAATCGCGCTGGATAAGCTTTCGATCGATAGATTTAATCCTATCGGACCGCTTCATCCGCAAAATCACCAGCTCATCGACATTACAGGGCCTAAAATGGAGATGCTTTACGATCTTCCTATCGGTCTAGGTGAGCCGCACGACGTAGTTTCTATCGCAGCTAGCAAGCTTCATACGAAACCTACCTATACTATGGGAACAAACTCTCGCACTGGTAAGCAGCACCCTGCTATGACGTTAGCGGGTCAAGAGCGCATCGAGCGCGACGGTAAAAACGTAAAAGTCTATGCTACGGCGATCCGCAGCCATATTAATCCTGAGCACATCGAGGTTAATAAGGACGATAACGTAACGATCTATATGACAAATTTAGAGCGTGCCGAGGACGAAACTCACGGCTTTACGGTTGATGATTACGATCTGCATATGTCGCTTGAGCCGGGTAAGACTGCGAGCGTAAATTTCATCGCGGATAAAGAGGGCGTATTTCCTTTCTACTGCACTGAATTCTGCTCTGCGTTGCACCTTGAGATGTTTGGATATCTATATGTAAAAGATCCGAATAAAAAATATACTTCAGCTAAAGCGTCTATGCTAAAAGCTCTTAGCCCAGAAGCTCTAAAAGCCGAATACGACAAGGTAGTAGCTACGAATAAAGCCACCGACGACGTTATTCAATCAGTCGTTAAATTCTTAAAAGAGAAAAACTACGAGAAATATCCTAAGGTCAAGGCTTTAGTCGATGACGCGCTGGATCAATACGGCAAAATTCCTGAAACCAAAGCCAAGGCAGACGCCGCGGTAAAAGCCGGCGATATGAACGGCGCGATACTTTGGGAAGGTCAAGTTTGGCAGTACCTAGTAAAAACCGCAGATGTCGGACTTCGCGCTAAAAATAACCTAATCCGCGAGCTCTCCACTCCTATGAGCGAGGCTGCATCTAACGGCGAGAAGGCTTACCTACGCGGAGGCTGCAACGGCTGCCACGTCATCGGTCAAGTAAGCTCGGGTCCTGATCTAACGGGCGTCCTACTTCGCCACGAAAACGGCGAGAAGTGGGTAGCCGATTTCATCAAAGACCCTGCTAAATTCTACGAAGACGACTACGTTAAGGCAATGATAAATTACTTCAACCTTCGCATGCCAAATCAGCATATGAAAGACGAAGAGATCAAAGACATTATCGAATACCTAAAATGGGTCGATGAGAACGCGGGTCTTAACTAGCCCCACTCTCCCCCGCAAGGGGGAGAATTTAAAGGAGACGAAATGCCAAAATATAAAATTTACGCGATTTTAGCGCTGCTTATTATGACGGTCGCTTTTACCATCCCTACGCTCGGATTTTTCAAAGTCCAAGGCAAAATCGTATCGGGGCAGGTTAGCAGCGTCTCGCAGCTACCCGCATACTCCGCACCGATATGGAATTTTTATACGAAAGCATCGTATAAAAATCACCTAATTCCTAGTGATGTTAAAAATGATCTAGGCGCGATGCTGGAGCATAAATTTGAAGTGGGGGTCCCTAGCATACCGGTGTGGAAAATTTCACTCGAAGCGCCGAACTATCCAAAAGAGGCCTTCCCCGATGGAATTCCGCTTTACGTCCACGTTGACGGCTTTAGCGGCGATGTCGGCGAGATGAACACGCTAAATCACTATATCGGAATGTATCCCGTCTGGCGCGGCGGCACGCTCGAGCACTCTCTATCGCCGTATTATCTCATAATCGCGACGTTAGGAATGCTTGCGTTTTTGTACTATGATGGCAAGGGGCAAACCCTGCTTATGATCCTGCCGATCATTGCGCCGCTTATCTTCATCGGCTGCTACGTGGGTTGGCTCTATTGGTTCGGGCACAACCTACAGGATTGGGGCGCGTTTAAAATAAAGCCTTTTATGCCTACAGCATTTGGCGACGGCAGCGTGGCGCATTTTACTACCCATTCATATCCGGCTCTTGGCTTTTGGCTGATGCTAGCTCTGTCGCTACTATCGGCGTTAGCTCTACTATCTAAGAAAAAATTCCTACGAGAGCATAGATGAGGCTTTTGCTTCTAGCATTCTCGCTCGCGCTAAGCTTAGACGCGGGCGAGCTTCAAGACGCGATCGATAGCGCAAAAGCGGGCGATATTATCGAACTAGCCACAGGCGAGTACCACGGCAATATTTTAATCGATAAACCCCTTACTATCGACGGACTAGACCGCTCCGCCGTGATCATAGGCGATCGCAACGCAACGGTCATCCGCGTCCGCTCTCCGCATGTTACAATCAAGAATTTAACAATTCAAAACGGAGGCTTCGAACATCTTAGCGAGGATGCAGGGATCAACGTAAGCGACGTAAACAGCGTAATCATAAAAAATAATCTCATCAAAGACGTGCTCTACGGCGTCGTGCTAAGCAAGGCAAACGACGTAACGATCGAGGGCAACGAAATTTCAAGCAATACCTACCGCACGAGTTTCAAAGGCGACGGCATAAAGCTTTGGTATTCCAACGCCAATAAAATTTTAAATAACGACGTCCACAACGTCCGCGACACCGTTTTTTACTTCTCAAACGGTAATCTCGTCGCAGGCAATAAAGGCCACAACTGCCGTTATTCATTGCACTTTATGAACTCCGGGCACAACGTCGTGGAGGATAACTACTACGACGGCAATAGCGTGGGATTATTTTTTATGTTTTCAAGCGATAATATCGCCAGACGTAACGTCGTACGCAACGCAGACGGCGCTTACGGCGTAGGTATCGGTATGAAGGATAGCTCAAATTTCAGGGTTACGGATAATAAAGTCGTTTACAACGCCCGCGGATTTTATCTGGATCAATCCCCCTATCAGCCGGGCTCACTTAACGTTTTTGAAAACAACGATATCGAATACAATAGCATCGGCGTGCAATTCCACGCCACGCAGCTAAAAAGCGTATTTAAAAACAATAAATTTAAAGGCAATATGGAGATCGTGCTAAACGATACCCCACAATCCAAGCTCTTACAAAACGAATGGAGTGGCAACTACTTCGACGATTACGACGGATTTGACCGCGACGGCGACGGTTACGGCGACGTTAGCTACAGCTCATACGCCTACGCGGATAGGCTTTGGGCGTATAAACCGAATGTGCGGTTTTTTTACGGCTCCAGCGGGATCGCGCTTTTAAATTTCATCTCCAAGCTCGCTCCGTTTTCAGAGCCTGAGCTACTGCTAAAAGATCCAAAACCTAGGATGAGGCAATGATAAAGAATAGACGCGAAGCGATAAAACTACTTGGCGGAGCGCTCGGGACACTCGGGGCAGCGAGCTTGTTTGCGGATGAAAATTCGGCAAATTCTGTAAATTCCACAGACAGCGAAGCGCAGAATTCCGGCGCGTCAAATTCCGTAAATTCTGCGGGGCAAAATTCCGCGCCGAATTCCATAAAGCAAAATTCTGCGGAAAATTCTAGCGGGGATTCCGCCTCTTTATATCTGCGCCCGCCGGGAGCGCTGGCGGAGCGCGGCTTCCGCAGTAGCTGTATCAAGTGCGGCCAATGCGTGCAGGTCTGCCCCTATCACAGCATCTATCTGCTGGATATTACCCATCTTTTTGACATCGGCACGCCCGTCATCGATGCCAAAGAGCGAGGCTGTTATCTTTGCGGCGCGCTTCCTTGCGTGCTTGCCTGTCCAAGCGGCGCGCTTAGCCACGAAACGAACGAACCTAAAAAGGTTGCGATGGGTATCGCCGTGATTAAAAATTTAGACGCCTGTTTGGCGTATCGCGGGCAAACTTTAAAGTCTAGCGATCTGCGTCTAAAGCCTGCCAAGACCGAGCAGGAGCGAGAGTTAAACTCCGCGCTGGCAGCCAAAGAGGGCAAGGTCTGCGATCTATGCGCATCGCTGTGCCCTTACCCGCAGCCATTTGATGCCATAGCTATGATAAAAGCGGGCGCGCATTTCGCCCCGCAGATCCGTAGCGCTTGCGTCGGCTGTGGCGCGTGCGCAGAGCTCTGTCCGGCGCGTATCATCGAGATAATCCCGCGGGCGGATTACAAATCAATCTATGAAGGAAAACAATGAAAAACTCTATTAAATTCTACCTCTACTCGCTAGCTGCGGCGCTTTTGCTGTGCGGCTGCGGAGATGATGGCGATTCAGGCTCTGCCGCCGCAAATTCTGCAGGGCAGAATTCCGTTTCGCAAGGCCCCGCAGGGCAAAATTCTGCGGATCAGAATTCCGCGAGTTCAAATTCCGCATCGCAGAGCGCGGAACAAAATCATACTGCCAAGCCTCGCATCAGCGTTAAAAGCGGCGAAGCGCCCAAGAAGGACGATAAGTTCGTAAGCTACGATTTTTACGGCGAGCGAAAGGTAAATTTTAATCTAAACGGCGATGTAAACGAAACGACCAAAAATATCGTGGCGTATTCGAGCATCAAAAATCAATATGAAAAGCTAAATTTCGACCTGATGAAAAAGCGCCTTGGGCACGATTTTATCCTGCGCTGCTCGGCGTGCCACGACGACTACGCCAACGGCATCATAGGTCCGTCGCTTCTGGATAAAACCGACGCGCAGATCGTGGATATGATTAAAAAGTATAAATTCAAAGAAAAGCCTAATCCTCTTATGGTGCAGCTCGTAAACGGCATGAGCGAGCAGCAGATAGAGACGATGGCGAAAGAAATTTATGAGTTCAATCAACAATTTAAGGAGCAGAAATGAAACCGGGCAAAATTTTAGCTTTGATGTTGGGTGTAGCACTGATCGCGCTGATGATCTTTATGGCTAGTTCGGACGATTCTAGCGCGCCACAGCAAGAAGTCAAGCCGCAGGTGCAAGCAAAACCGGCGCCGCAGAGCAAGAGCGTCGATCTCATCGACGATAAGGACGTAAAAAATATTAAAATTTTAGAGCAAAGCGTCAAAGAGCGCGATTTTAAGGTTAGTAGCTCCTATCTGGTAAGCTGCGCGCCCTGCCACGGCGATGACGGACGCGGCAAGATCGCTCCGCCGATCGGTGGCAAGAGCAAGGATCAAATTTTAGCAAGCCTCAAAGATTATAAAGCGGGTAAGATCAAAAACAGCCTGATGAGCGGACTTTTAACCAACGTAAGCGACGAGAGCCTAGATAAGCTCGCGGATGAAATTTCAAAATTTAAAGAGTAGCTCTTGGATAAATATAATTCGCGATGCACGATCAAAAATACGAGCTTTTTCTCGACCTTCGCGCTTAAAAACAGAAGCGGCAAATGGCGCCCCAGCATTCGGGCGCTGCGCTATGCTACGGTATTTTTGGTGCATCTGCTTTTCGTGCTTTCATTTCGCGCCGATATTCAAATTTTAGAAGGCGACATCAGCGGCTCGCGAATACTTGGCTTTCACCTAGCAGATCCCTTTGCCACCCTTGAGGTGATCGCCGCGCACAAGGATCTGCCGATAAATCTGCTTATCGGCTCGGGCACTATTTTGCTGTTTTATTTCATCGCGGGCGGCAAGGCGTTTTGCTCGTGGATCTGTCCTTACGGAGCGCTTAGCGAGATTGGCGAAAAGCTGCATAATACGCTAATCGCTAAGCACGTCATCAAGGAGCGCGCCCTGCCTCGCGGTATGCGATATGCGATCTGGGCGGTGTTTTTGCTGCTAAGCGCGATTACGGATCTACTCGTTTTTGAAATTTTTAACGTCGTGGGAATTTTATCGCGCCTCATCATCTACGGCTTCTCGCTGGCGGGACTTTGGATCGTTTTTGTGTTTTTGCTCGAAGTATTTTTTAGCAGACGGGTGTGGTGCACGCACCTATGCCCGCTAGGCAGTACCTATTCGCTTGCGGCGAAAGCTAGCCTTAGCAAGATTACTTGGGATAAAAACAGGTGCGATCACTGCGGCGTTTGCCAAGACGTCTGCTTCGTCTCGCACGTGCTAGACATCACTAAAAAAAAGGCGTCCGAAAACCTGGGCGATAAGAGCAAATTTATGTTAAAAGGGATCGACTGCACGCTGTGCGGACGCTGTATCGACGTGTGTCATCAAGACGCACTCGGTATCGGCAATAAGCTAAAAGATATGATCTAAGGAAGCCTATGATAGAGATTAAAAACGTAAGCAAGAAATTTGCAGATCAATTCGTTTTAAAAGATATCGATCTAAATATCGCGGACGGCGAGCAGGTGCTTTTCGTCGGGCAAAACGGCGCGGGCAAAAGCTCGCTGATGCGGACGATTTTAGGCGAATACATACCCACAAGCGGCAGCGTCGCCATCGACGGATTTGATTCGTTTAAGCAGCGCAGCCGCGCTCTACGCGGTATCAGCTTCGTGCCGCAAACCCCGCCGCCGCTTAAGCTGAGCCTAAATGAGCTCATCTATTTCGCCGAGCGCACGGCGGACGCAAGTAGAGCGGACATAGTAAAATTTTGCGACGAAATGGAGCTTGATCTGAGTTCAAATTTAAACAAGCCTTTCTATAAGCTATCCGGCGGTATGAAGCAGAAATTTTTAATTGCGCTAGCATTCGGCAGAGCTAGCAAGGCGATGATTTTCGACGAACCGACCGCTAATCTCGATCCGAGCGCGCGCGAGCGTTTTAAGACGCTTTTGCACAACCACGCAAAAGATAAGAGCTTGATCTTTATTTCGCATAGGCTCGAGGAAGTGGGAGGACTGGTAAAAAGAATGATTTGTATGGATCTAGGGAGGATCGTAGATGATAAAAATGTTTAAAATTATGCTTTGCGCACTTGCGGCGCTTACGTTTTTAGGCTGCGGCGACGAGAAAGACTACGGCAACGTCCACTACGACAGAGACGTGTGCGAGCACTGCCAGATGGCGATCAGCGACAACCGCTTCAGCGTCGATGTGCGCGTGGACGGTAAAAACCACTACTTTGACGACATCGGCTGCTTGGTGGATTTTATGGTTACCAACGACAAACTAAACTGGCTGAAGGACGCCAAAATTTACATCAATGACGCTAGCGGCAACGGCGAGTTTATCGACGCACGTACGGCGCATTTTTACAAGGGCTTCAAAACCCCTATGTCGTTCGGCTGGGGCGCGTTTAAAAACAAGCAAGAGGGCAAGCAAGACTTCAGCTTTGATCAGGTAGTCGCGGCGCTTAAAGCAGGCGGCGGCTCGCACGGCATGGGAATGGGCGATATGGGTCGCGATGCGCACGGCGATCTGGGAAGTATGCATGGCGATATGGGCGGCATGAAAGACCCTCACTCCGCAGAGCACGGCATGAATGAGCCTAAGCATGATATGGGCGGCGGCGATGCAGGTAGCACGGCGCACCCTCAAGGCGAGCCGCACGATATGGGGCAGATGCACGAAAGTAACGGCACTGCGTACGATATGCATTCGGGGCGCTCGCATTAAGGACGCTTTGGCTAAGACGAAATTTTAAGCGGCTTCGTTTTAGGCTAAATTTAAAGCGTGAAATTTCAGCGCACTGCCGCAAACGAGAGCAGACGAGATGAAATTTTACTCTGCAACTTCGGCACGAGGCAAAGCTAGGCTTAGAAAACGGCCGCTAAATTTTATCTCGCGATGCGGCTAAATTTAACGCGCGGCGCAAAATTCGCTCTGCCGAATTAAAATTTACGCAAGCTCGCTAATTTAAAATTTCGCCGTAAATTTAATATTTATCTGGCACGCAATCTCGCCGCTTCGGGATTTTTAGAATTTTAAAATTTATGCCGCGGGATACGCCCCGTTTTTGAAATTTTACGGAGCCGAAATTTAAGCGCCCCCGTCAAACGGCTAATTTTAAAACTACGGCGGATGACGGATAGCGGGCGGCAAACAGCGCGCTGTTTGCAGGCGCCGCAAGCGAGCCGTAAATTTAAAATTTATGCGCGATCCGCAGTCGCAGGCGGCGGATAAAATTTCGCCGCCTGTTTAAAACGCTAGACGGGCAAAATTTAAAGCTATACTCCGCGCCGCAAAACGGTGGAACCGGGCTTAAAAGCGCGCATTTAAGCCGCGCGAGCATCTAAAATTAAAAGCGCGCCGAGGCGCAATAAAGGAATATGAATGAAAAATTTACTCACCATCGCCGCTTTGGATATCAAAGAATCCTTCCGCTCGCGCTGGTTTTTGCTCTATCTGCTGATCTTTAGCGGGCTCGTGGCGGCGTTTTTCATCACGGGGGTGACCGACTCGCGCGTACTCGGTTTTAGCGGGCTTTCGCGATTGCTGTTGCTGTTTATTCAGATCTGCATCATCATCCTGCCCGTCTTCGTGCTCGTAACCACCAGCAAGGCGATCCTAGCCGATCGCGACCTAAACATCCTCGAATACCTGCTAAGCTTTCCGATCTCGCAGGCGCAGTATTACTACGGCAAGGCGCTGGGAAGGCTATTTGGAGTCTTCGTGCCGATATTTTTGTCGCTGTTGCTTGCGATCGTTTGGGGTGCGATCAAGGGTACGGGCATTCCATGGGCGATCTGCCTACTTTATACCGGGTTGCTTTTTAGCTTGTGCGCGGCATTTTTGGGGATCGCGTTTTTGATCTGCGCCGTTTCAAAAAGCCAAGAGATGGGGCTTGGGCTCGCGTTTTTCGTCTGGCTTTTCTGCCTTGCGTTTTTAGATCTCGTGCTGATCGGACTGCTCGCAAAAACGGGCGTAAACGAAAATCTGATCTTTGCGATCGCCCTAACAAACCCGATGGAGGACTTCCGCATCGCCGCTATCAGCCTGTTTGATCCCGATCTTGCGGTCATCGGCACGACGGCGTATTTTATCCTAGATCACTTCGGGCGCGGGCTTTTCATCGCCTTTTCGCTACTCTATCCGATCGCGCTGGGCGCGGCAAGCCTGATTTTGGGCTATTTTATCTTTAGATCAAAGGATTTGGCGTGAAATTTCCACTCATTTTAGCGGCATTTATAGCGCTTTACGGCGCAGCAGAGATGCAAAATTCCGCGGCTCAAAGCTCCGGCTTGGCGCAAAATTTAGGCACGCCCAATAGTACAGGCTCTGGTTCGGCACAAAATTTCAAATCTGCGCGTGAGCCTGCGTGGCTTAAAGACGTAAATCTTACCTGCGCCAAATACGGCATCGATACTAGCGCGCATCCGGAATTTCGCGCCTATGCAAGGCTCAAAGACGGCAGCGCGCTCGCGTTTGCTTCGCCCAAGGCGATGTTTGCATATTTTTTTGAAAGTGGGAGCTTGGGCGCAAATTTTAGCGGAGCTTCCGCAAAGATGAATTCTGAGAATGAAAATTCTTTGGGAGCGAATTCTGCGAGCAAAAATCCAGTTAGCGGCAATTTAGGCGAGGCAAATTCCGCTAGCACAAATCCCCGCGAGGCGAATTCCGCCGACGTAAATTTCGGTGGCGCGGAGCTTTACGTCACCGATTACGCAAGCGGCGAAATTTTGCGGGCGCAGGACGCATTTTATGTATTCGGCAGCGTACTGCAAAGCGCCAGAGGCGACGATCTCATTACATTTGCGAGATTGCGCGACGCGCAAGACTTCATGCGCGAGAAAAAGGGGCATAAAATTTTGCAGTTTCGCGAAATCTCCGCCAAGCTAATCGATTATCTAAGATGATCGAGCCGCTTGGCGAAATTTAAACTAAGTTATTTAGTATATTTTATTCATAAAAATTTATCTTTTATTTTAGTACGCTATTAAGGGAATTTAAAGCAATTAAAAAATACAATCACGTTAAATTTTATCTATAAGAATTAAATAGTGTAGTCTTTTAGTATATTTATTGAGGGCTGCATTCTCACTTATTTTTAAAATAAATTTTAAGGAGACAACCATGGCAAACGACAAAATCGCAAAACAAAAAGGCTCACGCAAGAAGGCTGCGACGGATGAAAATTCCGCTACGAATACGGGAGAAAATTCCGTCGCAGACGCGCTCAAAAGCTCCGCCGCGTCCGTTTTTGATAAAAGTGCAAGCACTGCTAAAAATTCTGCCGCAAACTCTATAACTTCTGCCTCGCTTACTCGCGACAAAATTTCTAAAAATCGCGCCGCAGGTGAGAATTCCTGCGACGAGTGCGATTGCGAAGCCAGAAATTCCGCGTCTGGCTACGATGATAGCGCAAACTCTGCTTCAAGCACCAACTTTGCGGCGTATTCAAGCGCTCAAGGCGCAAGCAACGCCCAAAATTCCGCGATAGGCTCTACGACAAATTCCATCTCAAATCCTGCGAAGAGCCCAAGCAGCAAAGACCACTTCTCTTGCTCGCACGAGCATAGCGATAACTCCGCAATCCACTCGCATCTACACGACGAAGATTTTGCGACCCGCTCACACGATCAAGAAGAAAACCTCGCAGCTTATTTGCACGAATACGGCGCAAATTCTGCGGCGTATTCGCATGAGCACGACGAAGATTCCGTCATCAGCTCGTACGAGCACGACAAACATAGCCATGATCACAAACCCCACTCTCACCGCGCGATTATCGGATTTGACGAACACGGCATCCCAAAAGTTTTAGTGCCCGCAGAGGCTAGCCCGCACACACATAAAGACGCGCATGGCAATCTTTTCGAGCATTTTCACGAGGCGGAATTTACGGCGGATTATATGAAGGCGCTGCTTGAATACAAAAAGACCTTCCCTACAAAGCAAGAAGTACTTGAGAAAACCCCTGATCCTGCCGTGCGCGAAATGATGCTTAGGATGGAGCAGATCGGCGTAGATACGGCGTTTGATCGCTTCGATAAACAGATGCCGATGTGTAGTTATGGACTTAGCGGGGTATGCTGTAAGATCTGCAATATGGGACCTTGCAAAATTACTAAAAAGGCCGATCGTGGCACTTGCGGTGCAGACGCCGATCTCATCGTGTCGCGCAACTTACTGCGCCAAGTAGCCGCGGGCGTAGCTCAACACGGCGCACATGCTAGAGAGCTTCTACTGTCGCTAAAATGGGCGGCACAAGGTAAGCTAGATCTACCAATCATAGGTGAATACAAAATCATCAATACCGCCAAAGTCTTTGGAATTCCAACTGAAGGCAGAGAGTTAAAAGAGGTAGCGATCGAGCTTGCCGATACGCTTTTGACAGATCTTTCGCAAAGTAGCGGCGAGTATAAAACTATCACTGCGCTCGCACCCAAGGAGCGTCAAGAGGTATGGCGCAAGCTGGATATCTTGCCGATTAGTGCGTATAACGAAGTCTTTGAGGCGTATCACCGAACGGGTGTAGGCACGGACGGAGACTGGCGCAGCGTGATGCAGCATCTTTTGCGCTGCGGGCTTGCTTTTACCTTCACCGGCGTAGTAGCTGCAAATATCGCTACAGATGCGCTATTTGGAGTAGGAGATCGCGTAACTTCCAAAAGCAATATGGGCGCGCTTAAAAAAGGCTGGGTCAATATCGCCGTGCACGGACATCTGCCGACATTGGTAAGCCTAATAGTGGAGATCGGAAATTCTAAAGAGTACCAAGACAAGGCTCGCACAATAGGCGCGCAGGGGATCGCATTTTACGGCGTGTGCTGTTCTGGGCTATCGGCGATGTATCGCAACTGGGGCGTCGTGCCGCTCTCAAACGCCGTAACTGCCGAACTCGTCATAGGCACGGGAGCGCTTGATCTTTGGGTCGCCGATGTCCAAGATGTCTATCCTGCGATCATGGATGTAGCTAACTGCTTCCAGACCAAGGTCGTTACCACAAGCTCATCAGC
Source organism: uncultured Campylobacter sp. (assembly GCF_938045345.1). GTDB lineage: Bacteria > Campylobacterota > Campylobacteria > Campylobacterales > Campylobacteraceae > Campylobacter_B. The sequence goes on from NZ_CALIMS010000001.1 coordinate 20,970, forward strand.
TAGGCTTCCCGGAGCCGAGCATATAGGCTACGATCACCACCATAGCAATATTGCCGAGACTAGGAATTTAGCGCGTAAAATTCTAGATCGCGCATTGCAATCTCACGAAAAGCGCAAGGGACTACCGGTATATATCCCGCCGTATGAAGTCGAGGCCGAAGTGGGCTTTTCGGTAGAATTCGTCCATAAGCACTACGGCGGCATGGAGCCGTTAGCGCACGCGCTAAAAAGCGGTGAAATTTTAGGCATCGTAAATATGGTCGGCTGCACCAATCCTAAAGTGCCTTATGAGCGCGCTATCATAGATGTCGCACAAACCCTAATCGAAAATAACGTCCTAATCCTAACTAACGGCTGCGCGTCGTTTCCGCTAATGAAGCTGGGCTTTTGCCAAAAAAGCGCGTATAAAAAAGCAGGCGCGTCGCTGCGGGCGTTTTTAGAAAAGGATGAGCTTCCGCCGGTATGGCACGTGGGTGAGTGTATCGATAATACCCGCTCCAGCGGAATTTTCGCAGGTATCGCAGGGGTGCTAGACAAAAATCTCTACGAGCTGCCGCTTGCCTTCACCTCTCCCGAGTGGGCGAACGAAAAGGGCGTCGATGCCTCGCTCGGATTCCGTCTAATGGGCATCGACTCGTATCACTGCGTCGAGTATCAAATCCACGGCTCCGCAAACGTCATACACTTTTTCAAAGAGGGCACCAGGCGGGCGCTTGGCTCTGTGATGCACGTAGATACCGATCCGGTCGCACTTGCGCTAAAAATGGTAAGCGACATGCGCTTAAAACGCAAAGCCCTAGGCTGGCAGTAGCGACGGGCGGATTCATTTCGCATCGCATTTTAAGCGATGCGAAATTTCATGATAAAATTTAACCTCTCGCAGGCAAATAAAATCCCACAGCCAAACGGCAAGTAAAATTCTACGACTAAGTGGCTAGCAAAACCAGGGTCAAATAAAGATAAAATTTTCGCGCAGCATCCGTTCGTGGAATTTTAAATCAAATCTTCAAATCCTGCATAAAATTTCGCCGCGCGCCGCATCTGCTGCTAAATAGGTGGAATTTAGCCGGGCAAAATTCCGCCATCAGGCTCAAGTCTATCTTTCGCGAACGGATGAAATTTTAAAATTCCATCTCGCCGTAAATTTCGTAGACGCTCATCTGAAATCCACAAGCTAAATTTTGCTAAAAGCCTTATTGCGCGGAGCTGTACGCCATTAAATTCGCCCGCGTATATGAAAGCCGAAATCATAAAAATTTAATATGATATGTGCTAAAATGCCACATCTGTTTAAGGATTTAGATGTATAAATCAAAGCCGCTGCAGCCACTGCGCCATCATCGGCAGAAGACATCGTGCGAGGCGGAGGCACTGCTGTCAAGTCCTGCGTTTCGCAGCTTGAGGCGGTGCGGCAAAAGCGCGTCTATGCTGCGCCTGCAAACATTTTCGGACGGGACCGCACGGGCGCGATGACGTCACTACAAATCTTGCAGGCGGCTAAAATTTTCATCCGGATCTTTTCTGAAATATTGATCTCGGGGCTATCACGAAGGAATTTTGCCGCAAGCCTTTCGCCTACGAGCTAGAGGGTGGAATATAAAGCGGAATTTTAAGCGGGTTTCAACGAGGCGAAATTTCAAAGATTAAATTTAAGACAAAATATAAAATTTAAAGCAAGGGAAGGTATGAAAAATTTTAAATTTATGCTCGTGCTGCTGATACTGGCGACGATCGCGACGATCGCGATATCGCTTTGCATAGGGCGCTTCGGCCTAAGCATTGACGAGGTTTTAAAAGCGCTTAGCGGCGGCGAAGTAGCGCAAAACGTCCACAACGTCGTTATGGATGTGCGCCTGCCGCGCATCATCGCCGCGGTGCTCGTGGGTGCGGCGCTGGGCATCAGCGGCACGGCGTATCAGGGCGTCTTTAAAAACCAGCTCGTCTCGCCTGATCTTTTAGGCGTGAGCGCCGGAGCTTGCGTGGGCGCAGCGATCGCGATCCTGCTTGATCTAAATATCCTTTTAATCCAGCTTTTCGCCTTTGTTTTCGGGCTCGCGGCGGTTTGCATTACGCTTCTGATCACGCGCGCGCTGCGTTCGAGCGCCACCATAATGCTCGTGCTTGCGGGCATCATCGTAAGCGGTCTAATGGGCGCGCTGATCGGATTTTTAAAATTTATGGCAGATCCCGAGACGAAGCTTGCGGACATCGTGTATTGGCAGCTAGGAAGCCTCGCGAAGGTCGATCCTAGCGTACTAACGATGATAGCGCCGGTGATGGGAGTTTGTATCGCGGTTTTAGTGCTGATGAGCTACCGCATAAACGTCCTATCCATGGGCGATGCGACCGCGGCGAAGCTCGGCGTAAACGTCGTGCTGGAGCGAGGCATCATCATCGTCTGCGCGACGCTGCTAACCGCAAGCAGCGTGTGTATCAGCGGCATAGTCGCGTGGGTGGGGCTTTTGATGCCGCATCTAACGCGCATGATCGTGGGCGTGAGCAATACCAAGGCGATCCCCGCGAGCATATTTTTAAGCGCGATCTTCGTGCTCATCGTAGACGACGTAGCGCGCAGCATAAATCAAAGCGAGATCCCGCTGGGGGTGCTTACGGGCTTTATCGGCACGCTATTTTTTATATTCATCCTGCTTAAAAACAAAAGGAAGCTAAATGGTTAGGATCGAGAGCTTAGACTTCGGCTACGTAAAATCCGCCCCTCTGACGCTGCACAACGTGAATTTCAATCTCGAAGCGGGCGCGATGCTAACGATTTTGGGGCAAAACGGCGCGGGCAAATCGACGCTTTTAAATTTAATCAGCGGCACGCTTGAGCCTCTGCGCGGTAAAATTTCAATTGACGGCAAGGATATGGCGAGCCTCAGCGCCAAAGGGCGCGCCGAGATCATCGGCTACGTCTCGCAAAGCGAGGTCTGCGAGTACGATTACAGCGTCTTTGAGTACGTCCTGATGGGGCGCACGGCGCATATCGGGATCTTTTCGCAGCCGAGCGAAAACGACTACAAGCTCGCGCAGTGCTACATGAAAATGCTTGAAATTTGGCACCTAAAAGACAAGATCATCACGCGCCTAAGCGGCGGTCAGAGGCAGATGGCATCCATCGCACGCGCACTTTGCAGCGAGCCTAAGATCGTGATCTTCGACGAGCCCACCTCGGCGTTAGACTTTGCCAACCAATACAAATTCCTCCGTGCCACGAAGGAGCTTTTAAAAAACGGCTACACCGTAGTTTTAGCCACGCACAATCCCGACTTCGCGCTACTTTTAGGCGGATATGTCGCGCTCGTAAAAGGCGGCGGCGAGGTCGCATACGGCAAGGCCGAGCAGATCATAAAAAGCGAAATTTTAAGCAAGCTATACGATCTGAAGCTCGACGTCAGCTACAACGAAAGGGTCGGCAGGGTGTGTTGCTTGACGTATCCGTTTTGATCCTAACTTCTCGCGGCGGCTAAGCCGCCGCTGCGAGCGGGAGTGCAAGCACTCCCTGCACCCACCTAAAGTTACAGAAATTTTGCTACGCAAAATTTTAAAATTTATCGGTTTAACTTCGCGGACGAGCACAGCTTGTCCTTAAATATAGAAGCTTTTTAAATTTAAAATTTTATCGGTTTAGTCGCGATAGTGAAAGTGTTTGCAGGCGCTAGCGGCGGTAAAATTTTAACGTCCGCGGCGGGGATTTTACGGCGGCGAAATTTTAAAATTTCAAAGCGGGCGGCGAGGCCGGAATTTTAAAATTTGCTCTAAATTTTAAGCATAAAAATCAAAATTTATCGTTACAATTACGTAAAATTTTTAAGGAGCGAAAATGAAAAAAATAGTGCTTTTAAGCGCAGCTGCGGCGCTTGCCGTAAATTTAAGCGCGCAGGAAAATAGCCTTGAGATCTACGCGAACTCCGCCTTCTTGTACCAAAACTTCGGCGCGCAAAAATCAAGCTTCAGCGTGAACGTGCCGGAGTACTTGGATATCCGCAGCATCGAGATCGCGGGCTCCTGCGAAGTGCGCGAATTATCTTTGGGAGAGATTGAGCCCGTGAAAAACGCGGAATTCGCCAAAAAAGAGGCGGACGAAAAGAGCCTGCGCGAGCTAAACGACCGCCTGGTCGCGCTTAAGGCGCAGCAGCGCTTTTTAAGCGATTTTGCGAGCTTAAAAGATAGAAGCTTGGCGAGTTTAAAAGCGGATTCGCAAAAAATTTACGACGAAGTCCTGCTTGTAGCGGGCGAAATTTCAAAGACGGACGAGCAAATCGGAAAGCTCAAAGAGAAAATTTCAAAATACGCGATCAAAAACGAGCGCCGCTTAAACGCGAACTTTGGCTGCGATCCGAGCTTTGTAAAAATAAGCTACCCCGTTGACGTAAGCGCCTACACGCACAACGAGCTCTCGGCAGATCTTGCGAGCGGCAAAATCGAGGTCGCGCAAAAGCTCTCGGTGCAAAATCCGCTAAACGCCGAGCTAGCGAATTTGACGATCGCGCTGTATCCTTACGAATACTCCTCGCAGACTGCGCCGCAGCCGTTTTACCCGTGGTACGAGGGCGAGCCTGCAAGGCCGGCACCCGCAGCGGCTTATAAAAAGGATGTGATGCTAGAGGTGGCGGATATGCAGAGGGCGCCCGCGGCGGAGGCTAGATCGTCGTATCAAAGGACGGGCGCAAATATCGAAAACTCGCTCTCAAAGGCGTGGAAAATTAGCGGCGTGAGCCTCAAAGCGGGCGAGGCGGGCGAGTTTAGCTTCGATAAACAGAGCCTGGATGCGAAATTTGATCTGCTCATCGACGGCTACGGCAGCGAGGCGGCCTACGTGCGAGCTAAATTTAGCCCCGAAAGAAGCATAGAGGAGAGCGAAACGCTAATAAAGCTCGACGGCGTGCAGATCGGGCTCATGCATCTAGGCTTTGCCGCAAACGCCGAGGCTACGGCGTATCTGGGTAAAAACAGCCTGATCGAAATCAAAAAAGAGCAGGCGAACAACTTTACGAAAAACTCCTTTTTCGGCGGCGAAAGCAAAAATTCCATGGCTTGGGAATACGAGATCAAAAACGGCTCCAAGCGCGCTTGGAACGTGGTTTTACAAGAGCGAGCGCCCGTTTCGACGCATGAGGACGTAAAGGTCGCGCTGAAAAACTCGCCCGAGCAGAGCAGCCTCGGCAAGGACGGACTACTTAGCTGGGACTTTGAGCTAAAGCCGGGCGAGAGCAAAAAGATCCGCTTCGGCTACGAGCTAAGCAAACCGAAGAAATAACGAGCTTTGGCGCGGCGCGGTTAAATTTTGCGCAGCGAAGTAGCTTTTGCGGTGCCGCTAAATTTTATGCGGCACCATTTTATGAGACGGACCCCCTTTCGCCACGCCGCTGAATTTTACGAGCAGACTGACTTTTTGTGGCGCGGTTAAATTTTGCGAGCGTAAAGCTAAGGCGCGGCTTTAGAATTTATCTGAAATTTTTGGCGCCGCGTCGCTGAATTTTACGCGCTGCGCCGAGTAAAATTTAAGCGCTACAAGAACCAAAATTTAAATGTTGCGACGATTTAAAATTTGGTAGCGCGAGATATGAAATTTAGCGATGAAAAGAGGGTTTGGTGCGGGTAGAAAAACTTTGAGCATCGCGTAAATTTATCTCAAATTTAAAAGCTCAGGGCGATGAACACGAAGCAAAGGTATAAATTTAACGCAGCGGCGAGGCGTGCTAGCCTTGCTGGCGGCGTTTAAAGGATCGTTATGAAATTTCGCAAACTTAAATTTAAAATCCTAGCCGCAGTGCTACTTTTCTGCGCCGCCTTTATCCGTATAATCCCCGATTACTCCACTTCACGAGGCTTCGCCGTGGTTACTATTTTTAGCTATTACAAATATCAAAAGGGATACTGCCTAAAAGAGAATAGGGTTTTAAGCAACGAAGAGCTACTTCAAAATGCCGCTATAAATTATTTTAAAAGATATCACGACTATGAAATTTTGCGAAATACCATTATCGATGAGCACGATATAAAAATTTTCGGACATAGTTTTTATACGGCGCGCATCTCCAAGCTCTATCTAATCGGCGATTTCAATGAAGAAAACTGGTTTGATTTTTTAGTTGAAAATACCGACAGAAAGAGTTTTGATTATGAGATAAAAGACAAGACGCAAATAGATATCTCCGATCTATCAAAATATTTTGTATACAAGGATGAAATTTTGGGCTTTAGACAGCCTATTATCTTGTCCGAAGAGAAAAATCCATTTCATAACGGAAAAATGTTTTTAGAAAAATCATTTTTAATAAAAGAGAATAAATTTTTTGTGAATTATGCCAGACCTGATTATATAAGTTGGTATATTGAGCTTAACAATAAAGAAGATTTAACAAAAATCAAAAGCAAAGAAAATTTAATACGAATAAAAAACGGATATGAGAACTTAGAAAGCCTTAACGAAGTCTTGGCTTATACTCATATGAAAAATCTACGACGTAAATTCTCATACGATAATTGCGGAAATATAAATTTTGATATCAAAGCTCCGGCGGAACAGGAGCTGGATATGTGGATTCACGGCGGATAAATTTAATTGAAATTTTATCTTAACGAATGTAACCGAAAAAGGATAAGAGATGGGCAAAAAAGAAACTGATTTAAGATTAGAATTAGAGGGCAATTACGGTGCCGATATATTGAGTTATTATTTGTGGGGGAAGAAAACTCCTCCTGGTCCGAAAGAATTAGCCTCTAACGAATGGATGGATAGAAAAGGACTGATATGAAATTTTATAAATCCGCTAAATTTAAAGTGCTGGCGGGCACGCTGCTTCTTATAATAATACTCTGCGCCGTATTTATCCGTATAATTCCCGATTATTCTACTTCACGAGGCTTTGTGATAGTTTCTCTCTCTGACTACGACAAATACAAGCAGGGATACTGCTTAAAAGAGGATAGAATTTTGCCCAAAGAGGAGCTGTATAAAAGAGTAGCAGGAGCGTATTTAGATTATGATATAAAACTAGATTGGATGATTGACGATTACAAATTTAAAACCTACGGTAGTTTTTGGCATAGTAGATACGAGGTTGCATACTATGAACTAGAAAATATAAACTTATCGAATTGTTTTGAAGTATTAGAAAAATATTATCAAGAGGGAAAAACGACCGAGGATATACTGATGAAAGAGCTAAAGGCTAAAAAAACCGATCCAAAGAAATATCTAAAAATAAATTTGAACGATATGAGCGTTGGATTTGATAGACCGATAGTTGGAATAGATGGTAGCGAGAATGATGTTACTGGCACTTTGCTCCTTGATAAATTCGCTATATTTAACGGCAATTATATGCAATTTAACCATTCGGAGTATCTGTGCGATACGAGAGAGAGAGGAAATTTTATTATCGTGAAGAAATATTATAAAGAGAGAAAAAATGCCGTAGTTGGTATCGGAAAAGGTTTTAAATTTGATAACTGCGGCAATATAAATTATCCGCTGGAAGAATATTATTTGGGCGGTAGAGATATAGAGAGGCGCTAAATTCTCTAATATGAATTTTGTTAAAAAATTTAAGGGACTTAAGACCGATGGATGCGGAACAAAGGTATAAATTTCACAGAACGGCGAAGTATGCGTTTGCTTCGCTGGCGGCATTTAAAGGATCATTATGAAATTTCGCAAACTTAAATTTAAAATCCTAGCCGTAGTGCTGCTTCTTATAATAATACTCTGCGCCGCATTTATCCGTATAATTCCCGATTTTTCCACTTCGCGAGGCTTTGTGATAGTTTCTCTCCCTGATTACAACAAATACAAGCAAGGATACTGCCTTAAAGAGGATAGAATTTTACCGAAAGAGGAGCTGTATAAAAGAGCGATTTTGGATTTTTTTGAAAAAGGCAAAATAATTCTTTATACTGCGAGGAGCAATGATTGTAAAAAATTCAAGGATATAAATAAATGCAGAGATATCTATAATAAAATGCTGAATTATTACGCTGCTTATGGGTACGGCAATAAAATAACATATGATAAAGTATTGGAAATAAACCGAGATAGAAATATCTCTTATAATAAATCAAGATATATCTATTTTGAATTACTCAATTTAAAGCCTATTGTTTTGACACAGGAGTCTATAAGCGTAAATTTAGATAAAAATAGTGCAGGATTTACTACTCCGATAATTCAATTGGTAGGCGAGCATGAGTATTATCTATATAATGGAGATGGCATAATTCTAAATAGAAATAAATTGGCTTTTACCTACATCTATCTTTTTGATAGCGAAAAATTTATGGAGCAAATAAATAAAGAATTAAGTTGGTATGAGAACCATAAATCAGATCTTAAACAAAATATTAGCTATTTAGAATTTGATAACTGTGGCACTACGAAAACCAATATAGACAAAAGTGTTGAGAGTATGATAAAAGAATTGGCAAATATGCCCTGATAAAATGTCAAGGAGTGCGCAAGATATAGTGAGTGCAAAGCAAAGGTATAAATTTCACAGGACAGCGAGATATTTGCTCGCTTTGCCGATGGTTTTCTTGCTTGATTGGTGGGCGGCGGCTTTGATTTTGGCGGTTTTGCCTTTTGATGGCGCGCTAAGGATTGCTGTTTTTGTAGCAATATTTGCGATTTTGGATTGCACGCCGCTTTGGTATTTGTTCAAAAGGTATAAAAACTTTAAGCTAAGTAAGCTATTTATAAAAAATCCAAATCTCAGTTTGCTGCTTTTTGCGGTAGAAAATTTATCGCTCGGCGCTTTTTACGGCGGGTTTTTGGCGTGCCTCGCGGAGGGGTATTTTTTGGGCGAGCGTACCGCCGGCTAGAGCGCGGCGTTTGTATTCGCGTTCGCGCTCGTTTGTCTGATCGTTTTCGTGATCTCGTATGTGTTTAACGAAAAGAAAAGTTAAACTTATGCGCCTTTCGCGCCCGCCAAATTTTATCTCTCGCGCGATACGGACTTAGGTGCGGATTTAGCCCTCGCAAGCTGGGCGCTATTTAAAATTTAGCTTATCCCGCTTGCTTTAAAATTTCGTAGTCGAAAAAGCTCCGCCGCGCTCGCTAAATTTTATCTTGCCGCAACTCGAAACCTACTTGCCGCCATACACACTGCGCTTTAGCACTCGCACGATACGCGCCTATTGCCGCTGCGGCGTTTGCAAAATTTTAAAACGGCGCGGAACTCGCCTCGCAAACGACGATATTACGCCGCAGGCTTATCTATTTATTTATGCGGGTAGCGGAAGCCTTCGGCGGGCTAAAGACGAGACCCTTATCTTAGCCGCAAAGCAAGTCCAAGCTTCGGTAGAGAAAAATACGAGCGGCGAATGCAGAAGCAAAAACCAAGCGGGTGCGTTTGCCCCAAATCTAGCCCTTTAGCTTCATCATTTTTTCTAAAATTTCATAGACTAGATCAAACTTCGTAAAGCCGTCCCTGTCTAAAAAATGCCCGCCCTTCTCCACTTCGTAAAACTTAGCATCGATCTGCCCCGCTAACTCGCGGCTGAAGCTAAACGGCACGATATAATCGTCCTTCGCAGAAATTACAGCGCGCTGTTTTGCGGCGGCTTTTATGCGCTCAAAATCAAAGCCTTTATCCATAAACTCATCTAAAATTTTAAATTGCGGATCGCTAAGCGGCTTTGCAAGCCCCGAAACTAGCACGATGCCCTCTACTGCGCCGCCCATGGCACTGCTTTGTAAGAAATTTAAGATCGTAGGGCATCCGAGGCTGTGTCCGACCAGATAGACTTCGCCTTCAAATTTTACGCTTTCTCGCAATGTCTTCAGCCACTCATCAAGCCTTGGGTGCGCAGGCGTAGGCATCGCTAAAATTTCCGCCCTCGCGCCCGATTTTTCGATCTCGCCTTTAAGCCAAGCAAACCAGTGCTTCTTAGGCGAAGCATCGTAGCCGTGCACGATATAGACGCACTTTTGCATATTTTTCTCCTTCGAATTTAAGCTCGCCCCAAACGAGGCGGTACCGACGCAAAGTAGCGAAGCTGCGCACGCCAAGCTAAATTTCATCGCATTTCGTCTTTTGCTATTCATCTATAGCTCCTCTCATTTCTAAAGCGGACATTTTACATCGTTTTTTAAAAAAGACCTCTTAAAACGTTCGCGTAGATCTATAAAAATCTGCTGCAAAGCCGCTTGTGCGCAAAATTTTAAAATTTCAATCCGCGCCCTAGCCCTTGCAAATCGTGATTTTATCGGCAAATTTACCCAAAAAGTGATACCCCGAGCCCGCCTGCGCGATGATATCAAGCACCACGTCCGCATCCCGCACGAGCGTGCCGCCCGCAAAGTCCACGCCGCGCTCAAACAGCACCTGCGGCAATAGCGGCGTGGTGGGCCCCACGAGCACGAGCTTGGCGCCGCTTTTTTTCAGTCGCAAAAGTCCATCGAGCGTGTCGTTGATGAGCGTCGTAGCCGTGATTATCACGTTATCTGCGCGCGGCACGACGCTTGCGGCCTCGCTTGCAGGCAGATAAAACGGCAGCTCCGCCTCTTTGAGCGTGCTTTTGTCGAGCTCTAAAATTTTAAAATCCGCGCCATTTTTCATCAGCGCCTTGATGTAGGGCACCAGCGCGCCCACGACGACGCTAAAGCTACCGCGCTCGATCCGCAGCTGCTCAAAGGGATCGGCGCCGAATTTCACATCATAATCGGCGGTGATTTTATCGAAACACGCCCTTCCGAGCGCATTTAGCGCGGCGAGCGCGAGCGTCTTTTTAAGCGGCGCGGCAGAGCCCAGATCGCGCAGCAGATAGCGCACGCTCTTGCCTGCGATATTGCCCGAATCGGGCATCACGCTTGCTTGCGAGGGGCAGCAAACAGCGCCCGATAGGGACTTTAGCGGCGTATAGCTAAGCCCGCACGCGCCTCCGCTCAGCTTCACGCCGCTAAAAAACAGCCCCACGACCGCGCGCTCGATCTTAATATCCAGCGCCCGGGCGCCTAAAATTTCTTTCGCGCACTCCAGCGTCTGATCTAAAATTTCGCTCATTTTCGCTCCTTTAATGTGGAATTTGGCGCCATTATAGCTTAAAATTTCGGCGCCCGTATTGATATAAATTTATTGATCGCGCGACGGGCGAATGCGGCTTGGAATTTTAAACTAATCGGCGGCGGGACGAAGCGGCAGGCGCGAGATAAAATTTATGTAGCGAGAGCGTATCGTTGCGGCTTGGAATTTTAAACTAATCGGCGGCGCGGACGGATCAAATTTAACGAGAGCAAGCCGATGCGAGCTCAGGCAAATACGAGCAAATTTAATAATTGCGTGCGAACGCAAACTCGGACGCGAGCTAAATTTAACGAAAGCGGCAGCGGCGGGCAAAATTTAATAAAAGGTGGGGGCGCGGGTAAAATTCAAGCCGCACGCGGATAAAATTCAAACGGCGAGCCATATCTGCGACGAGCCATGTCTGTCGCGGGATTAAATTTTATTTCCTACCTGCCGCAAGGCTAAATTTTATTTCATATCCGCCGAAGGGTTAAATTTTATTTCCGATCCATCGCGGGACTAAATTTCATTTTTCGATCCGCCGCGAGGCTAAATTTTATTTTCCGAAAGCAGGATGTTGATGAGCGGATTTAGCAGCGTCTCGCCGCGAGCGGCGCACAGCACGATCTCGTCGTAGTAGTAGTCGCTCCTGCCGTAGTTGTGAAACTCATACGCCCCAAAGCCATATCCCATCGGCGTGATCTCGACGCGCGAGTACCAGGCGTCCTTGGCGATGATGTATTTTTCGGTGTCTTGCGAATAAACCCACACCACGATCTCGTCTCTGTTTTTTTGCCGCATCAGCCACATAAAGACGTTTGCGATGTCGTTGAAAAAATATGTATCGCCGTTTGGCATAACGGCCTGGGCGGTGTTGTACAGATCGTTTATCACCGTGCCGCTCTCGTGGCATAGGTATTTGCCAAATTCGATCTGCAGCGGCTGCTTATCGGTGTTGCCGTGACGCACGGAAATTTTGGATTCGGCTATATCCATGGACGATATGAGTAGTCCCATCACGCAGGCGAGCAAAACCGTGGCAAAAATTTTCTTAATCATAGCAGCGCGCCCCGCACGAAGTAGTATTTGACGACGTAGGCGCTGCAGATAAGCGCGTTTAGAATGAGCCAGAACGAGGAGTATTTAAGCAAGTGGGTGTAGGCGCGCTTAGTGATGAGCTCCGTTAAAAACGGCACGATTCCGAAAAATATACCCAAAAACAGCGAGCCCCAGATCGCATAGCCGACGAAGTAATAATCCTTCAAAAGCATGCAGTACGGGCATTTATGGTTAGGCTGCTCGTAAACGTAAAGCCCGAAAAAATAGGTGATCGCATAGTATGCGACGAACAAAAAGAGCAAATTCAGAGCAAAGCTAGCCATCGACTGCTTTAAGAAATTTAAGATCAAAATGGCGCCCAATATCGCGTAGAAAAAGGTCGCCAAAAGCGCCTGCGTATAGCCGAACGGAAGCTTCGGCGCGCGAAATACGACCGAGCAGCAAAACACCGGCACGCGCAACGGGATATTGATAAAAAATAGAATTTCTAAAATAAACTCCGCCAAAACGCCCATAAAAAGGATGGTAAAGATCAGGTATTTGCGCCGCAGATAGGGAAATTTGCCCGCTTTAAGATCGAGGCTGTTTAAAATAAGCCAGAGCCCAAAGCCGAAGATCAGTAAAATTTTTAAAAGCAGTAGGATGTTGCCGTAGCGGTTCGAGCCCACGACGCCTGCGGAGCACATCGCGCCGGGCACGATCGAAGAGAGCTCGTTTAGGCAGAGCGCGAAAAATATAAACAAAATGATCTTGCACGCTATCGTGAAGAACAAAATGGTGTTGATGAGATAGTTTCTTTTCTCCAGGGAGTATTGTAAATTTGAGGTAGCGTTAAAGTCCCAGTAACGCATGATCCGCACGATATGAAACTGCGAGATCGCCATCAGCGCTATTACGATCAGTTCTACGGCCAAAAACGCGATCACGCTACCCGATAAAAATACGCTCATGCTGAAATTTCTCCGTCTTTTAAAAACACGTATCGATCCACGAAACTTAACTCGTCGAAGAGTATGTCGTGCGTCGCGATCAAAACGGTCTTTTTAAGCTCTTTGAGCTTTGAGAGCATCTCGATAAAGCCGAGCGAGTTTTGTTTGTCTAAATTTGCCGTCGGCTCGTCGGCTAAGATGATCTGCGGCCCCATCACGAGCGCCCTAGCGATGGCGCAGCGCTGCTTCTCGCCGCCGCTAAGGCTCGAGACGATCTGATCTTTTTTATGCGCGATATTGGCGATCTGCATCGCTTCATCTATGCGCGCGCCAAGCTCATCCCCGCTCAACCGCTCAAGGCTAAGCGGCGCAAGGACGTTTTTATAAACGCTAAGCGCCTCAAGCAGGTTGAAAGACTGAAAGATAAAACCGATTTTTTTATGGCGATACGCGGAGCTTTCGATATCGGCTAGCTTAGAGACGTTTGCGCCGTCCACCAAAACCTCGCCGCTACTCGGCTTAGAAAGCGCGCCTATGATGGATAGAAGCGTGCTTTTGCCGCTGCCGCTGACTCCTTTTAAGATTACGATCTGCCCCTCTTCGACGCTTAGGCTTATGTTTTTTAAAGCGCGAAACTCATTCGCCCTGCCCTCGTTGTAAATTTTAAAAAGCTGCTTGATCTCTATCTTGCTCATTTGACCGCCTCGCTCATATCGCCTATAGCGATGCGCCAGGATGGGATGATGACGAAGGCTAAAAACGGGATCACGCTAAAGACGAAGATCAAAAAGAGCATATTGAAATTTATCGCGGGCGTGAAGGTGATGAAATTTCGCAGCTCGCCGCCTAAAAATATATCGCGCAAAAGCGGCGCGTCCAGGATAAAAACATAAGCATACGCGCCCGCGACGCCGAGCAGATAAGCGCTTAGCGAGACGATGAAATTTTGAATAAATTTCATCGCGATGATGTCCTTTATACAAAAGCCGATGCTGCGCAAGATCGCGATCTCCTTTTTCTTCTCGCCGTATGCGAGCGAAATTTGATTTTTCAGCAAGATGAAAAACGAGATCATCGCCACGGCGTAAAGCACCATAAAAATTCCGCCTTTGTAATAATACAGATGCCTCACTTCGGCTACCGCATCCTCGGCGCTAAGAGCCTCCGTGTTGGGGTATAAATTTACGATCTTAAGCGCTACTTCGCTTACTTCGTTGGGGTTGGGCACGCTTACGTAGAGCTTGGTGTATTCGCCCTCCTTCAGGCTCAGTACCTCGCGCGCGGTAGCGGGGTTTAGATAGATCACGTCGTTTGAGACGATGCTGCTTTCATGCGGTGAAATTTTATTAATCTTAATCGCGATTAGGCGCTGTTCGGTTAAGAAGTGAAACTCGTCCTCGTAGTACCACTCGCCCATCGCCGCTTTTACCCCCTCGCCTACGATCATTTCGTTTTCGCTCAGGCTTTCGTCGCCTACGATATGAAACCAAACGCGCTTTTGAGCGAAGTAATACATCCCGTCCACGGCGCCCTGCACTTCGCTGACGCCCGCAATCTTAGAGACGTCGTAGATATAGCCGTCGTGCATCAGATCGCGTTTGCCCGCGCGCAGAGCCTCTACTACGATGTCGGGTCTGAGCTTGATGACTTTTTCGAGATCGTTTTGAATGGAGCCCGAGATGAAAAGCACCGAGCTTAAAATAAAAACGATAAATGCAAATATCGCAAAGCTAAAGGAGTGATCGGCTCTGTCTTTTCGCAGCAGAGTTACGGAGTAGTCGATGAAGCTTTTACTTATCATAGACGAACTCCGCATAGGCCTTGCTCTTAAAGCTGCTCGAGAGCCGCACGTCCTTTATCTCGCGCGCGAGCTTTTGCAGGCACTGCTCGCCCTTTGCGCGATCAAAGCTTACATAATGCACCGCGATGAGCGCGTAAAGGGCGGCAAAAAAGATCGTTAAAGCGCAAATGAGCCTCATAGCCCTTCTATTACGCTCTCTTGAATTTCATCAAATTTAAGTACGCTCTTGCCTCCGTGATCTTTAGCGAAGGTCTTAGCCGCGCTCTCGCTCTCAAACGCAATGAGCTCGTCGCCCATCGGTCCTAAGACGTCGGAGCCGAGCACGAAAAAGGCGCTTTTAGCATCGATCTTGTGTAGCTTGTAGTAGTCGGTTACGAAAATTTTATCAAAGCCCTTGCCCTTTTGGAAGTAGTATTTCATCATATCTTTCACGCCGTCAAAATACAAATTCTCGCCGCCTTGAATTTCTATCATCGCCGCCCAGTTAGGGTTTTTGCCCACTAGCATGCCGCAGACCGGGCATTTAGCGCCCTCAGGCACGACGATCTTTTCAGGTTTTTTCACTTTTGCGTTTTTGTCGCTGCTGCCTAAATTTGCCGGCGCATCCCACAAATATAGCGCTGCGGCTTGCAGGTGTTTGTCGTACTCTGGAGTCTTGCTAGCGCCCTTTGCGTCGCAAGTCTTTTTGAGATGAGCTTTAAGCTCGGAGATGGCTTTGAAGCTTTTGGCGTCCGTTTTAGCGCAGTTTGTTTCGTAAAATTCTTTACCGTGCGCGTAAACGCCGCCCTCGCGCTTGGCTTTGATCATCTTGTTATCGCCCGCGAAGTCCTGTCCCGCAATCTCGTAGGCTTTGGCAAAGTTCATTATCTCGCCGCCGTTTTCGGCTTGGAATTCTTTCGCATCGGCTTCGGTTGAGAAGGCGTATTTGCTATTACGCGTCATCGTGCCTTTGACCTTGCTACCCACGACGTAAAAGGCTTTATTTACGTCGATCAAATTTAGATTTTTCGTATCGACGACCTGCGCATCGCTTGGAATTTTTCCCTCCGTGAGCTCGTATAGGCAGTGCAGAGAAGCTACTTGCTTGCCGTTTACAACATGGTTGGTTTTATAGAATTTAACCAAATTCATTCCGCAAACGGCGCAGTATTCTTTGCCCTCGCCGCTTCCTACAAGCGTAGCCTTGCTAGGATCCACGCTTTGAAACATAGGCTTTGCCGGCTTATTAGCCCCATCCATCGAGGCACCGAAAACGAACGCGACGAGCGCGGCCGAAGCTAAAAACGAACGTAAAATCATACTATCTCCTTAAAAATTTGATGTTTTAAATCTACTTACTAATCGAATTTAAAAATTCCAAATTCTCGCATCCCATCTTGATGCCGCCGTCGCAGCTTTTTTTGAAAAACTCTTTTGCTTTGGCGTTATCGGACTTCACGCCCTTACCTTCGGCATACATTATGGCTAAATTATTGCAGCCGTCGAAGTGGCCGAGGTTGCACGCCTTTTCATACTGCTGCTTTGCCTGCTTATAATCCTGCCCTACCCCCTGCCCAAAGGCGTATAGATAGCCAAGGTTGTTGCAGCCGATGCCGATGTCGCCGCCGCAAGCCTTTTCGTAAAAAATTTTAGCCTTTGCGAAGCTTTGCCGCACGCCCTCGCCTTTCAGATACAGATAGCCCAGGTTATTGCAGCCCATCATATCGCCGTAGGTGCAGGCCTTCTCATAAAGGCTCGCCGCCTTGGCGACGTCCTTTGCAAGCCCAGCGCCGTTTGCGTATAAAAGTCCGAGCGAGGTGCAGCCTTCGTTATCTTTGCAAGCTTTTTCGTAATAAGCCGCGGCCTTGGTGAAATTTTGATCCGCGCCGTTGCCGCTTTCGTAGATATAGCCTAGATTATTGCACGCAAGCGCAAATTTAGCGCCGCACGCCTTCTCGTAGAGGCTGATCGCCTTTTCGAAATTTTTCTCTACGTTGCCGGTGCCCTCAAAATACAAAACGGCTAGATTATAGCAGCCCGAAGCTTTATTTTCCAAACCGCACGCTCTTTCGTAAATTTCTGCGAGTTTTTTATGATCGCCGCTTTGCTGAGCTTGAATGCCCTCGCTGATAAAGCCCGCGTTTGCCGCGGCAGCCAAGGCTAACGCTATTAGAAATTTTTTCAAATTTACTCCTTTATATCGTTTTTACGTCCCTGCCTCTGAAGGCAAGAGCGATTATTAAAAAGACCGCCGCTATTATACAATAAAACGGCGCGGGTATCTGCGGCGCATCGCCTGCGGCGTAAGAGTGCATGCCGGTGAGGTAGAAATTTACGCCGAAATAGGTCATTATGATCGAGCTATACGCGAGCGTCGAGCTCACGCAATAAACATAGATCGAGCCGAGTTTCGGGATAAGCTTTAGATGCAGCACGATCGCATAGACGATGATCGAGACATACGACCAGGTCTCTTTGCTATCCCAGCCCCAGTATCGCCCCCAGCTCTCATTCGCCCACACGCCGCCGAAGAAATTTCCAAGCGTCAGCATCGAAAGCCCCACGATGAGGCTGATCTCGTTGATCGCCGTTATATATCTGATCTGAGCGTTAAGCCGCTCGCGATTGGCGCCGTTTTTAAGCGCCATCAAAACAAGAGCCAAAAGCCCAAGCAGGCAGCTAAGCCCTAAAAATCCATAGCTAGCCGTGATAACCGAGACGTGGATGCTAAGCCAATACGACTTTAGCACCGGCACGAGGTTAGTAATCTGCGGATTTACGAAACTCATATGTGCTACGAGCATCACGATGCTAGCTAGCAAGCAGCTCGCGCTTAGCGTAAGCAGGGACTTTCTAAAAAATATAATCCCGGCAAGCGCCGCCGACCAGCCGATGTAGATCATCGACTCATAGCTATCGCTCCACGGCGCATGAGCCGCGACGTACCAGCGCAGCGCAAGCGCAAGGGTATGTGCCGCAAAGCTTGCGGCAAAGGCTGCGAATAAAATTTTTTGCGCGAGCGCGAAGCGCTTGCCGCAAAGCGCGCCCAAAAGCGCCAATATTAGAGCTACGCCGCCTAGGATCATATAGCAATAAACGAGCTTTTTGAAAACCGAAGCTTTGTTGTAAAATACCTCGGCTTTGACGCGGCTAACGCTTGGAAGAATAGCTTCCGAAGTCGCTCTTTGGTAGTTTTTTAGCTCCGCAAGTGCCACATCCGCTTTAGTCCAATCATTATCCGAAATTCCATCTTGCAGGCCGTTTAGATAGTCGTTTAGCACGCCTTTGATCTGCGGAGCGATACTATAATCCGCAAAGGCGTCGTTCGGCGAGAGCCAGGTGTTTTGCGGGTCGTTCGGCACGGGGATAAATTTAAAAAACACCCCTCTAAAGGTCAGATACGCGATATTGAGCCGCTCGTCGAATTTAATCAGCTCGTTATCGAGCACGCTGCGGCGCGAGGCGCTTTTTTCATTCGCCTCGTCCAGGACGGGGGCGAGCTTGTAGTTGCCGTTTTCATCAAAGACCGAATTAAAGCTCGCATATCGCTCCTGCGGCGCTAAGCCTAGCATCTTTTTAATTTCGTCGTTTTTAATCTTGATGATCTTTTGATCGCGCCAAAACGCGGGATTTAGACTCATTCCTAGGATCATCTGCTCGGCGCTTAAGCCATAAAGCGAATCCGTGCCTGAAATTTTATTTACGATCTCGCTTGCTTCGGTGCTAAGCGGCTTGATCCTGCCCATATAATCTTGCACCAAAAGCTCCGCAAACGCGCCGTTTGCATGAACGCGCGAGTTGGCTTTAAGATTTTGTAGATAGTTTTCATCCGCGGCGCGAAGCTCAATGCTGAAAAAAAGCGGCGCAATCAAAAGAAGCGCGACGGGCGCATTGTTTTTGATAAATTTAGCGAGCTTTTTAAACCTGCTGCCGGCGGTAAAAAGATTGCCGATAAATCCGACGCAAAGCAAGAAATAGCCGAAATAAGTGGGGATTTTACCAGGATCGCGGTTGAGCTCCAACACCGTACCCAGCTCGTCCGTGTCATAGGAGGACTGAAAGAGCTTGAAACGGTCAAAGCTTAGCGGGTGGTTCATATAAATTTCATGCTCTCCCGCACTCTTGCCCTCTTTTAAAATTTCAACGTCGCTGGCGTAGGATGATGGGCTTTGCGAGCCAGGGTAGCGCTCGAGCTTAAATTTCAAAAGCTTTACCGCAAACGGAAGCTCTATCAGTTTCGAGCCCCAGCTTAGCATTATCTCTTCGCCGTCAAAGTTTAAAATTTTAGGCTCACCCAGCCAGCCAGCGCCGCCGTGAAGCTCTGCCTCTTGCTCGCTTCCGCCCTCAAAGCCCGCTTTTACCGCGAGCGTTCCCTGCTCGCCTTTGGGCGCGGGTT
>NZ_CALIMS010000002.1 GCF_938045345.1 uncultured Campylobacter sp.
CCCTAAATTTAAGGATAAATTCAAAACTCTAAGCTTAAAATTTCATCGTAGCGGGGGCGGAGCGTAGAAATGAAATTTCGCATAAAAACGGCGCTAAATTTCGGCACGCAGAAGTTAAATTCCAAGGTATAAATTTGCTACGTAGAATTTTAAAAGCTTGATACAAAGCGTTATTGGCGCGAGGCTTAAGATCGGTATAAACTTGCTACGTAAAATTTCAAAGCGGGATTTTCTAGCTAAATTTTTTAAAAGCAAATTTCAGTAAAATTTCACGAGGCAGAATTTCAAATTAAAATTTTGCAAATTAAATTCCGCAAAGTAAAATTTAAGGCGAAATCTTGCGCCAAAAACGCCGTCATTCGCAAATCAAATCATGGAGCAAAAATGAGATATATTTTCGGGCCCGTGACCTCGCGTAGGTTCGGGCGCAGCCTCGGCATCGATCTAAGCCCGCAGCGCAAGCAGTGTAACTTCAACTGCGTCTATTGCGAGCTGGGCGCGGGCAAGCCGGTGAGCGCGATGAGCGAGCCCTGTGAGATCGGCCCGGTCATCGCCGAGCTGAAAACTGCGCTGCAAAGCCACGTGGGCATTGACGTCATCACGATCACGGCAAACGGCGAGCCCACGCTGCATCCGCGCTTTGCCGAGCTCGTGGACGCGCTAAAGGCGTTGCGCCTGCCGCAGAAGCTGCTCGTTTTGTCAAACGGCTCACTCGTGCGCGAAAACAGCGCTGCTTTAATGAAGCTTGATATTTGCAAATTTTCGCTAGATAGCGTGCTTGCGAAAAGCTTTCGTAAGGTGGACGGTCCGCACGCGGGTATTAGCGCCGAGGATATCGTAAGCGCGATTGCGGATTTTGCGCGTGAGTTTCGCGGTGAGCTTGATATCGAAATCCTAGTCGTGCGCGGCATCAACGACACGCAAGAGGATTTCGCAGCGCTGAATGCGGCTTTAGCTCGCATCAACCCGCACCGGATCGATCTGGGTACGATCGATCGCCCGCCCGCATACCGCGTGCAGGGAGTGAGCGAGGCACAGCTGCGCTATCTGGCCACTTTCATCGAAAATCAAAACGTAAATATCATCGCTGCGCCCAAATACGCAAGCGAGCGGCTGAGCTTTAGCGAGGATGAAATTTTGCGCACTCTCTCGCGCCGTCCGCAGCGTACGAGTGATGTGGAGGCGATGTTTGACGAAGCGAGCGCGCAGCTTTTAAAGCGCCTTATAGATGCTGACAAGGTCGTTTTTAAAGACGG
>NZ_CALIMS010000003.1 GCF_938045345.1 uncultured Campylobacter sp.
TCGCGTAAGTATCTACATTATAATCAGTGCCACCAAGTTGAAATTTAGCATTATTTATATCGGTTTGAGCTCCACCCGTAATTTGAAGAGCGGCTTTGCTTGCATCAGAATATGCGTTTGATATACCTAAGAAATTTAAAACATTAAATCTAGCAATATTACCCGCATGATTTGGATTTCTAGTGTTTGAAGCATTTATCAAGGTATTGCCACTGCCGCTGCCGCTACCGAATAATCCGTAAATCGTGCCGGTAACGGTGCTATTCGTTAAATTTACCGTATTGTTATTACTGCCCGCAGCGGTAGCTTGCGCGCCATAAACTACTCCGTTTATCGTGGAGCCTTGCAAAACTACGGTATTATTGGATGCAGAGCCCGCCATAGCGTTACCGCCTTTTACTTGGCTATTTCCGTTGACTGTAGAATTTACCAAGGATAAAGCGTTTTGTACGGCATTACCGCTTGAGGTAGTTCCGCCTGAAATGTGGTTGTTGATAGTAACCCCGGTCGTGGAGAATTCGTTGCCGCTGACGCCTTGCTCACCGCGTCCGCCCAGGGCAGGACCATTTAGCGTTCCGCCGGTTATTTGGACGTGGTTATTGTTTGCCGTTCCGCTGCCGCTACCGATTTTATTGGTTCCGCCGATTACTTGAAAGACGCTTTTTCCGGTTAAATCCGCTACTACCCAGTTATTTTCGGCATTACCTTTTTCGCTTCTACCGCCGATGATATCATGACCTATCGTAGCGCCGTTTGCGATCTCTACTCTGGCGCCCGTAACGTCGCCGTTAACGCTGTTTCCGCCTATGACGTCGCGACCTACTTCACCGCCGTTTAGAGTTACTTTGGTGTTTGAAATTTTGCCATTAACGCTGTTTCCGCCGATAGCATCTTGTGCTACTTTGCCTCCGCTCATTTCAACGTAGCTACTTTTTATCTCTCCATTTACGTTGCGGAAGCCGTAAGCGCTACCGCCTATCTCGCCGCCGCTTATTTTGACGTAATCATTCGTGCTAGTAGCGACGTGATTGGTACCAGAACCTCCGCCGAAGCCTCCGTGAACGTCACCTATAACCTTTCCGCCGCTGATTTCAGAGTAATTGTCGTTAGAAACGGCTGCCATATATGAGCCCGTAGTAGATTGAACCTCTCCGTTTTGTAGCTTTACGTAGTTTTTGCTAGCCGTAGCTTTGCTTCCAATGGTAATGCCCTCTCTAGTAGCATTGGCGCCTGTTATATTTTGAAGCTTAGCACCGGCGCTGTTTATGACGACATAGTTTTTCTCTAACTTACTAGCGGAATTTGGAGATACCGATACCGCGCCGTCTATTTCTTGACCGCTGCTTAAGACGATAGCGCCCGTAATATTTACGCCATTGCCTTTCGCAGAACCGCCTTGGTGTATGGTAGCACCCTCTATCCTGTATTTATCTATTTGCGCTGCACTTTTGATATTTACCGTATTATTTTCTGCGGAGCGACCATATCTAGCACGACCTCCCGATACTATAGCTTCGAAGCTCCCCACGGTGTTATTATCGCCGATTATATGGCTATTATCTTCGATATTTACGGTGTTGCCGACGGCATCTCCCGAATAGTTCTGCTGCCCGGCCCAAGTGCCGTTGCCGCCGAGAACAACTCTATTAACGGTTGCATTTATTATGTTTACGGTATTGCCTGTTGCGCCTATACCTTCACCGCCTATTACGGTAGTAACGGTAGCACCGTTTTGAACGGTGATCTGATTTCTATCGGCCGATGTCGTAGGCGTAATGCTAGGATGACCCATACCGCCGCCGTATATACTGTAGCCAGACATATCAGTACCTGAAGCATCTCCGGTGATAGTTACTATATGATTTTTGGAGCCGCCTCCGTTACCGGCACCTTCATAACCACCCGAGTAATACCCGCCGCCTGGAGTATGCAAATGACCATCACTGCCGCCGCCGGTTACCGTCGCTTTTGCATTGTCGGCTAAAGCTTGCATCGGCATCAGTGCTAGCGTAGCAGCGATGCTCAGACCTGAGATAATCGGTATCTTAATATCTTTCATAGTTGTAATCCTTCGTAAAAAATAAAAACTATCCATTATACTATAAAAATACCTATTTACAATAAATTTAATACAATTCCTAACAAAAGGTAGCTTAATGCGAAAAGATGGGTATTGTGATGCAACGTTTTCGATAATAAAGTAAAATTTCAGCTTATTTTTGTTCTCGAAGCTTAAATGAAAAATTACGATTACAAAATAGCAAAATTTTAAAATTCTGATCTTAGAATTTAGTCAGCGGGATTCCCAAGAAGTGACGTAGCTGGAAAAAGTGATAGAATAAAAAGGTGGTAGTTTCTGGTAGCAGAAATATGGTAGGACATAGATTTTATAAAATTTGGATTTGTAGAATTTAAAATGAAGTAATATAAAGAGGAATTAAAATTTGAAGCAATTTTAGGCTAGAAGCACATAATTCTACGACATGTCGTTTAAAATTTTAAAGCAGTTCCAGGCGAGGCGATAAAAACGATAAAGTAGCGGCGCGGAGGGTTAAATTTTAAAAATTATAAGTGAAAACAAAAGCAAGGGGGGGCAAAATTCTAAGAATTTCAAGCGAAATCTAGGCTTTCGGCGGAGGTGCTTTAAATAGCAGAGGGCTTTCAGAGATGCTTTAAAATAGCAATGGGCTTTCGGCAGCTTTTAATGCTCACCAAAAGCCCATTTTTATAGTTTATGTATCTCTTACGCTCGAAAGCTCGAAATTTCGCTTATCAGAAAGTTCAAAATCCCAAAAACTTCTGCTGGCTTACTCGCAATGTTCCGCTAATGCTTTGTCCTGGGCTCGCCGCGGTTAAATTTTAACGCTTTCGCGTTACTCGCCGTTAAGCTTGGTGGACCAAGCTTTAGCGGATTACAAGACCTTGCGGAATTCCGCGTCTGATAACCCAAACTAGGGTTTTCTTGCCCTTGTAATCTTTGATGTATCGATCGAAGTCGTCTGAGCTTTTGACATCGTTTTGACCGACTTGAATGATCACGTCGCCTACCTCAAAGCCGTAATCATCGGCTTTTGAGCCATCTTTGACGCTTAAGACGAGGGCACCCGAGACATCGTCGTCGAGGTTATATTTGCGGCGCAAGCTGTCATTTAACGTCCTTAGCTTTAGCCCCTCTATTGCGCTTTTTGAGTCCTCGCCGGCTGAGCCTAAGGTGGTGGAGTCGGATTTCATCGCGTCTAGCTTGATAGTCGTGCTCTTGCTTTTGCCGTCACGCTCAAATTCTACATCCACTGAGCTTCCTGGAGCCATTGAGCCGATTAAATTTTTTAGCTCGTTGGCGTTTTTGATAGATTTGCCGTTTATTTTGGTGATCAAATCGCCGCGCTTGATGCCTGCTTTATCGGCAGGCATGTCTTTTTCGACGCTTGAGATTAGCGCGCCCTCTTTGCTTTCATAGAGCTCTTTTTGATCTTTAGACATATCTGAGATCGTAACGCCTATAAAGCCACGCTCGATCTTGCCGTTTGTGATGAGCTTTTCAGCGATCTCTTTTACCATATTTGAAGGGATCGCAAAGCCTACGCCGTTATTTCCGCCGCCGCGACTTAAAATGGCGGAATTTATCCCCAAAAGCGCGCCGCGACTATCCACTAGTGCACCGCCTGAGTTGCCCGGATTGATCGAAGCGTCGGTTTGGATGAAATTTTCATATTGATTTAGCCCGATATTGTTTTTATTTAGCGCCGAGATTATGCCTTGAGTGATGGTGCCGCCCACGCCGAAAGGATTTCCGATAGCAAAGACGATATCGCCCTCCATAGCCTTGGACGAGTCTGCAAATTTAACCGCAGAGAGATTTTTTTCGTCGATTTTAATAATTGCAAGGTCGGTTTTAGGGTCGGTGCCGATCACCTTGGCTTTATATTCCTTATCGCCTTCTAATAGCGTAACTACGATTTCGTCGGCGTTTTCTATTACGTGATTATTTGTGACAATATAGCCGTCTTCGGAGATGATGACACCAGAGCCTAGTGAGCTTCCCTCGCGCTCCTGCTGCTGCGGAATGTCAAAGTCGAAAAATTGCTTAAAAAACGGATCGTCAAACATCTGCGACATCGGACTATTGCCTGCTTTAATCTTGGTTTTAGTTGCGATATTGACGACGGATTTTTTTACGTCCGCAACGGAGCTGTGATATGAGAGCACCACGTCTTGATTAAAGCCCGGATTTACGCGATCGTAACTACTTGGAGCTTCTTTAATGTCGATGCTGGCGCCAAAAAGCGCACCTGCCAAAGCTATCGATAAGATAATCGATTTTTTCATTTTTATATCCTTTGTGATAATAAAATTTTGGCGGAATTATAAATTTTGTCCGCTAATATATTCCTAACGCAAAATTAAAATTTATAAATGAAATTTAGCAAACTTGATTGACACTCACTAAAGTTTTATGATATAATCTACATAAATTTTAAGATTTTAAGGATTAAAATGGCAAGCACAAGCAGTTTATACGAAACCTTAGGCGTGGATAAATCAGCAAGCGCCGAGGAGATTAAAAAAGCTTACCGCAGGCTAGCTCGCAAGTATCACCCGGATATCAATAAAGAGCCAGGAGCTGAGGATAAATTTAAAGAGATCAACGCCGCGTATGAAATTTTAAGCGACGAGAAAAAGCGGGCGCAATATGACCGCCACGGCGACGAGATGTTCGGCGGGCAGAATTTCCACGATTTCGCGCAGGGTTCGGCAAACATGGGCGATCTAAACGACATCCTAAACAGCATTTTCGGCGGCTCCTTCGGCGCAAAAAGCGCGGGCTCACGTGGCGGATTTAGTTTCAGCTCTTTCGGTGGTGGCGAGGGTTTTAGTGGCTTTAGCGGCAGCAGTTTCGGCGGCGGATTTGGCGGCACACAGAGCCTAGATACGCACAGCTCGATTGAAATTCCTTTTGAGACCGCGATACAAGGCGGCGAGATGAGCGTGCGCGTGGGCGGTGAGACGGTTAAATTTAAAGTGCCCGCGGGTATAAATGCGGGCGAGAAGCTGCGCATCAGAGGCAAGGGGCAAAAATCGGGCATCCAAAGCGGCGATCTGATCTTAGAGATCAAAATCGCGCCCGACGGCGAATACAGCCGCGAAGGCGACGATCTTTTCAAAACGATCGACGTGCCTTTGAAAACGGCGATGTTTGGCGGAAAAGTAGAAATTTCGACGCCGAGCAAAAGCGCAACGATAAAGATCGCAAAAAATACCAAAAACGGGCAGAAATACCGCCTAAAAGGCTACGGCGTGCAAAACCGCAAAAGTAAAATTTTAGGCG
Source organism: uncultured Campylobacter sp. (assembly GCF_938045345.1). GTDB lineage: Bacteria > Campylobacterota > Campylobacteria > Campylobacterales > Campylobacteraceae > Campylobacter_B. The sequence continues at coordinate 5,327 of NZ_CALIMS010000003.1, forward strand.
ATCTATATGCGGTGGTAAATGTCGTTTTGCCCGACGTCGATTCGCTGGGCGAGGACGTCAAAGCCGCGCTGCAAAAGCTATAAGGAGGCATCAAAATGCATGATTACGATGAGCCGGTTTATCTCATATCGATAGTTTCGAAGGTCCTAGATATCCATCCGCAGACGCTGCGGCAATACGAGCGCGAAGGGCTCGTGAGTCCGGGGCGCACGGAGGGCAAGATGCGCCTGTACTCGGCGCATGATATGGACCGCATACGCATGATTTTAAACCTTACAAAGGAGCTTGGCGTCAATCTTGCGGGCGTGGATGTGATCTTTCGCCTGCAAGAAAGGATCGCCGAGTATGAGCGCGAGATCGAGGAGCTGCGGGCTAAAATTTTAGAGCTTGGCGGAGAGACAGACTAGGGTCTGCGAGATAAAGATTAAAGCTCAGCAAAAATCAGATCCTGGTGCTACAAGCTGAAATTTTAATGCTATCAAAAAGCAAGATCGCCTCTTAAGCGTAGATTAAAGCGATAAATTTTGACTTTCAGTGCAGATTTATGGGCGCGTCAAATTTAAAGTTGCGCTAAGCAAACTCGGGCGAATTTTCTTGCAATTAAATTTTAAAACCGCCTTGATATAATTTGGCTTTAAAATTTAAAATTCCAAGCCGCGTTAGATTTTAAAATTTTACCGCGAGCCTCTAAATTTAGCGATAAAGTGCGACATAATTTCTCTATTTTTAAGCGGGATTTTAGTAAAATCACATTATAAAATTTACCCGTAAATTTATATGAAAAGATAAAATTTCATCGATTATCGCCTCCGGTAAATGGTCGCGGATAATGTAAAATTTAACAATAAATTTAGCGCTAAATTTTATGCATAATCTTACAAAAAAGGGAGTTAATGGAGCTTGTTATAGAGCTATTTCTTGCGATCACCGCGCTTGCGATAGTGCTAAATATCGTCTTTAAAATTTTTGAAATTCCCACTATCATCGGCTATATCGTCGCGGGCGTGTGCTTTTCGCAGATCTATAGTCTAAGCAGTGTCGAAAACGCCCATATGTCTGAGCTGGCGGAATTTGGCATCGTCTTTTTGATGTTTACCATCGGGCTTGAGTTTAGCTTCCGCCACTTAATGAGCATGAAAAAGGATGTGTTTTTTAACGGCATGCTCCAAGTCCTCGGCACTGGCATTATCTTAGCGCTCATTATTGATCAGTCTTTCGGTGGAAATATAAAGACTGTGATGATCGTCGGGCTAGCATTTGCGCTTAGTTCGACGGCGATCGTGCTAAAAACGCTCAACGAAACAGGCGAAATCAACCAAAACTACGGGCGCAAGGTGCTTGGCATCCTGCTATTTCAAGATCTCGCCGTCATTCCTATTTTGCTGATGATTGACATATTCGGCTCGACCGACAATACCCCCGTGAACTATCTAATCTTAAAAACCGCCGTAAGCGCCGCCATAGTGGTAGTGATCCTTTTCGTGCTCGGTAAATTCGCCTTCAACCGCTTCCTCTACTACGTCGTAAGGACAAATTCTAAAGAAATTTTCATCGCAACCATCCTTTTTACCGTCGTGGGGGCTAGCTTTTTGGCGCATGTTTTTGGTTTTTCGTACACGCTGGGCGCGTTCATCGCGGGCATGCTCATCGCAGAAACTGAGTATAAACACGAGATAGAGGCTGATCTGACGCCGTTTCGAGACATACTGCTGGGGCTTTTTTTCATCACGATTGGCATGCAGATAAATTTTGAAGTCATCGTCTCGCACTATGGGCTGATCCTGCTCGCTATTATCGTTATAATGGCGCTTAAAACGGTTGTGATTTATGCGATCTTATTTCTCTCTACTGGTAAAAGAATAGCGCTAAAAGCGGCGCTGTCGCTATGCCAGATAGGTGAGTTTGCGCTTGCGATCTTTTCGCTGTTGATGAGCCGCGATATGCTAAGTAAGGAAAACGGGCAAATTTTAATTACAGTCGTAACCGCGACGATGATTTTAACGCCGTTTATTCTTAAAAATTTAAATAAAATCGCCAACCGTTTCGAGTCTAAAGTTGAAAAGCTCGAGGATGAGGAGCATAAAACTCAAATCCCGCCGATGAAAAATCATATCATTGTAGCAGGCTATGGCAGGATAGGGCAAGAAGTTGTGCTACGCCTTAAAGATCAGGGGCTGCTATACGTGGTCGCTGAGAGCGATTTAGAGCTTGTGGATCTAGGCAAATCGCGCGGAGAGAACATATACTTTGTAAATATAATGCAAAAAACTGCGATCGACGAGCTGCATGCGCGCGATGCGTCGGTCATCATCCTAACGATCGCAAATCAGCAAAAGCTCGACATCGTCGCTAAGATGCTAAACGGCTCTAATTTAAAAGCAAATATCATAGTGATGCATACGGGCGCCGATCCACAAAGCGAGCTGCAGAGCGAATACGGCGAAAATTTTATCTTCGTAAAAAAGGAGAGAGTAGTAGCAAATGCGCTTTTACAAGAGGCGCTGAAATGCAAGCTAACGCAGTAAGGATCCTAAAAAGCGAAGCGCGATCGTCGGGAGTGGGCTTTATCCAAACTAGCTTTAAAGCCAGTCGTATCATTATCGTGGTTTTAAATATATAAAAATTTGTGCCTGCAGATCTTTGTGTGCGGATCAAATGGGTTTAATCTGAAATTTAAGAGTAAATTTTGAGCATTCATGGGTTGTGTCGCAAGGAGGATCGGCTAGGCGAAGGTAAAATTTATAGATTTATTACGTTTATGCCACAGGCGGATGCGATAATGAAGTAAGGACGGAGTAAGGCGGCTTTTCGCCGCAAATTCTACACATCAACCCGCACGAACGCCCAGTGCATAAAATCCCGCTTTGGCTCGTATTTGCCGCTGTTAAAACACTCCGCTAGTCGCGCTTCCTCTGTGTCGCTTAGCTCGCCGCCTAGCATCCAGCGCGTCTTTTGCACAAACTCCTCCGCGCTTTTCGCTCTGCCGCCGTGACACCAGGCTTTAATGTAGCTGAGGCTCGGCAGATAGCCCATTTGAAACAGGATGTTTAAAAGATAGACGAAGCCTGGCTTTTGCTCCACTTCGCGCCCTATCGCATCCAAAATATCCCCGTTCACGAAGCTGCCGCTTACTTTAAACGTGATGTAAAGCGCCTTTTTGGTCTTTGAAAGAAGCTTTTTAAGCGCGGCTTTTAGATCGTCCACCTCAAGGCAGCGCGAGGCAAAAACGAGATCGCACGCGGGTACGTCAGACCAATCGTCCTCAAAAGCTTTTTGCGCAAATTTTATATTTTTCGCGCCGTAAGCTTTAGCGTTCTCGCGAGCAAATTCCAGCATTTTGGGCGAAAAGTCATAGCCGTAAATTTTATCCACCTTTTCTGCCGCCAGCACGCTTAACGCGCCCGCTCCGCATGCGAAATCAAGCAGCGTGGAGACACCAGCAAAATCAACCTTGTCTATAAACTCGCGCATAGGCGCTTTTCATCACGCCTTCGTTGAAGCTCGGAGCCTTTTTGTCCCAATGCTCTGCCAGTTTTTTGCCGAATGAGCTTTTTGCCTTTTGCGCCTTATAAAGCGCGTCAAAGTCGATTTCATCGTAGTTTGAAGCTAAAATCATAATTATCCTTTCCTGAATTTATCGGGCAGATCGCACCGATTTTCGTTAAATTTTGGCGTAAATTTATGCACCGCGCCCAAACCCGCCTGAAATTTCAAACCGCCCGGCGAAAAGTGCTAAGGCAGGCCCACTTCTGCGTATTTTATCTGCTCGAAATTCTTTAAATTTTCACCGAACGATCGTAGCTAAATTTTAAAAAGTCCGCTTATAAATCAAAATTTTAATCTGCCGTCCGCACTTGTTCGCTCCGCATTTAAATTGCCGCTGTGGATTTATTGCAAAGCTCCCAATCTAGCCGCTATCACCTTTTGCATCGCTTGATTTTTCTTGTTTTTGGCTAAAATTTGCAGTCTCCTTTTGCCGATACGTTTGTCGGCGGCCTTTAGGATATTCGCAAGTCCCCATCCACCCTCATCGAAGTGCTTTGCAAACAGCTCATCTTTGGGCGTGTCGATATATTCGCGGATAAGCTCGCCGATGTCGCTTATGTCGTTACCATACGGATAAATTTTCGCTAGAGCGCCGCCTGCTAGGCTTTTTACGCCGCCGCTTTTTAGCACGAAATCCTTCGGGTAATCAAAAATGATCTCGCCCGCAAGCGTGATAAAATATCGCGGCAAATCCGTGCTGCCGCACCTGCTTTGCATCCTATAAACCGTGCAGTGGAGCTTAAAATCAATGCTTTTATCCACGAGCTCGTAAAGCCGTTTTTAAAGCTTGCTCCAGCGTTTCATTTTGCCTCCCATTATCTATTTATCGCCTCTTGCGGTTTCGCGCGTAGCTTTTGCCGCCCTTTGCGACGATCGCGCCTGAAGGCTCCGCGCCTTTTCTATTTTTTTGCAAATCCGCTTTGTAAAATTTTGCCGCGCTAAACGGTCTCCCAAAATCTAGACTCCGTCTTGATCGCTTCTCGGTTTTTCTCGCGTAAAATTTGTAAAAATTCTTTAAAGCTCGGCTCAAAAATCGAAGCGGCGGGCACAAATTTATACTCGCTCACGCCGTCTTGTTCGGGCTTGTTCGCGCCACCACGTTCAAGCTCGCTCGCGCCGCCTGCAAAGCGGATCCGCCAAATCCTAGCATGATTTATCCGTATTTTTGTGGCTTCAAGCGTCAAAATTTGTTCGAATTTATACCTCGCCGCGAGCTTCTGTCCGCTAAAAACGTAGATGAAATCCTGATCGAACCAAAGGCTCTCACGTGAAATGAAAAACCTCTCCAGCCAAAACATAAACGGCCGCACGGAAAGCCTTTTTACCTCGCTTATCCCATCTATCGCGGCAAGCTGGCGCTGGCTAAGCCTGCGAGGGTTACGACGAATGAGCGTCCAAATAATCCCGCCCAGAAGTAAAACGCTAAAAATTACGATTAAAATTTGAATTAAAGCTTCAGCCATTTAAAATTCTAAGTCCTTTTACAAATGCAAATTTCGCCTCCATATCGCCCCAAAACGAACTCCTGCCGAAATTCGCCTCCGCGCCGTTTGCAAGCTCCTCATAAAGCTTATAAAATCGCCCTTTGTATGTGCATTCGCTTAGGCAGACGTTGAAAAACGCTTCCGCCGCGTCCCTGCCGCCGAAATAATAGATAAAGTAGATAGGGCGCAGATCGAAGGCGCTTAGATTTTTGTTAAATTTAGCCCCACATTGCGTCATAAACTCCACCGCCTTTTGCTTGTCCGCAAAGAGCTCAAAAATAGGCAGCGCGTAATCCTTGATAGCCACGCTAATCTCTCGCACGCTGGGCTCAAAGCTAGCGCCCGCGAGCTGCCAGTCGCGGAATTGCCTGCGCGGCGTGAGATAGCCCAGGTGCGATACGAAAACAAGATCGGTAGAGTAGGACAGCTCCTCTTGCATCAGCTTTCTTAGGCGCTTGCAGTAGATCGCGATCTGCGGCAGGATGCTCACGCTGCCTGAGTAATTGCGCATGCTAGAGCTGAAATAAATTTCAAATAAAATCTCCTTGTCGCTTGCAAGCTTCGTTAGTTTTTGCCCCTTTTGCGTGGGCTTGAAGTACGCAAAATTTACCGCGATCTCATTGCAGCCGTTTAAAAATATCTCTCGCGGAGTCATGATTTTCCTTTAAATTTATCGTTTAAATTTAGACGTTTTGCTCGCTACAATTCGGTTTGCCGCTTACATTGTCGCGGTCGCGACTCGCAAGCTTGGCGTCTTATCGGCGCGCCGTTTTGCCGCCGAAAAACTCGTCTAATACGCGCAATTTTACCCCAATTCGGCTAAATTTAACGGCGCTACGCGCCCGTAAAATTTATAATCTATCCTCGTATCTTTCGTAGTTGATGCTGTAAATTTTATCGATATTTTCGGCGTTTATGAGCCGCTCGCTGCGCCCGAAGGCTAAAATTTCGCCGTCTTTTATAAACAGCGTCAAATTTGAAACGAACTTCGCATGCCGCGGGTAGTGCGTCGTCTGCACGAAGGTGTAGCCTTCGTCGCCTAGCGCCTTTATCATCTCGAGCAGCTTGATCTGATTGCCAAAATCCAGCCCGTTGGTGACTCATCCATAAAGATCACTTTCGCGCCCTGAACCAGCATGTGCGCGATGTACGCCAGCTGCCGCCACTTGAAATTTCGCCTTTTAAGATTCTGTCTTTATATGGATTGCGCTTAGAATTTTATATCGTCGCGTTTTTGAAATTTGCGTCGTTGCGAATAAATTTTATCTAGGTTTAAAATTTGATGCCGTGTTGTTGCGCTGCGTAAAATTTCAATAACGCGCTAAATTTCAAGTTACGCGCTGAATTTAGCTCGCACGGCAAATCAAGCGCGCCGCCTAATAAAGCGGTATAAATTCACTCGCGCGCTAAGGCTCGTCCCTCGAGGCCTAGGCGTATAAAATTCTACCCAGGCGGATCATGTTCGAGCCGCATTTGATCGCGAGCTCAAAATCATCGCTCATCCCCATCGAGCAGATCCGCGCGCCGTGCGGCACGAGCGCATCGAAGATCTCGCGGCTCGCCTCGAAGCTTCGCGCGATCTGTGCGGGCTCGCTCACATGCGCGCCGATACTCATCACGCCGATTAAATTTAGATTTTTGCACTCCTGCTTGATGCGCAAAAACTCCTCCACCGCGCGGTTTTTATCGAGCCCAGTTTTGGAGCTCTCGCCCGCGGCGTTGATCTCCAGCAGCGCATCTAGCGGATAAGTTAGCCGCTTATTTACGGCAAGCGCGAGTTCATAGGAGTTGCAGCTCTGCCACAGCGTCGGGCGCAGAGCGATGAGTTGATTGATTTTGTTGCTTTGCAGCGTGCCGATGAAGTGCCACTTTAGCGGCAGCTCGCGCAAGGCCTCGCTTTTGCGCTTTAGCTCCTGCACTCTGTTTTCGCCAAACGCGATCTGTCCTTGCGAATACAGCTCGCGCACCTCATCCGTGCCTACGTTTTTACTCACCGCGATGAGCTGCACTTCGCCTGCGCCTGATTTCGCAGCCTCAATGCGCTTTAAAATTTCATCCAGTCTCATTTGTAAAATCCCAAAATTCTAGCGAAATCATTCAGCACCGTAAATATCATCAAAAGCGCTAAAATTCCCATACCTACGTAGCTGGCGCCTACGAATACCCGCTTTGGCACGGGGCGGCGGAAGATGAGCTCAAAGAGATTAAACGCGATGTGCCCGCCGTCGAGCGCGGGGATCGGAAAGAGGTTGATGAGCCCTAAATTTACCGATATTAGCGCCACGAGCGCGAGCAGGACCGCCGCGCCGTAATCGACCGCCTTTGAGGTGATGTCCGTAATGGCGACGATGCCGCCCATCTCCTTAGGCGAAACGACGCCGCTGGCGAGCTTCTCAAGACCCACCAAGATGAGCTTTGACGCTTCCACCGTCTGATCCCACGCGAAGCTAAGCGAGCTTGCGCCCTTGTGATATAGCGTCACGGTCGCGTTGTAATCGGGCGAAATGCCGATGAGCGGCACTCTTATGCTCTCGCGCCAGATGGTTTTTTTCTCGCCGAGCTTCGGCGTGAGCTGCAGGCTCAGCCGCTCGCCGCCGCGCATGATTTCTAAGTTTAGAGGTGCTGCGGTTACCTGCCTTGAGATGTCGTCCCATTCGCGAATCTGCTTGCCGTCGATCGCTAAAATTTCATCGTTTAGCATTAGCCCTGCGCTTGCCGCGGCGGAATTTGGCGAAATTTTGCCGACCTTGGGTGCGAGTTTTTCGACGCCGATATAACCCAGCGCGATGTAGATTAAAAACGCAAGCAGCAGGTTAAAAAACGGCCCTGCGAAAAGTATGATTATGCGCACGATCGGGCCTTTGGAGTTGTAGCTGTCGGGATCCGCGCTTGCCGCGGCGGGATCCAGATCCTCCTGCCCCTTAAGGCTCACGTAGCCCCCCAGAGGGATCGCGCTGATGGCGTACTGCGTCGCGCCGATGCGCTTGGTAAAGACCTTCTCACCGAAGCCCACGCTAAAGACGTTCACCCCCACGCCCAGCGCCCGCGCCGCCAAAAAATGCCCCAACTCGTGGAAAAAGATGAGGAAGCTGATCGCCAGCACCGTGACCATAAAATTTATCGAGTAAAAATAAAATCCGACCGCTAGGATCGCGAGCGTTAAAATTATGCTTTTCAAATTTCAGACCTTTGTAAAAAAATGGGCTAAGCTTACTATTATTTTGCAAATTTTAAGCTTAGATCGTCGTTTAAAGCCTTGGCTCGCTTTTTTAAAATTGGTTAGTTTTTTGAGCTTAGCCCGCCCGCTTTAGGCTATAAATTTAGCTAAATTAAGGGCGCGCGGCGGATGGAGGGCGTGAGGAATTTAAAATTTAAAAGAGAAATTTTACCGCGAAATTTTGCGGAGCGGATTATAAAATTTTGCTACACGGGGCTTTGTGGTTTGAACTGCCGCTATGCTTTGAAATTTCATTATGTCTTAAAATACTGCCACGCTGCCGTGAAATTTTGCACGGCGGTTAGACGGAATTCTGCGCCGTAAAATTTACGCGGAGGAATTTTATATAACAAAATTTTATAGGCTTAGCTTACCGCCGTACGCTTACAGACTAAGCATCTATGGAATTTTATCGGTAAAATTTGAACTTGAAATTTTAAAATTCTGTGTCGCCGTTATAAGTGGAATTTTATGCCGAAATTCTATCGCTAAAACCCACTAAGCGCGGGTTCTAACGCTTTGCGATGAGGTTTTGTAGCTTCACAATACATTGTTTTAGTTTGATAAAAAATTCTGATTCTTCAAATGAATGTAAGATCAAGCTTAGTTTAAATTTTTCATCTATTAAATTTGGACTGAAGCCCTCTAAGCCGCTTTCGCGAGTGGATCTAAACATTTCGCGTATTAGTCGTTTTATTTTGCCTTGCGTCGGCGCGGCGCTGTGATCGCCTAAAATTTCTATTTTCTTTATCTTATAGCTGATTTCATTTATTCCATCTACGGTTTTGTTGGAAATTTGCTTTAGCACTATATTTGCGTGGTATTCGTAATAACCGTGATTGTAATGAGTAAGCGTAAAAAGATCATTACTGCCAGCCGAGCCCACTTTTATAAGAAAAATCTCGTTTAGCTCCTTTGAGATACACCACAGACCATCTATCTCATCTCGGCTTAAGCTAGCTAGACCGTGTTGATTTCTAAATGGATTTATGATTTTCTCTAGGTTATCCTCAAAGCGGTATCCATCAATCAAAAATCTACCTACATAATCAATGTTGTAGTTTAAGGCGTCTATTAGCAAAACATTTTCATTTTCGGCGTTAAGGGCGTCTTGTAAAATTTTAAAAATATCGCTTTGACTGAGCTTGCCGCTGTTTTTCGGTTCTAGCGCATAAATTTTATGGATACGTCGCTTCTGTCCATTTATCATCCTAAAATCGCCGAACCAAGCGCCGTAAGTAATGACTGTATCAAACATTTTACCTTGATAATACAATCTATATGCGTTAAAATCTAAATTGCAATGATCCCAAAAGCCGCTAAAGCTCCCGTAGTTTATAAGCCAGGCACCAAGCTCTCTATCTATGCGCCAGCTTAATTCTATAGAAATTTCAGGATAACATCTAAAAGGCAATCGCTTTTTAGAAATTTTGTTTCTAATATCTTTTTCTACCTTATTGAGCTTATACTTTCTTGCATTTTCTTCGCCGATTTTTTCTTCAACTACGAAAGCCATATTTAGCCTAAATTCTAACTCTTTTTCGTAGCCTTTACATACGCCGCGACGTATTCAAAGCCCGAATATAGCGTCAGTACAACTGCGATCCAGAGTAGGGTGTTTGCATAGGGCCATTGCATCGTTAGCCAGCCGATAGCGATCATCTGAAAGACCGTTTTTACCTTGCCCGCTATCGACGCGGCGACCTCTACGCCGTCGCCCGCCATCGCCACGCGAAGGCCCGTGATAAAAAACTCGCGGATTAGGATTAAGTAGATCGCCCAAGCACTGGCGCGCCCAATAAACATAAGCCCCAAAAAGCCCGCAAGAGTTAGCATCTTATCGGCGAGTGGATCGATGATGGCGCCTAGTTTGGTCTTCTGGTTCCAGGAGCGCGCGATGTATCCGTCAAAAAAGTCCGTGACGGAGGCGATGACGAAGACTAGTGCGGCGAAATAATCGACCCAGCTTACATGCACCGAGCCCACCATGCCGCCGTTCGCATGACCGGCTAGTAAGATCAGCCAGAAAAACAGCGGCGCCAGCGCAACGCGAAAGCTCGCTAAAATATTGGGTAAATTTAGCATTATTTAAAGGTTGTTCCGCCGTCGACGATGAAGGTGTGTCCCGTCACCCAGCTAGCCTTGCTCGAGCATAGAAATAAACATGCTCCCGCCAGATCCTCCGGCTGTCCCATGCGTCCTAGCGGGCTAAGTTCGGCGGTTTTATCGCGCACCTCTTCGTAGTTCGTAAAGGCTCGTAGCGCGTCCGTCTCGATCGGTCCGCCGCTAACGACGTTTACGCGGATGTTTTTTTCGCCGAGCTCGGTCGCGGCGTAGCGTGCCATCGCTTCAACCGCGGCTTTTGCCGTGCCGTGGCCCGCGTAGTTTTCGATATAGACTAAATTTCCAGTGGAGCTAAGCGAGATGATAGAGCCGCCGCCTACCGCCTCCATGCGTTTTGCGGCTTCTTGCGCGCCCACGACGAAGGCATTTACGGTCGCGGTAAAGATATTGTTGATGCCGCGCGGCTTTAGCCTCATAAATTTAGTGTATCCGCCCGCGACCGCGCGACCCGAGATGATGGCGTTTGAGATGAAAAAATCCACTCGCGCAAAATCCTCGTCGATCTTGACAAAGAGCTCCTTGTAGGTCTCTGGCTCTAAGATATTGAGCGCATAAGCGCGCGCCTTGATGCCGTAAGCCTTCTCAAGCTCGGCTGCTTGTGAAGTCGCTAGCTCCTCGTTGGAATTATAAGTAAAAGCGATATTTGCTCCCGCAGCCGCAAATTCCAAAACTATCGCCCTGCCTATGCCTCTCGTGCCGCCGCTGATAACTAGCGTTTTTCCTTTAAATTCGTTCGTCAATTAAAATCCTTTGATAGTGTATTGTTTCATTACGTTTTCTATTTTTTTGAGGTTTTCCGCGCTCGGCTCGCAAAGCGGCAAGCGGTACTCTAAACTCGGCGCGAGACCCGCGATATACATCGCCGCTTTGATCGGGATCGGATTGCTCTCGCAGAATAAAATTTTATTTATCGCGTAGAGATCGTCGTTGATCTGCTTGGCCTTTAAAAACTCATTTTGCAGCGCAAATTTCGTTAGTCTCGCCGTATAATCGGGCAGTAAATTTGCCGTGACCGAGATCACGCCCTTGCCGCCGTTGCTTAGTATCGGATAGTTGATTGCATCCTCACCGCTAAGCACGCTAAGGCGCGGCTCGTGCGCGAGTAGATCGACGCATTTATCGATGCTGCCGCTGGCTTCTTTGACGCCATAAATATTCTCGCAGTCGTTAAAAAGCTTTATGATTGTATCTGCTGCTATGTCGCAGCCGGTGCGACCCGGGACGTTATATAGTAGCACCGGCAGATCTACCGAGCTCGCGATCGCCTTGTAGTGCAGATACAGCCCCTTTTGGGTGGGTTTGTTGTAGTAGGGCGCTACGGATAAAATTCCGTCTGCGCCGTGAGCCTGCGCAAACTGCGCGAGCCCGATCGCTTCGTGAGTTGCGTTGCTGCCCGCGCCCGCTAGCACCTTGACGTCCGTGCCCTTGCACGCATCTACGGCGATCTCGATACAGACTCGGTGCTCGTCGTGCGTCAGCGTCGCGCTCTCGCCCGTGGTGCCTACGGGCACGACCGCGCTTATGCCGTTTGCGATCTGTCTTTTGATGAGCTTGGCGTAGGTCTGCTCGTCCAGTTTGCCTTCTTTAAAAGGCGTGATCAGCGCCGTCATAGAGCCGATTATGACATTTTTATTCATCGTTTTCCTTTCGTAAGATAATGCTCGTGGAATTTTTAAGACTTAGATAGGTTTTCATCGCTTTTTTAACCGCGTTTTTATCTAGACTTTTGATCTCGCGCTCCAGCCTAAATAGCGCGTCCAGATCGCCGCGGACGATGTAGCTGCCGTACATCTGCGCTACCTTGCTAGCGCTGTCGAGGGAGTAGATAAGATCGCTGCTTAGGGTGTTTTTGATCTTTAGCATATCGTCGTCGCTTATTTTAGCTTTTTTAGCTTTTTCGATCAGCGCCAAAATTTCATCTCTTAGCGCCTCGCCGCTTACGCCCTGGTTGCAAACGGCAAAGACTATAAATAAATTCTCGTCCTTGGCACTCATATCATAGATGTTGATCTGATTGGCGAGTTTTTTCTCATCGACCAGCACGCGCTGCAAAAGTGAGCTCTTACCGCCGCTAAGATATATATCCATCGCTTTGATCGCCGCGGCGTCAGGGTAGTTAAACGGCGGAATTTTAAAGGCGACCGCCACGATCTGCGCCTCGCTGCTTTTGTAAATAACGCTAAGCTTCTCGCCATCTTGCGCAGGCTCGGTGCAGTGAAGACGAGGGATCTCGCTTTTGTTTTTTACGGGCGCGAAGTATTTTTTTGCCGCATCAAACGCCGCCTTTTCGCCGATGTCGCCGGTGATCAGCAGCACGGCGTTTCGCGGCTGATAAAATTTAGCGTGAAATTCCTTGATATCTTTGATGCTCCAGTTTTCGATGTCCTTGCGGAAGCCGATCGGCGTCCAGTGGTACGGGTGGTACAAAAACGCGGCGTTATAGAGCCTGAAAAATAGATATCCGAACGGATCGTTATCGGTGCGCCACAGCCGCTCCTCGAGCACGACCTTGCGCTCGGGCTGAAATTCTTTGTCTTTGAGGCTTAAGTTTTGCATTATGTCGGCGTAAAGATCCAAGCAGACCTCTAAATTTGAGCTCGCGCACTTGATGAAGTAGTGCGTGTAATCAAAGCCCGTGCTTGCATTGTTCACGCCGCCAAATCCCTTTACGATCGCGTCGAACTCGCCCGCCTTACGATTTTTCGTGGATTTAAAATTTAGATGCTCCAGCATGTGCGCGATGCCGCTTTTGCCCATTACCTCGTCGTGCGAGCCGACGTTGTAAAACACGTCCACGCTGATGACGCCGCTGCCTTTATTCATCGGGATGTGATAAATTTGAAGCCCGTTTTGCAGCGTGATTTTCTTAAATTTCGGAAACATTAATCTTTTTTCGCCTTTCGTTTTTTGCTTGAGTTTTGCTCTGCGTCTTGGGCGCCGCTCGCTTCTTTGGCCTCTTTAAGCTCTTTGGTCTCTTTGGTCTCTTTGGTCTCTTTGGTCTCGGCATTTTTAGTTTTGGCGCTGCTTTGCTTTACGTTTTTAGCCTTGGAGCTTTTGCTTTCCGCGCTGCTTTTTGGCGCGGCTTTCGTTTTAGAATTTTTACTTTCTATGTCGTTTTTTGGTGCAGCTTCAGTTGCGGTTTTATTTTTCGACGTGGTTTTAGTTTTGACAGTTTTGCTCGCCGTGTCGCTTTGTTTTGCGCTTTTATTTTCTAAATTCTCACTCTTTGCGTCGCTTTTCGAGAGATTTTTTGCTTCGGCGCCATTTTGCTGCGAGGCGTTATCCTGCACGACATCCTTCTGCGAGGCGTCATCATACTGCGCAGTATTCTGCGCGCCATCTTTCCGCGTAGCGTCTTTTGAAATTTTACCGCGCCTGGAGCTTACGCCGCTTTTTAAAATTTGGCTTCGCTTTTGATCCGCATCACTTTTGGAGGTAGTTTTTGAAATTTTATCCTGCTTCTCATCGGCGCTGCTTTGCTTTGCGCTTTTAGCTTCTAAATTTTCGCTTTTTGCGCTGCTTCGTTTTGTATTTTTAACCTCGGAAATTTTGTTCTCCGCGCTACTTTGCTCGGCTGAGCTTTGATCCGTCGCGGTATCTGCGCTTACTAAGGCGTTTAAATTTACCAAAGCGTCGGAATTTTCGTCCGCTTCGGAGCTTGAGTTTGTTTGGGCAGTTGGAATTTCATCTGTTTGAACGGCGGGAATTTCACCCATTTGAGTGCTTAAAATTTTGCTTTCGCCGTCGTTAGAAATTTCGTCCGCATCCCTGCTTTCGGGCGCGTTTGAAATTTCGCTCGTTTCCTCGCCTTTGGATACGTTTGAAATTTCATCCGTTTTAGCGCTCGCGTCTTTGTCTTCGCAAGCGCACAAATCCACGCCATTGTCGCGATTTTTGGTCTGATCGCCTCTGGTGCCGTATCCTTCGCCCGCGCGATCTTTTAAATTTACCCCAACCGCCTCGCTGATGCTATTAAAGCCGTCTGCGCGCAAAAGCTTCGCCAGCCCCTCGTTGATCGATTTTGCGACGAACGGGCCCTTGAAGATAAAGGCGGTAAAAATTTGAACCAGGCTCGCGCCCGATTTGATGCGCTCGTAGGCCTCCTGCGCGCTGTCTATGCCGCCGCAGCTGATTAGGATCGTGCGGCCAAAGAGCTCGCGAGCGACCTGTGCGAAAAGCTTTCGCGATTTTTCGGTAATCACCCTGCCGCTTAGGCCGCCGAAGTCCCTGGCGTTGGGGCTTAGCGAATAATCAACGCTGGTGTTGTTTATGATGATGCCGCTTGCGCCGCTTTGTACTGCGCACTCGCATAGCGCGATCGCCTGATCCGCGCTCATATCGGGCGCCAGCTTTAAGACGAGCGGCCTGTTCGTGATCTTTTTCATCGCCCCGATCAGCTCGCTTATGAAGCTGTTTTCTTGCAAAGCGCGCAGATTCGGGGTGTTTGGCGAGCTTACGTTGATGATGAAAAAATCGCAAAGTCCGTCAAATTTACGGCCCAAAGCCTCGTAATCGCTTATCGCATCCTCGTTCGGGGTGGCCTTGTTTTTGCCGATATTTGCGGCGATCGGGATTTTAAAAGGATAAATTTTTCGCACGCGATGCTCGATAATATCGGCACCCTCGTTGTTGAAGCCCATCGCGTTTTGGATGCTTTCCTCGCTAACGAGGCGAAAAAGTCGCGGCTTTTCGTTGCCGCTTTGAGGGCGCGGCGTAAAGGTGCCAAAATCGATGTGTCCGAAGCCAAGAGCGGCCAGCGGTGCGATCATCGTGGCGTTTTTGTCGAAGCCGCCCGCGATACCTACGGGGTTATCGAAGCTGAGATTCCATATATTTTGAGTTAAAATTTCATCTTTATAAACGCCGAATTTTGCCAAAGCCTCAAGCCCGCCCGGAGTCGCATAGAGCGCGCGAAGTCCGAATTCTGCGATCTTGTGAGCGGTTTCGGGATCGAATAGAAAAAAGATTTTTTTCAAGGTATCGTAATTCATAATTTTTCCTCAAATTTTGCATAATGGTAGCTAAAATTTAATTAAATATAGATAAGGATTTCGCGCCGTATTTGCAATCTGCGACGGTTAAATTTAGTTCCGAAATTATGCGCTTGGAAGAGGCTGCGTAAAATTTTTATGGCTCGCCGCGTCGATCTGAATTTACGCAGAAGTTCAAAGATGCGCGCCGCAAATTTTATAAATTTAGCCCGCCCTGATACGTGCAGAAACGCGCGGCGCCCGTGGCGCGGCTCGCGGTGGCGGGGTCGTACGCGATTTTATCCTGCGCCGATCTGCGCTCAATCCTGCTGAAGCTAAATTTTAAAATTTAAAGCGTCCACTCGCGCCGTTTGAGCTTAGCGCGCATCTTTGTCAGCAAAGGCAACAATCATCGTGCCCAGAGGAATGATCGCAACGCCCAAGATAATCGCTAGCGGGTTTAGCAAGGACAGCTTGGCAAGCAGGTAGATCGCCGCCACGAGCGCCGCGTAGGATAAAATTTTAAACGGAGAGAAAAACGCCCCTGCAAAATTGCTCCGAACTTCGCCTCTTTTGCGCTCATCATCCCAATCATCGATGCTGCCGTCCGCGCCTCCGAAATCATCCTTTGATCCGTCGCGCGTGCCGCCAATCCCACCCTCAAAATTGCTCGTACCGTCGCTCCGCTTGCTGCTATCTACATCGCCGCCACGATTGCCGCTATCTGTGCCGTCGCTGCGATTCCTGTGATCTGTGCCGTCGTCCAGGTCGCCGCTATCTACGTCGTCGTCCAAGTTACTGCTCGCTCTGCCTTTCAAGTCGTCGCAACGCGCGCCTATGTTGTCTTGCGAACTATCGCTAGCTTCGCCGCTTATATCGCTCTGCAAGTCGCCGCAAGTCGCGCAATCATTCATATTAAATTTATCGGCGACGTGTCCCAAAGCGATCCCGCCGTAAGCGGAGGTTTTATCGTCGCTCTTCGTAGAATTTACGTCACACTCGCCAGTGGAAGCTCTGTCGTACTCGGCGGCGAAATTTTCGGTATTTTCGTCGGCGGCGGTTTCGTTGTGCAGGGCGCAGCTATCGCCGTTTTTGGTGCTCGTCTCGCCGCTAGTGAAATTTACGGCGTCTTCGGAATTTTGCGCGTTTAAAATTTCGACGCCTGAATTTGCGCCGCTAAAATTTTCGCTCTTTAAAATTTCGCCGCCGCAAGTTTTGCCGTATGAAATTTCATCGCCGCCGCTCGCGCCGCCTCGGTTTTTGCCACCAAGACTTGCGGAATTCGTATCGTTTGCGGAAGTTTCGCCGCTTATGAAACCTGCGGAATTTTTAGAGCTTTGCTGTAAAATTTCATCGTATTTACCGGCTCTTAGCTCATCTTCTATTTTGTTGCGGTAAGCGCGAAACGAAAAATATACCGCGCCGAATGCGCCTAAAAATCCGCCCTCTAAGCTAAGAAGCCAGGCAAGCACTCGCGCGCCGAAAGAGCCAGAGCCGAAAAACCCGCCACCGCAAAGCGCTAGCCCGAGTAGGGCAAACGCCGCGTTTAGCGCGCAGTATATGAGCAAAAACTGCCTATTCAATCTCGCTCATCCCATTCATCGTCGTCGTCGAAATTTTTAGGATCCGCCTTGTATTTCGGATCGTTCTCAAGCTCCTTTAGGCTCGAATTTAGCGCCTTGCACGCGCGGTAAACGTTTAAAAATGCCGCCGCGATGCCGATAGCGATGCCGAACCATAATAAAAGCAGCGAGCCCGTGAGGTGCCGCAGCCCAAGCCCGATCGCTACGCCGATACCGATCGCTACGACGATTGAGATGCCTAGGCTGATGTCGCAGGCGCCCTTTACGATTTTGTCTAAATTTTTCGTTACTCTCATCTAAAATCCGTAAAATTTTAAAACGCAGCCCTCAAAGCGCCACCATCGCTTCATCCGCCGCGTTTAGCGCAAAGTCGATCTGCGCTTCGTCCATCGTGGAGCAGATAAAGCCCGTCTCAAACTGACTAGGCGCCAAAAATACGCCGCGCTTAATCATCTCGCCGTGAAATTTCGCAAAGCGCGCGGTGTCTGCTCGCAAGGCGCCGTCATAGTCGCGCACCTCTTCGTCTGCAAAAAAGTAACCGAACATCGAGCCTACGCAGGCGGTTTGCAGCGCGATGCCGCGGCGATTTGCTATGGTGCAAAGCCCGTCTGCGAGCCTGCGCGCCAGCTCACCGAGCCTTTCGTAAAGGCCGCTGCTAGCGTAAATTTTACTTAGGCTAGCGATGCCCGCAGCCATTGCGACGGGGTTTCCGCTTAGCGTGCCTGCTTGATACACCGCTCCTAGCGGGCTTATCATATCCATGATTTCGCACTTGCCTGCAAAAGCCGCCACGCTCATGCCGCCGCCGATGACCTTGCCGAAGGTTACCAGATCGCCGCGGACGCCGTAGATGCCGTAGCTGCCTAGCTCGCTCGCGCGAAAGCCGCTCATTACCTCGTCGATTATCAGCACGATCTTTTTCTCGTCGCACAGCGCGCGAAGCTCGGTTAAAAATTCTGGACCCGCCGGCACCAAGCCCATATTCCCCGCGATAGGTTCGATGATGATCGTGCCGATGTCGTTTTGCGCTAGGACGTCCTTTACGCTTTGTATGTCGTTGTATCTGGCTAGGCAGGTGTTTTTCGCGACGTCCTGTGGCACGCCCGCGCTGCTTGCGTTGCCGAAGGTGCTTGCGCCACTGCCTGCTTTGACGAGCAGGCTGTCGCTGTGTCCATGGTAGCAGCCCTCAAATTTTAAAATTTTATCCCGTCCGCTAAAAGCGCGCGCAAGACGGATCGCGCTCATCGTGGCTTCCGTGCCGCTGCTGGTAAAGCGGATCTTGTCTAGGAAATCGAAATTTTTTAGCACGAGCGAGGCAAGCTGCGTCTCAAGCGGGCTGGATGCGCCGAAGCTTAGCCCCTTTTTGGCGGTCTGCACGACGGCGCGCTCTATGTCCGCATCTGCGTGACCGAAGATGAGCGGGCCCCAGCTCTGTACGAAGTCGAGATATTTTTTGCCCTCGACGTCGTAGATGTACGAGCCCTCGCCGCGATCGACCATGAAAGGCTCGCCGCCTACGTTGCCGAATGCTCGCACAGGCGAATCGACGCCGCCGGGGATGAGTTTTTGTGCCGCTAAAAATTCGTCGTGATTATTCATTTTTTCTCCTTCTTTTTGGGTTGATTTATCGATTTTATATATTTGTAGATGATGATGATCTCGTTTTGCGTCAAAAAGTAGCTTGGCATCACGTCGCGCGAGCTGCTGATCCCGTCGGCGAGCTCCTGAAGCGATAGATTGTTGATCGGCGGCGCATTTAGGGCGCGCTCGTAGTAGGCGCCCGAGGTGCGGTTAAATTCTTTATACGTCGCGATTAGCGAGCCCTCGCCCTTCTCGCCGTGGCACTTGTCGCAGCCGATGCCGCGGGGGTTTTTATAGAGCATCGCACCGTATTCCTCGTCGGTGATGAAGCTCTCGGCACACAAAATACTCGAAAATAAGATCAGCGCAGGTAGATTTCGCATTAGATTTTTTGATAAATTTTGCATTAAATTTTAAACGGCTCGCTTTGAAAAATTTGGTGCAATGATATAATTTTTGAGCTTAAAAGCAAATACAGCGACGCGAGCTGAGGAAGGGGCAAGAATTTTAAAATTTTTAAAGCCTACGCTATATTTTATATGTTATTTTTTAAAATATAAATTCTAATCAACTTTGTAGTAGTGTGACAGAGAAGCAAGGGAAGTACCTTGCCTCTTAAAATTTAAAACATAATCTCAAACCCTGCATTGATAGCACCGCCTCTTGTTTTACCTACGTAGCCCTTGCCTCCTAGGCTAAGGATAAGGTTTT
>NZ_CALIMS010000004.1 GCF_938045345.1 uncultured Campylobacter sp.
TAAATAACGCCGAAGCGATCGCGGTGCACGGCGATAAATTTGAAATTTTAGGGCGTTAAACTGCGGCGTGAAAGTAAAATTTAGCAATAAGCGCTTCGAAAAATTTACGCTTGCGTTCGCGTATAAGGCGCAAGGCAGAATTTAAATTTAGGCGCGGCAAGCTGCTAACGGATAAATTTAATCAAAAGGATCAAAATGAAAATATTACTGATTAACGGCGGAGCGCCGTTTAACGGCAATGGCGGCAAACTAAACAAGACATTGCACGATCTAGCAAAAAGGACGCTAGAGTCCCTAGGGCACGAAACGCGCGAAACTACGATACATGAGGGCTACGATATAGAGGGCGAGGTAGAAAAATTTCTATGGATGGATGCTGTGATCTGGCAGATGCCCGCGTGGTGGATGGGCGAGCCTTGGCTAGTCAAAAAATACGTGGACGAGGTGTTTATGGGCGGCATAGGCAAGATAGTGGCAAACGACGGGCGACACAGCGCAAGTCCAAACGAAGGCTACGGCACGGGCGGACTGATAAAGGGCAAATCGCACATGCTAAGCGTTACTTGGAATGCTCCGCTTCAGGCGTTTGAGAAGCCGGGCGATTTTTTCGAGGGCGTGGGCGTGGACGGCGTTTATTTGCATTTTCATAAAGCCAACGAGTTTTTAGGCACGAAAAGGCTGCCTACTTTTATGTGCAACGACGTCATTAAAAACCCGGACGTAGAGCGTTTTACGAGGGATTACGAAGCGCATCTAAAAAGGGTTTTCGGCTAAATTTAAGCAGACTTTAGCGCAAATTTATAAGCTAGACAGTAGAAATTTTACCCTGCCCTTTGTGCCGTTAAATTTGATCTAAATTTAAACTCACGCCACGCCGGAGCGTAGAATTTCGCTATGGATTTTAGGCGGTACGCCAAACATCCTTGCGTATTCGCGGCTAAACTGCGACGCGCTCTCGTATCCTACGTCAAAGGCGACCTGCGCTACGCCGATATTTTTAGTCGCGAGCAGATTTTTTGCCTCTTCAAGGCGGATCTTTTTTTGAAAAGCGATGGGACTTAGCGAGGTTACGATTTTGAAGTTATGGTATAGCGACGACTCGCTCATATCGCAAGCGCGCGCGACCTCTTTCATATTTAGCTTTTGCGTAAATTCGTTTTTTATCTTTGCTACGGCTTTTAAAATTTTATTCGAGACGCTTCCTTGCATAGCAAATTTATTTAAAAAGTAGCCGCTTTTATCGCTTGTTACAAGGGTATAAAGGATCTCTTTTTTAGCGAGGTCTGAGAGAAATTTGATCTTCTCTTTCGGCTTTTCTAGCAACCAAACAAACCTCAAAACAGGCTCTAGTATCTCCTCCGTAAGATCGCCGAAAAATATCCCCTTTTGGCTCTTTTGCATGTTTTCTTCTCCAATCTTTACGTTTTTTAGCACTTCATAAATTTCATCCATGCTAAAATTAAGGGTAAGCGAGATATATGGCCTCTCTTTTGAGGCGTCGGTTAGGCTCACTCTTAGAGGCATATAGGTCGATGTGAGTAGATACCTTTGCTCGTTGTATCCGCTCATCTCATTGCCAAAGCCCACCGACTTTGCCCCCTGCAAGATAATGCACAAAGATGGATTGTAGATCACATTGATAAAATCATGCGTCTTTTCGCTGATGTAAAAATCAAGCGAGTCGATGTCGCTTTGAACAAGGCCGTTTACGCCGTATCTATCTAGTAAAAACTCTTTTGTCTGCTCTTTTAGTAAATTTAGCTCGCTCATCTTGCTTTCCGCCTCAAATTTTATGAAATTATACCCCTTTTTAGAAATTTTACAGGATTAGGCATGAAATTTGGAGGATCGTTCTAACGCAAAATTTAAAATCCTGCTAGAATGCACATTACAAAACAGCTTGTAAAGCTAAATCAAAACCGAAAAGACAAAGATGTATCTTAAGAAATTTGTGGCGGCGCTTATGACGTCAAGTTTTATTTTAGGAGGCAATGCAATGGCAGGTGCAAACGTGGCAAAATCACCGCTAGAGGCGGTTTCTATGGTTAGCGAGTGGGATAAAATTTTCGCCAAAAGCGACAAAATAGATCACAAAAAGGTCAAATTTAAAAATCGCTACGGCGTGGAGCTAGTCGGCGATCTTTATACGCCTAAAAATTTAAAAGGCAAAGCAGCTGCGATCGCAGTTAGCGGACCTTTTGGTGCGGTAAAGGAACAATCAAGCGGACTTTATGCGCAAACGCTAGCCGAGCGCGGTTTTATCACACTTGCCTTTGATCCAAGCTACACGGGCGAGAGCGGCGGCGTGCCGAGGAATTTAGCAAGCCCAGAGATAAATACCGAGGATTTTAGCGCGGCGGTTGATTTTCTAGGCACCCAGAGCAATATAGATCGAGATAAGATCGGCATTTTAGGCATATGTGGCTGGGGCGGTTTTGCTCTAAACGCAGCTCTTAGCGATCCTCGCATAAAGGCGGTTGCAACCAGCACGATGTATGATATGACGCGAGTGATGGCAAAAGGCTACAACGATAGCATAGGCGCCGATGATAGATATAAAACTAAAAAGAAGCTAGCCGAGCAACGCTGGGTCGATGCTAAAAATGGCAAACCGGCATATACTGGTGCGATAAACGTTGATCCAAAAAAGATAGACGCAAGCACGCCGCAGTTTATAGCTGAATATGCGGACTTTTACCGCACGCCGCGCGGATATCACAAACGCTCTGTAAATTCAAACAGCGGAGAGAGCGGCTGGATCGTTACAAATCTTATCTCGTTTATAAATATGCCGATCCTTGCTTACGCAAGCGAGATGAGAACTCCGACTCTTATCGTAGCCGGCGAAAAGGCGCACTCAAGATACTTTAGCGAGGACGCTTTTAAGTCGCTTGGCAACAAAAATAAAGAGCTAGTTATCGTCCCTGGCGCCGTGCATACGGATCTATATGACAATAAAAACAATAAGATCCCATACGATAAATTTGAGGAATTTTTCAAAGCAAATTTGAAATAAACAAGCACCCCCTGCGCTTTGCAGGGGTAAATTCGAGAGATAAGGAAGGTAAAAATGAGAAAAATTTTAGCCGTCTTTATGCTTTTTGCAGGGCTAAATTTAGTGGCTGGGGAGAAAATGCGTAATTTAAAGATAGTTTTAAAAAGCTCTAGCGGCGAAGCCACTGCTGTCTTAGACGACACGGCGGTGGCTAGGAGCTTTGCCGCACAGCTACCGCTAACGCTAAATTTAAGCGACTACGGCGGACACGAAAAGGTCGCCAAACTGCCAAAACCGCTTGACGTAAGCGGCGAGCCAAAAGGACGCGATGGCAAAAAAGGCGAGATCTCGTACTTTGCTCCGTGGAATAACTTCGTCATCTACTACGGCTATCAGCCCTACTACGAGGGCATCGTACGTCTAGGCGTGATAGATGGCGATGTGAGCTTGGTCGCAAAAGACGAGCAGATCAGGATAGAGCCAGCAAAATAAATCCGCCGTAACCGCAAAAGCGGCTCGCAAATTTCAAAATAGGCGGCAAAATTTAGCCCAAATTTAGGGCTAAATTTTACGCGCTTACTAATTTTTCTAGGCTAATTTCTTCTCGATAAGTTTTAAAATTTCATCCGCGCTTACGCTCTGCCGCTTTAGACCTGTGCGGGTAATAAACTCGACGCTTCCCTCCGCTAGGGCTTTTCCCGCGAGCACCGCGTACGGAAAGCCCATCAGCTCGAAGTCGTTCATCTTTACGCCGAAACGCTCCGCGCGATCGTCGAGTAGCACGCGAACTCCGCGCGCACGGCACTGCTCGTATAGTTTCTCGGCAAATTCTACCGCAGCCGCGTCTTTGTGATTTGAGATAATGATCTCAAGCTCGAAAGGCGCCAGCTCGCGCGGCCAGATGCAGCCTCGCTCGTCGTGGCTGCTTTCGATCGCCACAGCGATGAGACGGCTTGCACCGATGCCGTAGCAGCCCATGTAAAACGCACGAGCCTTGCCGTTTGCGTCCAAAAATCGCGCTCCCATCGGCTCTGAATAGCGCGTGCCGAGCTGAAAGATATGGCCTACCTCGATTCCTTTCGTGATGCTAAGCTCGCCGCCGCAGCACGGACACGCGTCGCCTTCGCTCACAGCGGCGAGATCCGCAAAGCGCGATTCGTTAAAATTTATCACGCTAGCGCCCACGTAGTGGTAATCCGGCTCATTTGCGCCCGCGATCATCTCGCGCGCTCCTTTTAGCTCGGCGTCGATATAAAATTTCGCCCCCTCGCCGAGCCCGAAAGGTCCGCAAAAGCCCGCCGTAAAGCCCGCTTGCGCGATCTCCTCCTCACTAGCATCGACTAGCTCAAGCGCGCCGCAGGCGTTTTGCGCCTTGGTCTCTTGCAGCTCGTCGCAGCCGCGGATAAAAAACGCTACGATCTCGCTGCGATCCTCATATAGCGCTTTTTTGATCACCGCTTTGATGGTGTAGAATTTATCCACTTTGAAAAATTCCGCCACCGCATCGATCGTTTTCATCGCGGGGGTTTTAAATTTCATCATTCCGTCGGTCTCGGGCGCGGCTGCGTTCGTGGTTTTGGGCGCACGGCGCGCAGCCTCTATATTTGCGGCATACTTGCAGCGCTTGCACACGACGATATCGTCCTCGCCGTTGTCCGCTAGCACCATAAACTCCTTACTGCCGCTGCCGCCGATCGCACCGCTATCCGCATCGACCGCGCGGAAATTTAACCCAAGTAGCGTAAAGATCCGCGAGTACGCCTGCCTCATCACCTCAAACTCACGCTTCATATCCGCAGCGTCTGCGTGAAAGCTATAGCCATCTTTCATTATAAATTCGCGTCCGCGCAGAAGTCCGAAGCGAGGGCGCGCCTCGTCGCGGAATTTCGTATTGATCTGATAGATATTTAGCGGCAGCTGCTTGTAGCTCGTGATCTTATCCGCGATCATCAAAACCGCCGCCTCCTCGTTGGTAGGGCTTAGCACGAAGTCGTTATCCTTGCGATCTTTGAAGCGCAGCAGCTCCTTGCCGTATTTGGCGTAGCGGCCGCTTTTTTTCCACGCATCCGCGGACGTCACGACGCTAAAAGAGACCTCCTGCGCGCCCGTAGCGTCCATCTCCTGCCTGATGACGGCGCAGATCCGCTCCAGCACTATCTTTCCTAGCGGCAAAAAATTATAAAGCCCGCTGCCCAGCTGCTCGATAAATCCCGCGCGGATCAAAAGCGCGTGGCTAGGTAGTACCGCGTCTCTAGGGGCCTCTTTGAGGCTCGGAGCGAAAAGCTTGCTAAATTTCATTCTGTCTGTCCTTTTTCTCGTTTTCTTGATTTAAAAATTTTTCGTAGTTTTCTTGCAGTTCAAAAATTTCGACCAGCGCGTTTACCGCGTTATCGGCATTATCCGCGTCGCCAAGATTTTTTAAATTTACCGTCGGAACGTGCAGAAACGCTTTAAAAACCTGATGGATCAGCTTGCGCGCCTCCTCTGCATCGCTGTGCTTTAGATAGCCCTTTTTAAGCGCCTTGGCTAGCTCCAGCTCGGCTACCTGTTTCGCGCTTTGGCGCAAAGCTTTGATGATCGGCGTGGATGCCGCTGCTTTGAGCCATTTGAAAAATTCATTCGTGCATTTCGCCACGATCGAGTAGGCGATCTGCGCCTGCTCCTCGCGAAGCAGCAAATTTTTCTTTACGATCTCCTCCAGATCATCGACGCTGTAAACCTCGACGTCCTCGCTTTGGCTAAGCTCTACGTCGCGCGGCACGGCTATATCGAAAAAATATCGCTTAAAGCTTTTGGGCTCAAGCAAGCTATCGATAATGATCGGCTCCTGCGAGCCCGTAGCGCTGAAAAATAGGCTATTTACGTTTAGATATTTTTTGAGATTATCAAGGCTATCGATTTTAATACGGGATTGTACCTGCGCGGAGGAATTTGCGCAGGCGGTGGAATTTTTATCGTCCTTGGGATTTTCGCCTGCTATGCGAGATTCATTGCTGTCTGTAAAAGTCTCTTTATTAAAATTTACGCCGTCTTTGGAATTTTGTTTTTGCGTGGGATTTTCGCCCGCGAAATTCGCGACATTTCCGGAATTTAAGCCGTCCGAATCCTTACCTGCACCAGGATTTTCATCCGCGCAATCTTTCGCATCCAAGGAATTATCGCCAAGTAGCGAGGCGGCTAGCCTCTGCGCGCCGGCTAAATTTCGATTTAAGATCGTGATATTTGCGCCGCTTGCGAGCAGATGTTTGCACGCTAGCTCGCTCATCTCTCCCGCGCCCAGCACTACGGCATCCGCGCCCTGCAAAGAGCCCAGTCTGTCCTTTGCCATCGCCACGGCGACGCTTGAAACTGAGATCGGGTTTTTTGAAATTTCGGTCTGGTTGCGGATGCGCGCCGCGCACTTTAGCGCTTCATCTATCGCTCTTTCGATCTGCGCGCCCGCGTGGGCGTTTTGTTTGGCAAATTTAAAAGCGTCTTTGAGCTGGCCTACGATCTGAGTTTCGCCCACTACGAGGCTGTCAAGAGAGGCTGCAACGGCGAAAAGGTGGTGTATCGCGCCGTAATCCTCGTAAATATCGGCGCGCTCGGCTAGCTCGTCGTAGCTCACGCCGCTTACGCGTGAAAGCGCCAAAAGCACGAATTTGCTGGCTGCTTTGAAGTCGTCCACTGCAGTAAAAATTTCTACGCGGTTGCAGGTGCTAAGCACCAAACACTCCTCTATTGCAGAATTTGAAGCCAAAAGACGCAAAATTTCTTTCTTGCGCACGTCGTTTGAAAACGAAAGTTTCTCGCGCACCGTGATGTCGGTGTTTTTATGGGTGAAGCTCACGCTCATATACGCCATCAAAACTCCCTATCTATCATATCTCGCACGATTTGCTCCAGCTTGTCGTTTTTAAATTCCGCCACGGCTTCGAGCGCCTTTTGCCCGTAGGCACGAGCTTCGTTTATACAGCGCTCGATGATGCTGTGTTCGCTAAGCTTCGCTTTGATCCATGAAATTTCGCTCTCGCGCAGCTGTTTTTTAAAAAACGATTTTAGCTTTTGCCGTCCGGAATCATCTAAATTTTCATACAAATAGATGTAGGGCAGGGTGGTTTTACCCTCCGCAAAATCGCTCAGGCTCGGCTTGCCGAGCGCTTCTGAGCTTTGCGTTACGTCTAAAATATCATCGATTATCTGAAAAGCAAGCCCAAGGTTTTTGCCGTATTCGCCAAATTTCGCGCTCGCGCTTGAAATTTTATCATGATCTTTCGCGGCGCTTGAAATTTCGCCCTCGTTTTTTGCGCCGCTCATATCTGAAATTTCGTCGCGATTTTCTGCGCCGCCGAATTTTAAAAACGCCCCGCAGCGCGCGACCTCTTCGATCAAAGCGGAGGTTTTTAGATAGATCATTTGCAGATATTTGCTCGCATCGTCGTTGAAATCGTTGCTTAAGCTCACGTCCATCAGCTCGCCCACGGCTAGTTTCGTGACGGCGCCCGAAAGCGCGGCGGCGATGCGGCTTTCAAATTTAGAAAGCTCGAAGTATGCCTTGGAATAGAGTATGTCGCCCAGCATCACGGCGTTTTTGGAGCCGTAGGTGGCGTTGATCGAGGGCTTGCCGCGGCGCACCGAGCTTTCGTCGATGACGTCATCGTGCAGCAGGCTTGCGGCTTGAATGAGCTCGATGATCGCGCACAGACGTAGCGATTTTTCATCCTTTTGCGCGATGTTTAGTAGCAGCTTGGAGCGCAATTTTTTACCGGGGCTTAGCCTATCAAACATCTCGCTAGCGGGCTCGTAGCCGCAGTCTGCGATGAAGCTTTTCATGATTAAATCAATTTGATCTTGCATTTTACTCGTCGTTGCTTAGGATATTTCCGCTTATTTGCAAAAATTTGTCGTTTAGCTCGTCTTGTAGATCCTGCTGCGCGATGAAGCTTTCGATCTCGCGCTCGCTAATGCCGCGCGCTTCGCAGAGCCGCTCACAGGCGATGAGGCGGATTAGAGCTTCTTCGATTTCGTTTTGCACTAAAGTAGGGCTTGCAGCGGATAAAATTTCAAAAAATTTCTCTCTTGGGCTGCCTTCAAAAATATCCATTTACCTTCCTTAAAATTTCGCGATTATAGCAAATGTAAAATTTAATTTAGGTTAGGACGCGGCAAACTATCGGGGGCTTTTAAACAAGGGCGATTACGCAGATCTTGTGCTTGCGTGCGGTAAATTTTAAGCTTAAGCGCGGGATTTTGGGCTTTGAATATATAAATTTTAAAATTTTACTTGTTTGCGAGATAGGCAGAGCGAGCGGAATTTAAAAATTTAATCTTGGTTGCGTGGCAGATTAAACGCGAAGCTTTGCAGAAGGCGGAATTTTAAATTTACAGATAAGCAGCTTTATTTTTTTGCGAAAATTTTAAACTTCTGTGGCGCGAGTGAAATTTTGGATTTCGCGTGAGTGGATAGAATTCCGCTTTGTTTGAGCGCTACAATTCTTGGATTTCGCGTAGGCGGAGAGGATTTTCGCTTTGCTTATGCGGTAAAATCTTGATTTCTGAGCGGCGGATAAATTCTATTCTCACAAAGTCTAATCGCGTGCATAACACAGATCAGGCTTTTTAAAATTCTAAAATTCCGCCGCTTTGCGAGAATTTGAAATTTCATGGACGCGGTAGAATGCTAAAATCGCGTTTGCATTAAATTTTAAGTCTAGCTTTCGAGGCAAATTTTAAATTAAGCCGCGAGAGGGCGTCTTTAAATTTTAAAATTCCGCCACCTTTTACAGATAGAATTTCATTTTTCACGTAGATAAAATCGCGCACTACAAAAGCTACTTTTAAAATTTTAAATTCCACTCGCGCAGATGAAATCCCAGTTTCTCGTGCTAGTGGAATTTTTCGCGCAAGGATCATTTTTAAATTTTAATTTCGCTTACGTTGCGCGCGAGGATGGAATTTGCTCCGTTTTAAGAGTTAAGCGTAATTTTGCCCTGCTGCAATACTACTTTTAATTTAGCTATGCCTCAAAAGCCGGGCTGCTTTAAATTCCGCCGATGATTTCGCGCGCTTGCGCGATGCTTAGGGCATTGCGACTTAGTTCGCTAGGCTCGCCAAACCCCCAGCATACCTGCAAATACTCAAGTTTTGCGCCTCTTAGATCTGCCAAATTTGCTTGAAAGCATCGTACTGCCGCAGCTTGTGCGTTCTCCGTCGCTTCTGCTTTTGCGGAAATTTTAGCGCCTTTAAAGCTTAGCGTTGCCGCCTCGCCAGCGCCCGAGTCGTTAGGGCGGAATTTTTCATCCGCGTTAAGATTTTCGCCGCAAGAGCTTAAGCTTCCGCTGCTAGCGCTAAAATTCTTTTTATTAGTGCCACGGCTAGCATTTAAGCTCTCGCCGTCATTGCCGCCTTGAAATTCTAAATTTTGTAAAAATTCTGCGCCACGGATCGCGGCCAACTCATCCTTTTTGCTATCGCCTAAAAAAATCGCGTTTTTGTGCGGCGAGCATGCAATTACGTGTAGCAGCATCGCAGGGTTGGGTTTTGATGGCATCTGCTCGTTCGCGCCTACGACCAGATCGAATAGCCTGTGCACGCCCGTTTTTTCTAAGATCGCGCTTAGGGTGTAGGAAGGCGCATTGGAGGCGACTGCGAGAAAAAATCCCGCTTTTTTGCACGAGTGCAAAAGATCTTCGATACCCTCGTAAAGCACGGCAAGATCGCGGTAATTGCTTACGAATTCCTTCTCGAAAAACGCAAGCTCCTCGGCGCTCGCTTCGGTTTTGCCGTAAAATTCCAAAAAGGCGTTTTTGCTTGGATCGTTGATGGTGTGGACGATGAAATTCTTTTGCAGTGGTTCTAGGCCATAGAGCTCGCGGCGAGTGTTATTGACGCTGATTTCGATCGCGCGCGAGGAGTCGAGCAGCGTGCCATCCATATCAAAAATCACGGTTTTCATCTAATAATCCTTTAAAAAATCGATTTTATGCTTGTCTTTTTTGTAACTTTTATTGTTTTTGAGCTTTTGCAGGGCGTTTGCTTCATGCTGTAGCGCCGATCTAAACGCAGCATCGCTGATCTGTCCTGCCTCGCTAGCATCAAGGACGTTTTTAGCAAAGCTCTCAAGCGCTTTGGTGTAGGGACTATCGAGATTTGTAGCGGCCGCTTTAGATAAAATTTCGTAGTTTTTAGCTATTCGCTTCGTAAAAAGCTCTGCGTCGAAATCCTCGCGCTTTAGCAGTGCTACGGCGGATTTTACGAAGCGTTCTAACGCGCGGATATATTTAACGCGCTCATCTTTTTCTTTGATTTGCATGATCTTTCCTTAATTAAAGCGCGCATTATAGCAAAATTCGAAATTTTGGCAAAATTACGCATATTGTAAAACTATATTTTAATAATATTTTTTCTATAAATCCCGTTATTATAGGCATTTTAAAACCATATAAAAATACTTGACTTTATTTTAAAATTTAGCTATTATTCACCAAATTTTTTACAAAGGACGAAAATGCAAAAAGAAACCCTCGCAACTCACTTCGGTTACGACTCCGTCGCAGGCTACGGCACGATGGCAGTTCCCATTTATCAAAGCACCGCGTTTAACTTTGGCACGAGCAAAAAGGCTGCCGATCGCTTCGCACTTCGCGATCTAGGACCGATCTATGGGCGTTTGACAAATCCTACTACTGATGTTTTTGAGGCGCGACTTGCGGCGCTGGAAAACGGCAAAGCCGCAATCGCGGTCTCTAGTGGGCAGGCGGCAATATTTTTTGCGGTGGCAAATTTAGCCGCGGCGGGCGAAAATATTATCATCGCCGAGAAAATTTACGGTGGCGCAACTACGCTTTTGGCGCATACGATCAAGCGTTTCGGCATCGAAGCTAGGGTTTTTGACTCCGAAACGGCAGATAATTTGGAAGGTTTAATCGACGATAAGACTAGAGCGATCTTTTTTGAGACGCTTTCAAATCCTCAAATTTCGGTTGCAAATACCGCTAAAATCGCTACAATCGCAAATAAGCACGGCGTAGTAACGATTGCGGATAACACGATCCCAAGCCCTGCGCTTTACAATCCGCTTGATGACGGCGCCGATGTCGTAATCCACAGCGCTAGCAAATATATAAGCGGACAGGGGCTTAGTATCGCTGGTGCAATCGTTTCGGGCAAGGGGTTAAATTCCAAACTCAAAGGCAATCCGCGTTACGCACATTTCAACGAGCCCGATGAGAGCTACCACGGCTTAGTTTATGCAGATTTAGTAGATAATTTCGACATTTATACGCTTAGGATTCGCTTGTCCCTGCTTCGCGATATTGGTGCGACGCTATCGCCGTTTAACGCGTTTCAGCTTATCCAGGGGCTTGAAACACTGCCGCTTCGCATGCAAAAACACTCGCAAAACGCGCTAAAGATAGCAGAATTTTTGCAAAATCATCCGAAGGTAAAGCAGGTTAATTATCCGGGGCTTGCAAGCTCGCCGTTTAATGCCGCAATCAAAGCAAAATTTAAAAACGGCTATGCAAGCAGTCTGATGAGCTTCATCGTAGATAGCGAAGAAACAGCGCTAAAAGCGGTTAGTAAGGTTAAAATTTTCTCCGTCGTAGCAAATATCGGCGATACGAAGTCGATCATCACTCATCCTGCGAGCACGACGCATTCGCAGCTAAACGAGGAGCAGCTAAACCGCGCTGGCGTGCCTGCGAGCTTAATCCGCCTAAGCGTGGGTATAGAGGACGCGAATGATTTGATTTCCGATCTTAGTGAGGCACTGAAATAATGGCACTTTTAAGCACAAAGGGCGTTTATGGGCTGGCTGCGATTTTGCAGATCGCCAAAGCTAGCGAAGTAGCGCCGATAAGTATAAAAGAGATCGCCGAGCGTACGGGAGTTTCTAAGAATTATTTGGAGCAAATTCTAAATACCCTTAGAAACGAGAAGCTAGTGTGTAGCATCAAAGGTAAAAATGGCGGCTATCACCTAGCCAGAGATGCTAGCGAGATTACTTTCGGTGAAATTTTTACCGCTCTTGAAAAGGATCTGCGGGTGACTAGCATTCAGATGAGTGATCCCGGACTGCGGGCGTTTTTTGAGAAATTTGACGTCAAGCTGGCAGAGATATTTAACGAGCCTCTAAGCAGCTACGAGGAGATGATGGCGCGAAGCGTCCAGTATTTAAATTTCAGCATTTAAAGGAAAAATATGAAAATAGCAAACGATGTTACGGAGCTCATCGGCAATACTCCGTTAGTCAGAATCAATACGTTTGGCAAAAATGCCCTCATCCTAGCCAAGGCGGAATTTTTAAATCCAAGCCACTCGGTCAAGGATCGCATCGCGTGGCAGATCGTAAAAGACGCGCTAAGCTCGGGCAAGATCGACAAAAATAGCGTTTTGATAGAGCCTACCAGCGGAAACACGGGTGTGGGGCTTGCGATGATCGCGGCAAAGCTCGGTATGAAGCTAATTTTAACGATGCCAAGCTCGATGAGTATCGAGCGCCAAAAGCTCATCGCGGCATTCGGCGCTAAAATCGAGCTGACCGACCCGAAATTTGGAATGAAAGGCGCGGTAGATAGAGCAAATGAGCTAGCATCAAACACTCCAAATAGCTTCATCCCGAGCCAGTTTGATAACCCGAGCAATCCAAAGGCGCATTTTCAAAGCACTGGACCTGAAATTTGGGAGCAAAGCGGCGGTAAGGTAGATATTTTAGTCGCGGGATTTGGTACCGGCGGCACGCTCAGCGGCACGGCGAAATTTTTAAAATCTAAAAATCCAAACCTAAAAGCCTACGGCGTGGAGCCTGCTAGTTCGCCGCTTCTTACGTGCGGTAGTGCGGGCGGCCATAAAATTCAGGGCATCGGCGCAAATTTTATCCCTGATAATCTTGATAGAAGCGTCATCGACGGCTTTTTGAGCGTTGAGAACGACGATGCGTTTGCGGCAGCTAGACAGCTGGCACAAAAAGAGGGCTTGCTCGTGGGCATCTCAAGCGGTGCGAACGTTTACGCAGCCGCGCAGATCGCCGCCAAGCCCGAAAACAAGGGCAAAGTGATCGTTACGATCCTCTGCGATACCGGCGAGAGGTATCTTTCTACCGAGCTTTTTAAATAGACAGCAGTTTTGCGCCAGTGCGGCGTTAGCGCGGTAATTTTACGCATTTTACGCTGGCGTACAGCTTCGCGAGATTAAATTTTACGCAGGTACTAGAATCGGCGCGATGAGTTTTGCGCGATCGCGCGGGTTATTGCGACAATGCGCGATTATATTTTACATTTTTTGCGTTACGTAGGCGATAGATTTATGCGATAATTTCTGCGCGGGCGCGGCGATAGTTGCGATGGTTGCGCGATGAGTTTATGTGAGCATCGCGATTTTTTTTGCTTTGTCGATTTTACGTTTATTGATTTGTTTATTTATCAGCTCGCCGCCCGCCGCGAGATAAAATTTAGCCCTAAAATAGGGCTAAATTTTAAAATTTTATCTTGCGCGCCGAGCTGATTTCGGGCGCGCTATGTATGACGGCGCGACCGCGTAGCGCGGGGCATTAAATTTAAAGTCGCCAAGCTCGCCAAATCTGCGCGATCCGTTCTTGAAGCAAAATTTTAATCGCCGTCCGTACGCGCGGCATAAAATTTTAAAATTCTACTGAAATTTTAAAGCTCACGACGCGGCGCAAATTTTAAGTCCGCGCCGTGCATAAATTCTAAACTCCGCTGTAAATAAAATTTCAAAATCCCGCTCTTTAAATTTAGCCGAATTTTAAAATTTAATCATAAAAACGCTATCATCGGGGCAAAATTTTTAAGGTTGCAAAATGAGTTTGAGCTTGAAATTTCGCCCCAAAAGCCTAGAGCAGATCGTGGGGCAGGGCAAGATCGTGGCGGTTTTTAAAAAATTCGTCGCCGCAGGCAGCATCCCGCACAGTATATTTTTCGGCGCCGCAGGCAGCGGTAAAACGACTATGGCGCGCGTGATCGCAAGCGAGCTGAACTACGATTTTTACGAGCTTGACGCCACGAGCCTGAAAGTCGAGGATATCCGCAAAATTCTATCCTCGCACGCCGGCTCGCTCATCAAGCCGCTCATTTTCATCGACGAGATCCACCGCCTCAGTAAGACGCAGCAGGAGGTGCTGCTAATCCCGATGGAAAACTACGCCGCGATTATCATCGGCGCGACGACGGAAAATCCGCAGTTCGTGCTAAGTAGCGGCATCCGCTCGCGCTCGATGATCTTTGAGTTCGAGCCGCTTAGCTATGAGGATTTGGAGGCGCTTCTGGCGCGGGTGCAGGGCGAGATCGGTTTTGAGATGGACGAGGAGGCGCGAAAATACCTGCTAAACTCCAGCAGCGGCGATGCAAGGAGTATGTTGAATCTGCTGGAATTTGCACTTTTGGCAGACAGCGCCATTACGCTGGATACGCTTCGCACGCTGCGTGCAAATGCCGTAGCTGCAGGCGTTAGCAGCGACGACGTGCATTATGAGCTAGCAAGCGCGATGATCAAAAGCCTACGCGGAAGCGACGCCGACGCCGCGCTGTATTACGTCGCGAGGCTGATAGATGCGGGCGAGAGCGCGGATTTTATCGCGCGTAGGATGGTGATCCTAGCTAGCGAGGATATCGGCAATGCCAATCCAAACGCCCTAAATATCGCCGCCAGCACGCTAACTGCCGTCAGCAAGATCGGCTACCCCGAAGCTCGCATTATCTTGGGGCAATGCGCGATCTATCTGGCGCACAGCCCCAAATCAAATGCGGCGTATTTGGGCATCAACGCCGCTTTGAAGTTCGTCCGCTCCGCCGCTCCGCTACCTACGCCGCGCTATCTCATCAACTCGGACAAGCAGATCGCAGACTACAAATACCCGCACGACTTCGGCGGCTGGGTCGAGCAGGCCTATATGAGCGAGGCGGCGAAATTTTACGAAAGCAAGGGGATCGGCTTTGAAAAGACGCTGGATGAGTGGCTGGCGCGATTGCGCAGAGAAAAGATCGATATTAAGGAACGAGAATGAACTTCAGCAGCGTCCTAAAACTAATGAAGCAGCGCTATGGTGCGGACGGCGAGTATCTGTGGGATGGATATCCGAATTTTGCGGTTTTCCGTCACGCAGGAGGGAAGCGCAAGTGGTTTGCACTTCTGATGCGCGGGCTTGCAAACGAAAAGCTCGGTCGCGCACTTCCTGGCTCAAGCGATGTGATAAATTTAAAGATAAAGCCTGATTTGGCGGCGATCTTGCGCGATGAAAAAGGAATTTTTGCAGCCTATCATATGAATAAAAAGCACTGGATTAGCGTCTGCCTTGATGCGGTGCCGCGCGAACAGATCGAGGATCTAATCGAGCAAAGTAGGGAGCTTACGAGGTAGAATTTTGCGCTTTAGCTTGGCTCTTGAAATTCGGCGCGCGGTTTGGGTGGCGAGCAAAATTTAAAAAGTGAGCCCGACGCAGGGCAAAATTTAAAAAGCAAGCCCGGTTGCTGGCAAAATTCTACGGATGCAGCAAGATGCGGCGCGGCGCAAAATTCCGTAAATTTAGCGCAAACGAGCGAGTCCAAATTTCAAAAGGCGGATAACGAGGCTGCGAAATTTAAAGCGGGCGGAGAGACGGAGCTTAAAACAGACGCGGCGAAGTGCGGCGAGGTGGAATTTAAGAGTGCGGATAGCGCGGCGATAAAATTTAAAGCGAGTGCGGCGAGTAAATTTAAAACGAGCGCGGCGGATAAGGGCTCGGATGCGAGCGAGCGGGAGAAATTTGATATTAAAGCCGCCCAGGACGCGCTTAGCAAGATTTTTAACAAGATAGAGCATCAAAGCTCGTTTTGGCACGCAACCCCTTTTGCGCTGCTGTTTTTGGCGCGCATCTTTATGCAAGCACACGCTGTAGCGGGCAAAAAGCGAAACATTGCGGCGGGCAGAAGCGGCGAAAATGAAGCGGCCGAGTTTATTGCGACCAAACTCGGCGGATTTTTTGCGTTTATGATTGAGATTTGCGATGATGCCGATAAGATCTCGCACGCAGCGCCGCTGGCGAACTTTTCGGATATGCTTGCGGAAAAATATCTGTGGCCGCAGAGCGATGAGAATGACGAGGAGCGCTGGGAGGAGTACTTTTACGACGATGAGCTATTTTACAGCCTCTATTTTTATTCGCGGGTGGTTTTGGACGCGACGGGAGTGGACTTTGCGCAGTTTAAGCCTGGGCCGGGTGGCGTTTAAGGCTGCGCCATCTCGCCTTTTGATTCTAAATTTAGTGAGACGAGGTGCGCTTTGGCGATATTTTGTTTAAATTTAGACTTCAAAAAATTTTAAAATTCTTTAAAAATTTACGGCGTGCGGAATTTACAGATCGTCTTTTTAAATTTAAAATTCGCGCGATTTTTGATCGGCGGTATGGTTAAGGTGCGGGTACTGCTTTTAAATTTAGATCGCCGCGAAGCTTCAAACCCGCTTGCGGCGCGGCTTTTTATGTGGTTTTAAAAAGATACCAATTCGGCGCAATTTTTTCTATCATTATAAACTCGCTAGGGCTCATTTGCGGCAGATCCGCCTCATCTTGCACCCGCAAAAAGCCCACGGAGTTATCGGTGACCCCACCGATGAGTAGCATAAATCTTTTGCCGCTCGTCTCGGCGTGAGAGAGATGCAGGCTTTTGATCTCTGCTTTAGCGCGCTCGGACTCACCGCTAGCGTAAAGCTCGTAAATTTTTTCAAATGCCGCTAGGTTTTGTTTGCCGAACCCCACAAGCTCTTTATCGGGCGCCAAGATTAGCTTTAAATTTACGATATCTGCATCAGTTCTTTGCTCAAACTCCCGTTTTTGCGCCTCGCTAAATTTTTCATATTCGCTTACGATAGCCTCAATAATGGCGGTTTGCGCTAAAACTCGCACGGCGTAGATCCCGTCCTCCTTAGTATAGACGTAAAGATCGAAGTGCTTCTCTTTAGAGCCCAAAAATACGTGAAAAATCTCGCTAAATTCGTCGCTTCGTCCAAGCGGAGCAACCGTGATTTCGCTATAGTTATCCGCCGCGTAGAATTTACGCTTTAAATAGCTTCTCATCTCGCCTTTAAAATAAAGATTTTTATCGAAGTTTGTGTCGCTAAACAGCGAGCGGACGAGCTCCTCATTGGGGCTGGCGTTTAGGCTTAACGCGCAGCTTGCGCAAAGTATTAGAGGAGCAAAAATTTTTGAAAATCCTGCCGTTTTAAAAAATCTGAATAAGCTCAAAATTTAGCCTTTTGAAATTTTATAAATTTAAAAAGTCCATAAATTCTAGAAATTTTAAAATTTTGTAAATTTTAAAACTCCGTAAATTTCACCTTTTATAGGCTCCCCATCTCCTCGGCGCGCGCGAGGAGCTGCTTTGCGCCCTTTTCGATAAAAACGCGCGCGAGCTCCGCGCCTACGCCTTGGTATTGCGATTTTTGCGCAACGATATCTTGGCGTATGCTTTCGCTGCCGTCGGGTAGGCCCACGATCGCGCTTATGTGGATATTTTCGCCGTTAAGGCGCGTGTTGATACCGATCGGCACCTGGCAGCCGCCCTCTAAAACCCTGACAAAATCCCGTTCCACGGTCGTTTCGATAATCGCGCGTTCGTCTTTTAGAAATTCTATCGCGCGCAGGATTTGCGGCTCGTTTACCGCCTCGATGCCGAGCGCTCCTTGTCCCATCGCAGGGATCATCTGCGAGACCTCAAAGGGCGCTACGTGTCTCACTTCGGCGCGTAAATTTAGGCGGTTGATGCCCGCCATCGCCAAGATGATCGCGTCGAATTCTCCGTCTTTGAGCTTTCGTAGGCGGGTCTGGACGTTGCCGCGCAAGGAGATAACCTCTAAATCGGGGCGCATGCTAAGCAGCTGCATCTTGCGGCGAAGGCTCGTAGTGCCGACTTTCGCGCCGTGGGGCAGCTCGCCGAATTTAGAGTATTTTTCGCTGATCATCGCATCGCGCACATCTTCGCGCGCGCAGATCGCCGCCAGTACGAGCCCTTGTGGAAACTCCACGGGCACGTCCTTTAGACTATGCACTGCGATGTGTGCTTCGCCGCGAAGCATACTCTCCTCAAGCTCTTTCGTAAAAAGCCCCTTGCCACCGATCTTTGCAAGCGGCGTATCCAAAATTTTATCGCCTTTGGTTTTCATGCTTTTTAGCTGCGCTTGGATGCCGCGGGCGTTAAGTAGCGATGCGATGTGCTCGCTCTGCCACAGCGCAAGGACGCTGCCGCGCGTAGCGATAATCAAATTTTTCATTTTTCCTCTCCTATGCTTTTTCGAATCTCGATTTCGTTCTCCTCGATCACTTCTACGTCGATGACGTCGTCGTTTGCGCGGCTACGTCGCCAAAATTTTCGCTCTCTTTTTTCGGAATTTTCGCTTCTAGCGTTAAATTTAGGCACGTCGCTGGTGACGCAGTAAAATGACGCGGTGATTATGCAAACGCCTAAAATATCGCCGAAAATACCCGGTGCAATGAGAAAAACGCCGCCTACGACGAAGCCTACGCCGCTTAAAATTTCTTTCGGCGAGATTTTCATTAGATTAAAAAAGCCCATCCACGAGCGATTTGCCACGACGTATCCGCCTAAAATCGCGCTTATGACGATCTCCACCGCATACGCCGCAAATCCGTTTGCGCTTACGAAATAATAGGTCGTAAATGCCTCAATTATCAGATATGGAACGATCAAGAGCCTAAACATATTTTTCCTTGAATTATCGCTTTAAATCGCGCCTCTTTAAAGACGCTAAAATTTAATCGCGGATTTTAGCAAATTCCGTCTGAATTTTTAATGTATCGTAAGAGCCCCTCGCAGCCGCGCTTGATATCTGCGTAGCAGCGCTCAAAATCGCGCGTGTAGTATGGATCGGCGATTTGTAGGCGTTCGGAGCCGGTTAAATTTGAACCGGCGTCTTTTAAATTTAAGTCGGTTTGCTTTGCTGAGCCTTTGAAATTTCGCGCATCGCAGTCTGTAAAATTTTCCCCTGCAAATTCCAAAAGAAATTTTACCTTAGCCATATCCTTGCCGCGAAAAATTTGCCCCAGCGAGCGCATATTTTCATCATCCATGCAAAGAATTAGATCGTAGTGCTCGTAGTCTGTGGGCGTGACCTGCACGGCGCGATGCACTACGAGCGGCACCTTTTGCTCTTTTAGCACGCGCTGCGTTTCGTAATAGGGCGGCGAGCCGATCTCGTCGGTGTGCGTCGCCGCGGAATTACGCTCACGCGCGCTTTAAGTTCGCTTTGATTAATAAAATTTTGCATCACGGACTGCGCCATCGGCGAGCGGCAGATGTTGCCGTGACAGACGAAAAGTAGCCTCATGCGCGCCTACTGCGTGATGATATCGTAGTTTTTCGGAATTGCCGGCTTGAAGATCGCCTCGTTTACCGGCGCGTTTTTGCGGACATTGCTTAGATTGATGACGACCTTATTGTCCATTTTGTCAGTATAGCTGATCTTGCTCGGCAGACCTTCTTTTAGCTCGATGAGATATTTCACATCGTCGAAGCTCGCCTCATAAACGCCGTTTTTATTTGGCTTTGCATTCGCTAGGATAGCGGTTAAATTTGGCGTTTCTTTGATATTCGTGATGATAGCTTGCTCAAGTTCGGGCTCGATTACGACGACCTTTGTGAAGCTAAAAAATATATTTTTTATCGTAGGGGTCTTGTAATGCCACACGGCGTGCTCTTTCGTGGCGCTAAAATCGCCGCCGTAGCTGATTTTCGCATCGTCGCTCTGCACGGTTTGCGAAAAATTTGCGCTCAGTGTATCGAATTCTATCCCGCTTGCGAATGCAAAAATGCAGCTTGCCGCTAAAGAAATAAGAGTTTTTTTCATAAATTTTGCCTTTATTTTTGAAAATTTGCGCGTATTATAGCCGTTTTTCTAGGATTTAATTAAATAGAAACTAAAAATATGTTAATATGCGCGGTTAAAATTTTAAAACTAAGGTTTGAGATGTTTAAAAAGGTCATCCACGGGATTTTCGGTACTAAAAACGATAGGATCGTCAAACAATACGCCAAGCGTGCAGCACAGATCAGTGCGCTCGAGGAAAACTACGCGTCGATGGACGATGCGGCGCTTAAGGCGGAATTTGAAGCGTTAAGAGCGCAAGTTCGCGCAGGCGAAAAGAGCGCGGACGACGTGCTTAACGAAGTGTTTGCTATCGTGCGAGAGGCTGGCAAAAGGGTGCTAAATATGCGTCACTTCGACGTTCAGCTAATAGGCGGTTTGGTGCTAAACGACGGCGCGATTGCCGAGATGAAAACGGGTGAAGGAAAGACCCTCGTAGCGACTTTGGCGGTAGTGCTAAATGCGATGGAGGGCAAGGGCGTTCACGTCGTGACCGTAAACGACTACCTAGCTAAGCGCGATGCCGCGCAAATGGGCGAGCTATATGAATTTTTAGGGCTTAGCACCGGTGTGATCGTAGGCGGCGAATACGATGACGCCAAGCGCAAGGCTGCATACGCGTGCGATATTACGTATGGCACAAACAACGAGTTCGGCTTTGACTATCTGCGTGATAATATGAAATTTAGCGCGGATGAAAAGGTGCAGCGCGGGCATCATTTCGTAATCGTCGATGAAGTAGATAGCATCCTGATCGACGAAGCACGAACGCCACTTATCATCTCTGGCCCTACGAACCGCACTCTAGACGGCTACATCAAGGCAAATGAAGTAGCTCGCCAAATGATCCGCGGCGAGGCGCCAGCCGATCCGAAAGGCAAAGCTACGGGCGATTTTACCGTAGATGAGAAGAACCGCGCCGTTTTGATTACGGAGGCAGGAATTTCAAAAGCCGAGAAGCTTTTTGGCGTCGATAACCTCTATAGTCTCGAAAATGCCGTGCTTAGCCACTACCTTGATCAAGCACTTAAGGCAAATTATCTATTTGAAAAGGATGTGCATTACGTCGTGCGCGACGGGCAGGTCATAATCGTGGATGAATTTACGGGTCGTCTTAGCGAGGGTCGCAGATTCAGCGAAGGCTTGCATCAGGCTCTTGAAGCTAAAGAGGGCGTGCAGATCCAGGAGGAGAGCCAAACTCTTGCCGACATTACCTTTCAAAACTACTTCCGTCTTTACGAAAAACTCGCCGGTATGACGGGCACGGCACAGACGGAAGCAACGGAATTTTCTCAAATTTACAAACTCGAAGTAGTCTCGATCCCTACAAACGTGCCGGTTATCAGAAAGGATCAAAATGATCTTATCTACAAAACCGAGCGCGAGAAATTTAACGCCGTCATCAATGAAATCAAGCGGCTAAATTCCAAAGGTCAGCCCGTGCTAGTGGGTACGGCGTCGATTGAAAAGAGTGAGAAGCTGCACGAGCTTTTGGTCAAAGAAAACATCGCGCACTCCGTGCTAAATGCCAAAAATCACGAGCGCGAGGCGCAGATCATCAAAGACGCTGGCGTAAAGGGTGCCGTAACGATCGCTACAAATATGGCTGGACGTGGCGTGGATATCCGTATAGACGATGAAGTGCGCGCTTTGGGCGGGCTATATATTTTAGGTACCGAGCGCCATGAAAGCCGCCGCATTGATAACCAGCTACGCGGACGAAGCGGGCGCCAAGGTGATCCGGGCGAGAGTAGATTTTTCTTGAGCTTGGAGGATAATCTGCTTAGAATTTTTGGCAGCGACAAGATCAAAAATATCATGGATCGCTTAGGTTTGAAAGATGGCGAGCATATTGAATCAGGCATGGTTTCGCGCGCAGTAGAGAACGCGCAGAAAAAGGTCGAGAGCCTGCATTTTGAAGCGCGTAAAAATATCTTAGAATACGATGACGTCGCAAACGAGCAGCGCAAGACGATCTATAAATATCGCAACGAGCTTTTGGACCCCGACTACGATCTGAAAGATAAAATCATCCAAAACCGCGAAGAGTATATATCTAGCGTGCTTGAGGAGCTTGAAATTTTCGACGGCGCAAATATCAAAGAGGTCGATAAATTCCCGATCGTCGCCAAAATCGCTCAAGAAACGGGCGAGGTGCTCGAAAATAGCGAGCTTGAGAAGGTCGATGATTTCAAGGAGCTGAAAGAAAAGATCATCGGCGCGCTTGCCGTTTCGTATGAAAATAAGATGGCGCCGATCGATCCGCAGCAGCGAAAAAGTATCGAAAAGATGCTTTATCTGCAGATCGTCGATCGCGACTGGCGGGAACATCTGTATCAGATGGATATCCTAAAGGCGGGCATCGGACTTCGCGGCTACAACCACAAAGACCCGCTTACGGAGTATAAAAAGGAGAGCTATAATCTCTTTATGGAGCTTGTAATGCGCCTCAAATCCGACAGCATCCGCTTGCTGCATTCGATCCAGTTCAAATCACAGGAGGAGATCGAAGCCGAGCAGCGTGCGATGCAGGAGCGTATGGAGAGCTCAAACGCCAAAGAACTCGCCGCCGCAAGCACGAATGAAGCGCAGCTAAAGGGCTCAGACGAGTTCGGCGACAAAAAACCTAAGCGAAACGATCCTTGCCCTTGCGGCAGCGGCAAAAAATACAAAGACTGCCACGGCAAGGGCGGTCCTAAAAAAGGCGGCTTTGCGAGGTAGGCGCAGCGCTCGGTCGTAAGTATCGTGCGATCGGTGATCTCGATTGCGAGCATTGTGTAATTGGTGCTTTTCAATCTTGCTTTTGTATTTAGCGATCGGTCGAGGGCGGCGTCATAAAATTTTAAAGGATCTTGATCGCGAGGCGGCGTGGACAGAAATTTTAAAAGAGCTTGA
Organism: uncultured Campylobacter sp.; assembly: GCF_938045345.1. Taxonomy (GTDB): domain Bacteria; phylum Campylobacterota; class Campylobacteria; order Campylobacterales; family Campylobacteraceae; genus Campylobacter_B. Next base: position 22,742 of record NZ_CALIMS010000004.1, read on the forward strand.
TTGTGAGGCCGCGCGGACGGTGAGCAAAGCTGCGCGATGGAGCGGAACTTTGGTTTTGAAATTTTAAAATTTAAAAGCGCACTTGGTGCCTTTGGCTACTTGTTTTCGCAGCGCCGTTACGGTGCGCCGTGCGGCAAAACGCGAACGGCGCACGGTGCTTAAATTCAGTGCGCGGCTAGGACACTGCGCGGCATTAAAATTTTAAATTTATGCGATTGTGGGAGAGCTTTTTAAGCGAAATCCGCTTTTTAAATTTTAAGAATTTCAAAATTCTAAAAAGTTTTAAATTTCTAAAATTTTAAAATTTTGAGGCGTTTGAAATTTTAAAATTTAGAATTCTGATTTAGAATTTCAAGGTCTCGGCAAGACGATCTGTTTGGTTTGCCGTACCCGATATCTCTTGGGACAAATTTTATTGCGTATAAATAGACTTCGGCGTGATTTTAAATTTTAAAAGCCAGCTGTGGCTTTCACATTTGAAGGCATAAAACTTGTTTTGGAATTTTAAAATTCTAAAATACTTAAAATTTCACATATAATTTAGCGCTAAATTATATGTGAAATTTTACAAGGACGGCTTTTTTGGTAAAGTATTTATTATTCAAATATCTCAGATTCGACCGCTCTCAGCCCTTCATTACGCTTTCGGCGCTGCTTGCGTTCTTGGGCGTCGGCGTGGGGCTTACGGTGCTCATCGTCGCAATGGCGATAATGAACGGTTTTGATAAGGAATTTGAGCGCAAGCTCTTTACGATGAACTACCCGATCACGATCCACAGCCACTTTCGCGGCGGCATTTCAAAAGACGACGTGGAGGGGCTGCGAGCGGATTTTCCCGATCTGATCTTTAGCCCCTACATCAGCTCGCAAGTCATCGCCAAAAGCGGCGAAAAGCTCGAGGGCGGGCTGATTTTCGGCGTAAATTTAAACGATGAAAAGCGTATTAATTCGGTCGTCGCAGCAGGCGCCAAAGACGCCAATCTAACGGACTACGGCATCATGATAGGGCGCGGGATCAAGGACGAGTTTATGCTGGATGAGGGCGGCAAGATCACGATGATCTTTACGAAGAGCGATCCGGGCGGCTTTGCGCTGATCCCCAAGATGAAGCGCTTTGACGTGCGTGCGGATTTCAGCTCGGGGCTGATCGCCTACGACAAGGCGTATTCCTACGCGGACGCAAACGATCTAGCCAAAATTTTAGGCTACGACGAGGGGACATTCGACGGCGTGCATGTTTTTTCAAACGATCCGTTTAAGGATCTAGAGCGCATCAAAAAAAGCCTCCCCGGCGGTACTAGCGCCGTGGGCTGGTGGCAGCAAAACGGCAATTTTTTCAGCGCCCTTGCACTTGAAAAACGCGCGCTTTTCATCGTGCTGATGCTGATAATCCTGGTCGCGAGCCTAAATATCGTAAGTTCGCTTCTGATGACCGTGATGAATCGCCGCCAAGAGATCGCGCTTTTACTTAGCCTGGGCGCTAGCAAAAAGGAGGTTAAAAGGACCTTTTTTGCGCTCGGAGCCACGATCGGCGGCGGCGGCATCATATTCGGGCTCATTTTGGGCCTATTCGGCGTGTGGCTACTCGGAAGCTTCGACATCGTAAATCTGCCGGCCGACGTTTACGGAAGCTCGAAGCTGCCGATGGAGCTCTCGCTAGGCGATTTGGCGATGATTTTAATCGGCGCGGTGCTTATCGTGGCGCTCTCGTCATGGTATCCGGCCAAAAAAGCCACGCAGATCGACGTGCTGCAAACGCTGCGCAACGAGTAAGCCGTTTAGAAATCGCAGTTAAAATTTTATAAAATTTTAAAGAAAGGACCAAAATGAAAAATTTTATATTATGTGTTGCTGCAGCAACGATACTAGCGGGCTGCCAAGCGCATAAACAAGAGCCACAAAAAGAGCCTATGATGCAACCCACTCAAAGCTGCTCTACCGGTGGTTGTATGGATGCCGTAAGAAAGGCTCAACAGCGTCAAGGCATTCGCCCCGTTATGAAATCTCAGCTCCGATAAATCCTGCAAATTCATAGCTCAATAGGCGGAATTTTGCTTAGCTTAAATTCCGCCGGTTTTAAATTTTGCTATCTTAAAATTCTATTTAACGTAAGATGTCATTAGTCTAAAGCTGCGGAATTTCATTTAAAAATCGCTTTAAAATTCCCGTAAAATCCGCGAAATAAATCTAAATTTTATAAATTTTAGGGTAACATTCCCTATTTCTCAAAAAGGCTTTAAATGACTTTAATTGACGGCAGAAGCATAAGTGCGAAGGTAAAAGATGAGATCAAATCGGACGCTTCGGATCTTGCCGCAAAGGGCGTAAAGCCCGCGCTGGCGGTGATTTTGGTAGGCGAGGACGCGGCGAGTAAGACCTATGTCGCGAGCAAGGAAAAAGCCTGCGCCGCCTGTGGGATCCGATCCGTAGCGCACCGCTTGAGCTCCGACGTGAGCGAGGCGGCGCTTTTAGAACTGATAGAAAATTTAAACGAAGACGAAAGCATTGACGGCATCTTGGTGCAGTTGCCGCTTCCAAAGCACATTGATACGAATAAAATTTTAGAAAAAATAAGCCCGCAAAAGGACGTGGACGGATTTAGTGCGATAAACGTAGGCAAGCTTACTAGCGGGCTTTCGGACGGTTTTGTGCCTTGCACTCCGCTTGGTGTGATGCGCCTGCTTGAGGAATACGGCGTGCAGATCGCGGGCAAAAATGCCGTTGTGCTGGGTCGCAGTAATATCGTCGGAAAGCCGATGGCGAGCTTGCTTCTAAATGCCGATGCCACCGTCACTATCGCTCATAGCAAGACGAAAGACTTAAAGCAGCTTTGCACGGACGCCGATATTTTGGTAGCGGCGGTCGGTAGGACACACTTTGTGAGCGCAGATATGGTAAAAGAGGGTGCGGTGGTAATCGACGTGGGGATCAATCGCGGCGAGGATGGCAAGCTAAGAGGCGACGTCGATTTTGACGCGGTCGCGCCGAAATGCTCGCTCATCACGCCCGTACCCGGGGGCGTGGGACCGATGACGATCGCGATGCTTCTTAGCAATACGATAAAATCGGCGAAAAATCGCTTAAAACAAAGAGCTTAAATGAAAATACTAAGCAAAATTTATCACTTTTTATCAAGTTGGACGGGGACGGTCATCGTCGTTTTATTCGTCATTCTTTTTGTTGCGCAAGCCTTCGTGATCCCCAGCGGATCGATGCGCACTACGCTTTTGGAGGGCGATTTTTTATTCGTTAAAAAATTTAGCTACGGTATCCCGACTCCGCATATTCCCTTTGTAGAGTGGCAGGTAGCTCCTGATAGCGACGGAGATGGACATATCATCCGCGGCGAGGGTCCGAAACGCGGCGACATCGTGGTTTTTCGCTATCCGCTTAATGAAAAAATGCACTTTGTAAAGCGAAATTTTGCCGTAGGCGGCGACGAGGTGATATTTGATCTGAATAATTTCTACCTTCGTCCGCATGAAGGCGACGAGTTCATTGCTGCAAACTACGATGCTCGCGACATTGTGATTTTAGGTGGCGAAAAATATGTCAAAGAGCCGTATAAATTTAAGGGCATTCACTACGACCCTAATGCTAGAAACTCGATGCTAACAAATGTCAAAATCGCACTTGAGAAGGGTGAATTTTCTATGAAGCCCATTAGTTTAAGTGAAATTCCTCATAGCTTCGAAGCTGCGGGGATAAGCTTCAATGCCTTTTACATCAAAGTGCCGCAGGATGAGTATTTTATGATAGGCGATAATCGAAATAATTCCGCCGATAGCCGCTTCTGGGGTCCGGTACCTTATCGTCTGATCGTCGGTAAGCCGTGGTTTACATATTTTAGTATCGACGCCGATCGCAAGATCCGCTGGGAGCGAATCGGGCGTTTCGTCGATACCTTGCAAAACGATGAGAGTTTAATCTACGAGCAAAAATAAGGAGCGGTAATGCAAATAAATAAAATTTTCATAGCGAGCGATCATGCGGGCTTTCATGCCAAAGAGCAAGCCAAAAAAGCGCTCGCCACTTTAGGTTACGAAGCGGTCGATCTTGGCACTCATAGTGCCGAAGCGAGCGTGGATTATCCCGATTTTGCAGGCACGTTGGCGGATAAAATTTTAGCCGAATGTGAAGCTTGCGCGCGGAGCGAAAATTTTAAAGAAAGTAGCGGCAAAAATTCCGCCACGACCGCAGAAAATTCCGGTGCGCGAGGTAGAGGCGGCAGCGGAAATTCCAGCGCGAGTATAAACGGTAGCGGGAATTTTAATGGTACCGCACAGTGCGGCGAAAAAGGTAAGAATTTTAGCGCCGGCAATAACGGCAGTGGTGAAAATTTTAACGCCGTCAAGAGCGGCTACAGCAAGAATTTTGATGCGGACGCAAATACGACCGCCTGCGCAAGCATAGCTGCCGCAAACGCGAGCAAAGATAAAATTTTAAATTCTACCAGTTACGGCATTTACGGCGTTTTGATTTGCGGTACGGGCATCGGTATCAGCATCGCCGCAAATCGCCACGCTCACATCCGCTGCGCGCTGTGTCATGACGCGACGAGCGCTAGACTAGCTAGAGAGCACAACGACGCCAACGTCCTAGCCTTCGGCGAGCGATTGATGGGCGCGCTGGTGATCGGAGATATGATTAGGGCATTTTTTAGTACCGATTTTGCGGGCGGTAGGCACATTAAGCGCGTCGCAAAGCTAGGCGCTTGCGGTAGTTCGAATTGCGCGCATGGATTTGATGGGGAGAATTTCATGCAGAATTCCGCTCAAAATTTTACGGAACAAAGCTATGGCGCTAATTTAAATGGGCGGAATTCCAAATTAAGCTTCGGTGGTAAAAATCCTTCCGACAAAAATCCCATCGGCACGGATTCCGCATCAAATTTTGCACGGAGCTTTAACGATAAAAATTCCTTATTTACCGGCGAGAATTCCTTGATAAGCTTTGGTGGTGCACATCATATAAATTTAAATTCTACGCACGCAAAGATAATCTTTAATGAGAAAAATCCGCTAGATAAAAATTCCACTAGTGTAAATTCTACGTTAAATTTTACGCGCGAGAGTGTTTGCGAGAAAAATTTCGCTCAAAAAACTAGCCACAAAGATTTTGTCGGTTTGAACCCCACAATTATAAATTTCAAGACTACAAATTCCGTCTGCATGAACGTTAAGCCAAAAAACGCAAATTGCGCTAGTGCAGGTTTAAAAGATGAGAATTCTGCTATTGCGAGCGTGAATTTAAAGGGAGCAAATCTTTCTAGCGCGTATTTTAAAAGCCTAAATTCTGTCTATTTCAGCGCGACTCCCGTTACTATGCGCTTTGCAAATTCAAATAAAGGAGGCGAGCAATGAGCGTAGCATTGGGTGTTTTAGCGCTATTTTTTGCAGCACTACTTATTCTATCGATCCGAAAAAATTCTAAAATTTACGCCTTACTTCGCAAGAGCGAAGAAAGAATTTCAAAGCTTAAAAGCGATAACGAAAAGCTCAAAACTGCCCTTCGCTTCGGCATTGAGGCCCTGCAAAATGAGGAGAGCGAAAACTGCAGCTTAAAAATCCAAAACGCAAGATTGAAAAGAGGTAAGCTATGAAAAGCCTAAGCAGCGAGCAAAAAAGCTATTTATTTCGCTCGATCCGTACCGTGCGTGACTTCCCAAAGCCCGGTATTTTGTTTTACGATATCACGACGCTCGTAGGCGATCGCGAGGCGTTTAATTTTCTGCTTGATCATCTAGCCGAGCGCTACGCCGATTACGGACTTGATTACATAGTAGGCATAGAAAGTCGTGGATTTATTTTTGCAGCGGCACTTGCTGCGAGGTTGAGGGTTGCTTTTGTGCCAATTAGAAAGCCAAAGAAGCTTCCTTATATCACGATTTCGCAAAAATACAGCCTTGAATACGGCTTCGATCAGGTCGAGATGCATGTGGATGCATTCTCCGGCGTGCAGGATGCCAAGGTGCTGCTAATCGATGATCTAATAGCCACCGGAGGCACCGCACGAGCGGCATTAGATCTCATCGCGCAGACGCAGGCTAAGTGCGTCGAGGCGTGCTTTTTATTAAATTTGCGCGAGTTAAACGATCTAGGCGAGTTTTCGCGACGCACAAACGTTTATTGCGTTTTAGAGGCGTGATTTTGGAAGAGCTACTTAAAAATTTACTGCAAGAATACCACCAATACGCCTATATCGTGCTTTTTGTTTGGTGTATTTTAGAAGGCGAAATCGCGCTGATTTTGGGCGGTATCATGGCGCACGAGGGGCACATAAATTTGCCGCTAGGTATCTTTGTCGCGGGTCTTGGGGCATTTTGCGGCGATCAGTTTTATTTTTATATCGGGCGCTACAACAAAAAATATATCAGTAAAAAACTCGCGGCACAGCGCCGAAAATTTGCGATCGCGCACCTGCTTTTGCAACGCTACGGCTGGCCGATAATTTTAATGCAGCGCTATATGTATGGCTTCCGCGTCATCATCCCGATGAGTATCGGTATCACTCGCTACAGCGCAAAGAAATTTGCGATTATCAATCTTTTTAGTGCTTGGTGCTGGTCGGGCGCGACGATGATTTTGGCGTGGTATTTTGGCGAGGAGATCTGGAGCGGGCTGCGGCTAATCGAGCAACACTGGTATTTTGCGATACCTATCATAGGCGGAATTTTATATCTATTTTTTAGGCTATTTAAACGTATGGAAAATCACTTTATGAACTCACGAAAGGAACGAGATGAAAGTAAAACTGCTAGATCGTAAAATTAACGAGATAGAGGCGGATTTTGAAGTTATTTTAGTTGTGGATAAAAATTTAAATCACGAGTTTATTAAAGACACGGATAAGTTTGCGCTTTTTAATTACAAAGGCGAGGGCAATCTGCTGCTTGCCGAGAGCGGGCGGCTGTACATCGGCGTTAAGGCGCTAGAATATGACCACATCCGCACAGCACTTGCGAGCGCATACAACGCGCTTAAGGGCTACGCGATTAAAAATTTCAAAATCGCCTTTTACAAATGCGGCTGCGACCGCAGAAGCACGATGGCGATGGTAGAGGGCGTGCTTTTGGGCGGTTATGAGTTTAACAAATACAAAAGCGATAAAAAAAACTCCAGCTTGAATGAAATTTTAATCTCGACGCAGGAGTACGGCGGCAGTAGCCCCGACGTGCAAAAGATGAACTACGGCGTGCAGCAGGGCACCGTGATGGCAAACGCCGCAAATTTCGCGCGCGACGGCGTCAATGAGATCCCTGAAATTTACACGCCAGAAAAGATGGCGAGCGAGGCTGAAATTTTAGCCTCGAACTACGACGACGTGAGCGTTAAAATTTACGACGAGGACTTTTTGCGCGAGCAGAATATGAATGCGTTTTTGGCGGTCAATCGCTCCAGCGCTCATCCGCCGCGCCTAATTCATCTGATCTATAAACCGCAGCGCTGCCTAAAGCGCGTCGTTTTCGTGGGCAAAGGGCTTACTTATGACAGCGGCGGACTAAGTCTGAAGCCGAGCGATTATATGCTTACGATGAAAAGCGACAAAAGCGGCGCGCTTGCTGCGATGGGCATCATCAAGGGCGCCGCCGAGCTAGAACTACCGTTTGAGATACATGCGGTCATCGGCGCTACTGAAAATATGATCGGTGGCGATTCCTATAAGCCCGACGACGTACTGCTTAGCCGCAGCGGCGTGAGTATCGAGGTGCGAAACACCGACGCAGAGGGCAGGCTCGTGCTCGCCGACTGCTTAAGCTACGCGCAGGATCTTGAGCCAGGTCTGCTAATCGATATGGCTACGCTTACAGGCGCTTGCGTCGTGGGGCTTGGCGAATACACGAGCGGTATCATGGGAAACAGCGAGGAGCTAAAGCGTAAATTTAAAGATCTTAGCAGCTGCAGCGGCGAGCTATTTAGCATTTTGGAATTTAACGATTATCTGCGCGAGCTAATCAAAAGCAGTATCGCAGACGTTTCCAACTGCGCTTCCAGCAGATACGGCGGCGCGATAACCGCGGGGCTGTTTTTGGACAAATTTATAAAAGACGAGTATAAAGACAAGTGGCTGCACCTCGACATCGCGGGGCCCGCGTATCTGGAAAAGGCGTGGGGCTATTACGCCGCGGGCGCGACTGGCGCGGGCGTGAGAGCCAGCCTGTACTTTTTACAGGCTCTAGCCAAAGAGCTAAAGGACGCGTAGATGGGGCTTTCTGTAGGAATCGTAGGGCTTCCGAACGTCGGTAAATCCACCACCTTTAATGCACTTAGCGGCGCGCAAAACGCGCAGGCGCAGAACTATCCGTTCTGCACGATCGAGCCTAATAAAGCGGTCGTGCCCGTGCCCGATGCCAGGCTAGGCAAACTTGCGGAGATCGTTAAGCCCGGTCGCATCGTACATTCGACCATCGAGTTCGTCGATATTGCAGGCCTCGTGCGCGGCGCAAGTAAAGGCGAGGGGCTGGGGAATAAATTTCTTTCAAATATCCGCGAGTGCGAGATCATCCTTCATATCGTGCGCTGCTTCGAAAGCGGCGACATAACCCACGTCGAAGGCTGCGTCGATCCTATCCGCGACATCGAGATCATCGAAACCGAGCTTATTTTAGCGGACATAGAGCAGCTTGGACGCAAAATCGAGCGTCTCGGCAAGGAAGCCAAAACAAATCAAAAGGGCGCTAAAGAGGCGCTAGCCGTAGCAAACGAGCTTTTGGCGCATCTAAACGACGGCAAGCCCGCTTCAAATTTCACGCTCAAAGAGGACGAAAGCTACGTCGCTTTAAATCGCGAGCTGCGCCTGCTTAGCGCCAAAGATGTAATCTACGGCGCAAACGTGGACGAAGACGGAATCGCGCAGGATAACGAATATGTCGCGCGCGTAAGAGAATACGCAAACGCCCGCGGCGCCGAGGTGATCAAGCTCTGCGCCAAGATCGAAGAGGAGCTGATAGGCTTAAGCGACGAGGAGACGCACGAGATGCTGCAAAGCCTGGGCGCGCAGCAAAGCGGGCTGGAACTCATCATCAAGCGATCCTTCGCAAAGCTCAGCCTCATCAGCTACTTTACCGCCGGCGAGATGGAAGTTCGCGCGTGGACTATCACGAAAGGCTGGAAGGCTCCGAAAGCCGCGAGCGTTATCCACAACGACTTTGAGCGCGGATTTATCAGAGCCGAGGTGATCGGATTTGATGATTTTATCGCGTTCGGCGGCGAGGGCAGGGCGAAAGAAGCGGGCAAGATGCGTCTTGAGGGCAAAGACTACGTCGTGCAAGACGGCGACGTGATGCACTTTAGATTTAACGTTTAGAATTTATTTTTAGGTGCGTTGAAATTTGGTCTGCGCTAGCCTCAAAATTTAGTAAATTTTGGTTCAAACGCGGGTTTAATAAAATTTTGATTTTTGCGAGCAGCGGATTTTAGCTGAAATTTGTATCGCTAGAACAAAACGAAACTTGTGCGCTAAAATATCGTTAAAATTTCGAGGTCAAATTTAATCGGCTTTGCTTGCGTTAAAATTTTACGCAAGCAAAAAGTTGCACTGCGCTGGATTTGCGCTTAAATTCGCCTAGCAAATACGTCTAAGAAATACTTCCAAAATCGCGCCAAAATTTATATACGGCGAAAACTGCGCGTAAATTTAAAGGGTAAAATTTTACTAAGATCTCAAAGCTGTATCTGCGCGCGATAGTATTTGAGTTTTGCGTTTAAATTTGCGGCTTACAAACTTGGCATTTAGCAAATTTTAAATTTCATGACTTCAAATTTAGTGGATGTTTTAGCGCGCGGCGCGGATATTACGCGCGTAAAATTTATCAAAGCGTGCGTTGCGGCGTAAACTTTTCATAAAAGCAAGAAAATAGCGCTACTCCGCCGCACAAATACGCTGTGCGGAGTTTCATAATTCCGTCTCTTTAAATTTTGCCGGGCAGAATTTCACGCTGCGCTATAAATTTTATGTGCCGCTAAATCGCAAAATTCTGTCTCATGGAGAAATACGACAAGCGATAAAATCCCGTCGCGTCAAGAAATCATGCCGCTACAAATTTTATGTTTTTCAAAATCCGCATCCCAAGTTTTCCGATTGCTTTTCGTTTGCTTTAAAGCTTGCGGAAGCTCAAGCAAGCTTGGATTTGCTTGAGCCTATTGGATAAATTTTAATCGTGCTTAGCGCTAGCGTCTAAGCAAGCAGCCGATTTAAAACGTTATCTCCCAGTTAAATCTAAAATTTCTGCGCGGCGCGTAAAATCTGCCGATGCCCGCACCCGTCGCTTGATCGATCATATTGACCGTTCCGAAAGCCCTGATCGAGCGCGCACTATCCCAAGTTATATATTTGGCGTTGGTTAGGTTGTAAACGCCTAGACTAAAGTTAAAATTTTTTTGCGGCTTTGCATAAGCAATAACGTCCACTACCGTATAATCACCGCTTCGCCAACCTTTGGTATTATCGGTTACGGGCTCTCCGTTTACTATAGAAGCATCGATGTGCCCCCAATACGGATCCGTTCTTTCGACTTGGCTTTTCCAATACATATTGTAGGTATCTTTGCGCTTCTTGGCTCCTACGTCGGTGATGAAAAGATCAATGCCATATTTGTCGCCGGGCGTAGAATAGCCGATATTATAGACGGAAGTAGGCGGTTGGATCGCATTCATCGGCACCTCTTCGCCCCTACTGCATCCTGAGTTCGAATTATTAGCGTTTGAGCCGTTACTGGCGCACGACATTCTGCCTTTTTGTTTGCTGTATTTATATCCCAGCCTAAATCCCTCCAGGCTCTCCGATACATCGCCGAGCTCCAGATGGGTATTTATCTCAAATCCATGCACTTTGGCGCTATCTCGGTTTACGTTTTGATAAAACGGATATGGTATCTGCTGATCTACGACTTGTAAATTTCCCAAAAATTCAAGATCGATAAAATTTTTATAATCCGTCTTAAAAACATCGAAAGTTATGCGGCTTCTCTCGCTATAAAAAGTAAGAGCGATCTCTTTCGTCCTTGCAATTTCTGGTTCTAAAAATATATTAGGACGGATAGAAAAGTCCGGATGCTTAAAGGTCATATACGCCTCATCTGATGTCGGAGCGCGGAAGCCTTTGGAGCCCTTTAGTTGTATCCTCATCCAATCCAGCGGGTCTAAATTTAGACCTAGTTTATATGAGCCGCTTTTGTATTCCTTCTCTCTTAGCAGGAATTTTAAATTTTGCTGATAATTTTCCTCTCCATAAGGAGTGTAGTAACCATGTATTCCGTCATAGGGGTTGTAAGGATACGGCACCCATAGACCGGTTATGATGCCTCTTGGCACTTCAGGATGGCCGGTATATTTTGGTTTATGGTTTACAAAATCTAAGCGATAACCGAGATCGAAGCCTACGTATTTAGTTATTTGAATTTCATCCCCGATATAGCTTGCTACAGTCGTAGTTTGCACTGGGATCAGATAGGTACTCACCGCAGTGGTATTGCTTCTTTGACTACCATTCATATGGTAATTAGGGTTTGGCACGCCACTTCCAGGAGTTCTACCGAAGAGTATATTATCCCACCATTGTGAATCACCCGAGTAAAATCCATCTTTATTAGTCATAGATTTATCTGTTTGATCCAAAAGTCCGCCGTATGATATAGAATTATCTATCAAATTAAATAGACTAAATTCTTTTTCTAAATCTAGATTAACCTGAAATGTCTTAGTTTCTAGAGTCCTATCAGTGTATTGGACGGAATTGTAACCATCGGTATATGGAGTTAAATGAAATAGCTTATAAGCCTTTGTCATAGTGTCCATATCGCTCGGATCTCTTTTTATAGTCCCGTAAACTCTGCCGTCAGGAAGAGTATGCTTTTCTATCTCTCTTTCCACTAATTCGTAATTATACTCCCAAGTATCTCCATCGTATGTTTCTTTTAATACTTTGAATTTTTTATTACAATTTACTTTGGAACAATCCAAATAATATCCTTCACCATCCCTTTTTTTATAATCGCTGCCCCTATTTAGAATATTGCCCGAACCATCTTTAATAATTTCTTCGCCTTCTTCGACAGGTCGCGGATCAACGCTTAGGGGTCTATTGTTTTTATCTACGATATCATAACCGCTTGAGCTTTCATTTAGATGCATCCCAGAAGGATTTTGCACATTCTGGCATCTATTGCCTTGGCAACCCTCTTTATTTATTGCACGGTTCTTAATATTTTGCCAAGAATACGAAAGTTTGACACTGTCCCAAAGTGGAGTATCTCCGACATATTCGTAGCTAAACTGCACGTTTTTTCTGGTAGAGCTATCGTGGTTTGTTCTATTTCCATATCGTTCCGGAGCATCCGGACGGCTACCCATTCTTAACGTATAAGAAAGGTCCTCGCCGTCGGAATTTTGCTTCGAGTCATCTATCGCGATAGACAATCTATGGTTATCGCTCGGCTGAAATCCCACTTTTACGAGCGTGCTCTTCTTGGTTATGGTGTATGGGTCTGCCTTTTCGCGAGTTTTTCCTATATGAAGTTTGTCCTCTTTACTATCATATATGTCGTAGAAATAGTTTTTTCTTTCATGTCCGTGCCTATCGGTATTTATAACCAAAAGATCAAACCAGCCGTATCTAGCTGCACCGGTGAAGGAGTGAAAATTTTGACTATCGACGCTTTGATAGCCCTGCTTAAAGCCGAAATGATAGTTCTTTTCCGTCAAGAAATCCCTGGCGTCTTTGGTTTCAAACATAACCGATCCGCCGAGTGCGCCGCTTCCCGCTTTTATGGAATCGGCTCCTTTGGTGATATTGGCCGTTTTGACGTTTTCCATCTCTACGCCGTTTCTTGTGTTGTTAAAATTTCCATACCCTTCAAAGAGGTCTTTAAAGCCCTGCGAGCTCAAGGTCTCTGCTTGGCGAAGTCCGTCCACTGTGATAGCCACGCGGTTTTCGTCCACACCGCGAACGGCGTATCCGCTAGCGCCGAATCTGCCCGTCTCGACCGCTGTGATACCCGTTTGGTATCGCACCAAGTCTCTGCTATCGGTGATCTGCTGCTTCTTGATAGTCTGCGCGGTAGTTTTAGTTTCGCCGACCTTTTGCTCGGCTACGCTTTGCGAATCGACATTGCCCGTTACCTGGATAGTTCCCAGTTCTTGTGAGTTGGCCGGCTCTTCCGCGTAAAGCGAGCCATAAAAGAGCAGCGAGACATAGAGAGAGAGAGAGAATCTTCTAAACATTTATATTTCCTTACTTAATGATTATAGAATTGATTATTAACGCGGCGAATAATAATACAAAGATTTTTAATGTTTAATTAAATTGCAGTTTAAATTCAAGTATAAATTTTAAATGGCTAAAATTTTGATTTTTAAGAAGTATAAAATTTTGAATAGGTCGAAAAATACGTAATAGGTGCATTTTAAGCTTTAATATAGCGCTAAATTTTGCAAAGCGTTTTTGAAACGGCTAGCAAAAATACTGAAAATTATAAAAGGGCGAATGATAATAAAGCGCATTTTATAATATGTAACACGCTTTTTTAATTATGATATTTTTGCCGGTAATTTTAAAATTTTATACCCATATCGCTGCGTTATAAATTTAGGATCTTAATAGATTGACGCCTCGCGGGATTTGTTAGCAGATTTATTTATCGGTGCCGGAATAGGGCATAAATTTTTGCCGGGTAGAATTTCACGCTGCGCTATAAATTTTATGCGCCCCGAAATCACAAATTCCTGGCGAGCGGCAAAATCCCACCACATAAATAAACTATACCGCCACGTTACGGGCATCAATAATCTACTCGTTTATTCAGCCAAATTAACCCATACCGCCGCAAATTTTATGTTTTAAAATTTCGCGCCGAATCTTTCGCGGCTAAAAGATACCTCGCAGAGCCGCTGTGCCCTCTACATGCCTGTATGGCAAGAAATAATGCACGAAGTTTGTGCAAGCGCCCCCAGACACGCATATTTCGACGCTCAGTCTGTGTTTGACATGCGCAGAATCGAGATCAGGTATCTCTAATTCGCCGCTTTTGTAACCGCTATAGCCCATCTCTATCGGCACCTCTAGCTCATCCTTTTCAAACACGATGCGTCCGCTTTGCACCTGCTCGAGCTTGATGTTTTTCAGCACGATCCCGGGCGCACTCACGTGCTCAAAATTTATACTTAGTTCATACGGGGCGCCGGTTGAGTTGTCGTCCGAAAAGTCGGGCTTTGGCTCGCGCTCGTCGCGCCATGATCGTCCGCCGATAGTGGTAGCTCTTAAGCGGGCGCTGATGCTAAAATCCTTCAGATCCAGCGAAGCGCTGCTAAAATCACGGATGAGCGTCCAGGCCACGACGGTGCGGCCGAAAAATTTATCCGCGATAATATAGCTACCCAAAAGCGAGCTTATGACCACCCAAAACAGAAATATAAATTTAAAAACCTTGCGTAAAACAAACCTTAACGTCTTCATCATTATCCTTTCAATCTAAAGCTTAAGCGGAATTCCACCCGCAAATCCGTGGCTTAAAATTCCGTGCAAGATTTCGCTTATGAAATCCCACGCCCTTTCGGTCTATGGCGGAATTTTAAGACAGAATTCTATGGCGAAATTTTGCCGCGAAATTATAAAACAAATTTCGCCCATGAAATTTTACCTAGAACCACGCCTGTAAAATTCCATAAACGAAATTCGAAGATGAAATTTTATGGGCGGAATTCCATAGCTAAAATTTCACGGCAAGCCTCAGAAATCAATTCCCGCGGCAAAATTCCGCGTCTTAGAATTTTAAGAAAGTATGAAATTTTTTATCTGATCGCAGATCGCTTCTTCAGACTGTGCGGCGTCGATTTGCAGGGTCTCAACGCCGCACGCCGCGCATGCCCGCGCCATCAACTCCTGCACGCGCATTAGGTATTTGAGTCCGCGAGCCTCGATTATATCGCTGCTAGCGCGCGTTTTAAGCCGCCGCATGACGAGCTGTTCGTCCGCCGAAAACAGCACGATTTTATCCGCAAATTTGCCTCCAAGCGCAAATTTATTAAGCGCGATAAGCTCGCTAAGATCCGCGTTTTTGTCGTTTGCCAGCGCATAGGCAAGCCCTGAGATGAAGCCGCGATCGCTTAGCACGAGCCTATCTGCGCCGCCCTTTATCACGCGCTCGTAGTGCTCGGCGCGGTCTGCGAGGAACAAAAGCAGCTCGGCGCGCTTTGAAATTTCGCCGCAGGCCTCGCGCAGATTTACGCTGCCGCGCCGCCACTTAAAATCCTCGCCCAAAACGAGGCTTCGTACCGCCTCGCCGAGCTTCGTACCGCCCGGCTCCTTGGTCACGATCGCCTGCGGGAAAGTCGCCGCCAGCCGCGCTATTTGCGTGCTTTTGCCCACGCCGTCGATACCTTCGAATATTACATACATTTTTCGCCTTTAAATTTGTGCGTTATTTTACAAATTTATAGCTAAATAGCGGCTTTTTTAAATAGCCGGGCGTAAAATTTCGCCTTAAAATCGGACTTTTGCGCGAGCTTGTACTAGCCGATTTTGATCTTTCGGTGTAAAATTTTATCGGGCGCTTTTTTGCTCGGTTCTTGATTTTTGCGGCACGGCTCGCGGTTAAATTTAGCGCTTGGGCGGATGAGCCGCATAACAGCAGGCGAGTAAATTTTGCACTTACGGACATGTACCGAGCGGAGCGCCGGTCGATAAAGACGGCGCGCGTAGATGAGGCGGACAGCGCGTCGAGCGACGCATAGGGTATGTATCGGACGAAGCGGGACGACACATCGGGCAAATTGGATCGGCGTATCGAAGCGAGCAAAGCAATGCGCCACGCAGTAGGGCGAGAGAGTATATGTCGGCAGAGCGGCGTGCCGAGCGAAGTAGGGCGTTATACGGGACATGGCGCGCGTCATGCGAGGTGGAAACGGAGCGGGGTATGCGCCCGGCAGAACAACGGGCGCTAGATAAACGAAAGGCGGCGCGTCGGTGAAGAAGGCGGTGTGAGGTAGCGTATGTTTTTTAGTAAAACAGATAGCGAGTCTGGAAGGCATCGGGCGCCGTATAAAGCATGGTATATTGTCCGATAACGCAGTAGATGCGGCGACGGGCGGACGCCGCGTGCGATGACAAAATATAAAATCGCGGCGCCGATAAAATTTTTAGCCGCCGCAGATCATGAAATTTTGCCGCAATGAGCGAAGGCGCAAAGCTCGTCCTACGCGCCGAAAGATGAAATTTTAAATTTTGCCCTATACGTTTATCGGCTCGGGATTTATTGCTATGAAATTTTTCCGCAGATCGCTAAGATCGCAATCGGTAGCCGTGATCGTAAAATCCTCCGTCATATCGAGCGCAAATTCGCCAAGACCTGCTTTAAGCTGCTTCACGCACCCCCAAATAAGCTTTTTAGCCTGCGCATATTTATCGTTTAGTTGCGTTTCCTGATTGAAAAGATCGAAAATTTTCGCCGTTTCGTAGTCTACTTCGACCTCGGCTCGAAACTCGTAATCAGGAACGAGCCAAAGAAGCCAGCCATCTTTTCGCACAAGCCACTGCGCGCGCTGTTCTTGCGAGCCGAATCCGATGATCGGCGGCAAACTCCTATTGTCGCAAGCTAAATTTATGCAGTAGAGTTTGCAATTCGGCGCGTGCTTTTTGATCGTCTCTTTAATCGCGGGCAGCAGCCTTTGAGCGGCGAGCTCATAGAGCTTTTTGTAGCTCATATCCTTATCGGGCTTTTGATAGCGCACATAACCATTTTCGGTTATTAAGCTTAGCTCGCCCATTGCGTCAAATTCATAGTTTGTTACGTCATTCCTTCTGCCTGCGCGAGGGTGCTCTACATACTCCCGTCTTTGTGCGAGCTTGCCGCCTTCGTAAGTAAAATTTTCTATCCCATAGGCGTTGTTGTCAAAGGCCGAGTAGATGGACTTTAGCTCGCCATTTTCATAGATAAATCTTTTTATATTGAAGCATCTTGAGCATTTTTTGTTGTAGCAACCGAAGTGATATTTTAAAACTTCGTCCCGCCCCCAAAAATACAAATTATCCCAGGAAGATTTTTTGTCGTCATACTGCCTCTCAAAAACGACGCGATCTTGCGCGTCAAAGCCGTATTCGTAGGCGTTTGCGATCTTTTTTGGTTTAGCTTTTAAAATTTTGCCCTTTGAGAAGCGGTTATATTCGAAATAAAACGGCTCTAAATTGATATAACTACCCGACGCCCAGCGCCTGCTTACGACCTGCGCTTCGGCTATTTTATTTAAGGCTTTGTATTCATCTCTCGCGCTTTTTAAAAACGTTCGCAGTCTTTCTATCTCATCCATTGCTTCGTTCATTTTATCTCCCATGCAGCTTCAAATTTTAAATTTAGCCGCGCCTGCGGGCTAAATTTCAGTCGCTTGCAAGCTCATTTTTTTAAAAATTTTAAAATTTCGCTTGGCACCAGGTGCGAAACATCGCCGCCGTGGCTTAGAACGGAGCGGACAATCGAGCTTGAGATGAAGGCGTTTTTGAGCGTCGGCATCAAATACACGCTCTCAAATTCCTCCCATAGCGAGGCGTTTGCATAGCCGATCTGCAGCTCGTACTCAAAGTCGCTAACCGCGCGGAGTCCACGGATAACGAAGCGCACGCCGCAAGATTTAGCAAAATCCACGAGTAGATTATCAAAGCTTTGCACGCTCACGCCACGAAGCCCGCGTGTCGCGGCTCGCGCCATCTCTAGTCTGGATTTTAGGCTGAAGTAGGGCTTTTTGCTCTCGTTTAGCGCGACTGCGACGATGACTTCATCAAAAAGCCCTAGCGCACGCTTGATGACGTCCAGATGGCCGTTCGTGATAGGATCGAAAGTGCCCGGATAGATACATTTTCTTGAGTTTTGCATTATTGCCACCTCTTAAACAGCTCGTTTTGCACGCCCAGCGCGTCGCACCACTTGCCGATTATGAAATTTTTTAAATTTTGCACGCCGCAGTAGCCTGCGATCACGGGCGGAGCGATGATGACGCCTAGCGCGGCTAGCTCGCTCATTTGTCGCAGGCTGATCGCAGAAAGCGGCATCTCACGCACGCCAAGAACTAGCCGCTTTTGCTCTTTTAGCGCGACTGCGGCGGCGCGCGTGCTTAGGCTGTCGCAAAGCCCGCCGTAAATTTTAGCCAAAGAGCCGATAGAGCAGGGCGCAAAGATCACTGCATCAATGCCAAAGGAGCCTGAAGCGGGCGGCGCACCCAGATCGGTATCGGGATAAAATTTTACACTCATAAATTCCGTGGATTTTAAGACCTCGTCCGCGTCTATGCCGCTTTCAGCGCGTAGAACGCGGCGCGCGCCCTGCGTAAGCACGGCGTGAATTTCATGCGGTGAGCTGGCAAGAAATTTAAGCAGATCAAGCCCGATCTCGCAAAAACTGGCGCCGCTTACGCAAACTAAAATTTTCATTTCAAGGCTTTCATATCGAAATTTTGTGGTTTAAAAACAAACGCGGCGGAAGGAATTTTAAAATTTGAAGTTAAGATGGAGCGGGAAACGAGAGTCGAACTCGCGACATCAACCATGGCAAGGTTGCGCTCTACCACTGAGCTATTCCCGCATGCGATAAAAATAAAGCGCGATTGTAGCCTATAAATTTTCATTTGTCAATAATTTCTCGCTTAAATTTCATAAATTTTTACGATTTCTCCAGCGAGAACTTTGTCGCATTCGGGATCAGCCAAGAAAAAATGCGATGCCGCAGCCAGCGGTCTGATGCGCCCAGAAGGCGACGGCATAGGCGTAAAAACTCCGCCTTCATATGCGCCTACGGTTAAATTTACTCTGCCGCTTTTTAGCTTCAGATCGCTTGCGAGCTTGGCATAGATCGCCGCTTCTGCGCTAAAAGCCTCGCTTGCGCCGCTAAGCTTAAATAGGATCGGCAGTATGACTGCGCGCGTAAGCACGAAAGCAGCCATTGGATTGCCTGCCATTGCAAAGACGAATTTGCCGTCTTTTGCGAAGCACTTGCTGGGACGGCCGGGCTTGATATCAATGTGATCAAAAACCTGCAAAAATCCAAGTTCACTCATAGCGCTTTGCATAAAATCCGCCTCCCCAGCGCTTGCTCCACCGCTGGTAATTAGCACGTCAAATTTACGCGTAGCAGTATCTAGCGCCTCGCAAACCGCGCTAAAATCATCCTTTAAAATTCCTAAATACTCGTTTTCAAAGCCGTATTTTTGCAGCAATGCAGCAATACCGCTAGAGTTGGCGTTATAAATTTCGCGCTCGCTTGCGCTCTGCCACGGCTCTTTTAGCTCGTTTCCACTGGAAAATAGGGCGATTTTAGGACGCGCGTAAACGCTTACTTCGTAAATTCCTTGCGCGGCAAGAAGCATGATTTTGGCAGGGTTTAAAATTTCGCCACGGCGCAATAAAAGCTCGCCCGCGCGCACCTCCTCGCCTTTTTTACGAAAGCCGTCGTGGGCATGAACGGAAGCAGGGATTTTTAGAGTTCCACCTTGCGCGTCTACATCCTCTAGCCTCGCGACAGAGTCCGCGCCTGCAGGCATTGGCGCGCCGGTCATTATCTTTTGCGCTTGCGCAGCCTTGATTTCGTAGAATTTCTCATCTCCCGCAAAAATCGTAGGCTTTACGATCTTTAGCTTTTCGTCTTTGAATTCCGCCGCGTAGGCATAGCCGTCAAGCGCCGAATTATCGAAGCAGGGTAGGTTTTTAAGCGCTGAAATATCGCTAGAAAGGATGCGGTCTAGAGCGCTGGGAAGAGGCACCATTTCGCTCCGCCTGCTTGATGTGATTCTAGCCGTAGCCAAATCTATAGCCTCATTTATTCCTATCATTTTAAGTCCTTTTTATCATTTTTATATTTAAAATTCGCATAGTAAAGACCTCGTGTAGCCTTAAATTTTATGTTGCGCCAAAGCTTGAAAAGCAAAATTTACCCAAATAAATGCGCAAAATTTCACGGGCTCAAACTTGCCTTATTTTAATGCGAGCGTTGCTTAAAATTTCAAAGCATATCACTCATAAAATTCCATTTTGCTTGCTTGCGCAAGATTTTTATTCCGAAGTCTTCATTCCTCAAGCCTCTGTATGTCCGCGCCAAGCGCACCAAGCTTAGCCTCTAGTCTCTCGTAGCCGCGATCCAGGTGGTAAATTCTATGTATTTTGCTCTCGCCGTGCGCTGCAAGGGCGGCTAAAACGAGAGCTGAGCTGGCGCGCAGATCGGTCGCCATAACGTCCGCGCCGTTTAGCTTGCCGCCGCTAATCGTCGCGATGTGTCCGTTTAAACGGATATCCGCGCCCATTCTTGAGAGTTCGCTAACGTGCATGAAGCGGTTTTCAAAAAGCCTCTCGTCGATGGTGCTGACGCCCGAGGCGATGCATGCTAGCGCCATAAACTGCGCCTGCATATCGGTAGGAAAGCCCGGATATTCGCTCGTTATAATCTCTACTGGTTTGATCTTTGAGGCGGGCAGGATCGTTATTTCGTCGTCACCGTTTGAAATTTCAAATTTAAAGCCCATATCTTCAAATTTTGCAAGCACGGCGCCAAGATGAGCCGCGCAAGCGTGCGTGATCGTGATACGAGAGCCCGTGATCGCGCCTGCGCACAGATAGGTGCCCGCCTCGATGCGATCGGGAATAATCGAAATTTCGTTCAAACTTAAAAGCTCACCGCCGCTTCCTTTAATGAGGATCTCGTTCGTGCCGATGCCCTCTATGTCGATGCCTGCGCTTTTTAATGCGTTGCAAACGGCGATTACTTCGGGTTCTTTTGCCGCGTTTATGATATGAGTGGTGCCGCCTGCTAAGGCCGCCGCCATTACGATATTTTCAGTGCCGGTGACGGTAATTTTGTCAAAATTTATAGTCGCGCCCTTAAGCCCCTTTTTTGCGGTGCAAACGACGTAACCTTGCTCGATCTTAACCTCCGCGCCCATCTTTTCAAGCGCGCTAAGGTGTAGATCGATCGGTCTTGCGCCGATCGCGCAGCCCCCCGGAAGGCTTACCTCGCAGTGTCTAAACCGCGCTAAAAGCGGCCCCAGCACCAGGATCGAAGCTCGCATTTTACGTACTATGTCGTAGATCGCTTTGGTCGAGTTTACCTCGCGCGGATCGATTTTGGTGATATTGGCGTCAAGAAACTCGCACTTTGCGCCTAAATTTGAAAGCAGCTGAATTAGCGTGTGGATATCGGAAACTGCAGGTAAATTTTTAATTACGACTTCGTTTTTTGAAAGGATAGATAGGGCTATGAGCGGCAATGCGGCGTTTTTTGCGCCGCTTATTTTAATGCTGCCGCTTAGTTTTTTGCCCCCGTTAATTCGTAGATAATGCATGATTTCTCCGTGTAAAATTTCGACGATTATACAGAATTTAGCTTTAAAGTTACCATTTTGTTACCACTGAGCGCTAAAATTACGCCCAAATTTAATCGTTACATAATTTTATAAGGATTTTTTATATGAAACAACTAATTATTTGCGCTTTGGGTGCGTTTTTGCTGGTCGGTTGCTCCTCAAAAGCCCCGTCTGCTGGCAGCCAGCAAGCGTATGTCTTAAACGATCATGAAGAAGGAATAACTTCGGTGCCAGGAAGCGAGTTTAATCGCCCGCTAATCGCATCTGTAGACGATTACACTGGCACTCGCGCAGGAGGGGACTGCAGCGGATTTATCACCGTGCTAAATGATAAATACGATGATCTATTTTTTAACTCAAAAGATCTGCCGAAATATTTCACAAACGGACGCAAATCCCAAGCAATATATAATTATTACAGCCGTAGAAATTTACTCAGCAATACGCCGCGAGTGGGGGATTTGGTGTTTTTTCAAAACACCTTGCGTTCTAACAAAGGCAAGGTCAATAACGAAATCAGTCATATCGGTATCGTGCGCGAAATCTATGCCGACGGTCGCGTGAAATTCGTCCACAATACTCGTGGTAGAAATCAAGCGGACTTCGTAAATTTAAATAAGAAAAACGTCCACGTAGCGGGGCAAAAGATGGAAAATAGCTATATCGTGCGCTGCGGTAAAGACCGCATAAGCTGCCTAGCATCAAACCGCTTCGCAGGATATGGACGGGTGAATAACTAGAATTTTGAAAATTCTTTCGCCGTATTTTTTGAAAAATTTCTTATAACTTTTGAATTGGGATTTGTTAGATTTTATAGAATTTTGTTAGACCTTTTAAAAATTCGCGGCGGTTTGATTTAGGCTCTAAAATTTCAAGTAAAATTTTGCAGATAATTTAGCTTGGAATTCTAGCTATGACTTGCTTTATAGAATTTATTAAATTCCTAAAATTCTAATCAAATTTTAAAATTTTTATGGCTTTTAAACTCCTGCAGCAAAAACTTATGAATAAAAACTCACTTTGATGCTGTTATGGCAAATCAAATTAGCATTTTTAACGCGTAATTATATATAACAAGCATTTAATAAAATATTACTCTAAAAATTTATTTTGAAATTAATTTGAACTCAAATTTTTGTTATTTCTAGTGAAATTATACTTATAATTTTACATAAAATTCTACAAAGTAGCTTTATATAACTGAAATTTTATCGTCATTAAATTTACAGCGTGTTTGCTTTTTAATTTACGTCGGATAAACTCTATGAATTCCGTAAAGTTTTAAAAAAGATTTACGATCTAAATTTTATTAAGGAAATTTTAGTTTAAAGTTTTATATCTAAATTTTAAATTTTAGCGCAGCTATTTTGATAAGGCGCTTGCAATTAAAACTATTCGCCGAAATTTTGATGCTAGCTTATTTATAATTTATCTCGAGCCTATAAAATTACACGACGCCTTTAATTTAATCAAAATTTCGCTACTATGCGTGAAAAATTTAAGGAGTTTCATGCAATCAGGCAAATTTACGCTCGCGATCATTGTGGCGAATGTCCTATTTTTCGTGATTTCATTCGCATTAGAATATTTTTTTGGCTTTAAGTCCTATCTATTTTTTGGGCTCAATCCATATTTTTTCGAAGGGATGCCGTGGCAGCTACTAAGTTCATTTTTTATGCACGGCGGAGTGATGCATCTAGTGATGAATATGGCGGTTTTATATCAATTTGGTGGGATTTTAGAGCGAGCGTTCGGTGGGATAAAATTTACGCTACTTTACATCGTAGGCGGGCTGCTGAGCGGCGCTTTGTGCCTGATTTATATCCGTTATGCCATGAACATGGGAGAAATCGTCAATATCGTAGGCGCTAGCGGCGCTATTTGCGTGCTTTTAGGCGTGATTGCTTATTTTGATGAACGCAATGCGGGTGGGATTTTTGTCGCGATTTTGATAATGAGCTTTGCACCGATGCTAATGGGCATAAATGTGGCGTGGTATGCGCACATAGCGGGATTTGTGGTCGGTTATGGCTTTGGAATGATCCAGAAAAAATTTAGAATTTTATAGAATTTAACGCTAAATTTTACATAAAATTTTGTGAAAGGATGCAGATGAAACGGATATATTTTATAAGACATGCCGAGGCGCAAAGCGGCAACGGAAGCGATTTTGAGCGGACATTAAGTCATGCGGGCGAACTTTGCGCAATTAAACTAGGAAAAAAGCTGCGTAGCTTGGGACTTACGCCTGATTTAATTATTACAAGCTCGGCTATACGCGCACTCCATACGGCGCAAATTATCGCTAATGCGTTGGATGCGATAAAAAGGGTAGCGTCATTGCGAGAGTTATACGACGCAAGCTTATGGGATTTGGCAAAGTTTGTTCGCAGCTTGGATGAGAAACGATTTTTTGGGTGCAGTGTGAATGTTGAAAAATACAATGCGGTTGGTCTGAGTAGCGAAAAACCTCGCGACGCAAACGCGGAAAATTCTGCTTTTAAGAGCGCTAAAATTCCCGCTAGCATTAGCGAAAATAATGCGCTATCTTGCAATGATGTGGAAATTTCTAGCACAGATGTTATGCGAAATTTTAACGCAGCTAGCGCGGAATGCGTATTTATCGTTGGACATAATCCGGCAATAGGCGGAATTTGCTCGCTTTTAGGCAAGAAGGAAGTCGATAAATTTCCTCCTTGCTCGATTTGCGGCTTAGAATTTAACATTCATAAATTCTCAGATATTACCGATCATAGCGGCAAAATGGTAATGTTACAACGCCCTTAATTACGCTTTTAACGCTTCATAATTACAATCGGGCGGCTGCATTTAAGGCTGCTTTTTGCCCGGCATTGTCATATACTCGCGAAATAAGACCATATGGCAAAATAGCAAATTGTTTTTGAGATAACTTTAAATTTTAAAAATTTCCAATGATGTGGCTTGCCTTGAAAATCGTAGACTAAATGAGTTAAAAAACTAAATTTTATATTTTTAGATAATCGAGCGCTAGCGCTTTTGCTTGAAATTTCATTTGCTTTGAAAAACCTTAAGTTTAGATTTTGCGAATGGAAATTTCGTGCCAAAATTTTCTCAAAAACATAAATTTATTGAGAAGAATAAAATTTATTAAGTAAAATTTAATAGTAGCCGTGGTATCATTCCCTAAAAATTTTGATAGGGAATTAAAATGAGACAGTACGAAACTTACAGATGCGACAAATGCGGCGCGGAGGTCGAGGTGCAAAAAGTAGGCGGCGGCGCGCTTAGCTGCTGCGGCGAGCCGATGAAATGTATCACCGAGGATCTGACGCAGGTAAATTTGATGAAAGCGTTTGCAGGCGAGTCTCAGGCGCGCAACAAATACGATCTTTACGGTGATTTAGCCAAAGAGGCGGGCTTTCACGCCATTGCGCGACATTTTTACGAGGCTGCCGAAAACGAAAAATGGCACGCCAGAGCCGAGCTAAAGGCACATCACGCGGTCGCAGGCATTCCGCTTGATAAAATGGATAAAAATCTGCTTGATGCCGCCGCTGGCGAGCGCTACGAGCACGAGAGCATGTATCCGAGCTTCGCTAAAATCGCGACTGAAGAGGGCAAAAAAGAGGTCGCGCGCCTTTTTAACGCTATCGGTAGGGTCGAGGAGGAGCACGAGCGCGAATACAACGAGCTTCAAAAGATCCTGCTAGAGGAGGGCTTTTTCGAGAGCTTTGATGAGGAAGTTTGGGTGTGCGAGGTCTGCGGGCACGTTCATCGCGGCAAGAAAGCTCCAGGCGCCTGTCCGCTTTGCAAGGCTCCGCGCGAGTATTTCAAAAAACAAAGGCTTGTCTGATTTGACGCTTGCGGCACAGCGTTTTTTGCGATAGTTTTTGAAGCCGTCGCAAATCTCGTTTATTGTCGCGAGCCGATCGCTTAAATCTCGACTTAAAATTTTGCGCGAGATTTCGTCTTTTTGCTCCTTTTTGCCGCGAATTCCGTGGCTAGACGAAATCTCGGGCTAAATTTATTTAGCCTAAACTCCTTTTCTTATCCCCCTAAGAAATGAAATCCTGCTCGCAAGAGCGGGATTTCTGTCGTAAAATAAATCTAAAATAAATCATGCCGATGATTTTATCTCTTTAAATTTTATTAGAAATTTCTATATGATTCCTGCGCTGTTTACAAAACAAGCTTCGCGTCGGTAAATTTTGCAGCAAACTTTGGTGGCAAATCTTTTGCATTTTTAAATTTTAAGGCGAATACGGTGCGATGAGAATTTGAAAGCAAATCAAACTATAAAATTTCGAGGGTTTAAATTTTAAATCAGAAATTCTATCCTTGTGAAATTTGCAGATAAATTTTTATATCCGCTACCTCTTAATATGTCGATTATCTTTTGCTTATAAAATCCTCGGATGAAATCCCGTATCGTCAAAATTTAAATGAAATTTTGCACTAAATTTATCTGGAATTTTAGGCAAAATCACATGAGAAAATCTAAAAAGTAAATTATTCTATATTCCAAAAGAGTAAAATTTTAGATTCTTTTGCGATCAAGCTCTAAGGCTCGCGCGTTAATTTTAAATTTTGCCGAGTTAATGAGTTAAATTCTAAAGTGTGAAGGTAAAATTTTGGGTTTTGTTATGCGAGTATGAAAAACAAATTTCAGAATTTTTCAAAGTAAAATTCTAATTTTTTAGAAAATAAATTTCATAAAAAACGATTTCAAAGTCGCATCAAAACGAGATTTAAAAAATCTCGCTCAAGCAAGCCTCGCGCCATCTCAAATTTTAAAATTTCACTCCTCGAATTCCTCCGCGACCTTTGCCGCAAGGCGCAGTTTGTCGCTGTCGAAGTGGGTGTAGATGCGCGAAGTATTGAGGCTCGCGTGGCCGAGGGCTTCTTGGACGAGCACGAGGTCCTTTTGCTTTTTGTAAAGCATCGTCGCGAAGGTATGGCGCAGCATGTGAGCGCCGTTTTTTTCCTTGCGGATGCCCGCGCTCATTAAAATTTTCTCCACGATGCCGCTGACGTAGGCCTGGGTAAGCGGCGCGCCGTTTTTGGTGACGAAAAGATAGCCCTCTTTGTTAGCGAAGTTCGTCTCCAGCGCGTTTAGATGCTCCTCGATCAGGTGGCGCTTGATCATTACGATGCGGTATTTATTGCCCTTGCCGCGGATTCGGATTACGAAAAGATCGCCCTCGGGCGCGATATCTTTGCGCTTGAGATTTATCGCCTCGCCCACGCGGATGCCGGTGTAGACGATGATTTTTACGATCAGGCGGTTGCGGTGGGCAAAGGAGGGAAACTCGCTTAGATTTATCGCGTCCAAAAACCGCTTCAGCTCCTCCTCGCTCATAAACTCCGGAAGCTTCGTGCCGCGGCTGCCGCTAACGCCGCCCCAGTGCTTAAGCTCGATGCCGTAGTTGTGCGAGGTGCCGTCCTGCTCGTTTTGGCGGTCGATGAAGCCGAAAAAATTTATCACGGCGATGCGGTAGTTTTTTTTGCTTGCATCGCTCAGTCCGCCCGTAATCGAGGCTAAAATTTCGCTCAAAAGCTCCTCATCGATATTTTTCATACTCTCAAGGCCGTACTCTACTATCGCTTCGTAAAATTTTTTAAGCGGATTAAAATAGGTGTTGATGCCGGTAAGGCCCGCGTTTCGAGCGTCTTTTGCGAGCCGCTCGAGTTCATTGATATTCGCGACCTCGTGATTTAGCGCCAGGCTTGCGCGGCGAAACAGCGCGTCGTTTTTCAGCTCCTTATTCGATAGCGCGCTTAGCTTGTAGCGCACGAATTTTACGAGCCAAAACAGCAGCGATTTTTCAAAGCTATCCTTATAATCGAGCGGGAATTTCATTTGCTCTCCTCGCTGTCGCCGAAGATCACAAAAGGCAGCATCAGCGTGTTTTTGATGAGATTATACGGCGTTTTTAGCACGTCGGTCGCAACGCCGGTCGAGTAGGTGGGTTTTTTCGTTGTGCCGCGAATCTCGATGATCGTTGAGATCGTGTTGTTTTCGCCCAAGATGATATGATTTAGCAGCGGGATTTTTGAGATTATCGAGCTTGCGTCTTTGAGGTATTTAAGCTCCAGATCGATATTTAGCGCACCGCTTTTCATATCCACTTCGCCGTTACCTGCGATGTCTGCGCTACTGCCGGTAAAGTTCATCGCGTTTATATAAATTTTATCGCCGCTGCGGCGGAAGTAAATTTTACCCTTCTGCACGCTAAAGCCGCGATCGTTGAAATCAGGCGTCTTAAACGTAAGTAGCGACGGCACGGAGTTTATAAAGCTAAGCAGCCTTTGATAGATGATGTAGTCCTTCAGATAGGTGTTTTGCACGTTGATCTCGCCGCGATAGTTGCGCGGATCGATGCCGCTTGCTTTTAGCGTAAATACCCCTCCGTCGAAGCTCTGCGAGCCTAGGAACTGATTGAGCGCCTCGCCGCTGATGTTTTGCGCAAAAATTTGAAGCAAGCTCTTTTTAAAGATCAACTTCACGTCGCCGCGTTTGAAATTCGCGTTTAGGTTCATATTTTTGCCGTCCAGCACGCCGTTAAAGTGCGTAAATTTTAGCGTCTTATTAAGATCGGATAGCACGATGGAAGAGTTTTGCCCGCTGAAATTTATCGGCGAGCGCTCCTTCGTGCCGCTATTAAACTCGCTGGTTTGCACGCTTGTATTGATCGCGACGTCCACGTCTTTTAGAGCGACGAAGTTGCCGCCTTTGTTGATTTTGAGAGAAATTTTACCGCTTCCGCTAGAGCCGTCCAGATCGCCTCCGCGCACCCGAAGCGCGAAAGAGTCGTTTTTATAATGGCTTCCGTCCTTGTTCAGCAGACCGAAATCAAAGATGAGATTGTTGCTGCTGATATCCAAATTTGTAAAATCGCTGGTTAAAATTTTAAGGTCTCCACCGCTAATGCCCGCGTTTTTAAGCGTCTTAGAAAAGGGCAAAATTCCGCTAATATCGGGCGAGCTAATCTCGATCCGCTCGCCGAAGCTCATCTTTGCGCCTAAAAATTGCGAGCTCAGCACTGGCGCTTTGCCGCTAAAATCAAGGCTCATATTATCTCGCGCGTCGCCAAATTTTAAAATTTCTTTGCCGTTCGGGGAGAGATTAAAGCTATGGATTATGCCGTTAAATTTAGCTTTGCGCGTGGCGATGTCGATACTGCCGCTTGCCGTGGCGTTAAAAATTTCATTTTGCAGGTTCGCGTCTTTGATATCGATTTTTTTCTCGGTGATGTGCACCCGCGCGGCTTTGGAGTGAAATTTTGCCTTTGAGATCATCAGATCGGCATCTTTTAGCGTTACGTTCGCATCGACCTTGGCGCTTTCCTTTTCGACATCCACGTCTATCAGCACGCGCGCATCGATCCCGCCGCTTAGCGGATATACGGGCTCGTTTATGCCGTAGCTTTGCAAAATATCTACAAGGTCCTTGCCCAAGCTCTCTTTAGTCCGCAGATCCAGATATACGATCGGTCTTTCTTCAAAAAGACCGCCGATACGCACGCCGCTTCCCTCCAGGCTTTTGCCTTTAAATTTAGGCTCGTTCAGCGTGAAGCTTAGATAATCGTTTTTGAGCGTGATGTTTGCGTCTTTTACCGTTACGGCTTCGATTTGCGGCTGAAATTTTATCGTAAGATCCTGCGCGTAGGCCGTGGCGCTGACGTTTTCGGCGATCGGGCGCGGATCTTTCAGATCAATTTTGGCGTGGAGGTTTTCGATATAGTAGTTTTGCGCGACCGCCTTGCCGTAGATCCACTCATTCGCAAGAGGATTTAGCCCCGTAAGCGCGCCCAGCTCATTCATAAAATTTTTCAGACTCAAGGCCGAAGCGCGGTTTATCTCGATATTTAACTCCGAGCCGATATTGTGCACGTCAAGCTCGCCCGCGATCTCGTGCGAAGCGAAGGTGCCGTTAAAATCATACGTATCGGCTCTGAAATTTGCTCGTGCCGTGCCGTGCAGAGTGAGATTAAAATCATTTAGCTCAAGCTCGATCGGATCGAAGTTCAGCCCGTTTGCGCTCGGCATGATCTTTGAGCTTAGCCTAAAAAACTGCGTGTCGGCGTAAAAAACGTCGCTTTTGTATTTTAGTTTCAGGCTTTCGCCTTTTATTTTCATATTGTCTACGTCGATCTCTTCAAAAAAGGAGTTGATGAGCGAGATTTTTTTGCTAAATTCTAAAATTTTCTCGCTTTGCGTGCGCAGATCGGTGGAATTTTGCTCTAAATTTTGTGTATTATTTTGCGTAATTTCAAGATTTTTGATACGCAGCACGAGACTTTTATTTAGCTTGAGATAAAACCCCTCAAGCTTTGCAAAGCCCACGTCCAGCTGCGAAATCGCAATACCGTGCTTTAGGCCTACCGCACAGATTATAAAAAGTATGGTTATGCACAAAAAAAATCTAGCCAAAGTTCTAAACATCATCGCCTCATTAAAAAACTCCGCCCCAAAATCAAATCGGGCGTGCCGAAAAACTGCGCTTATAATATGAAATTTATTCAAAATTTTGGCTTATTTGCCTATAATTTCAGCTAAATTTTGAAAGGAACGCATGAAATTCTTTATAAAGCTCATCAAAGCGGCGTGCATTTGTATCGAGCTTGCGGCTATCGTGCTTTTAGCCGTGGGCTTTGATCTACACGAGCGCGTCGGCAACGCGGCAACCGTGCAGATAGGACAAGGCAGCTCAACCAAAATTTTATCGCAACTCTCTAAGAGCTATCCTAAATTTAGCAAATTCGACGCGAGGTTGCTTTCTTTTTACGGCGGCGCAAAAACCGGCGAGCTGGAGCTTAGCGGCGAAAATTTGCCCAAATATCAATTTTTGTATGAGCTAAGCGTCGCAAAGCCCGTGATGAACGAGATCAAGCTGATCCCAGGAGAAACGACGATCGTGTTTTTAAAACAGCTTGCAAAAGATCGCGGGCTAAGCTTTAGCGAGCTTGAGCGCGAATACAACGCCACGGCGCCGTTTTACGAGGGTTTTCTGGTGCCTGAAACCTACAAAATTAGCAAAAACGAAAGCGAAAAAAATATCATCGATCATCTCATCTCAAGCGCGCAAAAATTCCACGAAGACTTGTCGCGCGAGCTTAGCGGCGACTATAACGCCACGGCGTGGAAGCAGGTGCTGATCAAGGCCTCGGTCATTCAAAAAGAGGCCGCAAACGCAGATGAAATGCCCCTCGTAGCCTCCGTCATCGACAACCGCTTAGCCAAAAATATGCGCCTTCAGATGGACGGCACGCTGAATTACGGCGAGTTTTCGCACGTCAAAATCACTCCGCAGCGCATCCGCACCGACACCAGCCACTACAACACCTACCTCAACGACGGACTTCCCAAAGAGCCCGTGTGCGTAGTCTCTCGCGATGCGATACGCGCCGTTTTCGCGCCCGCAAAGAGCGAGTATCTGTATTTTATGCGAAATAAAAAGACGGGGCTTCACGATTTTGCGCGCACGCAAGCCGAGCACGAGCGCAACGTAAAGGCGCAGAGGTAAAATTTAAGTCCGTTTCGGTATTAAATTTAAAAACGAGATTTCGTCTTTAAATTTTAAAATTTAAACCCCGCAATTATAAAAATGCGGGCCGATATTTGGGAGATAACAATGAAAATAGCGATATTTGGCGCGGGAAACATCGGCGCAGCGGTAGCGAACGATCTTATCGTAAGTGATTCTTTGAGCCAAAAGATAGATAGCATCGTGCTTGTGGATGCTGTAGAGCGGATCGCGCGCGGCAAGGCACTCGATCTAGCCCATACGGCGGCGGTCTATGAGCGCGACCTGCGCATAAGCGGCAGCACGGAGCCCGGCGACATAGCGGAGGCAGGCATCGTCGTGATCACGGCGGGGCACGCAAGAAAGGCGGGGCAGAGCAGGGAGGAGCTATTTGGCAGCAACGCCGCCATCGTCGCGCAATGCGCGCGAGATGCCGCAAAATACGCGCCTAGCTCCATTATCGTCGTCGTTACCAATCCGCTTGATATGATGGTCTATGCGGCGCTGCAGGCTAGCGGGTTTGCGAAAGAGCGCGTCATCGGCATGGCGGGCGAGCTAGACGGCGCGCGGCTTAAATTTGAACTCGCGCGAGCGAGCGGCAAGGAAATTTCATCGATGAGAAGCGCGATCGTGGGCCCGCATAGCGAAGAGATGATCGCGCTTAAAAACGAGCTGGGATTTGAAATTTCGGATGAAATTTTCGAGCGCGCGATGCAAAATACCAAACGCGCCGGCGCGCAGATCGGCGAGCTGCTGGGCACGTCGGCGTATTTGGCGCCCGCTGCTGGGATCGTAAAGATCATAAAATATATCCTTTTTGATACCTGCGGCACGCTCGCCTGCTGCGTCGCGGATAGATCGGGAGTGCCTTTGGGGCGCTTCGTAAGCGTCGGTAAAATGGGTGCGATAGAGAGAAATTTCGCCTACTCGGGCGAGTTTTACGAGCAGCTTGAACGGATGCGTGAGCGGATAGCGGAACTGAAGTTTTAGTGGAAATAAAGCGAATTCGACGCGATGCGGAATTTACAGAGCTAAAATTTTAAAGCGCAGAATTCTTGCGATAGAATTTGCAGCATCAAATTTCACTTTGGTAAGAAATTTAAGCTCGCGGAATTGTGTAGCGTAAAATTTCATTCGCTGCGGAATTTTAAAATTTGCGCAATTTTGCCCGCTGTGAAATTTCATAGATTAAAATTTTACTTTGGCGCAGAATTTTGCGTGACGTAAAATTTTTAAACGCCACAAAATTTTAAAATTTAAACTCTGCAAAATTTAAAAACGAGAGGACTTTAATGCGATCAAAGCGGGCTTGCGCCGCAAAATTTCAAATTTTAAATCGCGAGGCGGTATTTAGTGCAGATTTTGATAAATTAAGGAGAAAATATGAGCGAAAATGAGAGCCAGCGCGCCGTCTGGACGGATGAGGGCCGCTGTAAGGCGTGCAACATCTGCGTAAGCGTCTGTCCTAGCGGCGCGATTGCGATGAGACAGGACGAGGGCGCCGTGCAAGGCATGATGATCGACGTGGTGGATGAGGGCGCCTGTATCGGCTGTAGGGAGTGCGAGTTGCACTGCCCTGATTTTGCGATTTTCGTTGCGCCCAAAGGCTTTAAATTCGCTCGTCTAAGCTCGCAGGCTAGAGAGATGGCTGAAAAAATCAAAAACAATAATTTTATGAAACCCAAGGACGCATAATGAAAGAGGTAATTTCCACAGGCAACGCCTTAATTGCGCGCGCAGCGATTGATTGCGGCTGTAATTTTTTTGGCGGCTATCCGATCACGCCAAGCAGCGAGATCGCGCACGAGATGAGTCGCTTGCTACCTAAGGTCGGAGGTAAATTTATCCAGATGGAGGATGAAATTTCGGGCATTTCTGTAGCTTTAGGCGCGTCTATGAGCGGTGCGAAGGCGATGACGGCAAGCTCCGGTCCTGGAATTTCGCTAAAATCAGAGCAGATTGGACTTAGCTTTATCGCTGAAATTCCGCTTTTAATCGTAAATGTTATGCGCGGAGGTCCTAGCACCGGGCTTCCTACGCGAGTGGCGCAGGGCGATATTTTGCAAGCTCGCAATCCCACTCACGGTGATTTTCAAAGCATCGCGCTGTGCCCGGGCTCACTAAAGGAGGCTTATACGCAAACCGTGCGCGCCTTCAATTTAGCCGAGCGGTTTATGACGCCGGTATTTTTGCTACTTGATGAGACGCTTGGGCATATGCAGGCTAAGGCGATGCTGCCTGAAATTTCGGATCTAAAAATCGAGCGTAGGGTGGAATTTAAAGGTAGTCCGAAAGATTATGAGCCCTACGACGCTGCACCCGATAAGCCTGCGGTGCTAAATCCATTTTTTAGGGGATATCACTATCACATAACGGGGCTGCATCACGGCGCGAAGGGCTTTCCAACCGAAAACGAGCAGATCGTGGATCGCTCTATAAAAAGGCTTTTTAATAAAATTTCGGCGCATGAAGATGAGATCGTGCAATATGAGGAATTTATGCTAGATGACGCTGATGCTTGCATCATCGCCTATGGCAGCGTTAGCCTGGCAGCAAAAGACGCGATTTTAAAGCTACGGGGGCAAGGCGTGCGTGTGGGGCTTTTCCGCCCGATCACGCTGTGGCCAAGCCCTGCGCGCAAGCTAAGGGAGCTAGGGGAGAGATTTAATAAAATTTTAATCGCCGAGCTAAATTTAGGGCAGTATCTGCTAGAGGTGCAACGCGCTTGCTTGAGGGATGATTTTAAGACGCTTCTTAAGGCAAACGGCAGACCGATCAGCCCTAGCGAGATTATCGAGAAAGTAAAGGAGCTTTAAATGGCGTTTGATTACGACAAATATCTAAGAACGGACAAGATGCCTACGCTTTGGTGCTGGGGCTGCGGCGACGGAGTAATCTTAAAAGCGATCATCCGCGCGATTGACCGCATAGGCTGGAGCATGGACGATGTGTGCGTGGTAAGCGGTATCGGCTGTAGTGGCAGGATGTCGAGTTACATAGACTGCAATACCGTCCATACGACGCACGGACGCGCGATAGCTTATGCTACGGGTATCAAGCTTGCAAATCCAGGCAAACACGTAATCGTAGTCACTGGCGATGGCGATGGGCTTGCGATAGGGGGCAATCACACGATCCATGGATGCCGCCGCAATATCGATCTAAATCATATCTTAGTAAACAATTTCATCTACGGGCTTACAAACTCGCAGACGAGTCCTACGACACCGCGCGGGTTTTGGACGGTTACGGCACAATACGGCAATGTCGATCCCAGCTTTGATGCGGCGAAACTTGCGATCGCTGCCGGAGCAACTTTTGTCGGACGCGAGAGCGTGACAAATCCCGAAAAAATCGAGCGACTTCTAGCCAAGGGCTTTGAGCACGAGGGTTATAGTTTTTTTGATATTTTTAGCAATTGCCACGTAAATTTGGGTCGTAAAAATAAAATGAGCGAGGCAGTGCAAATGCTAAAGTGGCTTGATTCGCGCACGATTTCCAAAGCAAAATTTGACGCTCTTAGCGAGGATGAGCGTGCAGGGCTATTTCCGCTTGGGGTTTTACATGAAGATAATGAGCATACCGAATACACAAAGGCGTATCAAAAGGTGATAGACGCGGCACAAAGCGGCGAAGCGATAAATTTTGAAGGACTAAGATGAATCAATTAAGATTTGTGGGAGTGGGCGGTCAAGGCGTGATCTTAGCAGGTGAGATTCTAGCTGCGGCAAAGATCGCGCACGGTGGCTATGGAATCAAGGCATCTACGTATACCTCTCAGGTACGCGGCGGACCTACGAAAGTGGATATTATCTTAAGCGATGAAGAAATTCTATATCCTTACGCAAGCGAGGGCGAGATCGATTTCATGCTCGCAACGGCGCAGAGTAGCTACGATGCTTTCAAAAACGGCGTGAAAAAAGGCGGCGTGATCGTAATCGAGCCGAATTTAGTAGCACCGAGCGATGAGGATAGGATAAACTTTAAAATTTATGAAATTCCAATTATCACCATCGCAAAATACGAAGTCGGAAATGTCATCACTCAAAGTGTCGTGGCTCTAGCGATCGCAGTAGAGCTTAGCCGCTGTATGGACTCAGGGCTCGTAAAAGAGCAAATGCTCCGCTCTGTGCCTGAAAAAACCCGTGCGCTAAATGAAAAGGCGTATGATTTGGGGATAAAATACGCAAGAGAGTTTGGGTAAATTTAAAGACTCGGATAGAATTTGGGATTAAATTTAGATAGGGTATCTGATATGTTTTAATCTTGCGATAAATTCTATTTAGTGCTCTTTATTTCTTTATACAATATTCTATTTGGGTATCTTAAAATTTGTATTTATAGATTTTAGCGGTTTTCTTCGCAACTACTTTAAAACTATGTGATTGAATTTTTATCGCCCTTAATCTATCTTGCAATTTACATAATAATTATTGACTATTTGTCCAAATGTCTTTATATAGCCCTCGTAATTGTTATTATCTAAAATATATCTTATATAGTTGTATACCTCTTCCTTAAAATTATTAACACCATAACTGCCGTAGTGTAGAACCTTATTATGGTATTCTTCATAGTTATCGTAAGAGCCGTAAAATGAAATTTTTCTATATTCTATACAACTTCTCTTATTGATAAAACTATCCTTTGCGTAGATATCCACAAGGTCCTCGTCGGCGCTTAGAACCGCGAAAGCTTGTCTAATGGGTATATCCACATATTGTTCTGTTGGTTTACCATCCTCCCATTTGCCCCCTTTAACGATGTCGTTCGTAGCCTCTTTTATGGTGTAATATTTCTTTAAAGCTTCGAAAGGCTCTAGCCTCTCAACTGAAACGTTTTCTATCAGTCCGCCACCCTCAAAATACTGATGTTTCGATATAACCGCGGTTTTATTTACGTCATTTTCGACCATTAATTTTAAGGTTCGCATTATCTCATCCGTAGTTGGGTTTTCTTCTATGATATAAAATTTAGGAGGTAATCCGCCTCTATCATCGCGCTGAACTCTATCAAGAAAGGTAGTGTCTAAGTATTTTTTTAAAATTGCATCGTCGCTAAAAGGAAATTTCATAACGAAAACGATTGAAAGCAGAGCTAATAGCGATAAAACGTACTTACGCTTTTTCAAATTTATCCCCTTAAAATTTTAAAATTTCAAGGGCGCAAATTTACAAAACTAGCGCCCTTTAAAATTTCATAGATTGCTTTAAATTTCGTGAATTAGCCGCTCTTAAATTTTAAACGTCGCGGTGAAATTTTAAAATTTCACCGCAAGCTTTGGGCGGCTTTAAATTTAACATACCGAGTTCTGTTAACATCCTGAGTTTGGCTGCACCCGCGTTTCGCTGCCCGTGTGGATCAGCAGAGACTTGCCGCGTCTAAATCTACACGGCGGATCGGCTTGCACGGATGAGTACTCCTTGCCGTTTAGCTTGTAGATGATATTGGAGCCTTGCACCGTTTTTTGGGAGTTTTGGATCGCATCTCCGGCGACCGCGCCCACTACCGCGCCGCCTACTAGCCCCACGGTCTCAGCTAAGCGTCTGCTGCTGCTATGTTTGCCGAGCTTATGCCCGATGACCGCGCCCGTAGTTCCGCCTGCGACGCCGCCTAAAATTTTACCAGTATTGCCCTCGGAGCGCTCTACGTTGATTTTGGCGGGCAGGACATCGACGATCTCGATCCGATCGCTCTGCCTCATGCGGTTCGTCTCGCTCGCGTCATAAACATCTCCGCCGTATCGATCCTGCGGAGTCGCGCAGCCACAAAGTGCGATCGCTGCGATCAAACATAATGTGAAATTCTTCATGTTTTCTCCTTTATAATGAGCTACGGGCGGCATTATACTATGGATTTTTATACGAGCGGTTAAGCGGCGGCGTTAAAATTTACCGGCTCGCTGCCGCTTAAAATTAGCTGGATACGAGGCATTGTGCCGTATCTGGACGCCTTATAAAATTTTTATTTCACTCAAAATTTATCTTATTTTGTTAGAATCATTCTTATTTTTAAGGAGAGAAAATGAAAAAACTATTAGTTTACGCCACCAAAGGTGGCGATACGAAGGTCGTGAGCGAATACATCGCTTCAAAGCTCGGCTTTGAAATCAAGGAGGCCAAAGAGCTAAATGAGGAGGATTTGGCAGGAGCGGGCACGTTTATTTTTGCGGCTTCGACGCACGGCGACGGACAGATCCAGGCTAAATTTGACGACAAATTGGAGCTTTTGAACAAAACTGATTTTGACGGACGCAAGGTCGCGCTCATAGGCGTTGGCAACATCGAGCGCCACGGCAGCGATTTTTGCAGCGGTATGAGCGCGTTTTTGCCGGTGCTTAAAAAGGCTGATCTCATCGGCGCTTGGGGTGCAGAGGGATATAAATTTAAACATTCGCGCGCCTTCATAAACGGCAAATTCGTAGGTCTTACGATCGATTTTAAGGGCGACGAGCACTGGCAGGCAAGGGCCGATAAGTGGATCGTCGCGGTTGGA
This sequence comes from uncultured Campylobacter sp., assembly GCF_938045345.1. Taxonomy (GTDB): domain Bacteria; phylum Campylobacterota; class Campylobacteria; order Campylobacterales; family Campylobacteraceae; genus Campylobacter_B. Next base: position 60,077 of record NZ_CALIMS010000004.1, read on the forward strand.
GGCGAGTTTTAAATATTTCAATTTTTATGCGACCGAGCGAGATTTAGGCTCGATGAGCCCAAATCTCGCTAAATTTCCCCATTAAATTTCGCGCTCCGCTTCCGAGCGAAGCCCTCTTAAATTTTACTCGCCACAGCGTTAGAATTTCCGCCACATTCAAGCGCCGCCTGCTCATGCCGCGTAAAATTTATCGCTAGCGGGAGCCGCAAATTCCGGCTCGCTGCGCCGAATAGCTCTAAACAATTGCCGCGATAAAATTTAGTTCGCGGCAACTTGCGCGCTATTCGTGCAATAAACGATAAATTTCGCTTGCGATGCTTGATGCCGCTAGCGCGATAAAATTTCGCTTTCGCGACAAAATTCCGCCCGCAGTACTAGCGAGGCACCCGCACGTCAAAATTTCAAGCTCCGCTTTCAAACAGAGCCTCCGCACTAAAATTTTAAAATTTTTAGTTCAAAAAGTCGCTGTGTTTTACAAGCCGTACCGCTTAAAATCGCGCAGATAGGCTAAATTTTATCCGCCCAAGCTCAAAATCTAGCCCGCTCGCGGCGGTCAATTCAATACGGCAATTTAATGCGATCGATTTATAAAATCACCGTCCGAGCCTCAAATATCAGCGCCGCATTAGAAAAGTTATTTTATAATAACCGCATATCAAAATTTAAGGCGATCTATGAAAAGGCTTCTATTTTTCGTCGTTTTTGCGCTGGCCGCCCTCGCCGCGGCGATCTACTTCAATCTCGATAGGCGCGAAGAGGTCGCGCACAAAGCCTACGGCATCATCGACATCAGGCAGAGCTCGCTTAGCTTCGAGCGCAGCGGCCGCATTAGCGCGCTTTATCGCGACGAGGGCGATTTCGTGCAGGCTGGCGACGTCTTGGCGGCTCTGGATACGGCGGATCTGAGTTTTCAAAGACAGGTTCAGATCGCGAGGTGCGACGGGCTTAAATTTAGCTTGCAAAAACTGCAAAGCGGCTTTCGTAGCGAGGAGATCGAGATGGCGGCGGCGAACGTAAGTGCGCTGCAAAACGCCCTACAGCTCGCTACTTTGACGAACGAGCGCCTCAAGAGCCTAGGCAAAAGCAACTCTGCGTCCAAGCAGCAGATCGACGAGGCGTTTTACTCGATGAAGCGCACGCAAGCTCAGCTGCAAAGCGCACAGGCCAATCTGCGCCAGCTTCAAAGCGGCTACCGCGGCGAGGATGTCGGCGCCGCCCGCGCAAATTTAGCAAGCTGCGAGGAAAATCTAAAATATCTGAATTACCAAATCGAGACGCAAAGCGTGCTAAAAGCGCCCTTTAGCGGGCAGATCAGAGCGCGCCTTAAGGAGCTTGGCGACATCAGCATACCCAGCGTGGGCGTTTTTGAGCTCAGCGAAGTAAAAAATAAGCGCGCGAAATTTTATCTAAGCGAAAATCAGCTCCGCTTCCTGCGCGCCGGACAGAGCGTGCGGATCATCGCCGCGGACGGCTCTAGCGCGAGCGCAAAGGTCGCATACGTGAGCCAAACCGCGATGTACACGCCGCGCACGGTGCAGACCGAGGAGCTGCGCGCAGATCTCGTGTGGGAGGCGCGCGCCGATTTCAGCGACGAAGATGGGCAGTTTCGCTTAGGCCAGCCGATAAGCGTGGAATTTTAACGAGCAAACTCTACGCGCGAAATTTTAATGCACGAGCAAAATTTGGCGCGCAGGCGGCACTTTGGATACTGCGGGCAAAATTTGGATAGCAAAGCTCGTCGCCCGGTAAAATTTTACGCAATGCCGCGCGAGCCGTGCATACGGCGTGAGCCTGATGAAATTTTAAAAGCGCGTTTTGAGGTAAAATTTAAACGGCGCCTGTTCGGCAGAGCAGGGCGATAAATTTTTGCTGTGCCTAAAATGCATCGTCTCGGCGGCGATAAAATGCTGCGCGCTTAGGTAGGGCCGTGCGAAGGCGCGCAAAATTTATCGCGCGAGTTTTGTGCGAGTAGGCGGCAGCTTTGGATAAAAGATCGGGGTTTTGTAATGTGGCGAGTAAAATTTTAGCGAAATTTTAGCGCAAAGCAGCGCGGGTTAAATTTTAAAATTTGCGGCTCGGCGGCGACAAGGTAAAAGCCGGGCGGTAGAGCGGCAACGGGCTTTGTTTTTAGCGGTCATTTGCGGTAAACTAGCGACGATTGAGTACTGAAGTAAGGACGGCTAAAATTTCACTACAAAATAAGCAGCGCGATTAAATACAGGTTGCGGGCGGCCGTGAAATTTTACCAAAAGGGCGCGGTAGCTGAAGTCGGTACTATGCTAAGGAAAGCCGAGATTAGGTAAAATTTCGCCAAAATACATGACAGCGGTAAAATTTTACCCCGAGAGGCGCAGCGCAGATAAAGAGCTCGGCACTCATAAGTCGCCAGGTGTCTGAAACTCGCTTTCGTTTGCGTTTTGAAGCAAATTTATCGCGGATACTTACGGGTCGCTTCATGTTTTGAAGACCGCCCCGCTCATGCGCATCGTTAGCGGCGCGGCTAGCCGATGCGATATGCACGCGCTCAAGACGGATCGGGCGGCGCGCGGAATATTCGGCGCGAGCCGTAAGCAACGCCGATCGTGCGGGTACTCGAATTCGAGCGGGCGATTGCAGGGCGCCCAGACGCGATAGGGCTTAGTTTCGCGCGCTTGCGGTAAGTTACGTCGAATTTATGCGAGGTTTGGGCGAAATTGTTTGACGCGCGTCGCGAAGTTTAAAGCGCGCGGCGGTTGTAAAACCAATATGCCGCGACTATCACAAAACTAAGACGCCGTAGCGGCTGCGAAATCAAGACGTCTTTGCGGCTGCAGAAGTAAGGCGTCGCGACAAAGAGCGCCTTTTTGGCATGCATAGGTCTCGTTCGTCGCGCCAAGCGACGGGGCGAGCAATAAAATTTGGAGCTAGGCTTGGATCTACTAAATATCGTAAATTTAAAGAAATTTTACCTGCGAGAGGATCGCAGCAAAAACGTCGTTTTTGAAAATTTTGATCTGCGAATTGGCGATGCGCCGCGGCTCATCAGCCTCACGGGCCCCGACGGCGCGGGCAAATCCACGCTTTTAAAGCTCATCTGCGGCATCATCGCGCCCGATTGCGGCGAAATAAAATTCGCAGGCTTCACCCCCAGCGGCGAAAATAAAGAATTCGTCCGCGCAAACGGCTATATGTCGCAGAGCTTGGGGCTTTACGAGGAGCTTAGCGTCTGGCAAAATTTAAACATTTTCGCGGGCCTAAAAGGGCTCGATCTAAAAGACGGCGAGGAGTATCTGCGCGGGCTTTTGCGCCGCGTGGGACTTTTGAAATTTAAAGATTACGCCGTAGATTCGCTCTCCGGCGGGATGAAACAAAAGCTAGGCGTCGCCTGCGCTATTGCGGCTCGTCCGCGGCTTTTGGTGCTCGATGAGCCCACCGTCGGCGTCGATCCGCTCTCGCGCAGCGAGCTGTGGGCGATCGTGCGCGAGTATCTGGATCAAAGCGGCGCGAAATGCATATTTTCGACGGCGTATTTCGATGAGGCGGCGGATGCCGATCTGACGCTGATTTTGCTCGGCGGCAAGATCATAGCGCAGGAGCGCGCGGCAAAGATCACCGCAGCGCTGCAGGACCGCACCTTTCGCATCGGCGGCGAGGATTATCAGAGCCTGGCGCGCCGCTTGATGTTTAAGACGCAAAGATTTTTAAAAAACTCCCCGCTCATCGACATCTGCCCCAGAGACGGCAGCGTCGATCTGCTAAGCGATGAGCCGATAAGCCTGCGCGATCTGCAGGAGTTTTTAAACGCGAGCCTAGAGGGTGATGATGAAAATACAGAGCGCGAAAACGGGAGCGACAAAGGCACGGATCCTGAAAACGGGCGCGACGAAAATTTTAAAATTTCAAACGAAAACGAGGACGCTAAATTTAACGAAAACGGAAGCGCTAAATTTAAACTCAGCCCGCGCGAGGCAAGCCTAGAGGATGCGTATATTTTTTTAAACAGAGCGGAGATCGGCGCGGCAAACTTCGGCTACGAAAAAAGGAGCTTCGATGCGGCGCAAACCGTCATCAAAGTGCGCGACGTGAGTAAAAAATTCGGCTCATTCACCGCCGTGGAAAATACGAGCTTCGAGGTCAAAAAGGGCGAGATTTTCGGCCTTCTGGGCCCAAACGGCGCGGGCAAGACGACGACCTTTCGCATGATCTGCGCGCTTTTGGGGATGAGCGGGGGCGAGATCTCGGTCATGGGTGAGGATCTGCGCCACGCCAAATCATCGATCAGATCGCGCATCGGCTATGTCTCTCAGAAATTTTCGCTTTACAAAAAACTAAGCTGCTATCAAAATTTAGAGTATTTCGGCCGCAGCTACGGCATCGGCGGAGTAGCGCTAAAGCGGCGTATAGAGGAGCTTTTGAGCGAGTTTGGCTTGCAGCGGCTGCGAAACGAGACGTGGCAGAACTTGCCGTTTGGCGCGGGGCGCAACCTCAGCATGGCGTGCGCGCTCATCCACCGCCCCGAGATTTTGTTTCTCGACGAGGCCACCAGCGGTGCCGATCCGCTCTCGCGCAGGCTCTTTTGGAACCGCATAAATGCGCTCGCGCGCACCGGCGTGAGCGTGGTTGTGACGACGCATTTTATGGAGGAGGCGGAGTATTGCGATCGGTTTTTGATCCAAGATCGCGGCAAAATCCTGGCGCTGGGCAGCCCCGACGAGGTCTGCGTGCAGCACGGGCGGCGGCTTAGCGTGCAGCAGGCGTTCATAAACGAGGTGCAAAAATTTAGAAGCGAGGCGGGCGATGAGGGCTTTTGATCTAAATTTTGCGCGAGCCGCGAGGATTTTTGATCCGAATTTTATGCGGGCGGAGCGAAAACCTGCGCCCCCACGCGATAAAATTCCAAGCAGCGAAAGGCTCTTGCGGGGCGATGAAATTTCAAACGGCAGCGGAATTTTGAGCGGCTTGGCTCTTAATGTCGGTAAAATTCCAAGCGACAGCGGGATTTTTAGCAGCGGCGAAATTTGGAGCGATAATAAAATTTTAAATGTCGGTGAAATTTTAAGAGATTGCGAAATTTCAAGCGGCAGCAGAATTTTGAATGAGATATCGCGCAGCGGGATACGGCGCGGATTTTGTAGATGGGTACTGCGCGAGCTCTGCGGCGAAACAAGCCCGCTTCGTCTGCGCCGTAAATTTCAAAGCGCGAGCGGCTCGCAAACGGATTATAAATTTAAAAGGGCGGTTGCTCTGCAAACAGATCGCAAATTTAAAATGGCAGTCAGTCTGCGAACAGCTTATAAATTTAAAGCCCTGGTGCAAAAATTTCATCGCGGATTTTGTGCCGCCGCGGAGCTTTTGCGTCAGAAATTCCGCAGCGAGGCCGTGCTTCGCAACTGCTTAAAATTTCAAATCTCGCCGTATACGATCAAGCGGCTAAAATTTCAGGGCGCGATGAGCAAAATAGGCGCGAGCAGTCCGTCTGCGCCGTTAAAATTTCAAATCTCGGTTGCCGCGCTTTTGCAATTAAAATTTGGGGGCGTGCCGAATGCGATCCCGCAGCTAAAATTTCAAAGTGCAGTAGTCGCCGAATTTGTGCGATCAAAATTTAGAGGCTTGCCGCGAGCGGCGCAGCGGCGTAAAATCCGAGCACAGGGGCAGGGCGGATGAACTTTACCTTTTTAAAAATCCTCGTAAAAAAGGAGTTTGCGCAGATCGCAAAGGACCGATCGGCGCTCGTGATCGCGTTTTTGATGCCGCTAATTTTGGTCGTGATCTACGGATACGCGATGCGAATGGACATAAAGCCCGTCAAGGTGGGCTTCGTAAGCGATCTAGGCTCCAAAATCGAGCGGGATCTGCTCGGCGGGTTTTTGGGCTCAAAATACTTGCAAACCCGCGTTTACACGGACTTAGAGAGCGCGAGGAGGGATTTTAAGGCGCACGAGATCGAGAGTATTTTGTATTTTGATCCGCGCTTTGCGGCGAAATTTCAAAACACTTTGGGCGGACTCGGCGGCGCAAATGGCGGCATAAATTTAAACCTCTCTAGCGACGACAGCTTCTCCACGGGCAGCACAAGCGATCTCCAAAATACGAGTAGCGGCGAAAATGTCCGTCCGCTTGAGGACAGAGGCGCGGGCACGGAGAGCGACATAAACGCCTCCACAGGCGGCGCAAGCGGCGAGAGTTTGCACCGCAACGGCGCGGAAGCGGGCGGCAGCGGAGTAAATTCAAGCAGCGCGACCGCAAATTCTAGCGGCGGTAGTATGGGCGCGACTGCAAATTCTAGTAGCGGCGCAGGCGACATAGGCGCAAATCAAGGCAGCGTAAATTTAATAGGCGGCGCAGGCGATACGAATACAGGCCTCATCGGCGGTGCGGATGATCTCCAAAATGCAAGCCCTTACGCTAACGACGCAAGCGGTACAGGCGGCGCTGCAAATAACGGCGGCGGCGCGTATGGTGCAGGCGGTGGCTCGAGCAACTCAGACAAAAACGGCGCCGAAATTTTCCTTATCCAAAACGCCACTCAGTCGCAGCTAGCACTTCTTAGCTACGTCTATGTCGCGGGCATAATCGAGCAGGTTTTGGCGCAAGATTACGGCTTTTTAAACGCAAATTTAAACGCCGCGGCAAGGCCCGTCAGCGTGAACTATCGCAGCTGGTTCAATGAAGCCAACGAATCGACGTGGTATCTCGTATCTGCCGAGTACGTGGGGATTTTGGGCCTCATCTGCCTATTTATGGTCGCGGTCGTGATCTCGCGCGAATGGGACCGCGGCACGATCGCCTCGCTTTACAACTCCAACGCAAGCGCGCTTGAGATCGTCACTGCCAAGGTCGGCGCGTATTATTTCCTAGCGCTTTTGGGCGGCGCGATGACGCTCGTTTATGGGCAGACGCTTTTGGGCATCCCGATCCGCGGCAGCGTAGCGATGCTGCTGGCGACGCTTTGCGTATTCGTGCTGGAGATGACCTGCCTAGGCATGCTGATCTCGGCGATCTGCAAAAATCAATTCCTAGCGCAGGAATACGCTATCGTCATCGGCTATATGCCCGTGACGCTGCTTAGCGGCATGATATTTGATCTGCGCGGACTGCCCGCAGCGGTCAACTTCATCGGGCACCTGCTGCCGCCCACATACGCGGTCGAGTCTTTTCGCATCTGCTTCCTCTCGGGCGGACAGAGCGCGACGCTGTGGGTAAACCTCGCCATTCAGGCGCTCGGAGCGGTTCTGTTTTTCAGCTTATGCGTGCTTAGCGTAAAAAGGGGCGCACGATGAAAAATTTATTTTTGCTTTACACTTGCGCGGAGAAATTTCGCGCCGCAAAAATCAGCGCAATTAATGTTTCGCTTTCGCTCGAGGCATCGATGGCGGAATTTTACGTCGCCAAAAGAAAGGACGCGATGAAAATTTTAGAATTTTTGCGCAAGCAAACGGAGCGTGGGCTTGAAATTTTAAAATTTCTTAGCGCGAGGTATTTTGGCTCGCATAAACAGGCGGCAGGGCGTAGATCTGAAATTTTAAAATTTAGCGCCGCAGAGAGCTCAAAAAGCCGCTTCGAGCCGCAAAAACAAGCGGCGGAATTTTTAAAATTTTCGCCTATGCCGTGCAATCGGTTTGGAATTTTAATTAAAACAAGCTTTGGCGGCGCAATCTTACGACGTAGCTACGAGAGAGGGCGCGCGATGGGATTTTTAAAGTTCACGCACGCTCTAGCGCGTCTCACGAACGCCGTGCAAAATTTCATAACACAGCACAGATTTAGAATTTTAAAATTTGTGCCCGGATGTGTGCATTATGCACACATCGCACAAAATTTTATATCGAAGTGCGGATTTAAAATTTTAAAGTTTATTCACAAGCCGCTGCATGCTCTACGCCATGCTTTAACACGTGCTCTACGCTGCACTTCGCTACGCGCGGATAAAGCCGAAGCAGGGCGTGCGGCGCGGCTTACTTCGCAACATACGTACGACGCGGTAGAAAAATGGCGTGCGGTTAAGTTTAATCATGCGAGCGGTTTGGATTCCGCGCAGCGCCGCATAGCGCGACTTTGTAGCGCAGCTGCACGGCGTAACTACGAAGCGTGGCGTAGCGAAATTTACGCCGTTTGCTTGCATAAATACTCCGCTTTGATCCGAGCCGCAAGCGGTAAAATTTCGCGCTATGAAGTAGGGCGAGCAACGAATGTTTTGCTTTCACGGGGAGTGCAAAGAATGAAATTTTACGCTCTGAATAGGCATACGATGAAATTTTTAAAATTTCTCGCCGCAAGAAGCTTTGGCTTACAAAGGGCGACGGAGCTTTTAAATTTAACGCTCGCGCCGTCGCGTAATGGGTTTGAAATTTTAAAATTTACGCGCGTTTCAGCGCGTCTTGCGGACACAGCGCAAAATTTTATATTGCAGCGTGGATTTAAAATTTTAAAATTTATTCAAGAGCTGCCGTTCGCTCCGCGCTGCGTTTTGCCGCGCGTAGATAGTGCCGAAACAGGGCGTACGGCGCGGCTTACTTCGCAGCATACGCACGACGCTACAGAAAAACGGCGCGCGGTTAAGATTAATCAATATTTGAATTCTGCGCGACGCCGCATAGTGCGACTTCGTAGCGCAGCTGCACGGCACGGCTACGAAGTAGGGCGCACGGAAAAATTTAGCAAATTTAGCCTCACAAACGCATTTTTAAATTTCATCTCCTTGCCGCTGCGTAAATTTAAACTCGCGCTTTTAAAATTTACGCCCGAGCTGCCGCGCAATAGATCTGAAATTTTAAATTTCATGTTCGCGTCGTATAAGCTCAGGCTCGCGCTGCGGAAATTTACGCCCGAGCCGCGCAAAATTAAATCGGCGCCCACAGTGCGTTTAAATTTCGCTTTCAATTCCGTGCCGCGAGCCCGCACCTCTAAATTTAAAAATAGAATTAAATTTAAAGGCGCCGCTAAATTTAAAAGGGGCGCGCGATGAACGCTCTGCGAAAATCCCTGCTTCGAATTCGCGCGCTGATAAAAAAGGAATTTTTGGCGATGTTTCGCGATAAGGGCACGCGTATGGTGCTGATCGTGCCGGTGCTGGTGCAGGCGATCATATTCGGCTACGGCGCGAATTTCACCCCCGAGCAGGTGCGCTACGCGATTTTGGACGACGCCCGCGATGCGACGTCCACCGCGCTGGTGCAGAGCATCGCCGCTACGCCGATGTTTAAGACCGAACTTGGCTGCAAAGACCTAACTTGCCTGCGCCGCGCGGTAAGCGAGGGAGAGGCGATCATCGGGATCTATTTCGGCAGCGATTTTAAGGACACGCATGAGATTTTGATCATCGCAGATTCGCGCAATACGACCTTGGCAAACACCGTCATCGGCTTCGTGCAGGCCATAGCTGGGGAATACAACGCGCAGCATTTTGTTAATTTAATCAGCATAAATCCGCGCTATGTTTTTAACGAAAACACGATCACGCGCTACACGATCATGACGGGGATGATTTTGGGGCTTTCGATGATTCAGGTGCTGATGCTATCGGCGTTTAGCGTCTCCCGCGAGCGCGAGGAGGGGAGCTTCGATATGATGCTGATGACGCCCGCGAACCCGCTTGAGATGCTGATCGGCAAAGCCGTGCCGCCCGTGCTGATCGCGATCGCGCAGGGGCTCGCGCTGTTTTTGATCTGCGTATTTTACTTCGAAATTCCATTCCGCGGGCGCTTTGCGCATCTTTTTGCGATCATCGCGATCTTTAGCGCCTGCAACGTAGGCATCGGTCTCGTGATCTCGACTGTTTGCAAAACCTCGCTACAATCGGTCGTGAGCTCGTTTTTGTTCCTGCTGCCGTGCATTATGATAAGCGGGTTGATAACGCCTGCGGACGCGATGCCGCGGTGGTTTTACTACATAGCGCACCTCGATCCGATGTATTATGCCAACAACTGCATGTGGCGGATCTATCTAGAGGGCGCGGGCCTAGGCGAGCTGTGGCATCTCATCGTACCGCTGCTGCTGATCGGCGCGGGCACGATGGCACTGGCCGCGTCGCTTTTTAGAAATAAGCTGGATTAGGGATTTAGATCGGAATTTAGTTTAGAATTTCAGCTGGAATTTTGGCTTGGATTTTGCTTCGTCGGAATTTTTGGATTGAACCTCTGCTTAAAATTTTAAATTGATCGCGGAATTTCAGCTTGGAATTTTGCCCTAAATTTTGCGCGTTCGTAGCGGATAAAATTAAATCAAAATTCCGTGTTTCCGCCTGGTGCATTGCGCGTCGCGATAAATTTTGCGCCTTAAATTTTAAAAATTTTGCGAAATTCCGTCTTGCGAATAGAGTTAGAATTTAAATCCAGGGTTGCCCGGGCGTCTTGCGGCGGTCGTATCATCTGCGCTCACTTTGGAAGCAGGCATTTTTGCGGTATCTGCGCTCGCCTTGGAAGCGGGCTTTTTCGCATCGTCCGCGTCCGATTTCTTAAAAGTGGCGAGTTTGCTGTAAATGCTCGGTTTTTCGCCGTCCGCGCCTAGCTTGGCGCCGTCAAGCTCGCTAGAATTTTCCGCGCCGCATAACCTTGCGGGGTTGAATTTTATCCACGCTATGATTAGCAAAATCCCCGAAAACGCTGTTACCAGCGACGCTGTGATTAGATACGGCAGCGCGAGGATTACGCCTATTTTAGCTAGCGTGCCCGATACCGCTTCGCAGGGCCACGTCACGGACACCACTATGCCGTAGATTTTAAATAAATCCACGCCGCTAAGTGTGGCTAGGCGGCAGTTTAATACGCCCCAGATTATCACCGCTGCGCACGTCGAAAGGACGTAGAGTAGGGTGTAGAGTAGACCTAGCATCGCGCCATCTTTTAGCGCTACTATCATGGCGCAGTAGCACAAAATAGCGACGATTGGGATGCTTTCTATCAGCCTATAGGTCTTAACGAAGCGCACGCCTAGCGCCTTTTCTAGGCAAACGAAGCAGTCGTAAAATATCGCTAGTGTCGCTAGCAGCGCTAAAACTCTAAAAATCGCGACCGCGTCCTCGTCTATGTCGCTTACGCCCACCGTGCCGCTTATGCCGATGCCTAGCAAAATCACGGCGCCTAAAACTCCGCGGAATTTCGCCTTGCGAAGTAGATCTTGCTTTGAAATTTCTTTCATTTTTATCCTTTGAATTTTCTAAATTTACGCGCTATCTTGCGGCTTTTCTGCGTGTGGCGACGCTGTGCCGGATGGCGCGGCTTGGACATTGCGGTTTAGACTTGCAAAAGGCGTGGTCGCCGCAAAACGAAAGCGCTTCGGCTTAGGTGAGCTTTTCTATCTTGCTCCAAGCTAGCAGATGCACGATGCTAGTTATTATCAAGGCAGCAAACGGCAAAAATTCCTTCAATGACGCGATAATTAAAACCGCATCGGAATCGCCAATTTGCGGCTTGGAGGCAGCCAAACCGAAGGGCCCTGCGCCACATAGCCAATTTAACGCGAAAAAGAAGGCGCAGAGCCACACATAGATCCGAAAGGTCATCACGCCGCTTATGCGCGCCAAAGAGAAATTTATGCGAAGCCACGCTACGATTATGTAGATTGCGGCTGCGGGCACCGCTAAATTCCATATAGTTTCTTCTATCATCTCTTTCATCGTTACTTCTCTGTAACAACCTGCCGGATAAAATAATAAAAGCGCCACGAAGCATATGCAGAGAATTACGCAGTTGCGGTAAAGCGCCGCCGCTTTTATGCCGCTAAGCATTGAAATTTTGCGGAGCGCTCTTAGCCTATAAATCACCGAGAAACAGATAAGAGCGATAAAAATTCCACCTATGATCACGATATTATATGGATACCCCGGTATGCCCTCAAAAACAAAGTCTATCGCCATCAAAACCACCGGTAACGCCGCTAAAAATAGATCAATGCCGGTGCTGATCATCCCATTTTTTCTTGCTTGAGATACGGTGTCTTGCACGTCGTATAACTCCTTTTAAAAATTTATTTCAATATGCAAAAAGCAGATGTTAAAACGCTAATCAAACCGAAAAGAGCGAAATTTTATCGTGACAAGAGGTTTATGAAATTTAAAATTTAAACCTCCGCGCTTATCTTTTCTATCTTGCTCCAGGCTAGCAGATGCACGATGCTAGTTATCACAAGAGCGACAAACGGTAGGAGTAGTTTAAGCATTACGACAGCAATAGCCAAAGCCGAGACCTGCTCGGTCCGTGGCTCGGAAATGGCTATAGCAATAATCGCTGCATTGCATAGTATGTTTAGCACGAAAAGTCCCACGCAGAGCCACACATAAGTTCGAAAGGTACTTACGCCGCTTACGCGCGCAAGCGAAAAATTTATGCGAAACCATGCGACGATTATGTAAATAACGCCTACGAAAAGTGCTAGTCCAAATATCGCCGCAAATGGATTATCACTCTGCCCGCCGTCTGCGTCAGGCTCTCTCGGATAAAGGTGATTGAGTACGAGCGCTAGCGCGAAAAAGCAGACGCAGATTATTATGCAGTTGCGATAAAGCGTCGCTGCTTTTATGCCGCTAAGCGCTGAAATTTTTCGGAGTGCCTGCAATCTGAAAAATGCCGAAACACAAATAAAAGCGATCAAAATTCCGCTAGCGATATAATTTATCGTCTCGTCGTCAAGGTGCCATGGCTCGCTGAAAGAGACATAGCCTACTACGATAAAAACCGCGGGTAGCGCCGCCAAAAACAGATCGATGCCGGTGCTGATCATCCCTTCTTTTCTTGCCTGAGATACAATGAATTGCATATATAAACCCTTTTTAAAAATTTGACTCGAAGTATATATAAACAAACATAAAACACGGATTAAATCGCAAAAATCGGAATTCTATCGCGACAAGATATTTGCGAAATTTTAAACTTTTACGCTTATCTTTTCTATCTTGCTCCAGGCTAGCAGATGCACGATGCCGGTTATTATGAGGGTTATGGGGAATATCAAATGGTATAGTGCATTTAACGGAAAAAGGATGACGCATAACCACACATATGTCTCAAAGATCCCCACGCCGCTTACGCGCGCTAGAGTGAAATTTATGCAAAACCACGCTACGATCATGTAGATTGCGCCTGCAAACGCTATCAAAATGCACAATATCATTGCCAAATGTTTGTGTGAGATCGACAAAGGAATCGATAAAAAGATGCTTGTTATGGCAATGACACAGATGCAGACAATTACGCAGTTGCGGTAAAGTGCCGCCGCCCTTATGCCGCTAAGCATTGAAATTTTGCGGAGCGTTCTTAGCCTGAAAAATACCGAAACACACAAAAGAGCAAAAATAATTCCGACAGTGATATAGGTAGCCGTCTTGTTGCCGCTAAGTCCTAGCATATCGTCCTTAGCAATATCTAGCGCAACTAAAGTCGCAGGCACTGCCGCTAAAAACAGATCGATGCCGGTGCTGATCATCCCCTCTTTTCTTGCCTGAGATACGAGATCTTGCATAATAAGCCTTTTTAAAATTTATCCCGAAGTATACATAAATCGATGTAAAGCAGGAATTAAATAGCTAAATTTAAAATTTTTAAATTTCATCGCAGCCAAATTTCGTTGCAGACAAGCACATACTGCGGAATTTCGGAATTCCACCAGGCAAATATAAAATTCCGTCATGGGATTTTAAAACGGAATTTAGCCTATGGATTTGCGGGGTAGAATTCCACTGTGAAATTTCAAAATCTCAAGCGCGACATACTTTCATAGCACGCTTTGAAAGTCAGCAAACCGCAGGTAGAATTCTACTATGGAATTTAGACTGGAATTCTATGGCAAAACCTCGATATAAAATTTTAATCGGAATTTCAAGACGGCATTTCAAGACAAAATTCTGCGATTTAAATTTAGCTAAAGACAAAATTCTGCGATTTAAAATTGCGCGCCGATTGATGAGTTGCTTTGTCGCGCCGCTACTTCACCTGCGCGCTGAAAATTTGCGTGATGCTGGGGATTTGCTCGCCCGCAACGTCAAATTTCGCCGTTTTGATCTGTACGCCGTAGAGCGAGCTAAGCGCGGCTTCGGTTAAAATTTCGTTACTTACGCCGTAGTTGTAGCTAAGATCATTTCGCAAGATCAGTGTGCGATCGGCGACTGCGAGGGCGTGGTTAGGCTGATGGGTGGTAAAAACTATGCTCGCATCGCTATTTGAGCGCAGATTCGCGATGAGGCTTAGCACGCGGTCTTGGTTTTTGATATCAAGCGCGCTGGCAGGCTCGTCCAAAAACAGCACGTCGCTACCGCTAGCTAGGGCTCTAGCAAAGAGCACGAGCTGCCTCTGCCCGCCGCTAAGGGCGTTAAAGCTGCGCTTTTGCAGATGGGCGACGCCTAGCGTATCCAGAGCGTCAAGGCAGATTTGAATATCCTTTTTGCCCGGTTTTGAAAAGAGCGAGATCTCGCGTACCCGCCCCATCAGTACGATGTCAAGCACGCTGTAATCAAACGCGACGTTAAAGCTTTGAGGCAAGAAAGCAAATTTTGCCTTGCGCACGATCTCGCCTTCTTTAGGCTGCAAAATCCCCATCATACACGACATTAGCGTACTTTTGCCTTGCCCGTTTAAGCCCAAAATCGCTAATGTTTGAGAGCTGGAAAGCTCGAAGCTTAAGTTGCGAAAGCAGAATTTTTCCGCCTCGTAGTAAAAGCCAGCATTTTTTACCTCAATTAGATTTTGCATTTTTGGCACTCCTTTTTAGAAGTAGGGCAAAGATCGGGCTTCCGATGAGAGCGGATAGAATTCCCAAAGGAATTTCGGCGCTACTTAGCGAGCGAGATAGATCGTCGATTGCCAGCATAAAGATCGCTCCTGTGATGAAGCAGGCAGGCATTAGCTTCACGTGGTCGCTGCCCGCGATGAGCCTGGTGGCGTGCGGCACTACAAGACCTACCCAGCCGATATTTCCGCTGACGCTAACTTGTACGGCGATCAGAGCGGTGCAAAGCGCTAGGATCGTGCAGCGCAGAAACTTAACATCCACGCCTAGCACGCGCAAATCATCATCATTTAGGCTGAGTAGATTAAACCGCCATCTCAGCGCGATTAAGACTGCAGAAGCGGGCAGGGCGATCGCGCACATCAAAATTACTTTATCATATCCTGCGCTTACGAAGCTTCCTAGTAGCCAAAAGACGATATTAGGCAGCACTTCCTCATCGTCTGCCAGATACTGCACCAAGCTCGTAAGTGCGGCAAATACGCCGTTAATGACTATACCTGCCAAAATGAGCGAGAAAATATCGGCGCGTGCTACGAATTTTGCCAAAAGATAGAGCAAAAATAGCGCTGCAAGCCCGAAGCAAAATGCAAAACCCGCAAGCCATAAGCCGCTCAATCCTAGCAAAATACAAAGCGCGCCGCCGAATGCCGCTGCAGTGCTAACGCCTACGATGTGCGGGCCAACGAGCGGGTTTTTAAATACCGCCTGTAAGCTCAAACCCGCGATAGCAAGCGCTCCACCGCAAAGGCTGGAGAGTAGAATGCGTGGAATTCTAACATCCATCATCACACTTTTGGCAGCTTCATCGCCGCCTCCGCTAAAGAGAATTTTAAAAATTTCTTCTAACGGTATATGAAACTGCCCGCTAGCGAGCGAGATTAGCGCCAGCACTACCCAAAAAAGAAGCAGGATTACGTTTAGCATTATTTTTGATATTTGACGCGGTAAAATTTCTCGTAGAATTCCTCTACTTTTTTATCAAAGTTTGCGTCCTTAAAATTTTGCGGATAAAGTTTCATCGCAAGCCATTCCTCACCAAGCGCCATCGCTTCAGCAGTCGGATGCCCCCAGGCTTTAACGAATTCAGGCATTAGATAAATTCTATCCTCTTTCACGGCGCTAAGACCTTTTAGCGCAGGGTTTGCTTTAAGCTCGGCAGGTACTTGAGGATAGCGATTTTGTACTAAGATAATCTGCGGATTCCATGCTAAAATTTGCTCCGGCGAAACCTGCTTGTAGCCCTTTATATCTGCAGCGGCGACGTTTGTCGCACCCGCTCTTGCTAGCATTACGCCAGTATATTTGCCACTACCGTAGGTCGTAAGATCGGGATTCGCCATATAAACTCTAGGTCTTTTATCTACGATAAAATTGCTAAATTTGGCATTTAAATCAGCTTGCGATTTTTTAACGAAATCTATTAGTTCAGCGGCATCCTTTTCGTGATTGCTTAGTTCGCCTAGAATTTTAACCCCCTCGTAAAAGCCCTCATCGTAGGCGGCGAAGCTATCGCGTTCATCTTTAAAGGTCGGATTTAGCTTAGCTTTTTCCTCTTGTGCAGAGCTAAAAAATGAAATGCCTACGACTGGGATTTTTAACTCCTCCATTTTAGCGATATATTCTTTAGGGAAGTAGTTGACCACTACGACCGCATCGGGCTTTAGACTAAGCAGAGCTTCGTAATTGACATCTTTGATATCGCCCGGATTAGGTAGGTTTTTAAAACTCGGCGCCAAGCGATTATACTCTTTGCCTAGGCGCTGCTCCCAGCTTTTTAGGATGCCTACGACCTTATCTTGGGCGTTGATTTCGTTTAAGACATTGAGCGCTTCGTGGTGTAGCACGACGATACGATTTACTTGATCCGGGATTGTGACCTTGCGGCCGAGCTGATCGGTAATCGTGCGATCTGCAAAAGCCAGGCTAGCGCAAAGCGCTGCACCAAGAAGGATTGAGTGAAGTTTAAGCATTTTTTCTCCTTGAAAATTCCGCTAAAATATGCGGGGTTAGAATAGCGGAATTATAGCCGATCGGTATAAAATCCAGATAAATTTTTATATAAATTTCATTTTGTCGTGGGAATTTCAAATACTTTTGCAAGGCGGAATTTTGCGATTTTACGCAAAATTTTGCTAGTAAAAATTTTTACCCGTCTCCTCTAGGCTAATAGGATACTGCCCGATGCCAAGCGATACCGATTGGTTTTTTGATTTATTTTGTAGGCATCGCCCATAAGCTTTTATTCCAAAGCTCTGCGCCTGAAATTCCTTTAATTCTAATCCAAGCGATAATTTCTAAAATTTCAGATAAAATGATTACCGTAAGTGCGGCATAGCGGGCAGGTGCGCTGCCATACCACGACTGTTCGACGTGTAGTATTTTAAAAAGTTTAGGAAGCGCTCCCCAAATTAAAGTTATCACGGCGCAAAGATAGAAAATTTTACTTCCGCTTGCCTTGCCGAGCAAGTATAGTGTGGCGACCCGCTTCCAAAGAACGATGAGTGCCAGCATAATATTTGCGGTGCTCCAAAGAGCTATGATTTGAGATTTTCCGATCTCGGATAGATGCTCCAAGCCTGCATAAAGCGCACCCATTACGCAATAAAAGGCTCCTTCGAAGGAGCTGCCGTTTTGCTGCGGAGCGTAATCCCAAATATCAAGACCGATATAATTTATCGAATAAAATAGCATCGCGCCCAGCAAGGCGGCATATATCGCGTAGGCAAAAAACATAGCGCGATACGCGTTAAAGACTTTGCTAGCGGAGATATCTGAGATCATTTTGGTTGCCGAAAGCTTAAAGCTCATCGAAGTAAAAATTACGGCGACGATTATGGTCGCAGCGGCGAAAAATCCTCTCATCGTAATATCGTGCAAAAACTCACAACAAACCCAAATGATCAGATAACAGCATATTGCCAAAACGCTAGAGGTTATACCGCGAAATTTTATGGCGTTTAAAGTATCGCGCTTCATTTTTTGCCTTTAGATTTTTAAAATTTTATGGCGGATTATACTTGCGGGGTTTGAAATTTAAATAAATTTTAGAAACCCCGCGTTGCCAAATTTTAAAATTTCGCGCCGTAAGATCGCAAAATTCTGTCTCACAAAAGCTCCGTGATAAAAAATTTGCGGCAAATTCTACATCCAAAGCGTTGCGCTATAAAGCCTAAATTTAGGCGGATTGCTCTATAATTCATAATTTCATTTTGCCTTTCCGGTGTATCTTATGCAAAGCAGCCGATTTATAGCTTATCTATCGGCGTTTAGATCGCGGGCGAGTATGCGAATATGAAGTTTATAATGGATTTGGAGAATAGATGCTTTTTAACTCATATGAATTTATATTTGCATTTTTACCAATAACATTTTTTATATATTTTTTCCTAAACAAAAGACGTTTAAGCGAGCTGTCAAAGGGATTTTTAGTCGCTTCATCGCTATTTTTTTACGCTTGGTGGAACATCGCGTATCTGCCTATAATCTTATGTTCGATGATATTTAATTATTGTTTCGGAATGGAGCTAAATAAAAGTGATGCAAAAATTTCAAAAAAGGCGATCTTGATTGTCGCAATAGCTGCAAATTTAGCGCTACTTGGATATTTTAAGTACTCGGACTTTTTGATCGATAATTTAAATTTTGCCTTTAATCTGCACATTCATAGTTTAAATTTACTCCTTCCGCTTGCAATTTCGTTTTTTACGTTTCAGCAGATCGCCTATCTAGTAGATTCATATAACGGGGGGGGCACTAAAGAATATAATTTTTTAAATTATTGCCTCTTTGTTACATTTTTTCCGCAGCTCATAGCGGGTCCAATCGTTCATCACAAGGAGGTTATGCCGCAGTTTGACAATCTTAAAAATAAAGTGCCAAGTTATAAAAACATTGCTCTTGGACTTTTTGTATTTTCTTTAGGTCTATTTAAAAAAGTTCTCATCGCCGACACCTTCGCCGTTTGGGCGAGCAACGGCTTTGATAAGGCTGAAATTTTATCGCTAATAGAAGCGTGGGCGACCAGCCTCTCATATACCTTTCAGCTTTATTTCGATTTTAGCGGGTATTGCGATATGGCAATCGGAGCAGCACTTCTTTTTAATATCAAGCTTCCGATAAATTTTAATTCGCCGTATAAGGCTAGCGACATACAAGACTTCTGGCGCAGATGGCATATTACGCTAAGTAGGTTTTTACGCGATTATGTTTATATACCGCTGGGCGGTAACCGCAAGGGTAGGGCGAGGACATATTTAAATTTAATGCTCACCTTTATAATAGGCGGCATTTGGCATGGGGCAGGCTGGACTTTTATATTTTGGGGGTTTTTACACGGATTGGCACTCATGATTCATAGATTTTGGCATAATTTAGGCCTTAGAATGAATAAAGTTCTAGCTTGGTTTATAACCTTTAACTTCGTAAATATTACCTGGGTGTTTTTTAGAGCTAAAGATTGGAGCGATGCGATAAAAGTATTAAAAGGAATGTGCGGGATGAGCGGTGTGGTGTTACCGGATCCGCTCAGACATATTTTTAAATTTTTGCAGCATTTTAACGTAGAATTCGGAGGATACCTGATTCATATCGGAGGCAGACGCGATAGCATAATATGGCTATTAGTGGGATTTATCTTAATTCTATGCTGCAAGAATTCTATGCAGCTGCTCAACTCGCGTAAAGTAGAGAAATTTTATATCGTAGCAGTTGCATTTTTGCTTCTTACGGCTTTATCAAATTTAAACACCGTATCGGAATTTTTATATTTTAATTTTTAGGAGATAGAGTGAGTTACAAAACTAAACTTAAATTTCTATTTTTAATACTCATCTGCTTCATCGCATATCACGCACTAATGTGGTTTTGTATAACAAAAGATATTTTTGATAGAAACGATGGTATGATGATAGGCGATCTCGGCAGGTTGTCGTATAAGATAAGCTCGTATTTTCCTAGAAAAACGGCAGTAACCCTACCTAGAACTCATGATATTTTAGACTCAGATTTTAAAATAAAACAGGTGGATGTAATAACCATAGGCGATAGCTTTTCTAACGGCGGTGGGGGCGGACTAAACCCGTATTATCAGGACTATATCCAAAGCGATAAGAATCTTACGGTTTTAAATATTCCGCTAATCAACGAAAACTATTACAAAACGCTATTTTCGCTCATAAATTCCGATCTATTGGAAAAATTAAAGCCAAAATACATCATACTGGAATCTATCGAAAGACGAGCGGTGGATAGATTTGCCTTTGATTTGGATAAATTTAAAAACGAAAGATCAAATTTAATAGCTCAAAAACGCGCCTCATCATATCTGCAAACCCCAAAGCCATTTTTTATAAACACGCTCAATTACAATAGTATTTTATATCGCATAGCTTACCGATTCAACGATCATGCCTTTTTATCAAAAGTGTATTATCTGAAGCTAGACGGGGATTTCTTTACCTCCAAAGATCAAAGCGGGTTATTGTTTTATTATGAAGATCTATATGGACTAGATAAATCAAATGCCGAAAATATCGCAGCGCTAAATAGAAATTTAAATGAAATACAGAAGCTCTTAGATGAATCAGGCATAAAACTATATTTTATGCCGATGGTGGATAAATACGATCTGTATTACGATCATATTTTGGATAAGAAATATGGGAAGAGCAGCTTTTTTGAGCTGCTTCGTGGTGAGAGCAAGCAATATATATTCATAGATACTAAAGAAATTCTAAGCGAGCTGATAAAAAGCGGCGTAAAGGACGTGTATTTTTCCGACGATACACATATGAGTACTATGGCGCTGAAAGAGATCATAGACAATATGGAATTTTAATTTAATTAATACTGATTTAAATTTCACGGCACCCGGCAGACTGGAGTAGTTATAAGAAAAATAGATTGTTTCTTTGATAAGACGGAATTAACTTGTTTCAGAATTTTCACTGTTTTTATAAGGTCACGCAAGGGCGATTGTTTTTGATCCTAGCCTAAGCGATCAATCCTAAAGCCTCAGTTAAAATAGGCATTAGAATGGCTATATTAAATAAAAATGCAGTATCGTCATTAACCAAACGATAATAGTTTTTTGTCCAAGAATCTGATAAAATCTGAAAATGTGCTATAAAGGTTGAATTCCGAAAGAGGGCAAATAATCAATCTGCGAGTAAACGTAGGGCAATTTGGCTTTTACGCTAGTAAATTATGAAATTTTTTATTTTATCCTGCGCGACGTGTTCTATATCATAAAGTAAATTGACTTTAAATTTAAAAGCTAAATGGAACGATAAGCAAGGCAGAATAAAACCTAATGATAGAAAATTTACATTTAATCTTTGGGTTCTTTAGGAGAGATATACGATAAATAGTATTGAGAAGCGCTACAATCCCTATAGTCTTAGATATCTTATATTGAAAACTATAATTTTCAAGTAAAAATCTAATATGAAATTAACGTATAATTATATGAATAATTTCATGTATTTTTGACGCATTTGGTGTTTTTATCAATGGTTTTTATTAGAAGAATTTTTACATAAATCTATATTCAATAATTTATCTGTGACTTCAAATGAAATCAGTAGGACAAATGTGTTTTCTGTAAGAATCAAAATAGATGATATTTGAATTGGGTGGAAATGAAATTCTGCTTATGGCAAGAGCAAGAGTTTAAATTTGAAATATGAGAAGCTATCGCGCCAAGATGAGTGCCCTCTTTTATTCAATAACCAGGCGCATCAGATACATATCTTCGCCGTCGATCACGCTGATTTCGGAGCTTTTGCAGCGCGGGCAAGAAAAGTCGTTCTGCGTCAAATCCCCGCTAAAACCGCAGTTTTTACATTTTACGACGATTTCTTGGGTATGGATGATGAGATCCGCATTTTCGCAGACGGTACCTGCGCGAAAGACTTCGTAGCAGTTTTGCAAATAATGCGCTTCCACGCCGCTTAGCCGCCCTATTTTTACGTGCAGTTCCCTTATCTGCGGACTTTTTGCGATAGGTGTATCACAAAGCGTCTGCGGATTTGCATCCAAATTTTTATAAAAATCACCGTTTTTGCTGTTCGAGTCCGTATCCGCAACGCCCGTATTTTCGGTATTCTCGGTGCCTATGTCGGTATTTGCGAAATCCGTATTTTCATTGGCGGTATTGGCGATGTTACAGCGATTTTTATCGCCTTGCTGCGCCGCGCCTTTTTTCTTTGCTATTTCGGCGTTTAGCGCCTTTTCGCATAGCGCCACAAGATCCGCTACGATCGATAGTTCATGCATTTTTTCCTCTAAATTTTACGACCTCGCCGTATTTTGTGCAAAATTTTGTTGTAAATTTAAAAATACGCCTAAAATTTAGGCATAAATTTGTGTGTAAATTTAACAAATCCTCGGCAGCAACTCGCCCTTTGGAAGCTCCAAAAAACGCTGCGAGCCGTAGGCGTTTTGCAAAATCACTCGCCCTTTTGCCGCATGCAGAGTTTGAAATTGTCCCGCCCTATTTTCTGATACTGTGCCCGCGTCGCTCGCACCCACAGATCCATCATGTGTACTAGGTCTAGGCGTCAAAGCGCCCTTAAATTCGCCTTTGTCGTGTCCTACTTCGCGTACCTCGCCGATGATTGCGGCATTTGCGTCAAATTCGCGCAGTATCTCAAGCGCCCTATCTGCCTCGGCACCATCTTCTACGATCGCTACGAAAGTGCCTTCGTTTGCAAGCTCGTACGGCTCGAAGCCCAGCAGCTCGCACACGCCAACTACTTCATCGCTGATTTTGATATCCTCTTCGCGCACCAAAAATTCAAGCCCGCTGGAGCTTGCAAATTCGTTTAAAACCGCGCTGAGCCCGCCTCGTGTCGCATCTCGCATCGCTTGGATTTTCACGCCTTGCAAGATCAGCTTTTCGACCGCAGCGCAAAGCGGTTTGCAGTCGCTTTGTAGCTCGCTGCTTAGCGCGATCTCGTCGCGCGCCGCGAGTATCACCGCCCCGTGCCGCCCGATGTCGCCGCTAAGCAGGATTTTTGCGCCCGCTTTGATGTTTTGCACGCGCGCAGGTCGCAAAACACGGCCGATGCCGCTGGTGTTGATGAAAATTTTATCACATTTGCCGCGCGGCACGACCTTTGTGTCGCCGCAAACGATACGAACGCCGCAGCTTCGCGCGGTGCTTGCCATCGAGTCCAAAATGCGTCGCAGCTCGCTTAGGCTAAGCCCCTCCTCGATGATGAGCGCGCAGCTTAAAAACAGCGGCTTTGCGCCCACCATCGCAAGGTCGTTGACGGTGCCGCAAACGGCGATCTTGCCGATGTCGCCGCCGTTAAAAAACAGCGGCGTAACCACGAAACTATCGGTGCTGAAAGCTAGCTCGCCGCTAGGGCTCGCAGAATTCAAAGCAGAGCTCGGCGCCGCGCGATCAACACCCGCCCTGGCGTCTAAATTTAAATCGTCTAAATTTAAATTTAGTATCGCGCTGTCGTTGTTCGCGCGTAAAATTTCATTATCAAACGCCGCAAAGATGGTCTCGTTGATGAGCCTATTCATCTCCTCGCCGCCGCCGCCGTGGCTTAAAAGTATAGTTTCGTTCAAATTTTTCCTTTTCACTCGGTTTTAAATTTAAAGCCCGTATTCCGCAGCCGAACAAGCCGTGCCGCTACGGCGCGGCGCAAAATTTTAAAGCAAATTTAGCGCAACGTTTTTCTTCGATTAAAATTTTAAAGTACGACTTATTTTTAAAATTTACGCTCTGCGATACCGCGCGCAAAATTTAGCCCGCGTTCTTGACGTCGCCGTATTTATAGTACGCCGCGCACGCCCCTTCGCTTGAGACCATGCACGATCCTATCGGGTTTTGCGGCGTGCAGTGCTTGCCGAAAACCTTGCAATCATACGGGCTTTTTTTGCCGCGTAAAATTTCGCCGCAGATACAGGCCTTGCTCTCGGGAGCGCTCTGTACGCTGCAATCAAACTGCACCCTGGCATCCAGCGCCGCGTACTGCGGGCGCAACTTCATGCCACTTTTTGGAATTTCGCCGAGCCCTCGCCACGGAAAATCGCAAATTTCAAAATATTTATCTATTAAATTTTGCGCTTTTTGGTTGCCGCCCTCTTTTACGACGCGCTCGTATTCATTGAAAACCTCGTAAGTACCGGCGTTTTGCTGCTCCACCAAATTTAATACGCCCGCCATTATGTCAAGCGGCTCAAATCCGCTTACGGCGATCGGTTTTTTGTAATCGTGCGCAATGCTCTCGTAGACCTTCGCGCCGGTGATCACGCTTACGTGACTAGGCCCTAAAAACGCGTCTATTTGCACGTCTGCGTCGTCTAAGATCGCTCGCACGGGCGCGGGCACCGTGACGTGATTGATGTGAAAAAAGAGATTTTTTAGCCCCAAGCTTAGCGCTTTATCGATAAGCACGGCGCTCATCGGCGTCGTCGTCTCAAAGCCGATCGCAAAAAATATCACCGTTTTTTGCGGATTTTCCTGCGCGATCTTTATGCAATCAAGCGGACTATAAAGCGCTCTGATGTCGTGCCCATCGCCCCGCAGCTTCTGTAAGCTCGTGCGAGAGCCAGGAACTCGAAGCATGTCTGCTAGAGTGCAAAAAATACTCTGCGGCATCGCGGCGAGCTTGATCGCCTCGTCGATGCGACTGCGCGGCATCACGCACACTGGACAGCCGGGGCCGTGGATAAATTTGATATTTTCGCCGACCAGGCTCGGAAGGCCGAATTTCATGATCGAGTGCGTGTGTCCGCCGCAAATCTCCATGATGTTTAGCGGCTTTTTGCTTTTGGAAATTATCAGCTTGCTAAGCGCTAAAATCAGCTCCTTATCCCTAAAATCCTTGATTAGATCCATTATTTACCTTAAATTTTACGGGTTTGCAAGCCGTTTTAATTCTCTGCGCCGGCTCTCGGCTCTATGCTTTGATATACGGAGCTCTCTTCCGCTCTCATCTGCTTTGCGATCTGCTCGTAAATTTCGATACTCTCCTTCGCTCGCTGCGTATCGATCTTCTCCATCGCAAAACCAACGTGGATCAGCACGTACTCCCCGACCGCCGCGGGCTCAGGGAGCAGATCCAAGCTCACGCCGCGGCGCACGCCCAGAGTCTCCACCGTCGCGAAATTATTTTCGTCGATCGAGATGATTTTTGAAGGGATTGAAAGGCACATTAACGAAATTCCTTCTTGTATTGTAGGAATTTCAGCCATTTCTCCACGCCCTCGCCGCTTTTACTATCAAGCGCGATGACGTCGGCTTTCGGATTGAGCTTGTGCACTTCGCGCACTACCTCCTGTATATCGAAGTCAAAATGCGGTAGCAGCGCTGTTTTGGTGATTACGACGCAGTCTGCGCGGCGAAATATTACCGGGTATTTTGCGATCTTATCGCTGCCCTCGGGCACGCTTAGAAGCACTACGTTCAGGTGCGCGCCTACGTCAAATGCCGCAGGGCAGACGAGGTTTCCGACGTTTTCTATGAAAACCAGATCCAAATTCTTAGTATCGATATGATGAAGCCCCTCGTGGACCATAAAGGCGTCCAGATGGCAGGTCTCGCCGGTGCTGATCTGATGGGCCTGCGCGCCCGCTTTTATGATGCGATCGGCGTCGCGGTTAGTTTCCAGGTCGCCCTCGATGACGCCGATTTTAAATTTGCCGCTTTTGATAGTGGCCTCAAGTAGCGTCGTTTTACCGCTACCGGGGCTACTCATCAAATTTAAGCATAAAATTTTATCCTCGTCAAAATGGGCTCTGTTGTGAGCGGCCTCCTCGTCGTTGGCGCTTAAAATTTTACTCATCACCTCGATCGTCTTGGTGTCGCTAATAGCGACATTTGCGTGGATGTGATCGTGCGCGTCGTGCTCATGATCGATCCCCGCCTCGTGCATATGGGCGTGGGAGTGGACGGTGCCGTTCGCGTGGGTGTGGACATGCTCGTGTGTCATATCTGCGTGCGAATGGGCGCCCGCTTCGTGAGTGTGGCCGATGGAACAGCCGCAATCTTTACACATTTTTTCTCCTTGGATAATAAATTTTGCGCGTAAAATACCACGTTTTTGCTTTAAACGGCGTAAATTTGATAAATTTTATATCGAAGTGCGGAATTTTATGAAATTTAATGAAGCTTGAAATTTACGCGCTTTAGTTTTATCTAAATTTCGTGCGCTGTTTGCGAAGGCTCTACGCAAAATTTAAAGCTAGCGAGCAAAGACGCTGCTTTAAATTTAATCACCTGCTCACAGATTGCAAAGCTGCACTCTCTAAATTTAGACCTCGCAGCTCGTAACGGCTCAAAATAAACTAAAGATCGCCGTAGATAGAAGCGCTAAATTCAGGGCTTGCGAGTGGATTTGATCCCGGCACTCTACAATCTCGCGCGTGCTCTCCGGCGTGCCAAACATCATCAATGCGGCGGTCGTGCTCATATCCATTTTACGCTAGCTCGGCTTTGCAAATGCGGCACGAAAGCGGCACCTATAAAATTTAGTCGCGAGCTGCTGCACCGGTTTCGTGCCTGCGCGTAAATTTAAACCCGTAGCAAGAATGCTTTTTGATTAAAATTTATAAAATTTTGCGCTCGCCGTGTAAATTTAAACAAATTTTATTTGCACGCCTTGCGCAACCGCGCTGCCCGAATTCGCTACTCGATCGAGAATCGCGCTTCGTAACCTATAAAAATCGCGCAACCGCTGCGTTTAAATTTAAAAGCGCATAAATTTAGCGCGACGCGCTGTTTTTTAAAAACGTACAAAAGCCCTACGCTTCGGTGATGACCGCCTTTACGAGCTTGGAAAATTTCACCCCTTTTAGCGCGCCGATTTTGGCGCTGAGTCGCTCGATCTTTGAAATTTTATCCCGCATCGTGATCTCCTCGAAGCAGTGGCGCTCGTCGATGTGGAAGTGGCTGGTGCTGACGATGGTGACGTTTGCGTGATGCTCGATCTCTACGAGCTGCTCGATCAGATCGCTTTGGTGATGATCGTAAGCGATGCAAAGCACGCCCACGCAGTCATCCTCGCCATCTCCGTGAAGTACGCCCTCGACCATCTTTTCGCGTATGAGATCGCGGATAAACTCGCTGCGGCTTAGGTATTGCTTGGCGCGCACCATCTCATCGAGATCCTCAAAAAGCTTCGTCGGCAGCGAAATGCTAAATCTTACGGCGCTCTCTTTTTCCTCTTTTTTCATAGTGTCCCCCTATTTCGCGTATTTTGAACGTAATTTTACCGAAATTCCGCTCAAATAGTAAGAATTTCGCGCTAATTTGGCTTATTTTTTAAAATTTAAAGCTCCAAGGCACCGCGCTTATTTTGAAATTTTGCTCGCGATTTCGCGTTATATTTTAGTGCTAACGCGATGAAATTTACCGGTGCTACGTTATTTTAAATTCTACCGCGAGCTTGCGTCCAAATTTTAAGAATCGGGCGTTAAATAGCGTCTTAGTTTGGGATCTGCGCAGTATCTAGCCACGCGCCGCGGTAGAATTTTGCATCGATTACCATAGCAGTGCGCCGTGACTCTATGGCAGCAACGGTGCGCCGTTAAATTTTAAAATTTTAACGTTTCGGCTACGACATATAGAGACGGCAAGGCGTAAATTTGTTCGCTGATTTTGCGATTTTCGAGAAGCTATCTGCGGTGTATTTTATCGCCCGTAGCGTATCGCAAAGTGCGAGCATAGCGTAGAGCTCAATCAAATTTATCGGCGAGATACTAATAAAATTTTACCGAGTCGGCTTAGCGCGATAGTTACTTTTTATGAACGAGCTTAACGCGAAATTTCGCTTAGATACGCCGCGAGCTGTCCGTATGCGATGCCGCTGTCGTTGCAAGGAATGGCGCGATTTAGATGAAATTTTATCCCTCGTTCGCGTAGCTTTTCGCACGTAAGATTTAGAAGCGTCGCGTTTTGAAAGACCCCGCCGCTTAGCACGACCTCGAGTCCGAAGCCTTCTGCAAACTCCGCGATGAAATTTGCGATGGCGTTTATAAATTTCGTCGCGGCCAAGCGCGGCTCATCGCGCAAAGCCTGCAAAAACGCCTCTTCGTAATCGATCACGTAGCATTCGCCCTCAAGGCTCGGCGCGCAAGCTCTATTTTGCGGGGATTGATCGGCGTTAGAAGCGTCTTTGCTTTCAAGATTTATTAAATTTAGGACAGACGCTTGGTTTATAGAATTTACGGCGGAACTTTCATTCTTTTTATCGCTGCTTTCGGCGATGTTTTGAGCCGCTAGTCCAAGCTCATTTTTACTCGCTGCATCGTTCGCAAGCTCTTTAAAATCGCCTTGCAACGTGCAGCTATCTTTCGCACCGCTATGATTTTGCGCATTTAAACCGCCCTGCCCCGCTCGCGCCAAATCATCGGCGCTTCGTTGCTGTGAAGCGAAATGCGGCACGTTTTGGATAAAATTTTCGCCCTCCTTTTGCAGCGTAAATTCATAGCTCTGCTCGCAGCCGTCGATATATAGGTTCTCAAGTCGCATGCCCGCTTCACCGTCGAAGCTTACGGTTCGCAGGTTGCAGATAACCGCAGCAAACGCATCGAACAGCCGCCCTAGCGAGCTTGAGCGGATGGCACGCGGCGCGATTTTTTCTAAATTTGCGACTTCGCTTACGTTAAATTTTGCTAAAAACTCGTGCGCAGCGTCCTTTGCATTAAATTTAAATATGAGCGCGAGCGCAAGTTTGTAGATGTTTTTGATCGCATTCTCGCCGCCGATAAGCGCGATCTCGTCGAATTTAGCCACGCGACGATAGCCGTGCGGGTCAAACACCATCACCTCGCCCCCCCAGATCGTGCCGTCCTTGCCGTAGCCGGTGCCGTCGAAGCAGAAACCGAGGTATTTTTTGCCGCTAAAAAGCAGCTCATTTTGCGCTAGATTCGACACCAGATGCGCGAAATGGTGCTGGTAGCGGATCACTGGATATCCGCGCTGCTCGAAAAATCGCGTGTGCGAAAACTGCGGGTGCAGATCTGCGATGACGGCGTCGAACTTCAGCTCGTAGGCGCGCACGAACATATCCAAAAGCGCGAAAAATCGCTCATTCGTGGCGACGTTTTTAAGATCGCCGATGTAGGGCGAGATGAAAATTTGCCCGTCTTTGTAGATCGCAAACTGGTTCTTAAGCTCCGCTCCGAGCGCCAGGAAAGTGCCTTTGAGATGAAATTTGCTAGGGAAAATTTTTGGATTCATTCCGCGAGATGTTCGCAAAAACAGCGCGCGATCTAAAGCGTCCGCTTCGGCGGAATGATTTGTGTAGCTCGTTAAATTTGCAGTGCTTGCGTATTTTGCGGCATCTGCGAGATTTGTAGAATTTGCAGCACTTGCAGAATTTGCTAAACCTGCGCCGTGGGCGGATTCCGTTTCGCAGTCAGAATTTATTTCGGCGGCGGAATTTTCCTTAAAATTTTGCGGTGCGGTAAGGGTTCGTGCGCCCGCAGAATTTATGACGGAATTCTGCGCTAGAATGGAATTTTGCGCGGAGCTTCTTATCTCAGTGTAGGTCGGAAGCGATGCGGAAATTTTACCAGAGCTATGAGCCGTTTTTGAAGTAGGCGCCGAAGTCCTCGCTTCAAACTGCGGTAAAAAGGCGATGCTATCGTCGCTCGGCGTTAAAATTTCGCGGTCGTTATCCAGGTAAAACGAGATTACGCCGCCCAGCTTCTCGCGCAACTCCTCGGCGTTAAAAATAATGGGCTCGCCGCTTATATTGGCGCTTGTGGCGACGATCGGGCGATCAAAGTATTCAAAAAGCAGCAGATGCACGCCGGTATTGGCTAGGAAAATGCCGATTTTATTAAGGTTCGGCGCCACGCTTGGAGCGATAAAAATCGCGCCTGCTCTAAAAATCGCCGAAAAACTCGCGGGCAAACGCACGAAATCGCCCTCGCTATCGGAATGGGCGTCGCGCGCGTCCGTCGTGTGCGGCTGAGTTAATGATGAGCCTTGCGAATTTAACGTCTGTTGCGAACTCGGCTCGTTCACTGCACATTGCAAATCTGCCTTATTTGCAGCATGTCGCAAGCCCTGCATATTCGCCGAATTTTGCGAAATAGACTCGTCCGGCGCAAGCCGAGAATCAGGCTCATTCGCCGCGCATCGCGAGTCTTGGCTATCTGCTGCGGACTGTAAATTTAATTTGTTAGTCGTATATCGCAGCTCCGCCTCGCCTTCTGCTTGCGGCGAGTTCAAATTTTTAGCCGCGCACTGCGAACCAGACCCATTCGATCCGCGTCCTAGCTCGTTTTCTGCGCTCCGCGAGCTAGATTTGTCTGCAACCGACGCATCGCAGGCGAAACTACGTCGCGCCGTTTTGCTAAAAATTTGCGCACTATGCAACCCGCCCTGCTCCGCGCAAACTCCAATATTTTGCGCGCTAAAATTTTGTGCCGCTAAATTGCGTAAATTTCGTAACGCAGAGTCCTGCTCTTGCGCCAAATCCTCTGGATTGCCAGCAAATTTCGGCGATATAGAATTTTCGCCTCGCGCCTTTAAATTTTGCGTACCGAAATCAGCCGCAAAGCCGGCCTCTGTGCGCCAAACAAATTCACGCTTTTTTAAAATCACGATCGGCTTGACGTTACAGTCTATCAGCGCCTCCTCTTCTGCGCTTAGGTTCGCTGCGCGCCCTGCTTGCGCTGCGTCGCGACACATGATCGCAAAAGGCTTGCTCGGGCGCTTTTTGAGCGTTCGCAGCATGCGTACCGCGCGCTCGTTCGTCGCATCGCAGACGATGTGAAAGCCGCCCATACCTTTGATCGCGCCGATCTGCCCACGCCGCAAAAGCTCCGCCGTGCGCGCTATCGCCTCCTCGCCGCTTGATAAAATTTCGCCGTCCGCGCCACATAAAAACAGCTGCGGGCCGCAGTGCGGGCAGGAGATCGGCTCGGCGTGATAGCGGCGCGTGAGCGGATCCGTGTATTCGCCGCGGCAGAACTCGCACATCTCAAATGCCCTCATCGTGGTATTTGCGCGGTCATACGGCAGCGCGGCGATAATACTAAGGCGCGGGCCGCAATCGGTGCAGTTTATAAAAGGATAGTGGAAGCGCGGGTTTTGCGGGTCGTAAAACTCTTTTTTGCACTGATCGCAGATCGCAAAATCGGGCAAAATTGGGTTAAATTTACGCCCCTCTTTGGACTGCGTGATCTTAAAATCAGTAAAATTCTGCGCAAAATCTTGCGTATTAATATCTGTGCGGATGATTCTATCAATTCGGCAAAGCGGCGGCGCCTCGCTGCGAAGGCGCTGCTCGAAAATTTTTAAAATTTCTTCTTCGCGCAGATCTTGCTCGGCGTTTTGCAAATCGCGCTTGGAGTCCTGTAAATCCTGTGAGCGGAGGTTTTGCTCGGGCAAAGCTGGCGAGATGGAGCCCTGCCCGTTTAGATTTAGCTCGGATAAGTTGGGTAAAAATTTCTCGCTCGCTGCGGCTTGAAAATCTCTCGTCAAATCATACGGCAAGCTCGTCAAATCAGGCGGATTTGCTAAATCGTTTGCTAGATCACGTAGCGAGCCGGCCGAATCATTCGGTAAGTTCGGTGCGCTTTGCGGCGAAATGGAGTTCAGATTTAAATTTAAGCCCGTAAAATTTAGTGACGAGCTTGCGGTCTCGTTAGAATCCGACTCGGTAGAATTTAAAGACCGAGTAGCTGATAACGATACTTTCTGTGCTTGAATTTCGTTAAAATTGGGTTGATCGAAATTTAAAGGGGCGGAATTTTTATCGACCGGGTTCTGTTGCGCTCCGAAAAGGTCTGCGCAAACGACGATTTTAACGCCCTCGCCGTCGTTATAAACCTCGCCTTTCAACCCCAAATCTACGGCAAGCTTGTAGACGAACGGGCGAAACCCGACCCCCTGCACCGCTCCGAAAACCTCAAATTTAGCCGCTTTCATGCACATACTTTCATAAATTGCGCGACGCAGAAGCCATTTTGCGAGCAAAATGCGCTCGCGGCGGGCGGACAAAGCGTTCCGGACGCTGCAAAATGTGCTCCAAATTTAATAAAATTTGATCCTTTGCTTCTGCGCCTTTTGCCGCTTTTTTAAAATTTCGCGCGATCTCGTTTGTGCTAAGCTTAGCCCGCATGGCGCAGCTATCGGCACCGCAATGCCCGCGCAACTCGCTGTTTTGCGAATAAGGCTTCGAAGCTTTGCCAAAAATACGCATATATGCCCGATCTAGCGAGCTTGAAGCGCGAAGCTGTCGCTAAAGCTCGCGTCAAAATTTTTGCAAAGCTTAAGCATCAAATCCGCAAATTTGCGCCCGCTAAACATCGCTCCGCCGAAGATCAAAACGTCAAAATCCTCTTTGCGCTCATCCGCCAAATCGCTTAAAAAGTAGCTCAAACTATCGAAAAATCCGAACGCAAATAGCTTTTCATTGGCGCCTGCGAGCGCATAGCTCATCGCCGAGCGTAAAATTTTGTCCGCTTGCACATAGCCGCGCTCGTCCGTGCAAAAATCAAGCCGCACCCCTTTGCCGCCCGCAAAATCCTCCGCGCTCGCCATCAAAAACGCCGCATCGCGCCCCCAGATAAGCTGCGCGGCGACGCTAAAGATACCGTAAAATCCCGCATTTGCGCTTTTTAAAATTTCATGGATTTTCGCGGCGTCTACGTTAAATTTGGCGCTAAAATTTTCAAATAGTTTCGCGCCTGTTTCGTCCGCGCAAATTTGAGCCTTAAGTTCGTCAAAACTGCGCGGCAGATTAAATTTAAGCAGAATTTTTTTAGAGCTTTCGCCGTAAATTGCGATCTCGTCGTCCGTGCCCACGCCCAAAAAGCAGCGCAAAACGCGTTTTTTGGAGTCGTTCAAAACCCCCTTCTCGCGGCACGTAAGCGCAAAAGGAGCGGAGTTTTTGTCGTTTGAGTTTTTCAGATAAGAGCTTGCGCTGTCGCTTAAAAAGTCCTCGTTTTGCACGATCAAAAAGCCGTTTTGCAGCGGCGCGACCTTAAAAATTTTATCTTTCTGCGCTGCGCTTTCGCATTTTGCGCTTAAAAAATAGATCCCGTCGCTTGCCAAAGCGCGCCCCAGCGCAAATACGAATATGTCGCCCGCAAGCTTTACGTCAAAAAATTTAGGCGCGTCCTCGTGGTTTTTTCTAAAGATCGCATTGGTTTTTAGGCTTATAAGCGGCTTTTCGAAGGCTGCGAGCGCGATTTTACTCTTTTCGTCGCTCACAAAAATCCCATCTAGCGCGCCCACTCCCGCGGCTATCAGAAAGTCGGCGCCAAAATCCACGTCCGCCTTGAGCGTGAAAGTTGCGTCGCCGCGCTCGATCTGCACCTTCTGGGCGTGGAGTAAGCTTAGGCGGCAAAGCTCCAGCAAGCTGGCGAAATTTTCCCTGCTTACCGCTTCAAATTTACCGTCGTTAAGAACGCCGGCGCCGCTTATTATCCCGAATTCGTTTTGAGACGGCTCGGCGCGAGCGAGGTATTCCTTCATCACTCGCGGAGTGAAATTATTAAATTTAGCCGCGCTACGGGCATTCGAAATTTCATCCTCTAAAAATTTGCTTAAATCGCTCGAAGAGGCACCTTCAAACGTGCCGTTAAATTTCAGAGCTTTCGCTTCGGCGTTGCCCTCGTCCACCACGCGCACGGAGGATTTTGCCAAAAATATAGAGTTTGGAATCAGCGGCATCGCCTCGTCGCTAAATTTTAAAATTTCATCCTCGCCGCCGCGCACGAAAAGACTTATTAAGCTCGCCTCTTTTTTCAGGCAAAACTCAAGTGCGCTTTTGCGAGCATAAAACAGCAAGAAGTGCGCTATCAGCGCGTTTTCATTAAGGTAGTTAAACTCATATGCTACTATCATCTCGCCCCCTTTTTGCAAATCGATCCGCGATGTCTTGGGCGCTAAGATCGGCGATTTTTTCATGCGCGAAGCCAAGATCCGATAAGTACTTAAGCGCCGTTTTTTCCATGGTTTTTGAGGACTCTAAAATCACGGAGCTTAACTTAAAGCTTGCTTCCTCGATGCGCCGCGGCACGACAGCTAGAATTTTAACGTGAGGCAGATCGCCGCAAAGATCCATCATCTGCAGGGTTTGAAGCATTTCGACCTCGTGCGCCGAACCGCTCCAGCTGATCTGCTTAGGCATCGCGTCGTAGTCGAAAAAATATACCTCGCCGCCCTTTGCGCCCTCCGCGTCTATGCAATCTACGAGCAAAATTTCATCAAATTCCGCCATCGTAGGCATCAAAAAGCTAGCCAGAGTTCCGCCGTCAATAAAGCTGATCTGATCCGCACTATCGCTCGGCGCGGCTGAATTTACGGCGATGAAATCCGAATTGATAGAGCTTTGGGCTACGGAATTTATGACGGAATTTTGCGAAGTAAAATTTGAAGCGGAATCCTGCTTTGCGGAATTTTCTGAAGTAGAATTTCGGTCTAAATTTACTGCTGCGAAATTTTGCTCGGAGATAAAATTTTCATCCGCAAAATTTTGCAAGGGGTCGCGCTCTGTAGAATTTTGCGAGGTAGAATTTTGTATCGCAGATACTTGGACAGAATTTTGTATAAAATTCTGCGCCGCGAAATTCTCGCCCGCCATAGAATTTCGTGCGGCGGCTTTAGGATAAAACTTATAGTTCTGCGCGAGCGCGCGGACGAAGTGTACGCCTATGCCCTCGTCCGCGTAGATGACGTTGCCGATACCCAGTACCAGCACCCTCAAGCGTGCTCTTCCTTTTTAAATTTATAGCCGCTTACGATCGCATCCATCGCGCCGTCCTTGCCCTTGACGGCATTAAAGACCGCCATATAGACGTGGATCGGTACGAAGATTATGATGATATTCATACAAAGATGATGTATCATTCGCACTTCGCTTAGACCGCCCATCGCCGCTTCCAGCGGGCGCAAGAGCCCGTATAGCGCGCCGCCGAGCCCTTCGTGATAGACATGCACATATAAGATCATACCCGTTAGGCAGATTACGAACAGCACTAGATAAAAGCCCAGATATGATATGAACTGCAATGGGTTATAAACGCCGCGAAGATGCGGGTGCTCGCCCAAAAAGATATAGTATTTGATCTGAGCTATCCAGACGCGCGGGCTAAAAAAATCCTTGATGCTTAAAAGCTCTTTTCTGCTCTTTTTATCAAAGAAGAAAAGGTAGGTTTTAAAGATCGCCGCACCGATCATCGCAAAGCCGAAGATCAGATGCACGAATCTAAATTTAGCCTGCATGAAAAGCACCGGCTCGGGATTAATCTCGGGCGCGGTGAAAACAAAGGCGATGTAATATCCGGTAATCACCAAAATCGTAATGCAAAGCGCACGCAGCCAGTGCGTGAGCCTAAGACCGATGGAGAACTCGTATTCCGCAAATCTTTTTTTCATCGTTTATCCTTTGCTGGGATCTACCCTATAGCAGCCGAGCTCCGCTCCTTTAGCGTCCATTACATGCACGGCGCAGGCGATGCAAGGATCGAATGAATGGATGCGGCGGATAATCTCTAGCGGCTTGGAAAGATCGGCAAGTTTAAGCCCGATCAAGCAGGATTCGTAAGCGCCCATAGCGCCGTCTTTATCCTTCGGCGTCGCGTTCCAAGTAGAAGGTACGACCGCCTGCCAGTTTTTGATGACGCCCTTTTCGATCCTGCACCAGTGGCTAAGTGCGCCGCGCGGCACGTGACCGATATAGCAACCTTTGTACTCTTTTGAGTTATCGATTACATATTTTGCGCAGGTTTCGGTATCGCCGCTTTTGATGTTTGCGATCAAATTTTCTAGCGCAATCAGTCCGTTGTCGGCTACGACTTTAGCTTCGATCATACGGCACGCCGTTCGTCCAAGCGTCGAAAATACCGCTTCAAGCGGCAAGCCAGCGTCTTTTAGGAATTGATCCACGACCTTTACTACGCGCTCGTTTTTCTTAGCGTAATTTACCACGATATTTGCAAGCGGTCCTACCTGAAGCGGCTTGCCGTCGTAGCGCGGAGCTTTGATCCAGGTGTATTTGCCCTGGGTATCGAGCACCTTCGTATGCGCTTCTTTGCCGTGCGCGTCGATGCTCTGTCCGTCCTTAAGGCCCGTATAATTCGGCTCTTGCTCGCCGTCGTAAGGATGAAGCGCCGCATCGTTTTTATACCACGCATGCGTTGCCTCCTCGGTGATCTTGTTCTCATCCAGCTCCAAAACC
This sequence comes from uncultured Campylobacter sp., assembly GCF_938045345.1. Lineage (GTDB taxonomy): Bacteria > Campylobacterota > Campylobacteria > Campylobacterales > Campylobacteraceae > Campylobacter_B. Next base: position 95,938 of record NZ_CALIMS010000004.1, read on the forward strand.
TTGCTAATATCGCCGTTCATAATCATGCCGCTTTGAAATAGCCATTCGTTCTTTGAAAGCTGGAATTCTTGATGCGTCCATAAATTTGCCACGCCGATATCGTTTAGCACGCTAGGCTCGTTGCCGTAAGCCTTCGCAGCCATTACGAGATCAGGATAGTAGGCGCGATTTACGAAGTCCGCGACCTCTTTAAATTTAGACATATATTCGCCCAGTCTCGCAGGGCTTAGGATATCCATCACGCAGGTGACGCCGCCTACGGTGAGGCTTTGCGGATGAGGCTGTTTCGCACCGAATATCGCCATCATCTGAGCCGCCGTGCGCTGAATGCGCAAACACTCAAGATAGTGCGAAAGAGCGATCAAATTTTGCTCCGGGCTAAACTTATATGTTGGGTGGCCGAAGTAGGCGTTGGCAAAAGGCCCCAAAGCGCCTTTTTTAACGAAAGCGCCCACGCGATCTTGCACCTCTTTTAGTTTATCCGCACCGCACGCATAAGGGGTATCGCAGTATTTAAACGCCTCCTCGCTCGCTTTTTTAGGATCGGCGCTAAGAGCGCTTACGACGTCTACGAAATCAAGCCCGTGGAGCTGATAAAAATGCACCGGATGATCGTGCAAAAATAGCGCGTTAGCCATCAGCGTGCGCGTTAGCAAGGCATTTAGCGGCGGAGTAATACCGAGGGCGTTTTCTACCGCGACGATACCCGCTTTGTAATGTGAGAAGGTGCAGACACCGCAAATTCTTTGCATAAAAAATCCCGCGTCGCGCGGATCTCTATTTTTTACTATAGTCTCAAGCCCGCGCCATAGCGTCGAGCTACTATAAGCCTCGCGGACGACGTTTTCATCATCCACTACGACCTCTATTCTTAAATGTCCCTCTATTCTGGTTATCGGATCTATTACGATTCTTTGCGACATGATTATTCCCCTTTATCTTTCTTAAATGACGCAATCGCCGCGTGTGCCGCTACCGCAACACCCGTGATCGCTAAAATTCCGACACCTATCTTATCTGCGGTAGCATCAGCGCCGAGCCCGCCGAAAACACTTTCATAAAGGCGATCCGCCAAAGGCTCCTCAAAAGGTCCCATATGATCCCAAAAATCAGGCTCCGAGCAACCTATACAGCCGTGACCCGCTTGTACCGGCCAGCTAGTGTGGGAGTTGAAGCGCTCGCGCGAGCAGTTATTAAACGTATAAGGGCCCTTGCAGCCTACTTTATAAAGGCAATATCCGTCCTTTGCGCCCGCATCGCCGAAGCTTTCTACAAACTCGCCCGCGTCGAAATGTCCGCGACGCTCGCACAGATCGTGGATGCGCAGCCCGTAAGCCCATTTCGGTCGGTTGTAAACGTCAAGGCTTGGAAGCGTGCCGAAAAGGATGAAATTTAGCACGTTGCCGACGATATTTTTTTCGCTAGGCGGACAGCCCGGGACGTTGATGACGGGCTTGTTTATGATTTTATCCAAACCTACGGCGCCGGTCGGATTCGGAGCCGCGGCTTGGATACCGCCGAAGCTCGAACAGGTGCCGATAGCAAATATCGCCGCAGCTCCTTCGGCAGCGTGCTTGCAGTGCTGAGCTCCGCTTTTGCCCTCAGGACCCACTGTTAGAAAAAATTCATTCTCGCCGCTTGGAATTCCGCCCTCGACCATTAAGATATAGCGCCCCTTGTATTTTTCGATCGCGCCCTCTAAATTTTCCTCGGCTTGCCAGCCTGCGGCAGCCATTATCGTTTCGTGGTATTCGAGGCTGATGTAATCAAATATAAGGCTATCGATCGTAGGCGTATCGGTGCGAAGTAAGCTCTCGCTACAGCCCGTGCACTCCGCCATATGAAGCCAGATCACTGGCAGGCGATCCGCAAGTTCCGCAGCTCGCGCCACGCTCGGTGCAAATGCGGCCGGAAGCCCGAGCATCGCGGTCATTGCTCCGCTCCATTTCATAAAATCGCGACGCGAAAAACCTTTGCTCTTAAGCCTTTCTTGTATGCTCTCATCCGCTTTTATTCGCGGCAAACGCTCAACGGCATCAAGTCTAGCCGAAATTTGAGCTAAATCAGCCATAATGTCCTCCTGAAATTTAGGATATTTTTAAATGGCATTCTATCGAAATTTAGAATTCATGCACCTTAAATTTTGTTAGATTTAATTAAAATTTTATATTTATTCATCGTCTAGTAGGTTTTAAATTTAAAAATAAAAGGCGGATTAAAATTTAGCGCGGTGGGCTAAACTTTAAATTACGACAGAGAAAGCATTAAATTTTATGAAGCGTTAAATTTACGAAGCAGTGAAATTTTATCAAGAATTTTATAGTATCGAAAAGCAGTTCAAGATAAAGCAGGCGTAGGTTGGATGATTTTGTGAAATACTAGCGAGGCGCACTATGTGTGCGCCGCAGCGAAGTATTTTTGCAAAACCATTCGTTAAATCTTTAGAAAATTCTAAAAATTTCTCAAAAACTAGCTTACCAGTTTCGTTGCATCTTGGATATTGATATTTAGTCCAAGCTGTTCGTTGCTTAGCCCAAGAGCAAGTCCTACCAGCTGAGATAGATGAATGATCGGCTTTCTTGCCTTGGAGTTCATCGCTTCTTGGTATCGCTCCTGATAGATATCAAGCTGCATCTGACATAGCGGACAAGGGGTAACTACTACGTCCGCTCCGTGCTCGGCAGCGTCATTTACGATCTCGCTTGACATCTTTTGAACCGATTTTACCGCAGGATAGCTAGCGTGAAAGCCGCAGCAATCAAGGCGCTTTTCAAAAGGCACGATCTGAGCGCCAAGTGCGCTAACTACAGCTTCAAAGCTTTTCGGATTGGTCGAGCTTTCTTTTTTAAGCTCTCGCTCCGGTCTTAATGAGTGACAGCCGTAAAATAGAGCTACTTTTAAATTTGTTAGCGGCCTCGTGACCTTAGCTTTTAACGTGTCTAAGCTTTGATATAGAACCCAAAGCAGGCTCGTTATCTCGGTGCTTCCCTGATACTGCATACCGCCCTCTTTTAAAAAGGTATTGATATAGCTTTTGGCTCCCTTATCCAAAGCTAGCTTTGCTTTAGTTAGAGTTAGCATACAGGTGGAGCAGGTAGTTAGCAGAGGCATATTCATACCCTCGGCTAGCGCGATATTTCTGGCATTGGCTACTAGGCTTGCCATAGGATCGACGCATTGAGCTTGACTAGCCCCACAGCAGCTCCAGCCCTTTATCTCGTGAAGTTTAATACCCAGTACCGGAGCGATCGCTTCAAGTGAAATTTTAGATTCCTTTGCAGCTTGACTTAAGACGCAACCCGGGAAAAATGCAAATTCGTTATTCATCCTCTCCTCCTTATTCTATCTCGCCGCTAGCTTGAGCCTTACGTGCGGCCTCTATCATCTTAACGAGCCCTGCATGTCCTTCGATCTCCTCACCGCCGAAAGCATGAAGAGGATTCATCTTGCCGGCAGCCATTAAATTTGCCGCTACGTCCATCTTGCCCATATTGGCAAATACCCCTTCGCTTCTTAAAGCGAGCTTGATCTCGTTTAATCTTCCGCTTCCCTCTACGATGTCTAACAGGAATGCCTCTGCATGACCAGGACCGCTTCCTGCGGTTAAGCCCTTTTTCATCGCTAGGGCGCGAAGTGCGGTGATATCGCTTTGAGCGCTTATGCCTTTAGGGCAGCGATCGGCGCACTCTTGGCAGTGCACGCATAGCCATAATCCGTTTAGTACCGTAGGCTTTAGATGAGGCATAGCGTCCCTGCTTCTTGAATCAAACGCGGCGCGGTTAGCATGCGTAAAAACAAAGGGCTGCATATAATCGCTCGCATCGGCTCCAAGCTTATTGCATTCGCTAGCGCAACATCCGCAAAGAATACAATCCCACTGCTTTTTTACGCGTTCCATCTGCTCCGGGCTTTGCTTACAGCCTTTCTCTGCGCTAAATTCTTTCTTAGGCGTGATCGTAGGTTTGATTTTTCTTAAATTCTCGATACTTGGCTCCCAATCCACCACTAGATCCGAAATCACTCGGAAATTATTTAGCGGCGAGATCGTAAAGCTATCGGGGTTTTCATACTCCGCAAGCAGAGCCTCCATCTTGGTATCGCAGGCAAGATATGAGTGTCCGTTTACCCTCACGGCACAAGCTCCGCATATCGCCATACGGCACGCTGCGGTAAAATTTAAAGTGATGTCTAAATTTTGCTTTATAAACTGCAAAACTCCAAGCAGGGTCTTTCCTTTGATCTGCTCTAAACTAAGCTCATAGGCTTGCTTATAATTTTTGCTTCCGTCGAAGCGGTCTATGATAAATTTCATTGAGGTTTCCTTCCGTCAAGAGAGAATTCCGTAACGACGACCTCTTTGTAGCCCAAGCTTAGCTCGCCTGCATCGTTCATCGTCACGATACTGTGCTTTAAGAAATTTTTATCGTCGCGCTTCGGATAATCCTCTCTGGTATGCGCGCCGCGGCTTTCCAGCCTCTTTTGCGCAGCCAAACACGCACAGCGCGCAAGCAGGATCAAATTTCCAAGCTCGACGTAGTCAGTAAATGCGGTATTCATAACCGGATTTGCATCCGCAACGTGCAGCTCGTCGTAGCGCGCTCTGATACTCTCTAAATTTTGCGAAAGCAGATCGAGCTTCTCGCCGGTTCTAAAGATGCCCATATTATCCCAAAGCTGCGCGCCTAGCTCTTCGCGCAACTCATACATCTCGTTTGCCTTGCCCGAGCCGTTTGCGATCTGCTTAAATTTAGCCTGCCATTTTTGCGCCAGCTCGCTCGCTCTTTTACCCGAGCCGAATCCCTCCTGCTTCGCGGCATAATCCGCTGCGCCTAGTCCTGCGAGTTTGCCCGTTACGACTGCGTCGGTCAAAGAATTTCCGCCCAAGCGGTTTGCGCCGTGGATCGAAATACAAGACGCTTCGCCAGCAGTGTAAAGCCCCGAAATTTTAGTGCTCATATCGTCAAATTTTGCGACTTCGATGCCGCCCATCGAGTAGTGTGCCGTCGGACGAATCGGAATCGGCTGTTCGATTAGATCGATACCCTCAAACAAAATGGCGGTGTGTCTGATCTTAGGAAGGGCTTTTAAAATTTTATCTTTTCCGAGATGTCTTACGTCAAGCAGCACGTATGCGCCGAGCCCCTCGCCGTATCCCCTGCCCTCGCGGATCTCGGTTTCGATCGCGCGAGCTACGACATCGCGCGGCGCAAGCTCCATCTTTTCGTGGTAGTTTTTCATAAAGCGCTCGCCTTTGTTATTAAGCAGATACCCGCCCTCGCCGCGCGCCGCTTCGGTGATGAGCGCGCCGCCGCTTTTGATGCCTGTGGGGTGAAACTGCACCATCTCCGGATCGCTAAATCCAAGACCCGCGCGCAGCGCTGCCGCAATACCGTCGCCGGTAGCGATATAAGGCACCGAGGTGCGGTTGTAAAACATCCTCGTATATCCGCCCGTTGCTATTACCAAGGCTTTGCAAAGCACTGGATAAAAATCGCCGGTTTGGATATTTCGAAGTACGACGCCCTCGCATTTGCCCTCAGGCGCGCTGATCTCAAGAAGCTCGTGATCGATTAAAAATTTCACGCCGTTGCTAACCGCATCGTCAAAACAAGCGTGCATCAAGATATGACCCGTCTTATCGGCGGAATAGTTGCATCGTTTTTTAGACGCGCCGCCCATAAAGCGCTGCGCTACGCCGCCCGGGACGCCGCTTTCTTTGCCATCCACGCCGCCGCTGGCGTTTCTGGAAAATAGCGTGCCGATGTAATCCATCTCGGCAATCGTAGGGCCCGCAAGCTCGCAAAATTTAATCGCAGCATCCTGATCTACGAGATATGCGCCGCCCTTTACGGTGTCGTAGGCGTGGAGTTTATACGAATCGCCGCCACTGAAACTAGTAACGCCGTTGATACCGCCTTCCGCCATACAGGTGGCGTTGCGCGAAGGCATCATCTTCGTAGCCACGACTACGCTAAGATTTGGATTACTCTTTCTTACCGCTACGGCTGCACGCAAACCCGCGCCTCCCGAACCGATAACGAGTACATCCACACTAGGAAGGCCGCCTTCGTTGCCGCCGCCTTCGCTTTTACTTTTGTCGGTATCCACGCAGCCGCTAAGGCTAAGCGCGCCGACGCTGATACAGGCCGATTTCAAAAAATCACGTCTATTGAAATTTGATTCGCTCATTTTCCTCTCCATTTGAGAAATTCTTAGCTTAAGTTTAAAGTTCTAAACTAAAAGCGTAATTTTAGTTTCATTTTTAACATAAGTCAAATATTATTTAGTGTATCATTTCATAAGAATTAAATTATCAATTGGAGAGGCTAAATGAATTTGCATCGCATGGAGCTAGTATTAAAAGTAGCAGAATTCCGTAGCTTTACTAAGGCTGCCGAGGCACTTAAAATCCCGCAGCCGTCGCTATCACAGAGCATTTTATCACTGGAACGTGAGCTTGGAACGCAGCTTTTTAACCGCACGAGTAATCCCATTTCGCTTACGCACGCGGGAAAAATTTATGCTAGTAAAGCAAAAGTCATTTTTGACGCCATAAACGACCTAAAAAGCGATATCTCTGAAATAAGCGGCGTAAAAAATGATAAAATTCGCATCGGTTTTTCGCAAAACGGCTATAATCTCCTACCGTCGCTACTGCCGATGTTTTGCAAGAAATTTAAGGATTCGGATCTACAAATCACGCAGTTTTCTTCTGCGCTTAGCATTCGCGAAATGCTACTTCAAGGTGATCTTGATGTCGGTATGCTAATACTACCCATCGATATGAGCGGGCTTGACGGGGTTAAAATTCTAACGCAAAAAACCTATGTCGCTCTAAGCTTCACCCATCCGCTCTCGCTTGAGTTTAAAAACGAATCTGTTCCTAAAATTGACATTTCGCGCTTAAAAGAGGAAAGATTCATCCTGCCTAATCAAAGCCTAAGAAGCGCCGAGCAGATAGATGCATTTTTTGCTGCTGCGGGATTTGCGCCGAAAGTGCTGTGTCGCACGGAGACTTTCGATATCGCCAATGCTATCGTCGCAAGCGGCGTGGGAGCGTGCTTTAGCATACCGCAGATGATAAAAGAAGATAAGGCAAGTAGGATAAAGCTCTTTGATGTAGGCGCGCGCGAGCTCGATAATACGCTGATAATCGCCTACAAAAAAGGCAAACGTCTAAACCATCTAGCGCAGGCATTTATCAAAACTGCACGTAAAATTTCTAATGAAATTTAAAAAATTCATAGCTCGCAACGATAAATGAGAGATTAAGCTTTTGCAGCACTTTGCCTCTGCATTAGCTTTTGCATAAAAAATTTTAGAGCAGATTTTGCTCAAGTTTAGGTAAAATTTCAAACTAAGCTTAAATTAGAATTTTGCCAATAAAATTTTTTATTGCTAAAATTTCACTCACAATTTACGACGAAATTTAGTGCAAAATTCTAATTTTTCATTCCGCTTAAAATATCCAAATCCTTGTTATACACTTTAGTATCTACTTCAAAAATTCCAAGCAGCGTGTGAAAAAGATTATCGTGCGAAAAAGCGTCATCCTTATGTGATTTAAGTACGCTCAGATCGTATCTTTCGCGCATTTTTCCCTCACCTAGCCAAACAATCGCACCGATATGCTTTTGCGCCTCGGGAGCGAAAAGATAGGGCATGCCGTGCAGATAAACGCCGCCCTCGCCGAGGCTCTCGCCGTGATCACTCATATAGATCATCGCCGTTTCGTACGTCTTAGAATATGGTTTTAAAAATTCTACAACCTTGCTTAAAAAATAATCCGTGTATAAAATCGCGTTATCGTAGGCATTTGAAATTTCTTGCTGCGAGCAGTTTTCAAGCTCGTTATCGCGGCAAACGGGGCTAAATTTTTCAAATTCTTTCTTATAGCGCTTAAAATACGCAGGCCCGTGATTGCCCATCTGATGCAGCACGATTAATACATCTTTGCCCGCGTTTTCGGCGACAAATTTATAAAGCCCCGCAAGCATCCCCTCGTCCCTACACTCCACGTCGCAGATCGGATTATTTTGCGGAATTTTAAAATCCTGATATTTTACGCGCAGCGCCACACCTTTGGAATCGGAATTATTATCGCGCCACAAAATCGCCATGTCATCAGCGCGGTTTAGTATGTCTAATACGTTTTGCTCCTCTGCAGCCTTTTCGACGCTAAATTCATCGCGATTTAGCAGCGAAAACATGCATGGCACGCTTTGCGCCGTCGAAGTGCCGCAAGAATGGGTATTGCTTAGGCTTACGACACCCTGCTCTTTGGCTAGTAGCGGATTAGTATCTCGCTCGTAGCCGTTTAGCGAAAATCTATCCGCTCTCGCCGCTTCGCCCACGACTACGACGACGAGCTTTTTTGAGCTTGTAGAATTTTCATCGATATGCGCGTCCGTAGCGATTTGCATCAGAGGCTGCGAGCCTTGCTTTTTGGATTTTGCGACAAATTTAACGCCGCTGTAGATCCAATATCCGGGATTTGCGTAGCTGCGTAAAATTTTATGCTCTCTGAAAAACGACGCGTAGTATTTGCTAAATCCAAAAAGCAGCGCCGCAATGATTATTATGCAAATGCCAGCCGCTTTAAGCTTAGCTAAAATTTCAAATTTAAGCGGACGGTAGCTAACGCGCGAGCGAGCAATCAGCACGCAGGGCAAGACGCCCAGCACCAGCACGTAAATCGCTAGTCTCGGGCTAAAAAGATCCGCTGACTCGGCAAAGTTCGTCTGGGCTGCATTGCGGATCATCTCCGAATCGATTACGACGTTATAGCTATCCATGAAATACGCCGTAAACGACGAAATAAAAAAGCATATCATCAAAATCGGCTTGGTCGTATAGCGCGAGCTAAAAATTGTAAAAAATAGCGTCAAAAGGGCGATCAAAATTACCGCGTCGCAGACAAGATAGATAAAATTTAGCCCCGAGATTCCGTAGGCGTTTATGATATTTTTAAAAAACGAGAAGTTAAAAAACGCCACAAAAGCAAGCGAGCTTAGAAAAATAAGCTTCTGCTGCGACGGATTTTTAAAAATACTAAGCACTCGAATGCTCCTTGAGGTAAAATTTGTGGAGTCGAATTCTACGACTTATCGGTAAATGCTTAGGAATTTTGCGATTTTACTTCGCCAAAATTCCATAGAATTTCTATGGAATTTCAAAATTCTGCGCCAATTCATCCGCAGCTTTATTTTTAAATTTTAATTTGGCGATGAGCTTTTTTATGCCGGCTAATCAACGATCTTTTAAATTCCGCGCTAATTTTACGTACAGCAGCGCCCGAAAGGACGTCGCGCGGAATTTTTAGCAGAACTGCATAGTAAATTTTATTGCGGAATTCCAAGTAGAAATTCCGCAAATTTTATTTTGTCTACTAAGCTGCGCGAATTCAAATTTATGCGCCGATATTTTCTGCCGCTACCATGCCAAAGACCATACAATCGGCCATACTCATCGTACCGAGCCTACTTGCGCCGTGAACGCCACCGGTGATTTCGCCCGCTGCATATAGCCCTGCGATCGGCTCGCCGCTAGCTGCGTCGATAACCTGAGCTTTGGTATTGATCTGCACGCCGCCCATGCAGTAAAGAATTTTCGGGCTTGTTTGGCACGCATAAAATGGAGCTTTTGATACGTCGATACCGCCTACATCGGCTTTTGTCAAAGGCTTGCCAAACTCCGGGTCACTTCCTGCTTTGACATAGCCGTTAAAATCCGCGACGGTTTTTAAAAACGGCTCCAGCGGAATTTTATAAAATTTTGCAAGCTCTTCCAAGGTATTAAATTTTTTAATTGAGCCTGCTTCTACGCCTTTTGACGTATAGACCGGATTATTTGCATCAACTGCGGCTTGATCGCAGATATTTACGGGATAGTTGTCGTTATTTTCGCTCTCCGCCATGCATTTAAAGATCGCTTCGGTTTTGATCTTGCGCCCGGCGTGCTCGTTCATAAAGCGTTTGCCCGTCTTTGGATCGACGGTTAGACCATAGTCGTTAGCGCAGTGATTTGAAAATAGCGCAGAAGTACCAAATCCCTTCTCGCTAGGATTAGTATAAGGATTTAGTTGAATCCAGCTGAGTTGCAAAGGATTCGCACCTAGCTTCATCGCCGCGATAAGCGCACCTGCGGTAGCGCCTGGTTGGCTTACGGTTTCGATATTGTCTTTTAGATACGGCACCTGCTGCGCGCGAAACCATTTATCCGAACTGTATCCGCCCGCAGCCAAAATGACACCATCTTTGGCTTTAAAAAATTTTACTTCACCACTTTTGTTTTCCCTATCGTCGCTAGCAAGCTGCGGATCGAACTTATATTCTTCGCGACACTTTACGCCCACGACGCGACCGCTGTCGTCCACGATGAAATCATCAAATTTAGTACGCTTTTTGATTACGGCATTTGCATTTTCCTCGATCGCCTTATGCATCGGCTGGATGTAGCCCGAGCCGCTGGCATTTTTGGCCTGTACGGCGCGCTTTAGCGAGTGTCCGCTAGCAGATATCACCTTGCCCGAAAACTCCACTCCGATGCTTTTTAGGTATTCAAAAGCGTCGCCTGCGCGGTCGTAGATGACGCCTAGCAAATCTACGTGATTTAAATTTAGCCCGTCTTTTAGGCAATCTGCGATAAAAGCCTCTTTGCTATCCGTGATACCCGCGGCTTTTTGGAATTCGTTATTTGGCACCGCCATATTGCCGGCGTTAATGACGGAATTGCCGCCCGCACGGCCCATCTTTTCGATCATAAGCACTTTTTTGCCGCGCTTAAGAGCCTGAAGTGTCGCCATCGAGCCCGCAAAACCGCTACCGATAACGACAACGTCATATTCTTCGTCAAATTTTACGTCTTTGGCGTTTTGCGTTGCACTAGCACTGCTTGCAGCCAAAGCCAGAGCTCCCGCCGCGCCGATTTTCATAAAATTTCGTCTTGAAATTTCTTGCATTTTTTGCTCCTTGCGTTGAAATTTTATAGATTATACACCCACGTAGCGAAATTTAAAATTTAACGTAAAGACTTAGTGATAGAATTTTAAAAATTTAGAAAAGAAAATTTTAAAAGCGCAAATTTAAAGCGAATAAATTCCGCTCCGCTAGCCGAAATTTAGGCGTAAATTTTAAAATTTACGGCGCACGGATTTGCTCGCCGCCTGCGCGAAATTTTGCCGCCGCTATAAAATTTTAAAGTGCGCGATATTCAAATTTAAAACTCGTGCCGCGGAATTTTAAGCGTTTTAAATTTTAAAATGCTTTGAAATGCTACGGCGCACTTTGCGTCTTTGTCTCGAAAATTTTAAATACACATGTAGTATTTCGGCGCAAAGCACATACCGCTACTTCGCGCCGAAATTTAACAAAGCACGCGTTTACGCCCGCTTCGTGCCGAAATTTCGCAGGTGCTAAATTTAAGCCCCGATTGTTTCGCCTGCGATCATTCCGAAAACCATACAATCAAGGATCGCGTAGGTTCCGAGCCTGCTTGCGCCGTGCACGCCGCCGGTTACCTCGCCTGCAGCCCAGAGCCCCGGGATCGGCTCGTGAGTAAGGCTGGAGATGACCTGGGCTTTGGTGTTGATCTCAAGTCCGCCCATCGTGTGGTGCACCTTCGGCATCGTGCGGCTTGCGTAAAACGGCGGCTTGGAAACGTCGATGCCGTCTAGCTTATCAACCACTTTGCCGAATTCGGGGTCTTTGCCCGCTTTAACGTAAGAGTTATAATCGGCCACGGTCTTTAAAAACGGCTCCAGCGGCAGATTGTAAGCCTTCGCAAGTTCCTCTAGCGTGTCGAATTTTTTCACGACGCCCGCTTCCAGCGGCCTTGAGGTATAGACCGGATTTCGTGCGGCGACGGCTTGAGAGTCGCAGACATTTACCGGATAGTTGTCGTTTTTCTCGCTCTCGCCGATAACCTTAAAGCAAGCGTCCGCCTTGATCTTGCGTCCCGCATGCTCGTCCATAAAGCGCTTGCCGGTCTTTGGATCGACGGTTAGACCGTAGGTGTTGCAGCAGTGGTTGGTGAAATTTACCGCGGCGCCGAAGCCCTTTTCATCGGGCGAGCAATACGGAAGGAACTGAATCCATGACGTTAAAAGGGTAAATGCGCCGATTCTATTTGCCGCAAGCATCGCTCCTGCCGAGCTTCCCGGGTGATTGGTGCTATCGATCGTAGGTACTACACGCGGATCTTGGATCTGGCGGTACCATAGATCGCGCCCGTATCCGCCCGAGGCTAGCAAAACGCCGTCTTTGGCTTTGTAACTCTTTTTCTCGCCGCTTTTATTTTCCAAATCGTCGTTAAAGAGCTTCGGATCAAATTTATACTCCTCGCGCGCTTCTACGCCCACGACGCGGCCGCTGTCGTCTACGATAAAATCGTCAAATTTCGTGCGGGTCTTGATCGTGACGTTGGAATCGTTTTGAAGCTTGTTCATCATCGGTTGGATGTAGCCCGAGCCCGAGCCGTTGGTTGATTGCAAGCTTCTTGCGACGCTGTGGCCGCTTTCAAAGATCAACTTATCGCTAAACTCCGCTCCGCAGCCCACCAAAAGATCCACCGCATCGTTGCTGCGATCAAACATCACGCCCAAAAGATCGGTATGGTTAAGCCCGAGTCCGTCTTTTACGGCATCGGCGATAAAAAGCTCCTTACTGTCTTTGATGCCCTGCGCAACTTGAAATTTATTCATAGGAGCGGCCATATTTCCGCCGTTGATGACGGAATTTCCGCCCGCGCGACCCATTTTTTCAAGCACCAGCACCTTTTTACCGCGTCCGCTAGCTTTAATCGCTGCGGCAAGTCCAGCAAAACCGGTGCCGATGATGACGATGTCGTATTCCTCATCAAATTTAACGTCCTTGGCGTTTTGCGCCGCGCTTGCGCTACTAGCTCCCAGCGCAAGCGCTCCGGCGCCAACCGCGCTAATCTTTAAAAAACTACGTCTTGATACGTCTTGCATTTGCAACTCCTTTAATTAAAAGTGTATATTTAAAAGAAATGATAACTCGAATTTAAAGGTAAGTCAAATAGAATAACGTTATGAATGGATAGTAAAAAGCTATGAAATTTAGGGATTAATATAAAATTTGAAAATTCGGCAAGCGAGATTTAAAATTTTAAAATTTTATCAGGCGCTCGTTTGCAAAATGCTTGTGAACGCAAAAGCGCACTCGGCGCGAAAATCGCAATTAATGCAAAATCCGCGCCGAGCCTTAAAATTGCTACGCCCCTAGCGAGCGACTTTAAATTTAAGCGTTTGTAGATCGTAGTTATTTACCTGCTCGTATTGCATATCCTCAATAGAGATCGCAGGAAGCGCGCACGAGCCAGCCATAATCACGTTTATTGGCGTATAGATGACGCCGCTACTATTCTCTCCGTCTCGTGGATCATAGTAAAAATAGCCGCTTTTTGGGAAGCGAAGCACTCGGTCATACAAATACTCCGTGTGTTCTAGTGCCACGCTATCTTGCATGCCCTCGACTCTAGCCTGCGCAGCTGAGCCTAGGCGTTCATTGACCGCCTCAAAGCAGCTAGGCATCGCCTCATCGATTACGAAATTATAAAGATAATAATTCGCTCGCCAGCTGATCTTAGAGTAAATTTTCTGCCCTACTTTAAGCTTGTTTAGATCGACTATGTTGCCGCGAGCATCTATAAATTCACGATAAATTTCAATCCTCTTGCTATCCATAGAATGAGCGTTTAGGCTCTGTATGCTCAAAGCCTCATGCTTTAAAGGCGCGCTTTCATATCCAAAGCCAAGAGCGGTAAAAAATAGCTCGCCATTGCCGCTCATCGGCGTAAATTCTATCGCGCCGTCTTTAACCGCAAGCTTGGTATCCAGCGGCGAATTGAAATTTTTCGTCTCGCCGTCGTATTTCAAAGCAAAGCTAATATCTTTTTTCGCGTCCTTAAAATACTCATCAAATCCGCGTATGACGCTCGCTCGCTCCTGCGTGTTGTTTATATTTTTTAGATCGCGAATGATCGCATCGACCGTGCGAGCCGTGCTATCGTCTTTGATGCCCGCCTTGCCGAATGCGTAGAGCTTAAAGGCAGCGTCTCTTATGTCGCTAGCAAACGTCAAGCCCGCTCCGTCTTCGGCGTAATCATAATCCATTTGGTTTATTTTTTCACGCATGAAGTTAAACTCGGTCGTCATATTGTGCTTTTTAAGTATCGCAGCCATAGCGATGCGAGCCATCGGCGAGTTGTCATAAAGGCCGTTGTCGTAAATGAAATTTATTTCATCGTCATCCAGCTTGCCGTATTGATCTAGCACGAAATCCGCATATACTCGAAGCGTCGCTTGATCTTCGTAGTCTGATTTTAAGGCGCTAAATATCAGCGATCTTTGCTTATTGCTAAGGAATTTATAGCGCGCGTCAAGCTCTAGTAAAACGTCGCTTGCGTAAATCGAAGCGTAGTAATTAGTAACGCCGTGAGCACTCCAGTAGCCGAAACTGCCGCTAGGTTTGAGGCGAGATAAAATTCTACTTGCATACTCGTTTACGCGGTTGGTTAAGGTTTTATTGGAGTCTTTGCGTGCGACATAATCAACCGCTACCATCTTTGAAGTAAGCTGCTCGGTGCAACCGTAAGGATAGAGATATAGCTCGTCCGCTAGGCTAAAAGCATTAGGCGTAGCGCTGATGTGAGTATAAATTTCTTTATAACTCGGATCGATTTTGAGCGTTACCGGCTTATTGCCATAGCTTACGTGAAATAGCTTCGAGCGCGGGAACTGGCTGATTATGTCAAATTCCACGTCGTTGCTAAATTTTTGCCCGTTTGCGTCAAGATCAAATTTAATGTTCGCATCCGCAATATCAAGTGCGCTCGCGGTGAAGTTCGTATGTTTGACCTCAAGCGGTTTGAGCGTGAAATTTGCCTCACCGCCGCTTATAGCAACCGAAGGAGATGAGCTGATCTTTAAGACCGCCTTTTGTTCTTTATCAGTCGTATTGATGAGCGTAAGCGGCACGGAAATTTCATCGCCGCGTACCATGTAGGTTAGATCTGCCGGTTTTATGATCACGTCGTCTCGAACCTTAGCTTCGACGTTTGCCGAGCCGATCGTAGCCGCCTCTCCGATAGCCATGGCACTTAGTCGAATCGTTGAGTTAAAATTTTTCGGCATCGCAAGCTCAAATTTCGCCTCGCCGTTTGCATCCGCTTTTGCGATCAGCATTTTGATAAATTTTTTCTGCTTTTTGTTTTCGACCGGGCTTAAATTCCGTTTAGCTTTCGCCATCACGCCGTCGCCGCCGAAGCTTAGCTCTTTAGCAGTAGTTTGATACACGCTAAGATCATCGTAAATGTCGAAGTATCGCATCGCAAAATACGCGCTAACGTCAAACGCCTTAAATGCATCAAGCTCCTCTTGTGAGACGATATCTAAAATTCCAAGATCGACTGCGTAGAGTATGACTTTGGAATTTGGCTCGCTTTTTACGCTGATCTGCGCGTTTTGCCCGTTTTTGTAGCTTTTCTCGGCTAGGATTTGCACATTAGCCTTGTGCGAGCTCGCATCTAGCGCCACCGGCACGTTTGCATAGGCTCTAAGCGGCATCGCAGCGGGTGTCGCGGCGCGCGCGATTACAGCGTTGATGTGTCCGCCGACGAAATTCTCCGGCACACTAAGCTCAAATTCCGCGCTACCGCCTTTTATGGATAGAATTTTATAGTCGTAAACCTGCTCGCCTACGAGCGAGATATTTAGCACGCCGCTTTCTACCGGAGAATTGATGACGCCTTTAATTTTATCTCCGGCTTTAACCTTGTCGCTTGCGAGTTTGATTTTAGCGCTTTGCACGTCTTTAGCGTTTACCCGTCCATAATATCCCCAGCCGCTTACGTCCACGCGCACGCCAGCACTCGCGCCGCTTGAGTAATCGTTTGCGGCGATTAGATAATTGCCGCCGTTTTGGAATTTGTACTCAAACTCGCGCGCATCGGTGCTAACGGCGCTTACGAGATTAAAGCTTTCTTGCTCGACGTATCTGTTGCCGTCATAAACGTAAGTAAAATCGTCTCGGTAAATTTCAACGTCGATCTTGCCTTTGACGTCGGTTTTAGTTTTGGAATCTAGTAGCGCAAAGCCGAATTTTACGCTATCTCCGCTTGAAATAAAATCCTTGTTCGCGCGAATTCCTACGATACGATCATAAGGCAGATAGCTTAGGTTGCGATATGCACTTACGTTTTTACCCTCCTCGGTTACGCTGAAATTTAGTAGAATATTTATGGCGTTAGAGACATTAAGATCAGCTGCTGCCGGCGAGAGTGCAAGCTCCTTTTTACCGGCGGGGCTTAGCGTAAATTCTGCCCTGCGAAGCTGCGTAGCGCCCTTTTTCTTTAAGCGATCGTTTAGAAACGAAAAGCCCTCGTAGCCTTTAATTTTTAGCTCTTTTTCATAGGCGTTTGCTTCCAGCGAGCCTTTCAAATCTCCAGCCGGCGCGCCTGCAAGATAGTTTGAGCTTAGCTTTAAAGTTATGATTTCATCCGCGCCATATTCGTCTTTAGCAGTGAGAATTTCATTTTTAATGCGGTTTGGGAGGAAATTTTCTACGCTGAAGCTTTTAGAAGCGATGATTTTGTCCTCATAGATGAGATCCAGGCGGTAAGTGCCGCTTTTCTCGCCTATCAGCTCGTCTATTTTAACGCTGCCGAACTCATCGGTGTTTTGCGCGCGCGTGATGACCACAGTGCCGCTAGGATCGTAAATTTTAAATTTAATCGGCGTATTTTTTAAAGAGCTAAAATCGCGATTTTTCATCACGATCGTGCCTAAAAGCCGCTCGTTCGGACTTATCAGCTCGCTTGCAAGATAAACGAACGGACGCTTTGCAGTAATCGTTTTCTCGACGCTTGCTACGGCGTTATTAAACAGCACGAACGCATGCTCATCGCCTTTGCTAATCTCGAT
Source organism: uncultured Campylobacter sp. (assembly GCF_938045345.1). Lineage (GTDB taxonomy): Bacteria > Campylobacterota > Campylobacteria > Campylobacterales > Campylobacteraceae > Campylobacter_B. The sequence continues at coordinate 112,880 of NZ_CALIMS010000004.1, forward strand.
AGAGCGCGGATTTTTGGCTAGAATTTCCATATTTTCTAATCGCAAAATTCCATCTCCGTCCGTTTTATCCTCTACGATTAGCTCGTTTTTATCGCTGTAAATTTTAACCTTCGCTCTGCTTAGCTCCTCGCCATTACTAAGCCTAGAAGTATAAATTAGCGCACCGCGCTCAAGCAGCACCACTTGAGCCGTAATGTCGCTAAGATAGGCTACGCGCGAAACCTCTTGCATCTTTTCGCCCACTTTGTAAAACGCCGTGATTTTATAAATTCCATCCTCATAGCCTTTAAAATCCATCGCGATTTTATGCTCTGCGACGGCGTTTTTAGCGCCCCCTATATCAAAGCTCTTAACCGCGATCTCGCTAGCTAACCCACCTACACTATCTTCGTTGCTTTCAAAGTTTAAAAAATACCTAAAATTTTGCTCAGGAACTTTAGCAATCGAAATTTTAACCTCATTTACGTTTGAGCTTTTAAAAGCTAACGAAGCGGATTTTGGGATAAAATTTTTCTCGTCGCTAAAGGCTACGAAAGGCAGCCTGTCGCCCATTTTTACGCTTTGCTTGATCTCGTCACGCAAAATATATGAGCTATCTCCGAAGCCCTTTAGCAGTCTAATCTCGTAGCTTTTATTCGGCATAAACTCGTCGCTTACTATATCTGCATAGTAGTAGCATGAAGGATCGTCGCTTTCGCCGCCCTCTTCATCTTCGTCATAATAATAATATCGCGGCTGAGTGAGGCTAAATTTACTCACGCCTACGATTCTTACGTATTTGGCGGACAGCTCGTCCATATAGTTAGGAAAACACACTCTAGCTGCAAGTGAGCCGTCTTTTAGAGCCGCAGGGCGGATCTGCACGCCACTTAAATTTGAAGCGTTAATGCTATCATTAAAAGGCTCCTCATCCGTGCGCAGCTCCACTGGATTTTGCAGCTTTGCGCCCGCTTTTGAGGTGAGGGATTCTATTTGCAATACGACGTTTTGCGCCTTAGGATCGAAGCTGAATAAAAAATTCCGATCATCGTGCGAGCTAAGCTCATAGGATATATCGTTTTGGGCTAAATTCTGCGCGCGGTAAATTCTAGTCGCTTGCTGTAGAGCATCCTTACTAACCGCATCATTAAATTTAATTGCCACTAACCCCGGACGCAGAAGCGCGATATGCTCGGTGCTAAAAGGCTCTGTCTCGAACTCAAAGCGCACCCCGCGCGCCTCGCACGAATAATTAACCCCGGCGCTAAGCATCGGCTTAGGATAGAGCCTGATTGAGCTCTCGCTCACGCTTTCGTAGGTGCCCGTGATTTTGGGAGTGCATTTTAAGATCTGCTTTTGCGTGACACTAAATCCACTGCCGTCCACCCCGCTAATCTCGTAAGCCCCGCTAGCGTATTTGATCTCTACGCCCGCGGCAAAGCTAGCCAAAGCGCAAAATAGCGCTGCGCTTAGTAGTTTTGTCTTCATAAAATTCCTTTGCAAAAATTTTACGAAATTATATACAAATTAACCTTTTATTTTCTTTCATTTACTCTAAAATTTGCTTTAGCGAAATTTGCATTTTCATCCAAGCAGCCAAGCTCAAAATCCCCTGCGCCGAGGTTAAGCGTAAAAGCCTCGCCGTTAGTGCGCGCAAAATATTCTCCCGTTTTAACTTTAGAATTTGCAGGCGCTAGGCTTTGCGTGGTAAAATCTCGTGCCGTGAAATTTTGCTGCGAGAAATTTTGATCCGCGAAATTTTTCGCTGTAAAATTTTGAGCCTCCGAATTTTGCTCTGTAGAATTTTGCAAGATAGAATTTTGCGACGCCAAATTTCGTGTGGCTGGATTTTCAGCTATAAAATTCAATCCCGCAGAATTTTGCTTCGTAAGATTTTGTGATTTTACATTCTGCGACGCTAAATTTTGTCGCATAGAATTTTGTGCTGTAGAATTCTGTTCTGCAAAATTTTGCTGTGCTAAATTCTGCTTTAAATTATCTTGCTGCGCCGTGCTAGAATGCTTGGAATCCAAATCCGCGGAATTCTCCCTCGTAAACGCGGTGGAATTTAGCGCTATAAACTCCCGTGAACCGCCGCTTAGCCTGATATATACGCGCTCGCCGAAAACCGCCGTGCACTGCACCTTTAGCCGCAGCGTGCCGTCCGCGCCGGTCTCGTAGGTTTTGGCGTTGATGTCATTTAGTACGGGCTTTACGGCGGTAAATTTAGCCGCGCACCTTCCTGCGCGCACCTTTTGCGGATCGACTAGGCCGTGCTTTAGCAGGTAAAAAAGCTCGCTCGTGCCGTAAATTTCGCACTCCTCGTTGGGCTCAACTCCATCAATCGTAAGATCCTCGGCGCTTTGAGCGCACTCCTTTTCGCGGTACGCGTCGGTGCATACTCGCCGCAAGCTCACGCCTGCGGGACGCGCAAACTCCGCCTCGCCCAGCATGCCCGATTTATCGAGGAAGGCAAACATATTAAACGCGACTTTTGCCGCACTTACGCCGCCGCTAAGATCTCTAGTCTTGGAGCCGTCGAAATTTCCCAGCCAGACGCCGAGGGTAAATTTCGGCGTCAGAGCGACGGTGTAGAGATCGCGCGCATCGGCGCTCGTGCCCGTTTTAAACATCAGAGGCGGCGCGTTTAGGGTGTTTTGCCATACCGAGCCGAGGTAGGAGCGCGGCGCGTTTCTTAGCATCTGCGTTACGATGTAGGCGCTCTGCGGGGTTAAAATTTTAGCATCGTCACCGATCTTTACGCCCGCTATTTCGAGCTTTCGTAGCTTTCCGCCGTTTGCAAACGCGCTGTAAAGGCGAGTAAGATCCATTAGGCTCATCGAAATGCTTCCCAGAGCGATACCTGCGCCGTAATAATCCTTGCTAAACTCCGCCAGATGCACATTTGATAGCATCTCATACAGCCCGTCGCCCTCAAGCATCAAATTTAGCTTCACCGCAGGGATATTCAGGCTCAGACTTAGCGCGTCAGTCGCACTCACCGCGCCCATGAAGCCCTGGTTGTAGTTGCGCGGTACGTAGCCCGCGAAGGTTATCGGCGCGTCGATCAGCTTTTTTGAAGGGGTGATGAGGCCGTGCTCAAGGGCCTTGGCGTAGATGAAGGGTTTGAGCGTCGAGCCTACGTTTTTTTGCGAGCGCACGCCGTCGTTTTGCCCCTCATTAGCGCTAAAATCGTGGCTGCCGACGTAGGCGATCACACTCATACTTTCGTTGTCGACCAGCACCGCAGCGCCGTTTCTAACGCCCTTATCGCGTAGAGAGAGGATCTCGCTTTTCAAAAAACCCTCAAGCGCGATCTGGGTTTTCAGATCCAAGCTTGAATAAATTTTACCCTCGTTTAGACGCGCAAGCTCCTGCGCTAGCGCAGTTTGCTCCTTGGACTGCGAGCTCGCTTCGGAGCCTGCGAAATTTCCCCGCGTCTTGGCGTTTAGATCGGGATTTTCTCGCGATTTGGCGTCCAAAGCGGAGTCTGTCTGCGTACTAGCGTCTGAAATGGAATTTGTCTGTATTTTGGCGCCTGAAGTAGAATCTGTCCGAGCATTAGCGTTCGACGAAGCGAAATCCGCCTGCACCCTAGTGTCCGAAGCGGAATTTGTCTGCGCAATAAAATTTACGCGCGGCCGCTCGCCAGAGTTTGTATCTGCCTGCGAATTTTGCGGCAAATGTGCGTTATCTTGTCGATCGTTTAAATTTAGCTTTTGCGAATTTTGCGGCTCTTGGTGCGGATGTGCGGCACCGGAGGCGTTCTGCTGCTTGTTTAAATTTATATCCGCATTCGGATTTTGCGGCGAATACTCGGTTTGCCCTTTACCTGAATCTGTATCTGCCTGCGGATTTTGCGGCAAACGCGCCGCGCCTCGTTGCTCATTTAAATTTAGACTTTGCGAGTTTTGCGACGGATGGGCGGCATCAATAAAATCTCGCCGCTCATCTAAATTTGCACTCTTTCGTTCATTTGGTTTTACGCTTTCCGGTTCATTCGGTTTTACGCCTGCTTGTAATTCTACGCCTTCGCACTCGTTTAAATTTGGGCTCGTTCGTCTGCCCAAATTTAAACTCCCCGGCACATCTGTTTTAAAATCCGCCTCTTTGGAATTCATTTCTTTCGAATCCACTCCCGCCTGCGCACTCACGGAGCCGGATAGATTCGGCGCGGCTCTTGTCAAAGCTGCAAAACTTGATTCGGCGCTCGCCGCGTCCGAAAAATTTGACTCTGCCGCCGCCGCGGCTCTGCGCGCAGCCGAGCTTGCTTGCCCTGTCGTCGCGCCGGGCACTCCGTCCTGCTCTAAATTTTGAGTGAAATTTGCATCATCTTTGGCGGTAAAATTCTGCATTTTATAATTGTTAAACGCTAGCAGTGCATAATGCGGCGCGTAATTGGGCGCTGCGTAGCGTCTAGGTGAAAACGGCTCGGCAAGAGCGCGCTCATACTCGCTTTGCGAGATCACGCCGCCGTCTCGCAGCTGCGAAATTAGGCGGTTCTTAAGCGCGTTGATGTTTGATCTGCGGTCTAGGCGGTTTTTGTTCGGGTTTTTCGGGATCACGCTAAGAAGCGCGATTTGAGCGTTGCTAAGCTCGCGCAGGTCCTTTTTGAAGTAAAAATACGCCGCAGTCTTGACCCCCTCGATATTGCCGCCGTATGGGGCGAGGTTAAAATACATTCCTAAAATTTCATCCTTGCTGAAGTGCCACTCCAGCTGAAAGGCGTTGAAGATTTCGATGATTTTGTTCTTGTAGCTGCGCTGTTTGGGGCGCATCATACGCGCAACCTGCATCGTAATCGTCGAGGCTCCGACGCGCTCGACGTTACCCTCGCTTTTTTTAGTAAAATTTTGCGTAAAATTATACGTAGCCGCGCGCAGGATCGAGGCTGGATTGACGCCGAAATGGTAGTAAAAATAGCGGTCTTCAAAGTAGATCGCGCTTTGTTTCAGCCGCGGCGGTATCTCGTCCGCGCTCGCGTAAAAGCGCCAAATTTGATCGTCGCTGATCTGCATATTTAAAATTTCGCCGTTTCGGTCATATAAAATTCTACTCTTCTGCTTGTTTAGCATATCCAAATTTAGCGGATAAAGCGCGTCTAGGATCAAAAACACAGCGAATGCAAATGCGCAAAATAGCGCGATTTTTAACGTAAATTTTAGAAATTTCATCGCGCAATTATATCAAAGAATTTTAATGATTTTAGGCTATAATGGCGCCTTTTTGCAAAGGAATAATCTTGGACGCTCTAGCTAAGCTAAACACCGAACAATACGCCGCAGCAACCGCTCCTGCGGGGCACAATCTAGTAATCGCAAGCGCAGGCACGGGCAAAACCAGCACCATCGTCGCGCGCATCGCTCATCTGCTAAATCTCGGCACGAGCCCTAGAAAAATTTTGCTTCTTACCTTTACGAATAAGGCCGCGAGCGAGATGATAGCGAGGCTGCAGCGGCATTTTGATAAAAAGATCACCTCCGCAATCGTCGCGGGCACCTTCCACGCCGTATCCTACGCCCTACTTCGCGAGCTTGGCAAAGGCGTGATCCTAAAGCAGCCCGCCGAGCTCAAGACGCTGCTAAAAAGCCTCGTAGAAAGGCGAAAATTTTATCACGTAAGCGACGCGCGCCCCTACGGCGGGGCGTATCTGTACGACGTGTATTCGCTGTATCAAAACAAGGAGATGAGCGCGGATTTTGAGACGTGGTTTAGCAAAAACTACGAGGATCAGGCGGAATTTGCCGAAATTTACGCAGATATTTTGCGCGAGTTCGAAGAGGAAAAGGCGAAATTTAACTACGCCGATTTCAACGACGTTTTGCTAAAAATGCGCCATGAGCTGCGAAAGGGCGCGCCGCTGCGGTTTGATGAAATTTTAGTGGACGAGTATCAGGACACGAACTCGCTGCAAGGAAGCCTCATCGATGCCTTCGCGACGAAAAGCCTTTTTTGCGTCGGCGATTTTGATCAGAGCATTTATGCCTTTAACGGCGCAAACATCGACATCATCGGCAGCTTCGGCAAGCGCTTTGCGGACGCTAAAATTTACGCGCTAAATATCAACTATCGCTCAAGCTCGGCGATTTTGGCGCTTGCAAACCGCGTCATCGCGAACAATCCGCGCCTTTACGAAAAGAAGCTGATCGTGGGCCGCGAGGGAAAATTTAGCGCGCCTAAGCTGCATGTTTACGACGATACGGCGGCGCAATACGCCCACGTAGCCGCGCAGATCGCGCAAAGCACCACCCCACGCGAAAAGATCGCCGTCATCTTTCGCAATAATTCCAGCGCCGACGGCGTCGAGGTCGCGCTTAAGGAGCTCGGTATCGGCGCGAAGCGAAAAGGCGGCGTGAGCTTTTTTGAAAGCCGCGAGATCAAGGCCTTTACGGACATCTTCGCGATGATAATAAACCCCAAAGATATGATGGCATTTATGAGCACGTGCGAATACGCAAGAGGCGTCGGCAGCGCGCTGAGCAAGGAGCTTTTCGACGCGCTAATCGCGCTTGGACACGGAAGCATTCACGCAGGTCTTTTGCACCCCGATGAGAGCGTTAAAATTTTTGAAAAAAAGAGGAAAAACTACCAGCTTGGGCTTTTTGACGATGTGGACATCATCGGCTCGGTATCGCGCTTTGAAGCTTTGGAATTTGACGAGTTTTTCCGCTCGCATCCGGTTCTAAAACACAATAAAATTACCGAGGGCGGCGCCGTATTTTTGCACGAAATTTATAAAATTTTTAAAAAAAGCGGCTCCGCTGCGAGGTCCGCTACGCTCATCTCGCATATCAAAGACTCGCGCCTTTTTGCGCTCGTGGCGGATTTTATCGCGACGAAACGCGCGACGCTGAAAAACGGCAAGATAGACGAGGATCGCAAGAAGGACGAGATCGCTCGCATCTATGATAAATGCGGAATTTTAGAGCAGATCGCCGGCAAATACTTGGATCCGCAGAGCTTTTATAACTTCATAACCCTGGGCGCAAAGGAGATGAGCGAGGGCGAGGGGGTAAATCTGCTCAGCGTACACGCAAGCAAGGGGCTTGAGTTTTGCGGCGTCTATCTCATTGATCTGGCGCAAAACCGTTTCCCGAACCTCAAGCTAATGGCGATGGGCGGCAGCCTGGAGGAGGAGCGGCGGCTCTTTTACGTGGCGGTCACCAGAGCGCGCGACGAGCTGGTATTAAGCTACGCGAAATTTGATAAGATCAGAAAAGTTAGCTACGAGCCTAGCTGCTTTTTAAGGGAAGCAGGTCTGGTGAAGTAAGCAAATTTTGCTCGATAAATTTTAAATTTCATTTTAGCGCGGGCGGATCATTTGGGTAAGAATTTTACTTCTCGCGTACGTCTGACGCGCCGCCCTGCTTCTTTATCGGATTGTTATGGTAAAAATTTTGCCGCACGATTTTTGTAAATTTTGCGATTTGTAAATTTTTGCGACGCGGACGCTACGGCGCCAATATAAGCGTGATTTTGCGTAGTTAGAATTGCGAAGCGGTAGGCTCTTTTGCGAGCCAAAATTTATCGACATTTTGCCCAAATTCGAGCCCGACATACGGCCTAGCGATAAAATTTTACCCCCGTCCGCCATTTTAGAATTTCTCCCGAGCCTAAGGACGATTTTAACTTTATAGCGGCGAAATTTTACTCTTACTTGAAATTTTACCGATAGCTCACTGCGGGTTGCAAGATTTCGCGCTCGTCACGCTCGCACTGGGCGGCAGTAGGGCGGAATCGCGCCTAAAACAGCATAGCGGCGCAAAATTTCCACGGCTCGCAAGCGTAAAATCGCTCTTGGTCGCAAAATACAGCGGCTTTAAACTTGTTATTTTTGCGGCTCGATAAATTTTGTAGGCGACGGCTGGGTTTTAAGCTGCTATGAAAAGCGTGACTGCTCGGAATTTTTTTGCGAGCTGCGCGCGAGCTATGTGGCAGTGCAATCAAAGGCGGTTTAAAATGGTGATATTTGCGGCGCGGGCGGTTGCAAAATTTTACGCCGCAAATGCGAGCTAAATTTTAAAATTTTGCTACCGCTCTGCCGTAAGTTTTGACGCGGTAAATTCCCCGTGAAATCTCGCACGGCTAGAATTTTGCAGCAGAATTCGACGGCAATAAAATTCCGCCGCCCTATTTCATCTTTCTCTTACTTTGAAATTTATGTGTTTTATACATCGCGGAGCTCAAATTTTATTTAATAAATTCCAAAATGCCGCAAATTCTACGACGAGTTAAAATTTTAAAGTGCATTAAATTTACGGCGCTACAAATTTTAAATTTCACTACGTATTGCGCACGCTGTAAAAATACGCGCCCTGCCAAATTTATTGGCGCGACGGAATTCCGAGCGGCGACAACTCGCATATTTGTTAAATAGATTTCGCGTCGCGTAAAATTCCATTGCCGGTAAAGTTTGCTACCGATCAATTTATCGCCGTATAAAATGCTGTCCGCGCAAATTTAACGCAGCGCAAAGTCCTTCGCTGCGCAAATTCACAGCGTATTAAACACCCTATCTCCCGCGTCTCCGAGACCCGGCACGATATATTTTTGCTCGTTTAATCTCTCGTCGATCGCCGCGGTAAAAACTTCGACCTGCGGGTAGATCTCGCTAAATTTATGAAGCCCCTCGGGCGCTGCGATGATGGAGATAAATTTGATCTTTTTAACGCCGTTTTTCAGCAGAAATTTCACCGCATCGATCGCCGTGCCGCCGGTCGCAAACATCGGATCGATGATGATTGCAGTGCGCTCCGCGGCGTCGGTGGGCAGTTTGGCGTAAAAAAACTCCGCCTGCGCGGTCTTTTCGTCGCGCTGAAAGCCTAAAAATCCCACGCTAGCGTCGGGCATGAGTTTAAATACGCTATCTAGCATTCCAAGCGCAGCGCGCAAAATCGGGCAGATCATGATCTTCGTAGCGAGCTTATACGCGCTGGTTTGCGCCACGGGCGTATGCACGCTCACTTCGCGCAGCGCAAGATCCCGCGTCGCCTCAAACATCATCAGGTAACTGATCTCATCGACGAGCATACGGAACTGAAACGGATCGGTCTCCCGATCGCGCAGGATCGTGAGCTTATGCTCGATCAGCGGGTGCTTGATAAGCCTCACGTTAGGCAGCTCGCACGCGGTTTGGTACGTACATTTTTGGCTTTGGCTCATTTTCTCTCCTTAAATTTACTGAATTTTGCGCCCTCTTGGGCATTTTAATTATCTATTTTGATGCGAACTCCAGCGCCGTAGCGCTAAAATTTTGCCGATAACGGTGGCTCGACTTTAAATTAGCTCATTTTCACTCGCAATGCACGCGGTTGCGACATTTAAATTTAGCTCGGCAGCTCGCTTTAATTTAGTGCTTTTAAAACGCAGTGCTTTAAATTTAGCTCGCGCGTGCCGCTTTTGATTTAGCCGCCATTTAAATAGGGCGCGCTTTCTATCGGCACGCTAGCGCTACTTTTCGGCGAGCGCTTGCGGTGTAAATTTTATCTGCGAAATTATCGTCTGAGGCAGCTTTAAATTTACTTAATGCTCGCGCTTGTGAGCCAAATTTTAAAATTCCCCGCCATCTTGCGCGCCGATAAAATTTTAATTTCATAGATGCGGGCGCTGTGCAAGCAAGCTAAATAAACCGAGCGCGTATCTTTTAAATTTAACTCGCCGCAAGTTGTTAAATTTGCCGTGCTAAAGCGATTAAATTTAACCGCAAAGCCCCTACTCCTTCACCACGCGCAGGAACGAATACACGTCCTGCACCCCGGGCGCGTGCGTCGCGTACCAGATCGCGTGCTTTTCATGCTCGATGTCGCTCACTACGCCGCTAAATACCACGTCGCAGCCCACGATCGCCACGCGCACCGCAGTGCCAGAAACGTCGGTATCGGAAAAGAGATTTTTCTTTAAATTTGTAAAAATTTCAAACGAATTGCACGGATATTCGGACTTTTTGACGCGCAGATAGGTATGCACGCGCCGCACGCCTTCGGTTTGCCTAGCTAAAGCAAGCAGCGGCTCGCGCATCGCTTCGCTATCGAGCAGCCCGATTAGATAGACCTCGCCGTAGAAGCACTCGACCTCCAGATCCCAGCTGCTAAGGCCTTTGGTAAATAGAATTTTGCTTTGGATTTTAGTCTGGATGAGTTTGTCTCTAGCGACCTCGCTCACGCTGCGGCGGTCGCGCGCTACGGAGTAGATGTCGTATACGCTAAGCGCGTTACCCGCGGGCGCCAGCGGAGCCGCGCACGAGCTAAAAAGCACCGCGTTCGCGCTCAAAAACACTGCTAAAATCGCTAGAAACAAAACCCTCAAGCCCTCTCCAATCTCGTTTAATTTCTAATTATCTAAAGCCGGTCGTTAGCTCCGCTTTTTTAAATTTAGCCCCGCAGGCGCCATTTTGCCGCAGCTTTAAATTTTGCGCCGCGAGATTCCGCCCAAACCGCACGCTGTAAAATTTTACAACGCAAATTTTAAAATTTACGTTGTAATTCGCACGGCTTGCAGAATTTTGCGCTTTCGCCACGGCGGAATTTCACGCGCAGTATTCGTCGCCGTAAAATTCTACGTGGCTAAATTTAATTGCAAATTTGCCGCTGCGAAATTCTACTGGGTAAATTTCTCGCGGCGAAATTCGCCTCTGTAAAATTTTATATTTCAAAACCCGCGCCCAAAATTCCGCCCAGTCGCGGCTAATTCGTCGTAAGCCCGCCGTCTATCGCAAATATCGCGCCGCTGACCCACTTCGCCGCATCCGACGCCAAAAACACCGCCGCCTCGCCGATATCCTGCGCGCTGCCGATTTTGCCGAGCGGATAGATATTTTGCACCATCTGCTCGAACGCCTCGCGCCCCTGCGGGCTAAGCGCGCTTAAATTTCGCTCAAACTGCGGCGTTAGCACACTTCCGGGCGCTATGGCATTGACGCGAATGCCGAGTTTGCCGACCTCAAAGGCAAGCGATTTGGTGAAAGAATTTAGTGCGCCTTTGGTGATCGAATACGCCGTCGTGGTGCGCCCCACGAGCATTCGGTTCGCGAAATACGACGAGATATTTATCACGCAGCCCTTGCTAGCCGCAAGCGCACCCAAAAGCCCCTGAGTAAGCAGATAGGGCGCTTTGATGTTTAGGTTTAGATGAGCGTCCAGCAGCACTTCGTCGGTCGCTTCAAACGGTACGAATTTTCCCAATCCGGCGTTATTTACAAGGATATCTATCTTAAGAGGTAGCGCTAAAATGCGCTCGCAAAGGCCTTTTATCGTTTTGCTTTGCGCCAAATCCGCCCTTGCGGCGTAAATTTTCACACCGTAACCGCACAAGGCCTCCTGCGCGATTTTTAATTTCTCCTCGCTTCTGCCGAGCAGGATCAAATTTGCGCCCTCTTCGGCGAAACACTTTGCGATGCCGAGCCCTATACCGTCGCTTCCGCCAGTGATTACGGCGGTTTTGCCCTCTAATCGTTTCATATTTTTCCTTTCAATGCGTAAATTTACGCTCTAAAAATTTGAACGAGATTTATGGATCTCGCAGACTTTGAAATTTTGCGGGCTTTGAAATTTTACCCGCTTTAAAATTTCGCTCGCTTTAAAATTTTACGGCGAAGCGAAATTTCGTCGATAAAATTTTACTAATTTTAAAATTCCATCGATAAAATTTCACGGCAAAATTCCATCGTAAAGCTCGCAGCGGAATTTCATCGGGAATTTCATCCGTAAATTCCACCCAAACTGCGCCGCTTGGCTTACAGCACCTGTTTTACGCTACTAGCCGTGATTTCAAGTAGCCTCGTAGCAAATGGAAATTTCGCCTTCGTTTCTTCAAACTCTGCGCCACTATCAATAAAGCGCGCTGTGCCCTTCACTACAAAGCCGCGCCCCGCTCCGAACCTGCCTGCTAGCTCCTTCGTTGCGACGCTAAGCTCGACGTTCGGATTAGCCTCCACGTTGCTTTGCGTCTTTTTCATACCCGCAGCGGGGATGAGGATGCGATCACCCTTAATGACGAGATATCTGTTCCACGTATTGCTGATGTGAGCCTCGCCCTGCGCGCAGGTAGCGATACCCACGGCGCATTCATAATTCAAAATCTCCAAAAATTCCTTGCTAAACATTTTCTCTCCTTAAATTTACATTTTAAAGCTCGCGATTTTGGCTGACAAGCCCCGCGCGCAACTGAAATTCTAACTACCTCCGCCACTTTCCGCCGCGGTTAAATTTTATACTTCAAAAGCGCCTCCTTGTCAGCTTTGCTTACGCGAAAGCTATCGCGGATCTTGGAAATCGCCTTGTTTTGGATAAATTTAGCCACCCGCTTGCTCGCCAAAAACGCAAGCGTAGGTTCGCGCTGTTTGATAAACATCTCCGCTATCGCCCACGCCGCGCCCATCTGCACATAGTACCGCTCGTCGCTTTCAGCGGCGCAAATTTCAAAAAATTCCTCGGGCGAGATCGCACTCATATTTTGCATAAAATAAACGTAGAAAAATCGCCGCTCAAACTCGTCCACGCCATTTTTAGCCTGCTTTAGTAGCGCGTCTGCACAAGAGGCGTTCCTGAATTTCGGAGCGAACATATCGCAAACCGCCCAATTAGGCATCGTTTTGATAAAATCGCTCGCAAGCGCGAATTTCGCCTCATCCTGTTTTAAAAACATTATGAAAAAGCCCTTTAGCACGAACTCCTCGTGAAAAAATGGCTTATATTTTTGCAGCTCGCGCCGCGCCTCATCCGCCGTGCTAAAAGCAGCGAAGCTTTTGCGGGCAAGCGCACGCAGTGCGGGAGTGCGTACGCCCAAAATCTGCGGCGCGGGTATTAGGCGCTGCGAAAATTTCGCCAACTTCTCCTCGCTTAGCGCCCGCAGCTGCCCTAGCATCTTTTCTCGTAAATCCATAGCTTTCCTTTAAATTTTGATTTAAAATTTTACCCACCAAACGCAAGTCGATCTCGGCGCGCCGAAATTTCGCCGCACAGGACTTTTATTTAAACAGATCGCGCCGCACACTCAAACCAATCGCCCGATAGATCGCGTTCAAGTCGCTCGCCGCACCCGCTCAAAGTCTTTTGCCTAAAAAACGCGACTGCTAAATCGCGCAGTATGCCTCAGGGCAGAGCAAGTTGTGCCGCCAAAGCCGCTTAAATGAAGCTCGGCGCGTCGTTTGAAAATAAAATCAGATCGCCGCTGTGCGTATTTTCGCTCAGAACCCGCTGCAAATCGCGCTTATCTTTCAAAACGATAGTCTTTTTTGGATCTATCCTGCTTTGCAGCGCCTCGGAATTTAGCTCACCCGTGATGATCGCGAGATCAAAAATTTCATCGATCTTAGCGGCGAGCGTCTCGTTGTCCTCGCGCGTGCTCTCGACGATGCCCGGCGTGATGATGACCTTGCGCCCGCCGTAGCTTCGCATCAGCTCGTAGCTTTGCAGCATGCCGCTTAGATTGCCGTTGAAGCTATCGTCGATGATGATCTTGCCGCCCGCATCGAGCCGCGCGAGGCGGTGCTCGACGGCGCCTACGTGCGCGACGCGGCTTTTGATCTTATCTGCGCTAAGACCTAAAAATCGCGCGATCTTTATACACGCGGCGAGATTTGCGGCGTTAAATTTACCCAAAATCGGCGCAAAAAAATCATGTCTCTTTCCATGTTCGCTCCGCCCGTTTGGAGCCTCTTGCACGCCCTGCTCTTTGCCGCTACAAATTTTATCGTCGCTAGCGACACGGGCGGCTTGTTCGCAAAATTCTTGCTCGCTCCGTTTGGCGCAGGATATGGAATTTGTATCGTTAAAATCGGCGCCGTAATTTTTAGAATTTTTGTCTTTTTCTGCGTATATCGCACTGCCTGCATCTAGGCTTAAATCGCCCTGCTCTTCGCCCTCTGCGGCAGATGTGCCTACGTGCAGCGCAGAATTTTCTCTGCTCGCACCGCTTTCATTCTCGCACAAGTTAAGGCTAAATTTTATTCCGTCCAGATCCGCGCCGTGAATTTCCAGCCCCTCGTCGTAGATAGTGACGCACTCGCTCGGGCTTTTTTGCGTGCAGCTGTGCAAAAACGCATGCTTTAGCCGCGCACTCGTGAGCGCTTCGAGCTTGGTTTTGCGGATGTTTTCGATGCTTTTGAAATACTCGATGTGTTGCGCGCCGATCTCGCCCACGACGACGATCTGCGGCGCCAAAAACTCGGTGATCTCGGCGATATCGCCGCTTAGCCTGGCGCCTGCTTCGGCGATGTATATCTGCGTATCTGCGGGCAGAGCCTCGTTTACGTCGCGCACGAGCCCTGCCAGCGTGTTTACCGAGCGCGGCGTCTTGTAGCAGCGAAAGTCGCTTTTTAAAATTTGATACAAGAAGTTTTTAATGCTCGTCTTGCCGTAGCTCGCAGTGATCTGAATGATCGTAAGCGAGGGCATCTGGGCTAGTTTTTTGCGCGCAGCGGCCTTAAATTTCGCAGCCTGCGCCCGCTCGTAAGCAAAGCTCGCCGCAAGAGCGGCGCCGAGCGGTAAAAAGATCGGCAAAATCGGCCCCCCCGCGGCATAAAACGCGGCGTTAAAGCTAAACACACAAACCGCCAAAATCGCAAAAAATCGCTTCACGCGCGGCGTAAAGACGAGCTTTTTATCAAGCCCTCTTTGCCAAAAATAAAGCGCTAGCGCATAGACCGCGACGATTAGAATTTTAGCGGCGTGCAGAGCATAGAGGGACGCGGCGCCGAATTTAGCCGCGCAGAGGCTCGCCGCGACCTCGCAGCCAAGATACGCCGCTAACGGCAAAATCAAAAAATAGAGGTGCCACGCGGGTTTGGTGAAGTGAAAGATGATGCGTGCAGGCTTGTATGAAAACCACTGCAGGCAGGTGATCAGATAAAAGCCGAGCATCAGGATGAATGCCGCATGCGCGATCAAAAATATTATATTCATCTTTTAAAATTCCTTTTTATAAGTTTAGGCGCCCGCTTTGCGAGCCTGTGCGGGCAAACGCGGCGAGCTCAGACTAACCGGCATTTGGCTTCATTTGCAACTTTTACGAATTCTCGCTTTGAAAATTCTAGTTTTGCAAACTTCGCTAGCTTGCAAATTCATTCTCTCATGCTAGCTGCACGAGCCACGCTAGATAAATTTGCGCTACCGCGCGCCGTCTGCATTTTCGATACCGCGCAGCATCCATCTCTCGCAACCTGAAATTTTTGCACGCTGCGTATCTTGCGACATCGAGCCCTATCTCGCGCGATGATTTGCATTATTTGCGGCACATAGACCTTCTGTCGCGGTAAATACAACGGTTATGCGACTAAATTTAATCGTCCGCTTTTCGGTACACGCACGCGGTTTTGCCGCGTCTTTTACAGCCACCATAACCGCAAACACAGAGCAGAAACGATCCGTTGCCGCATTAAAATTTTAAAATTTAACGCAACGCGCTGCAATTTAAGCTTTGCGTTTTGAACTGCGCGCCCAAAGAGCGGATTTTATGCCGCTAAATTTTAAATATGTGCCGCGTGCTCGCGACTTTATAATCCAAATTTACGCCTTGGCTTGCGATATTTGGCGCAAACAGATTGCAAAATTTTAAAACGCGCGCCGCAAGATAAGCCGCATTGAAACGCTTTTAAATTGCACCCCGTTCTTACATTCGCGCGATCTGTTTTTGTACCTAAAGCGCGGTTTTAGCGGTGCGGCGCTAAAATTTCGCGGCTAAATTTTAAAATTTACACCAAATCACGTTTTGTTTTAAATTTAGCGCGGCACCGAATCGTTAAATTTGGCTGCCGCTAAGCTCCTTTTCGATCTGCTCGCCGATAAAATCCGCGCTCTGCAAAAAGAAAAAGTGATCCCCCGCCAGCGGATAAAATTTACTATTTTTGACGAGCGAGTGGATCAACTCGCCGCTTTTTAGGCTAGTGGCGCGATCGTCCTTGCCCCAAAAGATGAGCGTATTTTGCGGGCTTAGCGCGGAAAAAATATCGCGAAAGTCCTCATTTACGACGTTTTTTAGCGTCTCATACATCGTCTTGCTCATACCTGCGGCATCCTTGCTCGCAAACGTACGCCAAAGCCCCGCTAGTCCAAGTCTTTTTAAAATTTTAAAAATCGCGATCTTGACGCGCACGATAAAAGGTTTCGGCTCGATGATACCTGCGCTGCTTAGCAGTATGAGATTGCGCGGGGCCAGCAATGCGGCGATCTTGCCGCCGAAGCTGTGCCCCATGATCGCCGCGGGCTGCCTGCCGAAGACTGCGATAAAGGCGCGCATAATCTCCGCGTAATCCTTGCTGCCAAGGGCGCGCGCGGGCTGCGAGCTGGCGCCGAATCCCGGCAGATCGACGCACACTAACGCATAACGGCGGAACTTGTCCGCAAAAACCCGAGACATAAGCGCCTTGTTTGCGCCCCAGCCGTGCAGCACCAAAATATATTCGGCACGCTGCAGGTTTGAAATTTCGTAGCTGATTTTGTATCTTTCGCCACCGCAGACGAGCTCCTTACTCGCCACCGCCGCTCCTTTTGGCGTAAACGGCCTTGAGTAGCTCGACTGCTTTTTCGAGCCGCTCAAACTCGCTCATACTGATCATCACAGCTTCGAATTTGTTGTTTTTGACGATCAGGGCTTTTTTGATCTCTTGGTTTTTGATCTTGTTTAAAACGGTGCTGAAGTTGCGCACGATCTCGGTAGCGGTGTAAATTTCGTCTTGATTTATCATAACTCGACCTTTTAGAGTAAAATTTTACGCAAAATTTAGCGTAAAATTTTAAACGATTGGCTATTTATTAGCGGTGATTTTGGTGATCAGCTCGTAGCTTACGGGGATCTGTCTCATCGGCGGCAGCGACGAAGCAAGAGCTGCTAAAACCTCGGAGAAATCATCAAATAGGTAGTTTGCGAGGCTGCCTGGGTTTGGATTTATCTCGTTTAGATAAATTTCACCCTCTTTTTCAAAAAAATCGCAGCGAATTAGCGCGCCATCGAATGATCCTGCGTTATAAAGCCGCGTAAAGGCATCTTTCATCTTACCCTCTAATAAAGCGCCAGGACGAGCGGGCTCGATCGCGCCACTACGCGAAAAATCCAAATATTTACGATCGAAATTTAAATAGCCCTCTTTTTTCGGCTCTTCGATATTTGAAAATACGATTTTGCCGTCTATTTTAGCGCCTGCGAGATTGAATTCCTTTACGTTTTCCCAGTATGGCTCTACGATCGCGCTGTCGTCCAGCTCAAAAGCCTGATCCAGCGCGTAGCTAAACTCGCTTTCGTTCCTGGCTACCGAAATTCCGATGCTAGAGCCCAAATGAGCGGGCTTAACGATGATCGGAAAATTAAAATTAGGCAGGCTAGTACGATTTACGATCTCATACGGCAAGGTTTTTACATTTGCGATTGCGGCTAAGTGCTTGGTTAAAATTTTATTATAGCTTAGCACGCTAGCTTCTATGCGAGGTCCGATGTAAGGGATGCCAAAAAACTCAAATAACGCCGCCATTTTGCCATCCTCGCCGTCGCAGCCATGGATTAGATTGATATATGTGCCGACTTCTAGCATGCTTTTGCTAAACATTCCGCTCTCAAAAAATCCGCCCGCACCGATGCTAAGCTCTTTTGCTTTAGCATAGCCACCTTGTTTAAAATACGCCGCGCGCATATTTTTATCCTCAATGCGGTAAAATTTACGATTTTTATCGCAAAATACAAACTCCAAGTCCCAGCCTTTTAGGGCATTTTTGACGGCAATTGCCGAGATAATACTTACTTCGTGCTCGTAGCTTTGAGCTCCAAAAACTATGCCAAATTTCATTGTTTTCCTTCAAATTTTATTTTCTACGCTAATTTTTTTAACGCCTCTTTGACAAGATCTGACGTATTCGTGCTGCTGCAGCCCGCTAAAATTTGATTGATCTTATCGCGCTTAAATCCAAGGCTTTGTAGCGCGGACGCCGCTTCATTTTTATAAGTCTCGCTAGGACCGAATTCCATTAGCTTTGCATCGCCTAGTTCAGCAATGATCCGTCTAGCGGTCTTTGGGCCGATACCCGGGACTGAAGTTAGCGTCGCAGCATCCCCCGTAGCTACGCAACGCGCAAAATCCTGCGGAGCGAGCGTCGAACAAACCGCCATCGCCGTGCTTGCACCTACACCGCTAAGCTTGATTAAGGTTTCAAACATCCTTTTTTCACTCTCGTCTAAAAACCCGTACAGCAAATCGGCATCCTCGCGCAGAATTTGCACGCACGTAAGCTCGGTCAGCTTGCCCTGCGTGAGCTTCGCGGAGGTATTTAATGACAATGAAAGAGCGTAGCTCACGCCGCTAGCGCATTTAATGACGCAAGCAGTGGGCTCCTTGTGCGTGATAATTCCTTCGATCGCCGCTATCATCTAAGAGCCTTTAAAATTTCGTTTATGCTCTCATTAAGCGCTAAATTTAGAGCATTATAAATGCTTTGCGAGCTAGGATCAGGCACGAAAACGCGCTTAGTGACGATGCCCGATTTTATGCTTTCTAAAGAATTTAAAATTTCATATCCCATCGTGACGGTTGCTTGATCGTTATTGATCTGAAGCGCTACGATACTGGTTTTTAGGCGTAAATCCCGCTCTTTTGGCACGAAGATCGGATTTAGCGAGCAGGTGGAAAATGCCGCATCTAGCAGCGCTTTATATACCATCTCGCTAGGCATCGTGATAAATTTGGCGTCGCTTGCGAACCGCGTTCGGTTTCTAAAATCCACTATTAAAATATCCCGCCTATCGACGAGATCGGTCGCCGTGATGGTGTCGATAAAGATATTTTTGCGCGCACCGCTAGGATTTACGCAGCGCTTTTGATCATAACGCAACTCGTAGTAGGTGTATGGCTTAGCCTGCTTAGCTAAGCAGCCGCCTAAAAATATTGCCGCCAGCGTCGCAGCAAGCGTAAACTTTATAAAATTTTTCATCTTTATTCCTTTTTATCGTCGCGATCCGCGCCTTTAGAAGTGTCTTTAAAAAAGAAATCATAAGGATTGTCCTCTAGCCTAAACATCGCGCCTTGGAATTCTCTAAGCGATTTTTTTAGCTCGCGAAGAGTGTTTTTTGCCTCCTCAAGCGTAGGATCCAAGATCGCTTTTAGATTGTACTCGCCGCGATCGATACGCTTAGTGATGATGCCTGCGGTTTTATCCAGTGAATTCGATAGATTGGCAGCACTCACGGCAAAGGCGTTTAGATTATCTAGCAGCGCGTCTAGCTCCTTCTCGCGCTCGTTTAAATTTGCTATGAGAGTATTTACGTTAGCAAGCAGCGCATCTAAGCTTTGGAATTTTTTCTCATCGCTTAGCTCGGCGCTAAATTTATCCATCGAAGATAGAATTCTATCCACTTTATCGGTATTTTGCTTAGACAACAGCCCGTTAATCTTAAAGATCATCTCACTCACGCTATCGGTGATGACTTCGGCTTTGGAGCCGATTTTATCAAGAAGCGTTTTATCCAGCGCAATTATCGGCTTTTTATCATTCGGCGGAAAAAGCTTACCGCTTCCTTTCGTGATATTTATAAACGCGATTCCGCTGATGCCTTGAGATTCTACCTTGGCGACGCTATCTTGCGAGATCGGCAGTTTGCTTTTTACTGAAATTTCAATCTCAATAATCGCATTTTCGATATCGGCAAAGTCGATACTTTTGATGATACCCGCATTTACGCCGATAAATTTAACCTCGGAATTCTCCTTAATGCCTACGGGAAGCTCTTTTGTGTGGATATAGTAGGAGCGGTAGCTCTCGCCGCGGTCGGTCTTAGTAAGCATCCACCACATAAATGCCGTAAGAGCCGCGACGCAGATCATAACAAATGCGCCTACTATCGTGTATGAAGTTCTATTTTCCAATCTTTTCTCCTAATTTCAGAGCGTAAAATTTAAGCCCTGCGATATGCCTTAAAATAGCCATTTGGGCTTAAATTTTAAAACTTAGCCTTTTCTCAAATAGCCGCAAAATTCACAGAATCATCTGAGTTTAAATTTTAAAGCTTAGCGTGCATTTTGAAATTTCAAAATATCGCCGCGCCGTATTTTAGCGTAAAATTCTACCGCCCCGATTTAAATTTAACGCCGCTTGCTCGTTTAAATTTTAAAATTTAATGCGCTATCCAATAAATGCGCCCTTAAATACGACCCGCCTGAATTTTAAAATTTCGATTGAGCCGCTAAGGTCTAAATTTTAAAAATTTAAGCTCTGCGGAGCCCAGAATTCCTCGCTAGGTTTAAAATTTAAAATTCTTCCGCTGCTATTTTAAAATTTCAGCTCCTACCTATCTAAATTTTACCCGCCGCGATGCGTATTTCGGCTCGGTAAATTTCAAAACTCAATCCCTTTGCCGCATCTTAAATAGCTCTTCGAGCGGATTATTCTTTAGGCTTGAAATCTCCTCGATGCTTCCTTCAAAGGCGATTTTTTGATTATCCACGATCAAAAACCGATCCAAAATGTCAAAGATACTATCCACGTCGTGCGTCACCATAACGACCGTGACGCCGAGGCTATCTCTAAGCTCGCAAACAAGCCTATCAAGGGCTCTGGCACTGAGCGGATCAAGCCCCGAGTTTGGCTCGTCCAAAAATAAAATTTCAGGACTAAGTGCTAGCGCGCGAGCCAGCGCCACGCGCTTTTTCATACCGCCGCTAAGCTCGTTTGGCCTAAGCGCGGCAGCCTCCTTCTTAAGCCCCACTTTTTGGATCCAAAACATCGATAACTCATCTATCTCGCGCTCGCTAAATTTAGAGTATTCGCGCAGCAGCACGCCTACGTTTTCGAGCACGCTCATCGAGCTGTAAAGCGCGCCGAACTGAAACATCACGCCGCATTTTAGGCGGATCTCGTTTTGCTCCGCCTCGCTCGCGCGCCAAATATCGCGTCCGAAAATTTTAATTTCGCCGCTTTGCGGGCGCTTTAAAAATATGAGCGTTTTCATTAACGTCGTTTTACCGCTGCCGCTGCCGCCTAAAAAGCCGTAAATTTCGCCCTTTTTGACGCTAAAGCTCACGCAATCGTGCATAACGCGCGATCCGTACGCGGTAGTAACGTCGTGCGCGACTATAATTTTAACGCTTTCGCTGGATTGTACTTGCTCGCTCATAGCCCGATTTCCGAAAACAGAACCGCGAATACCGCGTCGATCGCGATAACCCAAAATATCGCGTTTACGACGCTAATGGTGGTATATTCGCCGATGCTTTGGGTATTTCCTTTGACCTCAAAACCCCGCATGCAGCCGATGATAGCGATAAACGCTCCGAAAAATGGCGCTTTAATCATACCCACTAAAAAATGCCTAAGCTCTACAGAAGCCTTAAATCTATCCAAATAATCGCTAAAGGCTATGTCTAAATACGCGTCACACACGATCATCTGAGCAAAAATACTTACCGAATCTGCGATAAAAATGACTAGCGGCATGATTAGTACCATCGCGATAATGCGCGGCATCGCAAGAAAATAAAACGGATCAAAGCCCATCGTCCTCATCGCATCGATCTCTTCGGTGATCTTCATCACGCCGATCTGTGCCGTAAAGCTCGAAGCCGAACGGCCCGCGATAACGATAGCGGCGATTAGAGGTGCTACCTCACGAAGCGTCAAAGCTCCCATTATATCGATGATGTAGATGCTGGCGCCAAATTTAGAAAGCATATCAGAGCCTATGTAAGCAAGCACGATACCGATTAAAAATGCCGTCAATGAGACGATGAAAAGCGCGTCTATACCGCTATCTTTGATGAAATTTACGGTTTCTTTGAAGCGGAATTTCATCGGATGAATTATAAAAGCCGTAAGTTTGGAGAAAAACTCGCCCAAAAAGCTTGCAAGGCTTAGCAAGCCTAGAATTCCAAGATGACAATAAAGTCCGATCTGCGCTAAAAAATTTAGCCTGCGAGATTCGGGTACGTAGCTAAAATCGATCGTTTTATCATCCATAAAGCTTAGAATTTTGGCGGCTTTGCTGCTATCCTCCACAAGGCTAACCCGCTTGCCGGCAAGGGCGTTTTTGATCATCAACGCCATGAAATAGTCTAAATTTGAAATTTCGCTTAAGCTTAGCTCCAGCTCGTTTAGATTTTTTACCGCTTTTTTTAGTGCAAGCAGCTGGGAACGCGAGCTTTTATAGTTCCACTGCCCGCGTAGCGATAAGGTGTTTTTCCCGCCCGAGCTTTCGAGCGAAAAGGCTAAATTCCGCAAAAATTTCTCTCCAAAATCAAAAAATAGGGGAAATTATAATATAATCAACCTTGGCATTTTATAAAATTTAATGGAGATTTATGCTCAGAGGCTTTTTTACAAATAGCGCAGGCACGCTAGTTTCGCGAGTTTTGGGTTTCGTGCGCGACCTGCTTACCGCATCGGTTTTGGGCGCGGGAATTTACAGCGATCTGTTTTTCGTAGCGTTTAAACTGCCCAATCTTTTCCGCAGACTATTCGGCGAGGGAGCCTTTACGCAGGCGTTTTTGCCTAGTTTTACCGCCGCGCGCAAAAAAGGAATTTTCGCCGCAGCGGTGCTTATTAAATTTAGCATTTTCATCGCGCTTTTAACGGCGCTCGTGCTGCTTGCCGCGCCCGTTTTTACCAAAGTTTTAGCATACGGATTTAGCGCCGAGCAGATCGGTCTTGCGGTGCCATACGTGCGAATAAATTTTTTCTATCTCACATTTATTTTCGTCGTTACGCTCTTTGCCTCGCTGCTTCAGTATCGCGACCACTTCGCTACGACGGCGTTTTCGACCGCACTTTTAAATTTAGCGATGATCGCGGCGCTTCTACTGGCTCGCGACAAAGACGGCGCCACGGCGGTGCTCTATCTTAGCTTCGGCGTCGTAGCGGGCGGACTTTTGCAGCTAGCGGTGCATGTTTATGCGTTGAAATTTACCGGCATGCTGCGCGTCTTAGCGGGTGGCTTTGCGCGGCTTGCACGGGGCGATAAGCCGCAGACGCAGGGCTTTTATAAAAATTTTTTCGCAGGCGTGCTCGGCGCGTCGGCGCTTCAGCTAAGCTCGTTTATAGATACCTTTTTTGCAAGCTTCCTTGCTAGCGGCAGTATCAGCTATCTCTACTACGCCAACCGCATATTTCAGCTGCCGCTCGCGCTTTTTGCGATCGCGCTTAGCACGGCGATCTTTCCGCGTATGAGCAAATTCGTAAAAGCTCACGACGACGCGCAGGCTCTGGCGCTCGTGGAGCGCGGATTTTACTTCCTTTTGGCGCTGCTCGGGCTCTCTGCGATAGGCGGCGTGATGCTGCGAAACGAGATCACGCAGCTGCTATTTGAGCGCGGAGAATTTACCCGCCAAAATTCTATCGAATGCGCCGCGGTTCTTGGCGCATATATGGTAGGGCTCGTGCCGTTTGGGCTGTCTAGGATTTTTTCGCACTGGCTGTATGCGAATATGAAGCAGAAGCTAAGCGCGAAAATTTCGATCTGGTGCGTTTTTATAAACGTCGCTTTGTGTGCGCTGTTTTTTAAACCCTTCGGAGCCGTAGGGCTTGCGTTTGCAAGCACGATAACGGGGGCGTTTCTGCTCGGCTTCAACCTCTATTTTTTTGGATTTAATAACTTTTTGGCTATAATCCGCGCAAAAAAAATTATTGCGATCGCGGCGCTTTGTGCGGGCGAAGCGGCGATTTTATACATTTTAAAAGGCTTGTATTATGGTAATTTATGATAGTTTAAGCAAAAAGAAGCTCCCGTTTGAGCCCATTAGCAAGGGGTTGGCGCGCATTTACGCCTGCGGCCCGACCGTTTATGACGACGCGCATTTAGGGCATGCAAAAAGCGCCGTGAGCTTCGATCTGCTGCGCCGCGTACTACAAGCGGAGGGCTATGAGGTAAAATTTGCGCGAAATTTCACCGACATCGACGATAAAATTTTAAAAAAGATGGCGCAGACGGGCAAGAGCCTCGAGGAGATCACAGAATTTTACACCCGCAGATATTTGCAGGATATGAGCGCGCTAAACGTCGCGGACGCGAGCATCTCGCCCAAGGCGACCGAAAATATCGCCGCGATCTGCGAGCTCATATCCTCGCTTCTTCAAAAAGGCTTTGCCTACGAGATCGCGGGTGACGGCATCTACTTCGACACGCGCAAGGACGGGGATTATCTAAGTCTTAGCGGCAAAAAAGAGGGTGCCGGCAAAAACATCGCCCGCGTCGCCTCAAACGATGCCAAGCACGACGAGAAGGACTTCGTGCTGTGGAAATTTGACGAGAACTGGTTTGATAGCCCGTTTGGCAAAGGGCGCCCCGGCTGGCACAGTGAGTGCGTCGCGATGATTTTGGCGCACCTTGATAGCGGCGATCCGCATTTTTGCATCGACATTCACGCAGGCGGCGCCGATCTGCTCTTCCCGCATCACGAAAATGAAGCCGCGCAGTGCCGCTGCGCCCGCCATAGAGCGCTAAGCAAATACTGGCTTCACAACGGCTTCGTGCAAGTAAATAACGAAAAGATGAGCAAGAGCCTCGGCAACTCCTTTTTTGTAGGAGACGCCCTAAAAATCGCACCCGGCGAGGCGCTGAGATTTTATCTTTTAAGCTCGCATTACAGGGCAAATTTTAATTATTCGATAGCCGATCTGCTTGCGAGTAAAAAGAGGCTCGATAAAATTTACCGCCTTAAAAAGCGCGTCCGTGAGGTTTTGACTTCTGCTGCGGGACAGAATTCTACGTCCGAGCTGCCTGCTGCAGAGGCTAAATTTAGATCGGAGATGATGGAGTTTTTAAGCGACGATCTCAACACCTCAGGCGCGCTTGCGGTGCTCGATAGCTTCGTAGCAAGCGCGAATGAAGCGCTAGATCGCGCACCAAAAGACAAGGCGCTAAAGGCTCGAATCGCTGCAAATTTGGAGTTTGCGAAGCAGACGCTCGGAATTTTATACGAGGATGAGACCGAATACTTTCGCTTCGGCGTGAGCGAGCAGCAGAGGGCGCAGATCGAGGAGCTGATAAAACAGCGCGCGCAGGCGAAGGCGGAAAAGAATTTTGCGAGCGCGGATGCCATCAGGGCGCGCCTTGCTGATATGAAGATCGAAGTGATGGATACGCCTAGCGGCACGGTTTGGGAGGTCGCAGCGGAGTAAAACGTAAAATTTAGCGTAAAATTTTACGCTAAATTTTGTGATTTTTGCTATGCGGGATGCAAATCCGAATGCCAATTCGCGCGTAAATTTTAGCGTGATTTTTATCTGCGGCATTTCGATACGGCGGCGTGATATAGCGCGGTACAGCGGTAGCACTACGGCTCGTCTGTGCGTAATTCAGTGCGATTTTTATCGGCAATTAGCGATGCATAGTTGCGATGCAACATAGTGAAAGTAGCACTGCGGCAGCCTGTGCGTAAATTTTAACGCGACTAGGTATAGTGGAATGCGCTGCCGCGACGCGCAAATTTCTGCGCGATTTTTATTCGGCGATATGCGTGGGTACACACAGCGACGAAAGTCACGACTTCATTCGGTAACGCTGCTGATATAGTGACGAATGCGAAAGGCAGGCTGCGATTTTATTAAGTAGCACGGTGAGTAAAAGCGCACAATACGGCGCGGCGATGCGAGGTCGCGATACACGCGATGCAATTACGATACGGCACTTTGTAGCGCTTTATGGCGCCTCAAAGCATTTAACGCTTATGACGTGCGAAAGTGTTTAGAAATCGCGATGAATAAAAACTCGCTCGCTTTTAAGGCGCTTTGCGCTTTAAAAATGGTAATGTAAAAACCGCTCTGCGATGCGCAAAAGCCATTTTAAAGCGCTTTACGCTTCGAAAGTAGCAAATAAAAAAGCTAAATCTCGGCGTCGCCCGCACGGTCGCCGCATGTGAATGAGTTTGATTTGGTGAACTTGCGAAGCGCGAATTAGTTCCGTGCCGCCCCATAAATTTTGTGCTGCCTCGCGGTCGAAATTCTAAAATTTAAGGAATTTTGGAATTATAAATTTTAAAATTTCAAGAATTTTAAAATTTCAAGAATTTTGAAATTTCATAAATTTTAGGATTTTAAATTTTAAAAATTTTATAAAAAAGGATAGCATTTGAACGGCTTTAAAACTTTACTATCGCGCTTTAAGCCCTATTTTAGGGATTATAAGCCGCAGTTTGCATTGGCGATTTTGGGTATGGTGATGACGAGCGTGGCGACTGCTGCGAGCGCAAAGCTGGTCGAGCCCGTTTTAAATAAAATTTTCGTCGAAAAAAACGAGCCGTATCTCTATACGCTTCCGATCGCGATCATCGTGGTTTTTGCGATGAAAAGCGGCGGCGCGTTTATGCAAAACTACTTTACCGCCTTCATCGGTCAAGACACGGTGCGCCGCTTCCGCGATAGGCTCGTCGCAAGCCTCGTGCGGCTGGACGTGGATTTTTTCAACCGCTTCCGCACAGGCGAGCTCATCAGCCGCACGATCAACGACATCGAGCGTATCCGCGTCGTGGTTTCGAATATGATCCCCGATTTTTTCACGCAGATCATTACGATTTTGGGGCTTTTGGGCGTCGTGATCTATCAGAGCCCAAAGCTCTCATTTTTCGCGCTCGTAGTCTTTCCGTGCGCGATATATCCGCTTTCGCGCCTTGCAAAGCGGATGAAAAAAATTTCGCGCGAATCTCAAGAGAAAACCTCCGATATCTCCTCGGCGCTCAGTCAAATTTACTCCAACATCGAAATCGTTAAAGCAAGTAACGCCGAGAGCTTTGAAGTGGAGAAATTTAACGCCGAAAACAAGAAATTTTTCGGTCTAAATTTAAAGGCGGTCGTAACGACGTGTCTGGTAAGCCCGATCATGGAGATGCTAGGCGCAGTGGGAATCGCCGTGGTGATCATCGTCGGAGGGCAGGAGGTCATTGCGGGTCAAATGAGCATCGGCAGCTTTTTCAGCTTCCTTACGGCGCTTTTTATGGTCTACACGCCGATAAAAAAGGTCTCATCGCTCTACAACAATATGCAAGACGCCATCGCGGCGAGCGAGCGGACGTTTGAGCTCATAGACTTGGAGCCTACGATCGTAGGAGGCGGAAAGCAGATGGGTGAGATCGGCTCGGTGAGCTTTTGCGACGTGTCGCTAAACTACGGCGACAAGGCGGCGCTAAAAGACATAAGCTTCAGCGTCAAAAAGGGCGAAATTTTAGCGCTCGTCGGAAATAGCGGCGGCGGCAAAAGCTCGGTCGTGAACCTGCTGATGCGCTTTTACGACGCAAGCAGCGGTAAAATTTTATTTAACGGCAACGACGAGATCGGCGAGTTTAGCATCCCTAGCCTGCGCGAAAATATCGGTCTCGTAAGTCAGCGCGTCTATATTTTCAACGACACGATCGCGCAAAACGTAAGCTACGGCGCGGAATTTAACGAGCAGCGCGTCATAGAAGCGCTGAAGCTTGCCAACGCCTATGAGTTCGTAAGCTCGATGAGGGATGGAATTTACACCGTGCTTAGCGAGTTCGGCGCAAATCTTAGCGGCGGGCAGCGCCAGCGTATCGCCATCGCGCGCGCGCTGTATAAGGATCCGCAAATTTTAATATTCGACGAAGCGACTTCGGCGCTGGATAACGCAAGCGAAAAGGAGATCTCAAACGTCATCGAAAAGATCAAACAAAGCAAAATCGTCTTTGTAATCGCCCACCGCCTCTCCACGATCGAGCGCGCCGATAATATCGCCGTGATGAAAAACAGTCGAATACTTGCTATCGGCACCGACGCGAAGCTGACGGGCGAATGCGAGGAGTATCGCAGCCTAAAAGGGATAATGCAAAACGGCTAGAATTTTAAATTCTGCGCCTTTTGCGCCCCGGTTTTGCTCTATGAAATTTTGAATTTTTAGTTTTGAAGTAAGTCGCATAAATTTATCTGCAAGGATTGAAATTTTATTTTGAAATTTAGCCGCGCGGATCGCTGCTTTAGCTGCAGTGCTTTTTAATAAAGCTCATCTCTTTGATGCGACGAGGCACGACTACTAGAGCTTTAACGTTTGGATTAAAATTTTATCTCAAAATTTCAGCGCTTCGTTACGAGCTGCCTCTAAATTTAAATGCTCGCGCCGTTTTAAAACCGCTGCGGTAAAATTTTATCGCACGCTGGGCTTTTGGGCGCTACCTGCACCTGATCTTAGGCATCTGCGATAAAATTTTAGCTTTATTTTCCTTTATAAATTTTCGCATCTTTTTAAAATCTCTATCCGAATCGAAATTTTTCGCGTATTGTACAAGTATAAGTCCACAACTTTGCATATCTGCAACCATTAGATCGACTTCATATTTATTGAAATTAGGATCTCCGGGGGTAGGCGGATTAAGGATCGCTATTACGGCTTGCGTAGGGCTAGTTTTTATGATATCAAGGGAGCGCCACTCATCTTTTTTTCTTACTTCATTGGACTTCGCTATCGTTTCATATATCCCGTATATATACCCATCGATACTTTTTACATCGCCGTAGTACGATATGGACACGAGCTTACTCCATTTATATTCCTCCTCATCGCTTAAATAATAATATGCCGCCACGAGATTTTTATACTTTTGAGTAAAAGTTTCTCCATCTATCATAATGCTTTGTGGTAGTTCGATTGTGCTATACGCTTTCTTTACTTCGGGGGTTTCCGATCTATACGCCTTACCTTGAAACGCCGCACACCCACCAAATATCGCCGTTAGTAAAAATGCGATTAGAATTTTTAATCTCATACATGATCCTTAAAATTTTTCAGATATTTTGCCATAAAAACCGAGCTTTAATCAATAAAAGGCTACAATAACGCCAAATTTAATTCCAAGGGAAAGTCATTGTTTGAATCTATGCGCGCGGCACGCTCGCTAAGCCCCCTATTTCTGGGGATTTTCTTTATGTTTATCGGCGACTCGCTAGTCATCGCAAGCGCAGGCATCATGCTAAAAGAATCCGGCCACAGCGAGCTTGAGATCGGAGCGATTTCGGCGTTTTTCTTTTTAGGTGCGATCTTTAGCGGCTTTTTCGTGCCTTCGATAATCGGCGCGCTCTCGTACGTGCGGGCATACGCGGTCTTTACGGCGCTTTTCGGAATTGCTGCAATGCTGCACGATCTAGGCTCAAACCTCGTGTATTGGGCGATTTTGCGCTTCATTTTGGGCTTTTGCTACTACGCGCTTTTGATGATAATCGAAAGCTGGATCAACTCAAAGATCACAAACTCCATCCGCTCCCGCGTGCTGGCGATCTACGAAGCGGTTTTTTACGGCGCGTTTGCGATAGGAGTTGCAATTTTAGCGCTAAATTTCGGAACGATGAAGGTCTTCGTGTTAAGCGCGTTTTTCATCATTCTGGCGCTGCTGCCGGTAAATTTAATCCGCTTCAACCCTCCTAGAGTTCCCGCTCGAATGCGAGTTTCGATGCCACAAATTTCGATTGTGCCGCCGCTTGCGTTTGCGACGGTGGTTTGCGCGGGCATTTTGATTAACGGCTTTTTTTCGATGGCGAGCGTTTTCGTGCTAAGCGCAGGGCTTGGAGTGGGCTCGGTGGGCGCATTTATGGGATCGGCGATGGCAGGAGGCTTCTTAGCGCAGCTCGTCTGCGGCACTATTTCAGATAAGTTCGGTCGCAAACGCGCCATAATGATGGTTTGCGCCATCGGCATCGTAGCCTGCGCAGCGCTATTTTTTGCCAAGAGCTTCATCCTAACGTGCGCACTTGCGCTGATGTTGGGATTTGGCGCCTTTCCTTTGTATTCGCTTGCCATCGCGCGCGCAAACGACTCCATCACCGGCGAGGGTGCATCTCGCGTGCAAATTTCAGCGGCGATGCTCTTTATCTATTCGAGCGCGTCGCTCTGCTCGCCTTTGATCATCGGCGCGATGATGAAATTCTTAGGCGCAAACGGCTTTATCTGGGTATTTTTCGCGGCGATGAGCTTTTTATTTATATTTGCTATCTTTCGCCCCGAGATCGCTCCGAAAAGATAGCGAGCCTGATTTTAAATTTTTTCGTAGATCAAAAATTTATAATAAAACGCCGCGATTGCGAACATAAAGCCCATGCCAAAGGTGATTTGCGAAAGCGAAAATCCAAGCTCGAAAAAAAATCCGATCGCAGCCGACACGAGAGTGGCGACGATGAAATACGCCATGTCGTTGTAGGCGATAATGCGCCCGAAAAACTCCCTGTCGACGTGGCTTTGTAGCTGCGTAAAAGAATACGACCACACCGTCGTGATGAAAAATCCCGCCGCAATCATGCCCGCAAACGAAAGCCAGTAGTTAAACTCCAGCGCCGCCCACAGCGCGATGCCCGCAAACTGCCCCAGCAATAGCCAAAAATAAGTGTGTTTATTTACGATCTTGCTTAGCCATATCTGTCCGAAAAACGCAGCCGCCGAGCGCGACATATTCATAAGCCCGATGACTAGCGAGGCGCTTAAAATTTCTTTGTAGCGGTATTTCGCAAGAAGCGCGATGAGATTATCGTAGGTGGTGACGGCGACAAAGGCGTGAAGCACGATGAGATGCACCACCAAGGGATGCGAGCGCAGGTAGGAAAAGCCCTCTTTGAGCATCTTAAACACGGGCTCACGCGCGTTTCTTGCGAGGTCTTTAAAATTTAGCCGCAGCAGGATGAAAAATGAAAAAATATATAAGCAAAAATCCAAAATAAATGCCGCTCGCACGCCGAAATAGTGGATAAAAATACCCGCACTCGCCATGCCGAAAGTATATGTGATCGTCCAGATAATGCCCGTCATCTCGTTAGCAAGCTTGAGATAGGGGCGGCTTAGGAATTTCGGCAGCGTCGAGGATTCGGTCTGAAAAAACAGCGTGCCTGCGACGCTTCGCACGACCACGATCAAAAGCAGTAGCCACAAATAATCCAAGCTATCGATAAAAATCAGCATGAAAATACTGATCATCTCGGTTATAAACATCGCCGTCATCAGCGGCTTTGGTTGAAATTTATCCACGATGATGCCGTTGATGGGCGCCAAAAAGACGTTCGGCACGAACGAAACGACGCCCACCGCCGTAATCGCCCACACCGGCGCGCCAAGCTCAATCAGCAGCGTAGCGACCCCGACGACCGAAAACCACAAGCCGAACATACATATAAAACCTGCCGAAAAGAGCAGGCGGTAGTTACGCGAATGTCGAAGCAGCACGATGTATCTGATCATAAAATTTTATCCCGTAAATTTAATATAAAAAATCTAGCGAAATTGTATCACGGCGCGCCTTAAAAGCCAAAATAAGCTAAAAATGCTATAATTGCGAAATTTTAATTCAGGAGTGAAAATGGAAGGGTTCGTAACTACGGTAATAGTATTTTGTGTCCTAATCGCGGCAATTCTAAAGATGGGGGTCAAGATCGTCTCGCAATCGGAAATTTTGATTATCGAGCGGCTGGGTCGCTTTCATAAGGTGCTCGACGGCGGCTTTCACATCATCGTGCCGTTTTTTGACGCGGTGCGCGCGAAAATGAGCGTGCGCGAGCAGCTCGTGGATATAAGCAAGCAGCAAGTCATCACCAAAGATAACGTCAACATAAGCGTCGACGGTATCGTGTTTTTAAAAGTCATCGACGGTAAGATGGCGCTTTACAACGTCGAGGATTATCGCCGCGCGATTTCAAATTTAGCGATGACGACACTACGTAGCGCGATCGGCGAGATGAGCCTAGATAGCACGCTTAGTTCGCGCGATCAGTTAAATTCCAAACTGCAAATCGCTCTGGGCGACGCTGCGGATAACTGGGGTGTAAAGATCATGCGCGTGGAGATCTCCGAAATTTCGGTACCGCACGGCATCGAAGAGGCGATGAATATGCAGATGAAAGCTGAGCGCGAAAAGCGCGCGATCGAGCTTAAAGCCGAGGCGGAAAAAGCGGCTCTCATACGAAACGCCGAAGCGCTAAAGCAGGAGAAGGTGCTTGAAGCCGAGGCGATCGAGCGTATGGCGGATGCGAAAAAATACGAGCAGATCGCGCTTGCACAAGGTCAAAAAGACGCGATGGACAGTATAAATTTAGCGATGAGCGCTTCCAGCTTTGCGGCGGAATACCTGCTCGCGCAAGGTCGCGTAAACGCCTTCGGCGAGCTGTCCAAAAACCCGAGCAAGGATAAAATTTTGATCCCTTACGAAACGAGCGAGCTTATCGGCTCTCTTAGCGTGCTTAAAGAATTCCTAAGCAAAAACGGCGCGAAGGAGCTCAAATGAACGCGCTGATTTTTATCATAATCGGCGTGATTTTAGCAATCGTCGAGCTTTTGGTGATGGATTTTACCTTTATATTTTTCAGCGCCGGATTTTTCATCACGGGGCTTTTGAGCTTCGGCTTTCATCTTGATTGGGATGTGCAGATTCTACTTTCGTTCGTGCTTTCGTTCGTGCTTCTGATCGCATTTAAAAAGCCGCTAAAGTCGCGCTTTTTCAAACCAGAAGAGAAGCATAAGGATAATTTTTTAGACGAGAGCGGCACCGGCATCGTCAAAAACGGCATGGTCTATTTCAAAGGCACGTTTTGGAAAAGCGATGAAATTTCGGATCTTAACGAGGGCGACCGCGTCGAAATTTTAGGCGTAAAAAACGGCCAGATCGTGATTAAAAAAGATAGCAGTCGAAATCCTAGCGGCGCAGACGGGATAAATTTAAATAACGGCGACGCAAATTTAAGCGGCGCGGACAGCACGAGTGCCGACGATAAAAATTCTAACGCCGCCGCAAGCAAAGACGCGCGAAGCTCTGGCGCTAAAGAAGAAGCGCCCGTAGATCCGAAGGAGGCGTAGAGTGAGCGCTAAAACCGCACCGAAAAAAACGATCAACAGCAAAGATGAAATTTTAAAATTTTTATCGTCGCAGAAAAAGAGGCTTTTTGCGGTTGGCGTTACCGAGCTAGGACTTTTCGGCAGCTACGCCAAAGATAGCGCCGACGCGTTTTCAGACATCGACATCGCGGTCGAAACCGACGGGGCAAAAATGGTAAAAAATTTAGGAAACCCATTTTCGGCGCTGGCCTTTTTAGACGATTTTAAAAAAAAGCTATCCTGCAAATTTAATGCAAATGTCGATCTGTGCGATACTACCTTTTTAAGTCGCGAAGAAAAAATGAAGCTGCTGCAAGGAGCGATTTATGTTTGAAAAATCAAGCGTAGAGCGATTAAAAAAAATATCTGATAAAATTTCATCTATCCTAAATAAATGCGAGGGCGGCGTAGCGCAAGCGCTTGCCGACGAGGACGTTTTGCAGCCCGCGATAATGATGCAGTTCATCAATATCCACGCCCTGCTAAAGGGGCTGCAAGAAAGCAACGATTTGCAGGCTTTGGCGATCTTTAGCAAAGATGAAATAAGAGCTATCAATGCCACTGGAAATATCGCTTCTCACGAATACGAACGGCTAAATTTTGAGCTGATAGAGATAGCCATCAAGGACTATCTGCCGACGCTAAATCAAAAAATCACCAGCGCACCAAAGCCGTATCGCAAAGGCAAATCGGAAGGATAAATTTGAAAAGACTAAGTATAGATGAAGCCCTAAATTTAATAGAGCACGCCGATCTGAACGAGCTTGGGCGCGCGGCGTTTGCGCGCAAGCGCGAGCTGCACCCGGAGCGCGTCACGACCTTCATCATCGATCGAAACATAAACTACACCAACGCCTGCATGATAGATTGCAAATTTTGCGCATTTTACCGCCATGCAAGCGACGCGGATGCCTACGTGCTGAGCTTTGAGCAGATCGGCGAAAAGATCGAGGAGCTCATCGCCGTGGGCGGTACGCAAATTTTATTTCAAGGCGGCGTCCATCCGAAGCTGAAAATCGAATGGTACGAGGATCTGGTGGAGTTCATCCACAAAAATTACCCGAGCATCACGATCCACGGCTTCTCGGCGATCGAGATCTATTATATCGCGCGCCTTAGCGGCATCAGCACGCTCGAAGTACTTCGCAGACTGCAAGCTAAGGGGCTCTACTCGATGCCCGGAGCCGGAGCCGAAATTTTAAGCGACCGCGTGCGAGAGCTAGTAGCGCCGCGCAAAAGCGACAGCGCCACGTGGCTTAGAGTGCACGAAGAGGCGCACGGCATCGGTATGAAAACGACGGCCACGATGATGTTTGGCACGCTTGAAAGCACGCGCGAGATCGTGGAGCACTGGGACAAAATCCGCGAGCTGCAAGACCGCACGGGCGGCTTTCGAGCGTTCATTTTATGGAGCTTTCAGGGGCAAAACACCCGCCTTTTGCGCGAGCATCCCGAGATCAAAAAACAAAGCCCGAACCGCTACCTGCGCCTGCTCGCCGTCTCGCGGCTATTTCTGGATAATTTCAAAAACATCCAAAGCAGCTGGGTCACGCAGGGCAGCTACATCGGGCAGCTGGCGCTGAAATTCGGCGCGAACGATCTTGGAAGCACGATGATGGAGGAAAACGTCGTAAAGGCGGCAGGCGCGAGCTTTCGGATGAGCAAGGACGAGATGATAGCGCTGATCCG
This sequence comes from uncultured Campylobacter sp., assembly GCF_938045345.1. Classification (GTDB taxonomy): domain Bacteria; phylum Campylobacterota; class Campylobacteria; order Campylobacterales; family Campylobacteraceae; genus Campylobacter_B. Next base: position 147,305 of record NZ_CALIMS010000004.1, read on the forward strand.
CGACATAGGCGAAATACCCGCCAAGCGCAACACCAACTACGATATTTTGGAGACGTACGCTTAGGGCGTGAGCTTTTGCGTGTTTGCGGCAGAAATTTATGCGCTTACGGCGCGAATTTAACGGCAAAATTTGTCTTAAAACAGATAGCGAATTCGCGATCGCGAGCGTGGAATTTTGTAACGGAATTTAAAATTTTGGTATCGGTACGGGGTTAAATTTACGGGCGCAAGCGGAATTTGCGCGGTAAAATTTCATTTTGCTGCGAAATTTCACCTTAGAATTTTTCGGACGCGAAATTATACGCCGCAAAATCAATGCGACGGAGACGGCGTGTAAGAGATATTTCGTTTACAACGCTTGCCGTATTTGGGCGCGGATATATTTCGTCTCATACTGCGAATACGGCGCGGCGTTTCGGGCGCTGAAATTTTACAAAACGTGCGGCGCGATTAAATTTTAAGCAGGACGAGTAAAACCGTCCGAGCGTAAAATTTTAAAGCGAGTTTGAACGAAATTTTAAAAACAAGCCCCGGCGCAAATTTAAAAAGCGACGCGGCTACGTCAAAATTTTAAAACTGCGCCTACAAGAGCGATAAAATTTAAAAATTTTATAAAGGAAAACGATGGAAAAAAAAGAGATTTCACTTAAAACCAAAGGCGGCAAGAGCGCTAAAATCGACTTTTTGTATCAGTTCGACGATTCGCTGCCGGTGGCGAGCTTCAAGCTAATTTTTAAAGCAAGCGGCGCGGTGAGCGAGAAGATCGCGGGTCTTGCGCGCATCTGCGCGGGCGTTTTGGGCGAGGGCTCAAAGACGCTAGGAGTAAGCGAATTTCACCGCAAGCTCGATATCCGCGCGGTCGAGATCAGCGCCGCGAGCAATTTTGAGACCTTCGGCATCCAGCTAAACTGTCTAAAAGAGCACTTCGATTTCGGCCTAGACATGCTGCGAGAGCTGCTTAAAGAGCCCAATTTAACGCCCTCGGTACTCGAAAAGCTAAAAATGCAAACCATAGGCGAGATCGCCGTGCTAAAAAGCGAGTTCGATTACATCGCGACGTGCAACCTAAAAGCGCTTCTGTATCCGCGCACGAGGCTAGAACGGCCGCTCATAGGCGACGAGGCGAGCATAGAGCGGATCACGATGAAGGATGTGCGGGAGTTTTTCGCCTCGCTGAGTTTAGAGAATTTATACGTCGTTTTATGCGGCGACGTGAGCGATAAAAACCAGAAAATCGCGGAAATTTTGAGCCTCTTTGCAAGCGGCGAAAAGCGCGAGCTGCCGTTTTTCACGCCGAGCGATGCGAAAAAAATAAAGATCAAAAAGGAGCAGACGCAGCAGGCATACATCTACTTCGGCGCGCCCTTTACGCTGCCAAAGGAGCAGGAGTTCATCGCAAACACCGCGCTTTTCGTGCTCGGAAGTAGCGGTTTCGGTAGCAGGCTGATGGAGCGCATCCGCGTCAAACACGGGCTTGCGTATTCGGTCTATGCGCGCGGCGATTTCGAGCTTAGCCGCCGCGAGTTTTGGGGCTATCTGCAGACGAAAAACGAAAATTTACAAAACGCCGCCGCGCTCGTAAAAGAGGAGATCGCGAAATTTATCGCCTCGGGCGTGAGCGAAGCGGAGCTAAAAAGCGCCAAAAAATTCCTGATCGGAAGCGCCGTGCTACAAAAAGAGACGATGTTTAAGCGCGCGGCGATCGCGCAGAGCGAGTATTACAAGGGCTACGCATTCGGCGAGTTCGAGCGAAATTTAAAGCGCATCGAGACGCTAAAACTAGGAGCGCTCAACGATTTCATCAAGTCGCACGACGAGATCATGAACCTAAGCTTTTCCGTCATTTGCGACGAGGTCGCCGCGAAAAAGGGGCTTGAAATTTAGCCCGCCGCGGCGCGTATCTGCGGTCGGCATAAATGAGTAAATTTTAAATTTATAAAGCGGTGCAGACGGCGCTAAATTTTACTTTTGCGCTGCGTTTGCGGACGGCTTGTGCGTTTAAATTTAAAACCGCGCCTGCGTCGCGTTAAAATTTGCGGGCTTTATATGGGCGGTAAAATTTACGAGCCTTATAAGAGCGGCTAAATTTAAAGGCGCCGTGCACGGCTCGGTAAAATTTCAGCGCGCAAAATCAAAGCGCGATTTCGCACGCCGTTTGTAAGTCGCGCCGTAAAATTTAAAAAGGCGCGCGGTGGCGGCTGCCGTAATTGAATTTTTGCGGTTCGCAAATCGCGCTGTGAAATTTCAAGCGATCACGCTATGTTTAAAACCCGGTGCGCGCCGCAAAGTACGGCCGCTAAACAAAACACGCGCAAGGCGGCAAAATTTACAGGTACAGCCAGAGAGCAAATTTGCCGCAATGGGCGAAATTTTAGCCAAATTTAGGCAAGCGTTCGATGCGGCGCATAAAATTTTGATCAAATTTAGGCGAGCGATTCCACTGCGGCGCATAAAATTTCGCAGCGCGAGGACTTAAACCTATCAAATTTAAAGGATGAAAATTGATTTTTGAAGCAAAAGACGCGGCGGCACTGCAAAAGGCGGGCATCACGACGCTTTTGGATCTGGCGCTGCTTCTGCCCAAAAGCTTCGACGATCTAAGCGTGGGGGACGCGCCCTGCGCGGGCGAGAGCACGGCGGAGGTCGAGTGCCTCTTCCAGCACAGGCGCGGCTCGATGCTCATCGTCACGGCGCACTGCCTCAGCTGGGAGCGCGAGATCAAAATCGTGATCTTCAACGCCAAAAACTGGCACTTCGGCGCCTTTAAGCGCGGCAAAAAATTTTTCATCCACGGCAAATGCGACGAAAGCTTCGGCTCGTGGCAGTTCGTAAACCCAAAAATCGTAAGCGAGCCGGGTAGGATCGCGCCCAAATACAAAGCCGCGCTGAGCGACGCGGCGGCGCAAAAGCTGATCAAAAAATATCTAAGCGCGGGCGTGCTTTTAGGCTGCGGGCTGCGCGCGGACGAGGCGGCGGTACTGCTCGCGCTACACGAGAGCTCGCCGCGCAGCGTGCGAATGCTAGCCGCGCTAAATAGGCAGCTCAAGGAAGGCGGCGCGGAAAATTTCGGCGAGCACGACGACATTTCAAACAGCGGCAGAATTCCAAGCGGGAATGAAATTTTAAGAGGCGAAATTCCAAGCAGCGACAGAATTTTAAATGATGACGGAATTTCGGATAACGGTGAAATTCCAAGCTCGCAAAACTCGGTCGCTGAAATTTTAAACGGCAGATCGCAAAATGATGAGATTTTTGAAGGTAAAATTTCAAACTATCCGCGAAGCGGCGGAGCTCTTGCCTGCGAAGCAAGTCGAAGCGCGGCGAATGAAATTTTAAGCGGAGAAATTCCAAAGGGCGCGGAGACTTCACTTCTCCCGAGCCTCCGCGACGGCGAGATTGCGAGCGATGAAATTTTAGACGGCAAGGAGTGTCAAACGCACGATGCAGAAATTTATAACGACGAAAATTTTTACGTTCAAAGCGATGATGATTTTCTTGCCGCATACGGCGCGAAGGCGTGCGGAGATGAAATTTCAGACGATCTCAAAGCCGACAATGACGCGGCTGCAAGCGGCGATAAAATTTCAAATGACCTAGTATCCGATGTCCAAGCGGCGGCACGACCAGCAGACGCTCAAGCTGCGACCGCGCAACCCATGCTAGAGCATGTCGCGACCGAGCAGTCCGTAGCCGCACAACAAAATTTAAGTACCCAAGACGTAGATACGCGACTCGCAGCGGTTCAAACTTCAGACGTTCGAATCGCAGATTTGCAACCCGTAACCCCCCAAACTCAAGAAGCAGGTATGCAACCCGCATCAATCCAAACTTCAAGCCAAGTAGCGAGCCAAGCCGCGACTACCCAAATTTTGAGCACGCAAGCTACAGGCGCGCAGCCTGCAAGCGATCAAACCGAAAATCTTCAGGTAGTAGCCACGCGAATCGCAACTGCAGAGCCTATGATCGCTCAAAATGCAAGCGATGCCAAAACTGTCCATGCCGCCAAGGCCGCACCGATGAGCGCTTCGCGCGATTGTGCCACGCAATCTACGCATTATCAAACTGGAACTATCCAGACCGCAGCCACCCAAGCTACAACCGCCATACCTACAATCGCTCAAATTGCAAGCGACGCTGGAACTGTCCATGCCGCCGAGGCCGTACAGGCTGCAGCCGCCGCATCTATGAGCGGTGCTGCGATTTTGCGTACGCTGAAATTTGTCGAAATTCTAAACTACTTGCAAAAGCTAAGCGCGAAAAAAACGAGCTTCCCTGCGCAAATTTACCCATTGCACGACATTTCGGATTGGCTTACTTCGCTTCCTTTTGAGCCTACGCGCGATCAATTAAGCGCGATAAAGGACATCGCTAGCGATCTGCAAAGCCCTCTGGCGCGCCGCCGCGTCGTCATGGGCGACGTAGGCAGCGGCAAGACGCTCGTCATCCTCGCGAGCGCGGCGATGAACTACCCGCGTATCAGCTATCTGATGGCGCCTACGAGCATCTTAGCCGAGCAGATTTACGCCGAGGCGCGCCGCTTGCTGCCGCCGCAGATCAAAGTCCTGCTCGTAAAAAGCGGCGATCGCGAGCCGAATTTCGCAGGCACGCACCTTATCATCGGCACTCACGCCCTGCTCTACCACGAGCTCGCGCCGTCAAATCTCATAATGGTCGATGAGCAGCACCGCTTCGGCTCCAACCAGCGCGAAAAGATCGCGCGCCTAACGGGAAGCGGCGAGTTTCGCGCGCATTTCATTCAGTTTAGCGCCACGCCGATACCGCGCACGCTGAGCATGATCCAGTCCGAACTCGTGAGCTTTAGCTTTTTAAAACAGCTGCCGTTTGAAAAACAGATCAAAACCAAAATCCTGCAAAACGACGGATTTACGGGCTTTATGCAGGATCTGCGCTGCGAGCTCGCCGCGGGCAATCAAGCGATCATCGTCTATCCGCTCGTGCAGCAAAGCGAAAGCTCGGTCTATCAAAGCCTTGAGGAGGCGGCGCCGTTTTGGAAGGCTCAGTTTGGGGACGTGCTGATCACTCACGGCAGCGACAAGGACAAAGAGGAGATCCTGCGCCGCTTCCGCGACGAGGGGCGACTGCTGATAACCACGACGATCGTCGAAGTGGGCATCTCGCTGCCGCGGCTTAGCGTCATTTTAATCGTGGGTGCCGAGCGGATGGGGCTCGCGTCGCTTCATCAGCTACGCGGGCGCGTCGGACGCAAGGGCCAGGCGGGGCGCTGCTACCTCTACACCAAGCTCAAATCTCCGCCGCAGCGCCTGCGCGAGTTCGCAGCGACGCTGGATGGATTTAAGGTCGCAAATATCGATCTGAAAAACCGCCAGGGAGGCGATCTGCTCGGCGGCTCGGTGCAGCATGGCGCGATGTTTGCGTGGTATGATTACGAAGAGGACGTGACGGCGGCGGCAAAACAGCGACTGAAAGACATAGGACGGGGTGCATGAAATTCTACGAGATGCGATAGAATTTAAACGTAATTTTAGTCGCGGCAAAATTTTACGAAGCAAATGCGATTATGAGGTAATGGGCGATCTGATATAAAATTTGAAATTTCACGGCGCAGATTACATCTGATAAAATTTAGAGCTTTACCAAGCGTCGTTTGCTTTTAATTTCTAAAATTTATGCAACTTAAAGTCCAAAAAAAAGGAGAGTAAAATGGCTTACGTGACCTACGACAAGGCAAAATGGCACTGGGGCGCAAAAAATGCGCCGACGGATATCCCGCAGGAAAACGGCGCGACGCACATCGCGTTTTTCTTCCGCTGGTGCA
>NZ_CALIMS010000005.1 GCF_938045345.1 uncultured Campylobacter sp.
GATCCAGTGAAATTGTAGTGGAGGTGAAAATTCCTCCTACCCGCGGCAAGACGGAGAGACCCCGTGGACCTTTACTATAGCTTGACACTGCTACTTGGATAAAGATGCGCAGGATAGGTGGGAGGCTTCGATTCGTAGATCTCGGTTTACGATGAGCCATTGTTGAGATACCACTCTTCTTTATTCGGGTAGCTAACTAGCCTAAGTTATCCTTAGGTAGGACAATGTCTGGTGGGTAGTTTGACTGGGGCGGTCGCCTCCCAAAATGTAACGGAGGCTTACAAAGGTTGGCTCAGAACGGTTGGAAATCGTTCGTAGAGTATAAAGGCAAAAGCCAGCTTAACTGCGAGACATACACGTCAAGCAGAGACGAAAGTCGGTCTTAGTGATCCGGTGGTTCTGTGTGGAAGGGCCATCGCTCAAAGGATAAAAGGTACCCCGGGGATAACAGGCTGATCTCCCCCAAGAGCTCACATCGACGGGGAGGTTTGGCACCTCGATGTCGGCTCATCGCATCCTGGGGCTGGAGCAGGTCCCAAGGGTATGGCTGTTCGCCATTTAAAGCGGTACGCGAGCTGGGTTCAGAACGTCGTGAGACAGTTCGGTCCCTATCTGCCGTGGGCGTAAGAAGATTGAGGAGAGTTGACCCTAGTACGAGAGGACCGGGTTGAACCGACCACTGGTGTACCGGTTGTTCTGCCAAGAGCACCGCCGGGTAGCTAAGTCGGGATGCGATAAGAGCTGAAAGCATCTAAGCTCGAAGCCGACTCCAAGATGAATCTTCTTTTAAGAGCTCTAGTAGACTACTAGTTTGATAGGCCGGATGTGTAATGGATGAAAGTCCTTTAGCTGACCGGTACTAATAGCTCGTTTGCTTATCTTTTAAGCATTACTTCCTTGTTAAGGATAAAATTGATTCCTAATTTTTCACTATGCTTCGTTAAACTTCGCTGCAGACTTCGGTCACATACCATACGTATGCTCCCTTGTCTTTGCTCGTTTGCCTCGCCTAGCAAAAAATTAGTTCTCAATTCGAAATAGTAAATTTTTACTATGCCTTATCAACTTTTGTTTTTATAAAACAAGATCTGGCTTTAACGATGAACGCAGTGTTAAATAAGAGATTATAAAAGATATCCGTAATCTACGATTAATCTAAGTTTTAGATTACGACGAAGTATTTTTAAATATGAGGCGAATAGGCAAGAACGAGTAAAGCTCCTATGCTACGCGGCTAAAGCTCATAACGTATTCGCAGTATATAATATTACTATCAAACAACAAAAGCAATCCCTTATTTAACACTGCCTGTGGCTATACAGACGAGGAAACGCCTTGCTCCATCTCGAACCAAGAAGCTAAGCTCGTCCTGGCTGATGATACTATCCGTTACTCGGACGGGGAAAGTAGGTCGCTGCAGGCTTTGTTAAAATTCCATAACTTTCCATACAATTTTCAATTTAAATTCTATTCCGGCATCTTTGGCTTATCGCTTTTTTAGCCAATAAATATTGCTTGATAAATTTAAAATTCCATAGCCTTTTTAGAATTTTAGAACCTTCTGCAAATACAAATTTTAAATCTAGCCCTCCGCCACAATACAAAATCTCAAAACTCTGCATTAAATTTGACTTATATTGAGTGAAAAATGATACGGATTGAAATTTTTCTATAATACTTGCTCGTTCGTGTCATTTTTCTATACTATCTGTTGCGTTTGCTTTTTAACTTCTATTGCGCGATCTTTATTTCTAACCTATACGAGCCTCATTTATGATTTATCCATTCGTTCGTTTTTAATACATTACCGCGTTTTTATATCTAAATTATAAAGCCGCCGGCAACTTATAAGGCTTTCGTATGATTTAAACTAGATGCCAAAAAAGCTTGGCAAGTGCTGTTGCTTAGTATAATGAAACGTTCTATAAGCAGATAAAACCCTATTAAAAATCAAGCCCAGAAAAGCATGTCCTACAAAAGCAAGCTTACGAATGCGGCTAAATTTTATGAAGATTGCCCGCCCGTCCTCGCACGTATAGTATCCGCGCCTTTTATAACACCAGCATCCCGTGTCGCCGTATGCGTCTAGTATTGCACGTAAAAAGTCTCTGTGCGCGGTAGGGTAGGACTAAATTTCATAAATACCGTCGCTTAGCCTTTTACATGATTTAAATCCAAATCCCGTTTCAATGCTTGCGGTATTAAATTTAATCTATCTAGCTTTATCCTTTTCGGTCTCCAAAGAGGAGCAAAAAAAGCGCTATTAAATTTAATCTATCTAGCTTTATCGCCTATCTGCTTTTTAAGATCAAGCTAAAATTTAACGTATTTATTTAATAAAACGATCGGAGCAGATAAAATTTCAATATATCTCTTAAATTTATCTCCCTTTAAGCCCTGCGTAAATATAATTCTTACCGTATTGCAAGGTAGCGTAATAGCATATGGGCGTATTCCTTTTCTAGCACTGACGCGGGATAGGTATGCAAAAGCTCTCAATGCTAATAAACGTTTTATTTAGCGATACAAATATCTCAACTTCAAAGGACTTTTAATGAAAAACCTATTTAAATCCGCATTATTTCTATCGCTTCCTGCATTTATGCTAGCAGCAGTAAATTTAAACACCGCAAGTAAAGAGGAGCTTATGGCACTTCCCGGTATCGGAGAAGCAAAAGCTCAAGCTATCATAGATTACCGCAAGGATAATAAATTTAAAGATATCGAGGATATCAAAAACATTAAAGGCATAGGCGATAAGAGATTTGAGCTTATTAAAGATGATCTTGCCGTAAGCGGACAAACAGATATAAGCGATCTAAAATCCGTAAAGCAAAAAGCAAGTAAGAAAGCTAAAGATAGCGTCAAATCTACTAAGGCTAAGGCAAATGCTAAATCAGAAAAGATGCAAGAGAAAATGGATGATAGCATGGATAAAACTATGAATGAGGATGGTAAAGTAAAAAACTCTACGGCTAAGTTGAAAGATGAGGCTAAAGAAGAGGGATCATCTAAGGCTAAAGGTAAGAGGGGTAAGAAGGGTAGGGGAGAGTAAAATTTCTCCCGACCTTAGCTTATTATTTTACAGATCTAGCACTTGCGGCGAATGCAAGGGTTAGGCAGCAAGTGCATAGATTTAGTCCATATCCTACAAATGTAACTTGCTATAAATTCAGCCGTAATTTATAGCCTCCAGTTCGATTTAAACTTGCGGATGCGATTTTATTTTATGGTACGACGAGCCGATATTTTTTAGAATTTTAAGGTGTAAATTCTTGATTTCTCATAAATTTCAATCTCACTGCTTTTAAGCAGAACTAAAATTACCCTAAAGACCGCCTAACTACAGCAAGGTATCGGCAAATCGATTACCGGCGCGTTTCAAATAATGCCTAGAAATTGTGTAGGCTAAAGTCAAGCCATAAGAAATCATAGCGGTTTAGGGCGGCAATTTTGCAGAAGCGGCAGTGGGTTTATCTGATCAAAGTGTATAGCGTAGTGCGAGAGTGGCGGCTAAAAAGAGCACAAGAGATAGATTTAAAGCAAATTTTACCCTATTTAAATGCTAGCATCATCACGCCTGCGCCGATTAGTGCTAGCGCGAGCCATTCGCGCAGACTCGGGCGCTCGCCTAAAAAGATCACGGCGATGATTACAACGAGCACTACGCTTAGTTTATCGATCGGTGCTACTTGATAGGCTTTGCCGATTTGTAGGGCTTTGAAATATGCTAGCCACGATGCACCCGTAGCTAATCCGCTTAGTATCAAAAATACCCAGTTACGAGGGCTCAGACTAGATAACGGCTGCCAGGCTTTAGCGTAGCGTAGGAATGCGGCGAGACATAGGGCGATGATGATCGTGCGGATAAAAGTCGCGAAATGAGAGTTGATCCCTTCGAGTCCGATTTTTGCAAATATCGCAGTCAGCGCCGCAAAGAGTGCTGATGCAAGCGCCCAAGCCACCCATGTCTCCATGATATTCCTTTATGAAATGAATTATTGGATTATAGCCCTATTTGGGTAAAATTTGTTTATAATTTCGCGAGCGTCGCAGCAAAAAGCTAAATCGCGAGCGAGCAATCCCACGAAGGCGACATTTAAATTTTAAAATTTTAGCCGCAAAATACGGCTAAATTTCAGTTCCGACAAGCAAAGCTTGCCTCACGCGCTACCGAATGAGTTTGGGCACCGTTTGAGTGGTGTGCCGCAAGACACGGTTCGCAGAAACTGCCATAAAATTTCGCTTCAGCAAGATAAAATTTTACCGAGGCAAGACGAGCTTTCCTTCGAATGCAAAATTCTATTTTAATTCAGAAAAAGCACGACCGAATACCCTTTTTGCAAATCCAAACGCGATATAAATTCCCCCGAGCAGAAAGGTTAAAATTTAAAAAATATTCACCGCTCGTATATAAAATTTCAAAATTTCTACGAGGAGAGCTTATGAAAAAATTTCTACTTGCACTCATTGCGATATTCGTTTTAGCGGGCTGCGGCAGCGACTCGAAAGGCGTAGCCGAGGACTTCATCAGAGCCCTATACGAGGGCGATTCTAAGACTTTGGTGGATGCTATAGATATACCCGATAAGGACAGATGGCTCTATGCAGATGATAAACGGCAAACTGATGCAGATGGCAGGCGCCGGCAAGGAGGAGGCCTCTAAGCGCGACGGGCTAAAGAGCATCTCAGGCGAGCTGCAAAATAGCGACGAGAAATCGGCGCTCGTGAAAGTCACCGTGTCTTTTAAAAACGGCATGAGCCATACCGAGGACGTTGATCTCATCAAAAAAGATGGCAAGTGGAAAGTCTCGCTTTAGCGAAAAAGTTTCTTATCTGCTTGATCTTTGTGGCGGGCGGGCTCGGCGAGCTTTGGATGCTCACGCACGCACCTGCCGCCAAAGAGCCGCTACGGGTACCGGATGAAATTTTATCAAATCTACGCACGGGCGATCTCGTCTTTCGCTTAGGCGACATTACCGACAGCCGCATAATCGCGACTGCGACGGATTTTAAATACTCGCACGTAGGCATGATCGTGCGCGAGCGCCCGCTTTTGGTGGTGCACGCGGTAACGGGCGAGGGCGGGCTAGAGGGCGTCGCGGCTGTTTCGATGCGGGAGTTTTTAGCGCATGCGCGAGACTTCGGCACGGTGCGGATGAAATTTTTAAGCGAGGAGCAAAAGGCGCGCCTCGCTGTCTCTCTACTTAGGCGCGTCGGCGAGAGTTTTACGTTAAGACCTCGCGGTGAAGCAAACCTCTACTGCACGACGCTACTTGAGCAGGAAATCTCTAAAATCACGGAATTCTCGCCGCAATATTTTAAACTAGGCCTAGCCGTCTTGGGCGGCGAATACCTCGCGCCGAAGGCGTTTTGGCATTACGGCGACGTTGAAATTTTATACGAGCGGTAGGCACAACTTAGTTTAGGTCAGAATTTTGCGTGCCGTGTAAATTTAAATATCGCGTCAATTCAAATCCGCGCATGAATAAAATTTGATCTTAAAATTTCGTGCCGTAAAATTTCAGTCAAGATTTCGCTTTGACTTTAAATTTTGAAATTCCGCACTCCGTAAAATTTCATATTAGAATTCTGCAGAGCATTAAATTTACAAATTTCGCTAGCTACCGAATTCGCAAAATTACCGCTCGCTTCAGATTCTGCACATCCTACGCGCAAAACAAAATTCCGCCTTGCTACAGAATTTTCAAAAGACGAAATTTACAATTCATAAAATCCTAAAAGAATAGAATTTTATAAAAAGCGCAACTTGCAAAATTTCAAAAAGCGAAGTGCGCTTCGTCTCTACAGCTCGCCGAAAAGCGCTTCGAGATTTTTAAGACCTTCCTCCGTGGAGACCTTTTTCTCGCTTGCCGAGCCGATTTCGATAAGCTCGATCTCGCAGCCGCACAGCATCGAAGCCAGGCGGATATTTAGGCCGTTTTTGCCGATCGCTTTACTTTTTTGATCGGGGTTTACATAGACGATCGCCTTGCCGTCCTGCGTTATTTTGACCGAGTTTACGATCGCGGGCGCCATTGCGCGAGTGATCAAAATTTCGGGGCTTGCGGAGTATTCAAACGCGTCGATGCTCTCGCCGCCGCTTCCGTCTTGCAAATTTTTGCTTAAAAATCTACTCACCGCGTCGATTCGAGCGCCTCCTTTGCCGACGGTGGCGCCTACCGGATCGACGTTTGGCGAGACGGCGCTAAGTGCGATCTTGGCTCGCCTGCCCGGAATCCTCGCGCAAGCCTGAATGATAACGCTGCCGTCTTTGATCTCTGGGACTTCGGCAGCGAGCAGGGCTTCTAGGAATTTCGGGCTGGTGCGCGAAAGTTCTAGTCTGATGCCGTGAGATTTGTCGATGGCTACGTTTTTGATGACGGCTTGCAGCACGTCGCCCACTTTGAAATTTTCACCCTTGATGCGGTTTTTTTGCGGCATGAAAGCCTTCGTATCCTCGATCTCTACGTAGGTCGTGCCGTCGTGATCGATCTTGGTGACCGTGCCGTGGGTGAGGGTGCCTACCTTGCTTTTATAGTTTTCAAAAATTTTCTCTTCAAGTAGCCTTTGGATGTGGAAATTTAGCTCTCTAGCCAGCACGCCGGAAGCCGTGCGACCGAGGTTTTCTATATTTATTTCGTAGCTTAGCTCATCGCCGATCTCTGCGTTTTCGCCTATTTTTTTGGCCTCGTTTAGCGCGATGAAGTTGTGATCGCCGAGCCGCTCATCATCGTCTGCTACGACGTGGACCTTTTGGTAAAGCTTGACGCGCTTGGTCTGCGGATCGACTTCGCTGTCGTAGAGATACTCCTCGCCGAAAAGTCTTTTTGCGGTCTGGATGAACGCCGTTTTGACGCGTTCTTTGACGTCTGCGGGCTCAAGCCCCTTTTCATTTGCAATCGACTCGATGATGTCGGTGATTTTTTCCATAAATTTTCCTTAAGATTTGATTTCGTGCTACTAAATTTGGATTTTAAATTTTGAAGTGCGGTATTATATGGAATTTTGACTTTATTTTTATTTAAACGAATTATTATCTAAATTTCGCTAAACTCGCGGGTTTAAAACATAAATGAAAGGATAGATCATGCAGCTAAAACTTGCCAGAACGGAGCTTGCCTCTAAGCCAAAAAGCGTTAAGATCGAGGATTTGCAAGCCCAAGTAGAAAAGAGCGGACAAAAAATATTTTATCTGGATAGAGAAAATTCTCAAAAAGATTTAGCCGCTTTGGTGGATTTTTTCGATACTAAGGGTTTTAGCGTGTATCAGCGCATAGTGCGATACGGGCTGAACGAAAATGAGTATATGTACGAGGTGCATATCCTTTGAGTAAACTCCTCTTCATCCAGACTCTAGGTTGCGCGATGAACGTGCGCGATAGCGAGCATATTATCGCGCAGCTAAAAGAGCAAGATTACCAGATCACCGACGACGTAAATATTGCGGATCTGATCTTAATAAATACCTGCTCCGTACGCGAAAAGCCCGTGCATAAGCTTTTTAGCGAGATCGGAGCTTTTGATAAGGCGCGAAAAAAGGGCTCTAAAATCGGCGTTTGCGGCTGCACCGCAAGCCATTTGGGCGGAGAAATTTTTAAGCGCGCACCCTTTGTGGATTTCGTACTCGGCGCCAGAAACGTATCTAAAATTTCGCAAGCCGTACGTACGCCAAAATTTATCAGCACGGACATAAACTACGACGAGAGCGAGTTTGCCTTCGGCGATTTTGCGAGCTCGCCATATAAATCCTTCATAAACATAATGATCGGCTGCGACAAAAAGTGCTCCTATTGCATCGTGCCGCAAACTAGAGGCGATGAAATTTCGATCCCCGCTCAAATCATCTTGCGCGAAGCCGAAAGATCCGCCGCTCGCGGCGCCAAAGAGATATTTTTACTCGGCCAAAACGTCAATAATTACGGCAAGCGCTTTTCTAGCGCGCACGAAAAAATCGACTTCAGCGACCTGCTCATGCGGCTTAGCGAGATAGAGGGCATCGAGCGCATCCGCTTTACTAGCCCGCATCCGCTGCATATGGACGATAAATTTTTGGACGTTTTTTGCAATAATCCTAAAATTTGCAAATCGATGCATATGCCGCTGCAAAGCGGTTCCAGCAAGGTTTTGCGCGATATGAAGCGCGGATATACCAAGCAGTGGTATCTGGACCGCGCGCTTAAACTGCGCCAAAGCTGCCCGGGTGTGGCGATTAGCACCGACATCATCGTAGGCTATCCGAGCGAGAGCGAGGATGATTTTGCTGAGACGATGGAAGTATTGGAGGCGGTGAGATTCGAGCAGGTTTTTTCCTTTAAATTTAGCCCGAGACCCCTCACGCCAGCGGCAAGCTTAAAGCCGCTGGATGATGAAATTTCAAGCGAAAGATTAAGCAGGCTACAAAGCGCTCACGCTAAAATTTTAGATGAGATCGCAGGGGCGCAAAAGGATAAAATTTTCGACGTATATTTCGAGGAGCTGCGCGAGAGCGGCACCGCGTGCGGTAGAAGCTTTTCAAATTTTTTAATCTGCGCGCAAGGTGGCGAAGAGCTGCTAGGCAAAACGCGCAGAGTGCGTATCGAAAAGACCGCCAGAATGGCGCTTTATGGACAAGTTATCGCTTAAAAAGCGGTTGTTTTTCCGCGTCGCCGAATATCTCATTTTTATCCTGATTTGGTGTATTTTTTTAACGTGCAGGGTTAAATTTACCCCCACGAAGCTGCCCGGAAAGCCCTGCGTCGTCGTATTTTGGCATGGAAGGCTAGCGATGATGAGCTTTGCATATAGGCGCTGGTGGTTGCGGGATTTCGGCAATGCTAAGCGCGCTAAGGTCATCATCTCAGATCACAAAGACGGCGAGATAATTACGCGCGTGATCTCGCATTTCGGCATCGGTGCGATCCGCGGCAGTAGTTTCAAGGGCGGCGCACGCGCACTTATGGGTGCGATCAAAGAGATAAAAAACGGCACCGACGTCATCATCACTCCCGACGGTCCGCGCGGCCCCCTTCACGGCGTCGCCGACGGAGCCGTGATCCTTGCGCAGCGACTGAACTTAGGCATTTACGCGCTAAATTACGAAGCGAGCAGTTTTTGGAAATTTCGTAGCTGGGACGAGATGGTGTTGCCAAAGCCGTTTTCGCGTATAAATTACAGCCTCAGTGCGCCGCTGAATTTGGAAGGACTTGACCTTGAAGAGGGCAAAGAGGCGATTAGGCGGCTGCTTTTTGCAAGCGCTGAGCAGGACATTAAATTTTAGTTTGAAATAATAGTGTTTCGATATAATTGCAATTTTAGGAGAAAAAATGGCACTATTTAAAGCAAAATCATTCCTCGGCGTCGCTAAAAGTGCCGACGCATGCGAGTTTTTTTATAGAAAATTGGGCTTCGGCAAAAGAATTTTGGATGAGAAATCCGATCGCTTTCCCATCGCGCAAGAAAATGATCTGGCTACCTCGCTGGCAGGCTTTGCGGATCTGAGTGATAAAAATTTAATCTCTTGCGTACTGATAGACGACGAAAATCAAAGGGTGTATTTTAACGAGGATTATATGATTAAAGAAAATAGCATTTATCAAAAAGTCGATGATAGCTTCATAGTGGAATTTCCTCGCGCAAGTGCACAGGCGGCGGATGAGACTTTTGGAATAGAATTTAGCTCGCACGCTAGTTTATTTAAAATTTTATACTTCTTGCTAAAAAATCAAAGCGATTTTGAAAATATGGCGATGTTCGCACTGAAATTTAATAACCGCGCATGTTTCGTCGTCGCCAACCAAGAGCGCGTGCTGTATGCCGACATAATGCGTATCGATGAGGAGATGCAGGCGGCGATGAGCGACGCGGACGAGCTATTTTACGAGCTTTTAAATTTTCAGATCGAGACCTTCTATAAATCCGAAAATAGCGAGTTTCTCACCAACGTTTTCATCTACTCCGACGGCACGCTTAGCAACGAGATCGGTTATGTGATTTTCACGCGCATCTTCATCAAAACAAATTTGATAAATCTAAATTTCGCCGATTACATCAACAAAATCGCGATGCTGGAAGCTCGCTAGATCAAATATTTTTGCTCCGTACCGAGTTGGAATTTTAAAATTTTATCTTTGCAATTGCGCTTGCTTGATACGATTTAGTTGCCTGTTTGCGCCGCATTTTATTAAATTTTATCTCGCGTTACATAATGGATTTTGGCTGGGTAAAATAATCAGTATTTAAACAACTCGATTTTAAATTTAAGCTCATTTGCCGCAAAGATCCGTCTTGCGCCGTAAATTTTGTCTTTTTCACGAATCCCGATTAATTTTGCGTAAAAAATTTTCTATCAAAGCCCGCCTTTGCTCCACGTCGTCGTTCTCGCTAATGCCCTCTAGCTCGCTTGCGTGATGGGCTTTGGGCGGGATATCTTTCAGATACGACCACACTTCGTCCTCGCTTAAAATTTTGCCGTGCAGATCAAAGCCCACGTTTAGCGCCCTGCCCGAAACTTCAGCCATATCTGCGTGCAGGTGACCGTAGAGCATCAGCGCGCCATAATGGCAGTTTGCCCACTCGATCATAGGGTAGTGAGACAGAGCCGCTCTCTTATGCGATAGGCGCACAAAGGCATATCCCACGATCTGTTCAAACATAAAATTGCCGTCCGCCTTGCGTCCACTTAGCAGTTCGTTTTTCATCGCAGCGATCCGCCCGTCGTGGTTACCCAGTAGCAAAAAATGTCGCCCGTTTAGCCTGCCAAGTAACTCGCAAGTGTGCGCAAAATCCTTGTGAAAGGACACGTCGCCGAGATTATAGACGAGATCCTCGGGCGTAACGAGCGCATTCCAAGCGGCGATGAGATTTTCATCCATCTCGGCCACGTTCGCGCCTTTTCTAAAATTCGGGTATTTTTTCAGCACCAGCTCGTGACCGAAGTGCAGATCGGAGGTAAAATAAACGCTCATAAAAGCTCCTCAAATAGCGCAAGATCCGCGCCTGCGGCAAATAAAAATCCGCGGTTTATCGGTGGGATGGCGAGCTGTCTGCACGCTTCTTTAAATTTCTTGTCCATCGCGGCTTTGATATATGGCGTTACGAGAATAAAATTTTCGCCCGCACCCACGGCTACCTTGCCGCCTAGCACACAGCCTGCGCTGTTTTCTAGGCAGCGCGCGCATTCGTTTCTCTGTGCCGAGCTTAGCACTAGTCCTAGCCGCTTGCACGCCTGATCTACGCCGCGAAGCTCGCCCCGGCCTCGTTTTATGAGATAAATTTTAGGCGCGGGATTAGAAATTTCGGGGCTTAAATTTTGTGCGTCAGTCGCCAAAAACTCAAAACTTTTTTTCACGCCGCTAAAATATTCGTCCAAAAACGGCTCGCTAAATTTCGCGCGAATAAAGCCGCGTTTAAACCGGTTCGTTAAATTCGTCTCGTCGGTGAAGTATTTTAGGTTTCGCTCACGCAAAAACCGCTCCAGCTCGCACTTTCGCACGCCTAGAAGCGGACGAGCGATCACGTAGTCCTCGCGAGCCTCTAGCTCTTGCATGCCTAGCATCTCGTTAAGCCCGGCGCCGCGTCCCAGCTGCATCAAAAACCACTCAAATTTGTCGTCAAACTGATGCGCTAAGATCAAATTTTCATATCCCTGCTCGCGGCAAATTTGAGCGAAAAAATCATATCTGACTGCGCGCGCCTCGTGCTCGAAATTTGACGTGCCCAGTCGCACGCTTTTTACGTAGATTTGTTTGTTAAATTTGGCTACGAGCTGCTGCGCCGAATCGACTTCGTCCTTGCTCTGCGCGCGGACGTTATAGTCCACGATCGCAAGGTCAAATTTCACGCCCGCCTCGTTTAAAAGATAAAAAAGCGCTGTGCTATCGACGCCGTGCGAAAATGCAAGCAGATTTTTGCCAGCCCGCAGCAAGGCTAGAATTTTGCTTGGAATTTCGGGCGAGTTTTTCATTGTCCTTGCGAGCTTTTTAGTACTCGCGCAAGCAGTCTATCGCCAACAAATTCCGTGATCTCGCACTCGTATAGACCGCCTGCTTTTAGGTTTTGCACGCAGCTTTCGTTGATTAAAATTTCGCCGTCGATGTCCTTGCCCCATGCAAGAGGCTTGGCGCCGTAAAAAAACTCGCCCTCACTGCTGGCACCTTCGATTATTAGGGGTATCTTTTTGCCTACGAGCGTGCGCATGCTGCTATCTATCGCCTCGCGCGTGATTTTCTCGATTTTATTCAGACGGCGACTAATTGTCCGTGCGGGGATTTGCGACATCGCAAAGCTCGCCGTATCCTCCTCTTTGCTGTAAGCAAAAGCTGAAATTCTATCAAATTTAAACTCCTGCAAAAAGTCGCAAAGCTCGTCAAATTCTACGTCTGTTTCGCCCGGGTGCCCGACGATGACGCCCGTTCGTAAAAATGCGCCCGACGCACTTCGCATTAAATTTAAAAGCTCTTTGATCCGCGCCGCGCTTGCGCCGCGCTTCATCAGGCTTAGCATTTTGTCGTTTATGTGTTGGATCGGCATGTCGAAGTAGTTTGCGAAAACGGGTGAGTCCACGATCGCGCGGATGAGCCGCTCGTCGGTGCTGGTGGGGTAGAGATACAGCACGCGCGCTACCTTGACGCCCTCGATTTTTTCGATGCGTTTTATCAGCGCGACTAGGTCGGCGCCCCACTCATCAGCTATTTCATCGCTTGCGTTCTCCTCGCTAGAGCTCTTGCCGCGGGTGAGCCTGCCTTGAGCGGAAATTTTATCTGCCGCGCCGCCGCTTGAGTCATCAGAATTCTGCCCGTCGCGAAAGCCTGCAAAATTTAACTCATCGCGGTAGTCTTTAAAATTTGATCCGCCTTTTTTGCCGCGTCTTAGATCGCGACCGTAGCTGCTAGAATCCTGCGCTATAAAGCTAAAATCGTAAAATCCGCGCGCTACCAAACTGCGTACCTCCGCTTCGATGTCCTCGATACTGCGGCTTTTTAGGCGACCTTTGAAGCTCGGAATGGCGCAGAAAGAGCATTTTTGATTACAGCCCTCTGAAATTTTAACGTAAGCGTGGTAGTTTGAGCCCGTTATCACGCGCGAAGAGGTAAGCGCGGGACTTTGCAGATAGGTTTGCGGGCTGAATAAATTCTGCTTTTTTAAAATCATCTCATCGATTTTATCGTAGTCGCCGACGCCGCTGAAAATATCAACCTCGGGCAGCTCGCGCATGAGCTCATCCTTGTAGCGCTGCATCAGACAGCCCGTGACGACCAGCAGTGCGCCGCTTTTTTTCTGCTCGCTAAGCTTCAAAATCGTGCGGATACTCTCCTGCTTGGCGCTTGCGATGAAACCGCAGGTATTTACGATGATGACGTCGGCAGAGGCCACATCGGGCGTGAGCTCATAGTTTTGCAAGCGCCCAAGCATGATCTCGCTATCGACTAAATTTTTATTGCAGCCTAGAGAAACGAGATGGAGTTTTGCCATTTTACAGCCAGATATTATCGATCAGACGGGTCGTGCCTACCTTGGCGGCTACTAAAATGATAGTATCTCCCGACTTGATCTGCGAAATTTCATTAAATTTATAATCCACGAACGCTATATAATCGACCGCCAGCGGCTCAAGCACGCTAAGCATCTTTTCGCGGACGATGTTTAGGCTGATCTCGCCTTTTTTAATAAGCGAGCTGGCATTTAGCAAGGAGCGCGAAAGCTTAAGCGCCATAAGTTTTCCCTCCTCATCCAAATAGGCGTTGCGCGAGCTAAGCGCCAAGCCGTCGCTCTCGCGCACGATTTCACAGGGCACGATGTTTATATCCATAAAAAAGCTCTTTACCATATTTTGTACGATGAAAAGTTGCTGGGTGTCCTTTTTGCCCATATAAACGTTGCTAGGACGAGTTAGATTAAAAAGCTTATTTAGCACCTTAAGTACGCCGTCGAAGTGCCCGGGGCGCGTTTTGCCTTCTAAAATTTCACTTATTGGCTTAGGTGCTATGATTGCTGGCTCCTCCGTGCCGTAAATTTCATCCGCGATCGGGATAAAAAGCGCGTTCACATCGAGGCTTTCGCAAATTTTAATATCGCCCGCTTCGTTTTTTGGATAGCTGTTTAGATCCTCGCCGGGCAAAAACTGCGCCGGATTGAGGAAGGTCGAGACGATTACGATGTCGTTTTCGTTCCGCGCTCTTTTTATGAGGCTCGCATGCCCCGCGTGCAAAGCCCCCATCGTAGGCACAAAGCCTATGCTGCCGCTTGCTGATGCTCTGAAGCTTTTTAGCTCCTCTACGCTTCTAATGATCTGCATTGTTCTCTCTTTTCAATATAAAATATTAGGCTGGCAATTATATCAAAAAATATTAAAGGTATAAATTAAGCGCGAAAGGGTGGTCTATTTAGCGAGTGTTAATCAATAAGTACTAAAATCTATCGCGAGCTTTAGCTCTAAAATAAACTTCAAAAGGAGCGAAAATGGCTACTCAAGAGACAAATTTAGATTCTTTGAAAAAGGATATCGACTCTTTAAAAGCGGATTTTAAAGAGATTATGAAGTCTATTAAAAATATAGGCGCAGAGCGTGCGGAGTCTGCTAAAGATAAAATTCTAGATCAGCTAAATAGCAATGAGATCAAAAAATATATAGATGATCTAAGGCTCAAAGGCAAAGACGGCATAGAAAGCGTAAATGACACGATAAAACAAGATCCGATAAAAAGCATCGCTATCGCTGCGGGCGTCGGGTTTTTGCTCGCTTGGTTGCTGAAAAAATAATGGCCGGCATATCTGAATTTATAGTTTCGGTAGTAGAGCTCGTAGACGCTCAAGCTAGCGATATTAGGCGCTCTTTTTTAAAGAGCGCCAACTCGGTTTTACTAAACATAATTACGGGCGTAATTTGCATTATAGGCTTAGTTTTCTTTTTGCTAGGGTTGCACGCGCTTCTTGAAAAAACTATCGGAGAAATTTGGGCGTATTTTGCCTGCTCCATCGTAGCTTTTTTATGCTCTATTATCGTGTATAAGGCGCTTTCGTGCAAAGCGAAATGACAAAAGAAAAGCTAAGACTAGTGGTGTCTATGCTTGAAGACAAAAAAGCCGATTGCAAAAAGTTAAAGCTAGAAGAAGCAAAGCTAAAACTGCTACTAAACGACCCCTTGCCCGATCTCTCGACGGAGCTTAAACTGATTAATCGCGGAAATATCAAGCAGGTTTTGATATCCCTAATAGATAAATGCTTCATAATGCCCGCCTTAAATAAAATTTTATAAACAACCTTAATCCAAAATATGTTATAATCACGCCAAAAGCATAAAAAGGCCTTAAATTTTGGATAATTACGAATACACGGAACTTTTAAAAACCCTAAGTACTAAAGTCGAAAATATTGCAGGCGTCGTAAAACCAGAGAACATTAAAGCGCGCCTAAAAGAGATCGAGGAGCTTGAAAACGATCAAAATCTCTGGCAGGACGTCGCAAAAGCAGGCGCCATCGGCAAGGAAAAAACTAAAATTTCAAATATCTTAAATAAATTTTTAAACGCTAAAAATGCCGTAGACGACGCAAAAGCTCTATATGAGCTGGCAAACTCGGAAAACGACGAGGAGACGATAAACTCGCTTTTTGCCGAGGCGGACGAGCTAGAGGGCAAGATCATAAATTTAGAAATTTCTATGATGCTTAGCGGCGAAAACGACGATAAAAACGCTATCGTCAGCATTCATCCGGGCGCAGGCGGTACGGAGAGTAACGACTGGGCGAGTATGCTATACCGCATGTATCTGCGCTTTTGCGAGCGAGAGGGTTTTAAGATCGAGGTTTTGGACTTTCAAGAGGGCGAGGAAGCAGGTCTTAAAGATGTCAGCTTCATCGTGCGCGGCGAGAACGCCTACGGATATCTGAAAGCCGAAAACGGCATCCATCGCCTGGTGCGCGTAAGCCCGTTTGATAGCGCAGGGCGTAGACATACGAGCTTTTCAAGCGTGATGGTAAGCCCCGAGCTGAATGATGATATCGAGATAAATATCGAAGAGAAGGATATCCGCGTTGATGTGTTTCGCGCAAGCGGCGCAGGCGGGCAGCATATCAATAAAACCGAAAGCGCCGTGCGTATCACGCACATCCCGACGGGCATCGTAGTAAACTGCCAAAACGATAGAAGCCAGCACAAAAACAAAGAAACGGCGATGAAGGTGCTAAAGTCCCGCCTTTACGAGCTTGAGCTGATGAAACAGCGCGAAAAGGACGAAAACGCGCCTAAAAGCGAGATTGGCTGGGGGCATCAGATCCGCTCCTACGTACTTTTCCCGTATCAGCAGGTCAAGGATAACCGCAGCGGCGAGGCGTATAGCCAGACCGACGCGATCTTAGACGGCGATATAAAAAGCATAATCGAAGGCGTTTTGATTTCACAAGCGAACAAATAAATTTTTTTGAAAGGATGAGAATGAGTGAAGATGGAATTTTGCTAGCGCTAGGATATAGCGTAAACGACGCGACGGTAGCGCAGCTGCGAGGAATTTTATCGAAGTGTGATTTTGAGGATAACGAGCTCGATCGCATCGTGGGGCTGAACGATAAGCTTAAAATTTACGGTGCGCATGTGGCTATGTCGAATTCAAACCCATATTTTAAGATAAAAAATGACGCTACGAATGAGGAGCGTAAGAGCGCTGTTGAGGAGATCATCAGCGCTTGGTCGGAAAAATTTAAGCTCAAGCTGCAAAAGGTCGCGGGCAAAGAGACCTATTACATTTTGGGTCGCCAAATTTCAAAAAATTAAGGAGCAAAATATGAAAAAAATTCTAGCTTTGATAGCCGCCGGGGTGTTTTTGGCAGGTTGCGTAAGCAACGCACCAAAAAGCGCGGTCGATGCGCCTAAGAGCGGCAAATATTCTTTCGCCGAGGTTCAAGACGGAATCCGCCCGATGAGCTTGCAAGGTAGCGTCGTGCAAAGCGATGCATGCAAAAACGGCAACGGTGCTATGTGCCTAAATTTCGCGGATTCTATGTACTCCAAGCGCGACTACGCTTCTGCCGCTAACGCCTACAACGCCGCGTGCACGCTCTCTCAGAACTTCCCTGCTTGCCAGAAGCTCGCAGCGATGTTCGAAAAAGGCGAGGGCGTGGAGCAAAATAAATTCAACGCCATTGATCTATACCGCATCTCGTGCTATTACGGCTACAAGGATGCGTGCGCAAATATGCGCCGCTTAGGCTACAACGGCTAAGGCTTTGGGATTTAAATTTTAAAATTCTATTTTAGATTTACTCGCTACGAATTAGCTGCTTTCAAATTCCATTCCGCCGTATCACGGGATGGAATTTGTTGCATGAAATTCTGTTATCTAGCCGCAATGGCTAAAATTTTCCTTGCCTTCTCAATTTGTTCCATAACATGCTCCTTTAAAATTTAAATTTTCTAAATTCTATCTTTTCATTAAAAATCGACATCGTGCGCTGAAGATTGTTTATATCTTTTTGCATCGTTTGCATAAAATAATCTCTCAGCTGCAGATACTCCTCTTTATTCGCCATCAGAATATTTAGTATCTCGACCTCAGCATTTTCTTTATAAAGCACGAGCTGATCGTGAAGACCGAAAAAGCCGAGGCTACCGTTAAGCAGATGCATATAGGCTTTGGTAGTTAAAATGGAAAAGCAAAAAGTAAAAATTATCGCCACGCCATTGATCGGCTCTCCCGTCGTATAGCAGCCGAGCAAAAACCAAAGAACAAGAAAGACCTTTATATAAATAGGTATTTTTTGCTTCCAGCTCCATCTCCAGTCAAAGCTTAAAGCCATAGCGCCGATTGTATTTATCTCGAACGTTTTACGAATCTTATTTTTATTGTAATATAAAATTTTATCGTTATAAAACACGAAGTATGCGCCGTCTCTATTCATAAAATTTGTTACGAATATTACCAAGACCAAAGGAAGGAGGCGAAACATTTTAATGCTTATGGGATTTACAATAGTGGCAAATGCAAGCGCTATTAACAAGCCTACCATAGTAGGAACTATGGAGTATTTCATATAGTCATAATAAGTATGATCTTTGATAATTAGCGGATTTTTGTCGTAATCTCTAGCTTTGAAATTTTGTTGCAAGACGCCGCTGTCATCGTATATAAAATTTTGCTGCTCTATGTTGTTTACACAGGCGGAATTCTGATCCGCTTCGGCTTCTAAATTTAAAGCGTCAGGAGCGGAATTCGGTGCTTTAGAATTCAGAGATTCGAAATTCGGAGGTTCAGAATTCAGGATTTCAAAATTCGAGGCTTCGAAATTTAAGGTTCTAAAATTAGAAGCTTCAAAATTTGAGACTTCGGAATTCGAGATTTCGGAATTTTGAGCTTTGAAATTCGAGACTCCAAAATTCGATGTTCCAGAATTTTCGCCGTTAGAATTTTGCTCCAAGCCCCGCTTTGGCTCCTGATGCCGCTTTTGTAGTAGCCTTTTTAATTCCCCAAGCCTGCTTTGATCCATTCTTGCCCCCGATAAGGCGTTTTAACCTCGCTTATTTTTGCTTGCGCTTTTCATCGCCGCTAGCTCCTGCACCAAAAATTCCCCCGTGTAGCTGAGCGTCTTTTTGAAATCTTTCGCGAGCTTTTCTGGGGTGCCGCAAGCGACGATCCGTCCGCCGCCCTCGCCGCCCTCGGGCCCCATATCGATGATGTAATCGCAGTTTTTGATGACGTCCAGATTATGCTCGATCACAAAGACGGAATTTCCCAGATCGACCAAATGGTGCAGCACCGCCACCAGGCGATCTACGTCTGCAAAATGTAGCCCCGTCGTGGGTTCGTCCAGGATATATAGCGTATTGCCCGTGTCGGTGCGGCTTAGCTCCTTGGCGAGCTTGACGCGCTGTGCCTCGCCACCGCTAAGCGTCGTGGCGGGTTGGCCTAACGAAACGTAGCCGAGCCCGACGTCCGCGAGCGTTTTTAGCTTTTGATAAATTTTAGGCACGGCTTTGAAAAACTCGAGCGCCTCGTCGATACTCATCGCCAAAACGTCGGCTATGCTTTTGTTTTTGTATAGAATTTCAAGCGTCTGCGCGTTGTATCTCGTGCCGTGGCAGACGTCGCAGACGACGCTGATATCGGGCAGGAAGTGCATCTCGATCGTGATCTCGCCCTCGCCCGCGCATTTTTCGCAGCGCCCGCCCTTGACGTTGAAGCTGAAGCGGCCGATCTTATATCCGCGCAGCTGCGCTTCCTTCGTCGCGGCAAAAAGCGCGCGGATCTCGTCCATCACCCCCGTGTAGGTCGCAGGATTGCTGCGCGGGGTGCGTCCGATCGGGGTTTGATCCAGATAGATCACTTTATCCAGGCTATCAAGCCCGGAAATTTTAGCGCCCTTTACCGCGTGCACTTTCCTCGCGCGATTTAGCTCCTCAAGCGCCGTCGGCAGTATAGTTTGCAGCACCAAGGAGCTCTTGCCGCTGCCGCTAACGCCCGTGATGCCGACTAAATTTCGCAGCGGAAATTTTGCGCAAAGGCCG
Organism: uncultured Campylobacter sp.; assembly: GCF_938045345.1. GTDB lineage: Bacteria > Campylobacterota > Campylobacteria > Campylobacterales > Campylobacteraceae > Campylobacter_B. The sequence goes on from NZ_CALIMS010000005.1 coordinate 19,476, forward strand.
TGGATGTTATTGATATTTACGTTTTTGATGCTTAGCCAAAGCTCCTGTTTGCGGTGCTTTTGGTAATTTATCTCCTTTTGGTTATTCAGATACAGCGCGGTTTGCGTATTGCTTTTAAGCAGATGCGCGACGTCTCCTGCGAATACGACCTCGCCGCCTAGATTGCCCGCTCCTGGGCCGATATCTACGACGAAGTCTGCCGCCTCGATCGTCTTTTTATCGTGCTCGACGACGATTACGGAATTTCCCTTTTCCTGTAAGCTTCGCAGCGTCTTGATGAGCTTTTGCGTATCGCGCTCGTGAAGCCCGATACTAGGCTCATCGAGCACATACATCACGCCGCTAAGACCCGAACCGATCTGGCTGGCTATCCTGATTCTTTGCGCTTCGCCGCCGCTGATGGTGCGCGCATCGCGCCCCAGCGTGAGGTACCCCAGCCCCACGTCCTTTAAGAAAAACAGCCTCTCGTTGATCTCTTTTAGGATCGGCGCCGCGATCTGCGCGTCCTTTTCGCTTAAATTTGAAAACCGCTTCTCGTCGCTGAAAAATTCCACGCAGTCTGCGATACTCATATTTATCACGTCGCCGATGCCCTTGTCTGCGACCTTTACGGCTAGGCTTTCGGGGCGCAAGCGCAGTCCGCCGCAATCGGGGCAAATTTTTTCGCTCATATAATCGTCCAGGTCGCTTTCGTTTTTGAGCAGATCGTAGGCGTATTTGATCGCGCCCTCAAATTTTCGCACGAGCTTATGTTTTTTCCAGTAAAAATCGATCTCTTTGACGCTGCCGTAAAGGATCAGCTTTTTTTGCTCTTCGCTTAAATTTGCGTACGGGATTTTGACGTTTATGCCGTTTGCTTCGCAAAATCCGAGTAGAAATTTATAGTAATAGCTCTTGTTGAAGCCTGACATCACTTTAATCGCGCCGCCCTCGATCGAGGCGTTTTCGTTGATGATCTTGCCCAGATCGAGGCTAAATTTTATCCCCAGCCCGTCGCAACTCTCGCACGCGCCCTTTGGGGAGTTGAAGCTAAACGCGAGCGGTTCGAGTGGCTTGAATGAAATTTTACAATCAAAGCACGCCATATGCTCGCTGTAGTGGATCAGACTCTGCGCGAGCCCCAGCTCGGCGGCGTTTGCGATCTCCACCTCAAGCTCGCCGAAGCTGAGCTTGAGCGCCTTTTCGACGTCGCTTGCGATACGGATGGAATTTTCCTCGTCGATGGTCGTGCGGTCGATGATGACCTTGATCGAGTGCTTTTTCGTCTTGCTTAGCTCGATCTCCTCGTCCAGTCGCACCAGCACGCCGTCGATCTGAGCGCGTACGTAGCCCTGCTCGCGCAAGCTTTGCAGCATATCGGCGAAGCTGCCCTTTTTCTCGCGCACCAAAGGCGCGCCTAAGATTACTTTAGCGCCGCGCGGCAGCTTCATAATCTCGGCGATGATGTCGCTGGAGCTCATCTTTGAGATCGGCTTGCCGCATTTGTGGCAGTGCTGCACCCCCACGCGCGCATAAAGCAGCCTCAGATAGTCATAAATTTCGGTAATCGTGCCCACCGTCGAGCGCGGGTTTTTCGACGTCGTTTTTTGATCGATCGCGATCGCAGGCGTCAGACCGTCGATCTTATCGACGTCAGGCTTGCCTACGCGATCTAAAAACTGCCTCGCGTAGCTGCTTAGGCTCTCGACGTATCTGCGCTGCCCCTCGGCATATAGCGTATCAAAAGCCAGCGTGCTCTTGCCGCTGCCGCTAAGACCGGTAAAAACGACGAGTTTGTCCTTTGGAATTTGCAAATTTATATTTTTCAGATTGTGCTCGCGCGCGCCCGTGATGGTGATGAGATCGTTCATTTTCGCCCTTTTGTGCAAATTAATCTTACATTATAGCTCAAATTGTTAAAATTGCGCTTTTGGAAGGGGCGGCGATGATACTAATCTGCACGGCTTTGCGCTGCGAAGCCCAAGCGATAATCGAGAGTTTTAAACTTACGCGTAGTGGCGATCTGTTCGCAGGCGAGCAGATGCTTCTATACATCTGCGGCGTGAGGTTTGGAGCTAAATTTGAAGCGGGCGCTGCAGGCGGCATAGAAATAGAATTTAAGAGCGAACCCGGCGCGGAATTTATTTGCCGTGCCTATACAGATGCGGAATTCGGGCGTAAGCTTCGCAAGGATCGGCGCGGCGCGGATCCAAAATTTAAGCATCGTTTGGACGCGGGCGCGCTCTGCGGCGATGATGCAGAGGTCGGTTCTGCGCGAAATACGCCTGAAAATTTTGAAATTTTAAATTTTGGTTCCACACAAAATTTAAAACGCTTCGGCGAAATTTTACTTTCGCGGCGCGTGGACTTTGCGCTAAACATAGGCGTCTGCGGCTGCGAGGATACAAATGTGCAAATCGGCGAGGCGTTTTACTTTGACAGCACGGCAGCGCGGGAATTTTACGGCGAGGGCGGATCGGAGCTTTACGGCTCGCAGGCAATGGGACGCGGCGTGCAGGCTCAAAAATTTCAAAATTTCCGCTCGCAGACATTTTGCGGCGTGAGTTTGGACAGCAAGCTGCTGGCAAATTTAATCTGCGTAAGCGAGCCTAAAATTTTAAACGCAGCGGAGCAGACCGATGAGGCAAATGTCGCAGAGATCGAGGCGCGCGGCGAGATAAACGCACAAGCCCCAACGCAAGGGGTAAACGGCTCAGCAGATACAAAAAATTTCACGCGCGACGCGACGCGGGCTGAAATACAAAGCTTAACGCAAGTCAAGGCGCAAAATTTATCGAGCGTAAAACCCTCACAAATCGCGGTAAGTGGGCACAACGTCGCGACGAATACCGCAACGCGAGCAACACAAAATACGCCGTGCACGGCAAAAGACGCTACCCGCGGGCGTGCAAGTTGCGGCGTTACGCTTTACGATATGGAGAGCTCGCTTTTTGTTAGTGCTTGCGAGCGTGCGGGTGTGCCGTGGGCGATGATGAAGATCGTAAGCGATCATCTGCGCGGCGAGCGGCTTTGCAAAAGCTTCGTCTATGAGCTCGTAAAGGCGCGCCTGCCACAAATCCGCGCCGCAATAAAGAGTAAAATTTAACTATAAGAGCGTATGCAAAAAACCGAGCCGAGAGATGAATTTTGACTTCATACGCCGAATGTATCGCAGAATTTGAAGGTATTGCGGAAGCGCAGGAGAAACGATGAAAATAAAAGGCTCTTATCTGTATTTTGCCCTCTTGACGTGCGCATGCATCGCGGCTTGCGCGTATGCCGTAGCGGATCTGTTCGCAGATCCGCCCTCGCTAGTCTTTTTAGCCCTTTTGCTCGCATTTGCCTGCATCGGGCTATGGCTGAAAGACGCCTTAATAGGTGTGCGCTACCTATTTTACTGCGTCTGCGTGCAGCTACTCTTTGCGGCGGCCATTTTCGCCGCCCTTAAATTCCCCGCCATGGCGCAGTTTGTGCGCAGTGCTGAGATAGGCATCGGCGGCACGGGCATACCGCTAGGCATCGTTCTGCTCGTGCTGCCCGCGTTCTTTTGCGCCCTGCCGTATTACTACCGAACTGGCGTCAAAAAAATCCCGCAAAAGCTCATACTCGGCGGAATTTTGATCCTAAACGTCGCTATTACGCTAGCTTACGCCTTCTATTTCGAGCGACTATTCTGCGGCGCGATCTGAAATTTCAACGATTTTCAGTGACCGCGCGTGAAATTTAAGTATAATTTGCAAAATTTAAACGAAACGGAGCAAGATGACGGAGGCAAAAAAGGAGCTAGGCACGCAGTTTGGCGTGAATCTGAGCGAGCGATCAAGCGCGTTTTTGGGCGCGCTATTTGAGAAATTTCACTTTTCATTTCAGCAACGAAAGCAGCTTGCGGAGTTTGCGAGCGATTTTGAGGCGTGGGACGAGACCCCCGTTTATGAGCTGCTTGCGAGCGAGCAATGCGGGCTAAATTTTAATAAAGCCAAATTTAATAAAGCAGAAAAAGGCCCAAGCGGCGAGCAAATTTTTAATTTCGTGCGCGAAGCCTGGCTTGAGCTAAAGTCGCGCCCACACTCATACGCGAGCTTCAAAAGCGATTACGCGCCGAAAAAATTTGAAATTTCATCCTTTCGCGCAGATCGCATCGCTTTAGGGCTCTGTCCGGTGGCGAGCGAAAATACGCGCTGCTGCAATCTGCTGACGCTTGATGCAGTCAATTCGTGCGGCTTTGACTGCTCCTATTGCGCGATCGGCTCATTTTACAAGCAGGGGAAAATCGGCTTTGACGAGAATTTCGCGGCAAATTTAGCGCGCCTGCGGCTCGATCCCGCGCGCAGCTATCACATCGGCACGGGTCAGAGCTCCGACTCGCTCATGTGGGGCGATCGCTTCGGCATTTTAAGCGCATTATGCGATTTTGCGGCGCAACATGAAAACGTGATTTTGGAGCTTAAAAGCAAGTCGAATAATATCCGGTTTTTCCTGCAGCGCGAGATCCCGCGCAACCTCATCGTCACCTTTTCGCTCAATACCCCCGCGATCATAGCGAACGAGGAGCATCTAAGCGCGAGCCTGGATGCGCGGCTGGCTGCAGCCGAAGCGCTCGCGGCGCGCGGCATTTTGGTGGGCTTTCACCTCCACCCGATGGTTTGGTACGAGGGGTGGCGGAGTGATTACGGCGCGCTTTTTGAGTGGCTGCTACGCAGCTTCGATCCAAGCGGCGTCGCGATGGTCTCGCTCGGCACGCTTACCTTCATCAAACCCGTCGTAAAAAAGCTGCGCTCTCGCGGGCTGCGGAGCAAAATTCTACAGATGCCCCTTGCGGACGCGAACGGCAAGCTGTCCTACCCGCTGCAGATCAAGCGCGAGCTTTTTAAATTTGCCGCGGACGCGCTTTCGCCGTGGCGGGAGCGGGTGTTTTTCTACCTCTGCATGGAGGATGCGAGCCTGTGGCGCGAGGTCTTGGGGCACGAGTACGAAAGCAACGACGCATTTGAGGAGGCGATGAAAGCGGCGTATTTCGCAAAGATACGGCAGTGCTAGACGCGCTGTTTGTCGCGGACCGACCGCAGCTCGCTCATGTGTGACGCCGAGGATACAGCGCGAAATTTGCGGCAAGCGAGCGGTTAAAATTTAGCGGCGCGCCGAGTTTTATAAAATTAAATTTTATAAATCGGGTGGGCGGGCACGGCGAGCGTCGATGAAATTTACAAAGCGGCGGCGCAGCAAAACGCCCGTGGGCTAAATTTAAAATTTTACCCGGCGCAGGTCGCGGCGCGAAATGTTTAAATCGCGCAAATTTAGCGGCGGACACAATGAGCAGAGAAAATTTAGCGTAGGAAAATTTACTCAGCGCGCGAAATTTAACGCGCCGAAGCGGCATGAAAATTTAAAGGAGAAAAGATGAAAGCATTGATCACGGGCGCAAGCGGCGGTATCGGCAGCGCGGTTGCGGAGCTTTTGCGGCAAAACGGCTATGAAATTTTAACGCTAAGCTCGCGCTTTGAGGATACGGACGCGCTAGCGAAGGAGTGCCGCGCTCTGGCTGCGGCGTGTGAGATTGATGCGCTGATTTTATGCGCGGGTGCGGCGAAATTTGCGCCGCTTGAGGCGATGAGCGAGAGTGAAATTTTAAAAATTTTAAACGTAAATCTTGTCGCAAACATCATCATCGCGCGCGCGTTTTTGCCGAATTTAAAGCGCAACCGCGCCCATATCATCGGCATCAGCTCGATCGAGGCGCTGCGATCTAGCCGCTTTAGCGCGGTTTATAGCGCGAGCAAGGCGGGGCTGCGGGCGTTTCTGCTCTGCCTTTTCGAGGAGGCGCGCAAACATATCAGAGTAAGCTGCATCAACCCGGACATCACCAAAACGCCGTTTTACGAGGATTTGAGCTTCGAGCCCGCGGATGATGAGGCGAGCTTCGTGGATGCGGGGGAGATCGCAAATTTTACGCTGCAAATTCTGCGCACGAAGTCCAACGTGAGCGAGTTTACGATCCGCCCGCAAATCGTAAATCTGCGGAAAAAATCAAAATTTAATCGTGAAGGGGGCAAGCTTGAAAATCGGTAAAAGTCATGTTTTTGTGCTAGCTGTGGCACTTCTTATCATTTATGCCGCGTTTATAAGCGGTAGCGGCGGGTATTGTAGCGCGAGAGAATTTTTTTCAGGCAGGCACGACGAAGAGGATGACGCCTGCATCGCTAAGCTGATAAAGCGAGCGGACGCGGGTAATATATATGCGGCAAATCGACTAAGATATCCGCACGAGGCGTATATCAAGCGCACATGTAAAAAGGAAGTGGAGAGCTTGGGCGAGCGCGAAAGATATTATTTTGAGCTCTACATCCAAAATCGCTGCGAAGCTTGGGGCTTTGAAACGCCCAAATCAAAGGGCGGCGAAGCAAATACGACGAGCGGCAATACGAACGCAACGGACGGCAAGGGAAATTTAACGCGCGAGGGTGCGAATACAATCCGCGATGAAACGGGCGTAATCAAACGCGATATAAATTCTACGGGAGGGTCAAATGTCGGGCGATAAAGCGAAATTGAAAGCCAGTAAAAGTAAAATTTTTATTATGCTAATTGTGGGATTTTTTATTATTTATGGAGTTATAAGAAGCAGCGGTATGTATTGCAATATGGAGGAATTCTTTTCTGATAAACAGGGCGAAGAGGATGATGCCTGCATCGCTAAGCTGATAAAACGAGCGGACGACGGAAACGGCTTTGCGGAAAATAGACTAAGATACCCAACTATGGAATATATCAAGCGAGTGTGCGAAAAGGGAGTGGAAAGCTTGGGTGAGCGAGAAAGATTTTATTTCGAGCGTTATAGTAAAGATCGTTGTAGCGCTTGGAGCTTTAAAACGCCCAAATCAAAGGGCGGCGAAGCAAATACGACGAGCGGCAGCGGTAATTTAGCGCAAGGCAATACGGACGCAACGGATAGCAGAGCAAATTTAACGCGCGAAGGTGCGAATACAGTCCGCAATGAAACAGGCGCGATCAAACGCGATATATAAATTCTACGGGAGGATTAAATGCCGGGCGATAAAGCGAAATTGAAAGCTAGTAAAAGTCAAATTTTTTTGTTAATCGTAGGGGTTGTTATTCTGTGCACCCTATATATAAGCAGCAGTGGTGCGTATTGCAACATTTGGGAATCTTTTTTAAACAATAAGGGCGAAGAGGATGATGCCTGCATCGCTAGGCTGATAAAGCGCGCGGATGCGGGTAGTGAATTGGCGCTCAGTCGACTTAGATACCCTAGCAAGGCATATATCAAGCGCACATGCGAAAAGGGAGTAGAAAACTTGAGCGAGCGTGAGAGATATTATTTCCAAGGCTTTAGCGGGGATCGCTGCGAGATTTGGGGCTTTAAAACGCCCAAATCAAAGGGCGATGAAGCAAATACGACAAGTAGCGGCGGTAATTTAGTGCGAGGTGATATGAACGCGACGGATAGCGGAAATTTAACGCGCACCGAGGCAAACAACGGCGAAGCCGATACTACGGACAGCAAAGCGGACATCGCGAAGCGCGAAGGAAATTCTACGGAAGAACAAAATGCTGGGCGATAAGATTAGCCTTGAAGGCGATATCGTAAATTTTATGTCATTGGTCAAATTTGTGAAAAAATGAGTTAAAATTTATTACTCAAGGAAAAATATGGTAAAAAAGAGATCTTTAGAAGTAAAAGGAAGCATATCGATCGCCATAATCCTGCTTTGGGTTTATTTTTTGATTACGGCGCTGGGCGGTGATAGATACTGCGGCATATGGGATTATATCGCAAATAGTGAAGAGGATGATACCTGCATCGCTAAGCTGATAAAGCGCGCAGACGCGGGTAGTGAATTGGCGCTCAATCGGCTTAGATACCCTAGCAAGGCGTATATCAAGCGCGTATGCGAAAGGGGAGTGGAAAACTTAGGTGAGCGAGAAAGATATTATTTTGAACGTTTAGGTGTAGATCGTTGCGAAGCTTCAAATTTTAAAGATAACGAAGTAAACACGACGAGTGGCAGCAGTAATTTAACGCGAGGCGATACGAACGCAACGAGCGGCGAGGGAAATTTAACGCGCGCCGAGGCAAACAACGGCGAATCTGACACTATGGACAGCAAGGCGGACAAGATGAGGCACGAAGAAAATTCTACGGAAGAGCAAAATGCTAGGCGATGAAAATTTAGAAAAATTTTTCTCGAAAATCGACGCGGCGGAGTTTGGAATTTCTGCGGGCTCAAAGCTTGCTTTAAAAAATTCCAAACTTGCAGGAAGCACTAGAAGTAGGAGCGGCGACAAGCCTTTAAAATCACAAGGCGGCGCGGAATTTTGCGACGGACAGCCATATTCGAGCGGCGCGCAGCAAGCTGAAATTTTAAAATTTAATGCCGAACCGCTGTTTAATGCCGAGCAAGTGCGTCTTGATACGGAGCAAGCACATTTAAAATTTAACGTCCGTTCATCGCAAGCAGGGCTAGGTGCCCATCCGCCGCAGACGCCGTTTGATGCCGAGCGAGCGCAGGCAAAAATCGAAAATTTCATGCGCGATCTGCTGCAAAACTATGTGCTTTGCGTAAGCGGCGCGGAATTCGCCTTCGCGGAGATCGAGGCGTATTTCACGGGCGCGGATCGCAACACCTACAAGCGCACGTCGCGGGCGGGCGAGATATTTTTTCACAATTTCGGCTTTGACATTTCGTTTCGCAGCGTCCCGCAAAGCGGCGGCGGGATTTTGGTGCGAAGCCTGCGCGTCCTAAGCGGCGCAGAGCTTTTGGCGGGCGGCTTACCGGATTCAATGGGCTGCTTACCCGGCTTGGCGGAGAGTGGCCAGCTTGGCTCTGCCGCCCCGCTCATACAAAATGGCGATTTTATCGCGGGTCCGCGCAAATGCATGGGTAAAATTTTAAATCTGCAAACGCAAAATTTAAGCTTTTCTTTAAAGCATGCGCCGAAAATAGCGCGTGCGGCGAGCTTTAGCAACCGAATCCGACGAGGCGAGATTATAAATGAAGCGAATCTGGACGCAAATACGCCAAGCGGCGCGGCGGACGCGGCGAGGCTTGCGAATGAGCCGCGCAGGCTTACTAGCGAGGAGTTTGAGGCATATCTGAGCGCGGGCTGCTCTGCGGCGAAAACATATAAAAAATCGCTGCAAAGATACGAGAGCTAAATTTTGATCAAACGGCGCACGGCGGGCGAGTGGTAAAATTTACTGAGCTTTAAGCGGCGGCGCTATAAAATGGCGCGTCCATCAAATTTAAAGGCGGCAAATGGATCAAGGCAGGCTTGAGGAATTAAAAAGGCTACTACAAAAGCGGCATCAGGAGCCGAAGCGGGGCTTGGAACAAAATTCTAACGGCAAAAATTCTAAAGTCTCGAATTTTGAAACCAAAAATTCCGAAGTTTCAAATTTTGAAGCTTCGAATTCTAGAACCTTGAATTTCGAAGCCTCGAATTTTGAAATCCTGAATTCCGAACCTCCGAATTTCGCTACCGACGCTTTAAATTTAGAGGTCAAAGCGGCTCAGAATTCTGCCTGTGAAAACAACGCAGAGCCGCAAAATTTTATATCCGATGACAGCGGCGCCTTACCGCAGAATTCCAAGGCTAGAGATTACGACGAAGATCCGATAATAATCAAAAATTATGAAAAATTTTTTGTATATTCGTTTTTAGTCTTATTATTGCCGATTTCTACGCTACATGCATTTTTGATTATAGATTGTATAAATTATAAAAATATTGACATAGTTCAGTATTTTGCAATTTTATTCATTATTTTACTATCTACAGTTATAATATCCATATTTACCGTAATCCGCCCTAGGCAAGAGATAAAATTCACAAACAAATATATACAATTCATTAGCGACGACTTGGTTGAAAAACGCTGCGAAATTGACAAAAACGCTTTATCTTTAAATTTCTCTATCGGAATTTTGGCAAGTTCATATGAGATAGGAAAATCTGAAAAGATATTTTTGTACTTTATCGCTATTTTTATATGCGTAATATGGTGGGATATATTTTTTATAGCGGTATTCTTTACATATTTATTTGGGTTCTTATTAAATTTCATACTTTATCTGTTTATAAATAGAAATTTAAAAGGGTTTAGGGCTCTGCCGTTTATTAGGATCGCACGTCCCTCATATGGCAGATGGTTTAGGAACAAACTCATTTATCCAAGATATTATCTCGTTTATCTCTATAATCAAAAAATTTATGATGAAATTAAGGAATATTTTTTACGAAAAAGCATAAATATAAATAACGTTAAGAAAGATTACTTGTTTATCTAATGAGGAGGATAAAATGACGAGGGAAGAGGTCGCGAAGAAAGAGTCAGGCAACGTATATAAAAGTCTTTTGTCAATTAAGCTATTACAAATTTAGATCTATTTTTTAAAAGGTGCTTGAAATAATGGAAAATTTTAATAAACAAAAAGCCAGGGACTACGACAAAGATCCGATAGTTATAAAAGACTATGCTTTTTACGACTATATGAAATATTCCACGATTGCTACGCTTATAGGATGTTTATTCTTTATCTCGGTCGTTACCGTAGTAAACCCCATTGAGCCCAAAAATTTTAGACTACTCCCTTTCGCTTTGGTAATGTTTTTTATCAGGCGAAAGCAACAAAAGGGCGTCTATTTCGTATTTAACGATTCGGAGATCGAATACCGCAAAGAAGATAAAGCTTATAAATCTTTGAAGCTTGAACAAATCGGCGCCGTTGCGATCAGTTTTGATCCTCGCTGGGACCGGCAGCAGAGGATAAGCATACCCGAAATGCTATTTTTGTCACTTTGGCCTTTGGGCGCATACGTTATGCGCGGAATGCATGCGATGATCGCGCTAATTTCGATGATAGCAATTGGCCTATTCGGAGCGGGTATATTGATGCATCTTAAAAATGGCAGTTTCAGATGCTTAGGTATTCATGACCGGCTTGTGATATACGGCGAAACGGGCGATCTTAGAATTATAAATGTTTTGATTTATAGCGAAAAAGAGTATCTGGAATTAAGAGAGTATTTTATGCGCAAAACGCATATAGATTTAGATACCGTCCCACGCACCTTGTCGGTATTTAGCAAAAAGGTAAAATTTAGAAAATTTAAATTCTAACGCTCCGCTTGAAATTTTGCCTTTAAATTTACGCGCTAATCAATCTCTGCCTTCATATACGCCGAGCTCTACGAGATTGCCGTCAGGATCGCGCAGATAGATACTTTGCATAGCTCCACGCGCGCCTGTGCGAGGCACGACGCCAAGCTCTATTTGCGCCCCTTTGCTTTCAAGCTCCGTTTTGAGCTGCTGCGCGCTTTGATCTTCGCAGATGAGGCAAAAATCCGCTGAGCCCGCGATAGGACGCGCTGCAAACGGCGCAAACTCGCCCGCGCGGGTGTGGATATTGATCTTTGAAGAGCCGAAACGCAGGCTGTGTTTGCCGCCCTCGCAAACATGCTCTAAGCCCAAAATCCCTTCGTAAAATTCCACACATTTTTGCAGATCCTCCGTAACTAGGACGAAGTGATCGATCTCTGTGATTTTCATTTTGCCTCCAATCTCGGCAGCGGGTTCAAATTTACGCCTCGCAGTACAATTTTGGAATTCTACCGTGAAATTTTGCGACAAAATTCCAAATGTTCGTAGCGAGAAATCAAAATCTCGCGGCGTAAATTTTAAAATTCTAAAATTTTGCCCAAGCAAAATAGGGTGCGAGTAGAGCCTGGCTTTAGTAAAATTTAGACCGACGAAATTCCGTCTAGCTAGCGCCGCAAATTCTAATCTCGCGATTTCAAAACTAGCGATTTTAAAATTCTCTTGCCCACCTCGACACCCGGCTGATCGTAAGTGCTGACGCCCAGTATCGCTCCAGTAGCGCTGGTTAGCAGCTCGAAGTAGTAAAATAGCTCGCCCATGCTCTGTTCACAAAGCCGCGAAACCTCGATAAGATCGACGCTGATACCCTCGTTTAGCACGGCTTGCAGCGTAGCATCGCACTGAAGATTTAGCACCTCGCCCAGTCGCATGCCGTTTACGAAGTCACAGCCCTCAAGGCCTTGCAGACTGATACTAGGTACCGCGTCCGTAGTGCCGTTGTCCGTGAGCTTTAAGAAAGTCACGGTCTTATCCTTTACGCCGTCCATTATGAGCTGAAGGAAGCTGTGCTGATCGCGCGAGCCTACAAGCCCTACAGGAGTAAGTCCCTCGCGGCTAAAGCCGATCTTTTTACCTAGGCTTTCCGCCCAGAGCTGCACATACCACTCACCCAATGCGCGCAGCGCGTCGCCATAGCTAAAAAGGATGTTGATTTTCGCACTTTTGTGCGTGGCGTAGTGATGGGCTTTTCGTAGAATTTTATTCTCCGCGATTTTAGCGGGATCGCCTGCTAAAATTTCATCCAGATACTGCTCTTTTGCGACGGCAGCCCCGCGCAGCATCGCGCTTGCATCAAGACCTAGCCCAACTGCGGGCACTAGCCCTACCGCACTTAACACGCTAAAACGGCCGCCTACGTTAGCGGGCATATTTATCACGCAGGCGCCATACTTGTGCGCGAAGACATCCAGCGGCGAGCCTGCATCGGTGATAAATATGAAATTTTTCGCTAGCGTCTTTAAATCTGAAATTCCGAAACGCCGCAAAACGACCTTAAAAAGCGAGATCGTTTCAATCGTGCCGCCCGATTTGGAGGATACTATGAAGATAGTGCGAGCAAAATTTAACCCTTCAAGCGCGCGGTTTACACTGTGCCCGTCGAGATTATCCAAAATTTCAAAGCGCAAATTCTTTCTTACGCGCGGACGCAGCATCTCATAAAGCGCTCGCACGCCCACGCTGGAGCCACCGATGCCCAAAAGCACGACCCCGTCGTAGCTTCGTGCGCTAAAAAATTCCTGCGCCCGCGCTATTTCGTCTGCGCCTTGCTGCGGCAGGCGGTAGTAGCCTATCTCGCCGCTTTCGTATTCGGCGCGGATCTTTGCCGCTACCTCTTCTAGCGCGCCCTCTTTTGCCGGCGGGAAAAACAGCTCATTTTTTACCATCGCCGAATTCTCGCTCGTAGAAATATTTGATCGCCTCCACGTAGCCTTTTACCGAGCCGCAGTCGAAGCGAGTGCCTTTAAATTTATACGCGATCACCACGCCGTTTTGAGCCTGTTTCAAAAGCGCGTCGGTGATCTGCACCTCGCCGTTTTTACCGGGCGCCGTCTGCTCGATGAGATCAAAAATATTAGGCGTTAGGATGTAACGCCCGATGATGGCTAAATTTGACGGAGCTTCGTCGGGTTCCGGTTTTTCTATCATATCCGAGACCATTATCAGATCGTCGCTGATGCTTTTGCCGGCGACGATACCGTATTTGTTTACATCCTGCGGCGGCACCTCCATCACTGCAACGACGCTGCAGCGGTATTTTTCGTAAATTTTAACCATCTGCGCAAGCACGCCCTCGCCGTTTTCGTTCACGCACAGATCGTCTGCGAGCACCACGCCGAAAGGCTCGTCGCGGATTAAAATTTTACCCGTATAAATCGCGTTACCGAGCCCCTTCATCTGCTCTTGGCGCGTGAAAGAGAAGGTGCAGCGCTTCATAAGCGCCCTGATCTCGTCGAGCAGATACTCCTTGCTGCTGCCTGAAATTTGATCCTCCAGCTCGTAGCTGCGGTCGAAATAATCCTCTAGCGCGCGCTTGCCGCGACCCGTGACGAATGCCATATTGTCCATGCCCGCTTCCAGCGCCTCGTCCACGCCGTAGTGAATGAGCGGCTTGGTAAGGATCGGAAGCATCTCTTTTGGTAGCGATTTGGTCGCGGGCAAAAAGCGCGTGCCGTAGCCCGCCGCGGGAAATAAACAGGTCTGGATCATGAAGCTCCTTTGATCTTTTTTTGAACTTTTATTATAATGCAAAAAAGATAAAATTCCGCAAAGGAAAGCCTTGAAAACGATTGAAAAAGAGATCAGCGCCACGCAGGAGATCAAAAAATCAAGCTTCATCACCTATCTCGCGCCGATAGCGAGCTTTGAGGCGCTGCGTGCGCAGTTGCGGCAACAGCATCCCAAGGCGCGGCATATCGTCTGGGCGTATCGCGCGCTGAATGAGCCCGGGCAGATCGTAGAAAACTCGAGCGACGACGGCGAGCCCAAATCGACCGCGGGTGCGCCGTGTCTAAACGCGCTTCGCGGCGCCGAGCTAATTAATGCCGCGGTGCTCGTGGTGCGCTACTTCGGCGGCATCAAGCTAGGCACGGGCGGGCTCGTGCGCGCATACGCTAGTAGCGCAAATGCCGCGATAGACGCGGCTACGGACGCCGCAGAGTTAGTGGAATTCGTGCTGCGTAAGAAGTGCGCGTTTTTCGTGCCGTTTGCGGCGGTGGCTAAATTTGAACATTTTTTTAAAAAATCGGGTTTTGTTTATGAGGCGAGTTTCGGCGCTGCGGGAGCGGAGTTTAGCGCGGAGCTTAGCGCGGAGGAATTTGAAAAATTTAAAGGCTTTGCAGATGCTCTCGCGCCGGCTCTTAAAATGCTGCACGAGCCGAAATTTTAAAATTTCAAAATTCTATAAAATTTAAAATCTCGTCTCAGCTAAATTTGAAAGCATAAACGGATTTTGCATTTTATCGTAGCGGAATTTTAAAGCTAAAGTGAAATTTCATAGTGCGAAACATAAAATCCGATAAATTTTAAAATTTTAAGAATTTCAAAATTTCGTCGTAATTTAGCTTGCAAAATTTTGCGAAAATTCCGTCCGTAAATTTCAAAATCCCATAAAATTTTTAAAATTTAACGTGCTTCATCTTAGCTTCACGCACAGGCAGGCTTAGCAGAGCTGCAATAGCCGCTAACGTCATATCCAAATACCACATATAATCATACGCGCCGTATGCCCGCACTGCAAGACCTCCGATATATGCGCCAAAAAATCCGCCGATTTGATGCGAAAGCATCGTAAATCCAAATAGGCTTGCTAAATATCGCGTCCCTAATAGCTTACCGACGGCAGCCGCAGTAGGCGGTACGGTCGCTAGCCAGGTAAATCCTAATCCCACGCTGAAGATATAAAACGTAAGGCTATCTTTTGGCGAGAGCACATAAGCACCAATAAGAGCGATACGCAGGGAATATATGCAAAATAAAATGACTTTACAGCGCACTTTGGAAACACACCAACCTACGAATAAGCTGCCTACGATGTTAGCGATACCAATCAGTGCGAGCGAAAAGGACGCTACCTGCGCACCATGCCCGCTTAGTGCTACTTCACTAGGCAGATGCGTCACTAAAAACGCTACGTGAAAACCGCACGTAGCAAAGCTTAAATTTATCAAAATATAGCTTTTATCGCGCAGTGCCAAACGCAGAACTTCGCCTAAGCTGCGCTTATCTTCTTCATGCAGGCTGGTTTGCTCGCCAAATAGAATTTTGCCGCCTGCTAAAAGCCTCGCAAGCGGCAGAATTAACAAGCTAAGCCCTGCAAGCGTAAAAAATGCGCCGCCGTATCCTAAGGCAGGCGTTGCGATACAAAACCCAATCATCGGCGCAAATAAAAACTGCCCGAACGAGCCGCCTGCATTTAGTACTCCGCTAGCAACCGAGCGGATAGAAAATGGCAGGCGCTTTGCCATTATGCTCATTAGAATCGGAAAACTACCCGCGCCAAGCCCCAGTGCAAGCCCAAAACCCATCGTTAATACAAGCGCGCTTTCACTACTAAATAACGGCACAAGAGTGCAACTAATCGCCAAAAGCACGCTGCCCCAAAACAGCACGACGTAGGCACCGAGCTTGTCTGCAAGTATCCCACTAAGCGGTTGCGAAAAACCCCATACCAGCTGCGTAGTTGCCATCGCAAAGCTTACTTGCGCGATGGATAGGGAATTTGCTTGCATTATGGGCTGCACGAAAAGACCTAATGACATACGAATGCCCATCGTAATCATCAAAATCGCCGCGGCGCATAGGATCATTATCCAAACTGATTTCATATATATTCCTTTTAAAAAATAGAATTATAGCATAAAAATCACGAATATATCGATATTTTATAGATATATTTAATTAATGTATTTTAGTATATTATTTATGTAAGAGGAATTTACCGAGCTTTAATGGGCTTTGCATTAAAATTCCATTTTCAAGGAGAAGCGATGATTTACGAAGATGAGATGATTTACGTGGAGCGCGAGGAGCACGAAGTGCCGTGGGTGAAGGTCTTTACGAAGGCTAAATTTAAAGAGCTTAGCGACTGCGACGAGGCGACGCTGGCGCATCTGTGGCGTGCCGTGCTTCAGTGCGAAAAGAGCCTGCGGGAGTTTTACGCGCCCGATAAGATCAACATCGCAAGCTTTGCCAACTACGTGCCGCGCGTGCATTTTCACGTCCAAGCGCGCTTTAAAAACGACAGCTTTTTCCCAGAGTCCGTCTGGGGCAAAAAGATGCGCAACGGCAAACTCAATCTGCCGGAATTTAGCGAATTTGCAGAGGTTTTAGCGGCAAATTTAAAGATGGAATTCAGATGATAGGCACGCGCTCAAAAAAATACCTAAGCCTTTTCGCGCTTGCTTGCTGTGTCGCCACCTTTGCGTTTTACCTGCGCTTTAAAAGCGAGGAAAACGAGATAAAAATCAAGCAGCAGTTCGATTTCAGCGCGAGTTTGTTTGAAAAGATCGTCGATGAGGAGAAGCTAAACGCCTTTGCGATCTCGCTTATTTTATCGCAGAACAGCGACGTGGTGCGCTGCTTCGAGAGCGGCAAACACGGTGAGTGTATGGACGTGACGAAAAAATACAAAGACATTTTGAGTGCAGTGCCCTTCTATACGGGCGTGAAGATACATTTTCACACGCAAAACATCAGAAGCTTGGCTAGGAGCTGGAGCGACGAATTTTACAACGACG
Source organism: uncultured Campylobacter sp. (assembly GCF_938045345.1). Lineage (GTDB taxonomy): Bacteria > Campylobacterota > Campylobacteria > Campylobacterales > Campylobacteraceae > Campylobacter_B. Next base: position 36,369 of record NZ_CALIMS010000005.1, read on the forward strand.
ATCTGAGCTCGTTTCGCCATTCGCTTTTGCAGATTCGCCATAGTCTGCTTCCCAAAGCGCTCGTCGAGATGGGGCGGTGCGGGGTTTTTATGCGCGGAATTTCGCCCGTTTTTAGCGACGGTAAATTTATCGGAAGCGCCGAGATAATGCTCGATTTCGAACACGTCATCGCGCAGATCAACCGCATGGGAAACGATATTTTTATCCTCGTAGATAAGAGGTTTGAAACCGACTGCTTCTACGATAAAATAGGCGTTATCAAGGACTTTATCGTCGTAAACAGCGCGCCGGATTACGACGTTTTGTCGATTTTGGCGACGCTTGATTTTGGGGCGCAGAGCTTTATCAAAAAGGACGGGCATTATTTTTACGTGCGGGCATTTTCGGACGAAAACGGCACGAAGCTGGGCTATATAATTTTGCACCGCGAAGGCTAGCGGCGGGATTTAAATTTAGGCGCTCGCCGCTCTTAGCTACTTTGTCGCGGCGGCGGCAGCGCGGGGCGAGCGAGCGTTTTAAATTTAATCGCAAGATTACGGAAATTTGCGCTAGAATTTTAAATTTTAAAAGGAGCGTCGGTATGAAATTTTATAAATCCGTTAAATTTAAAGCGATAGCTGGCGTGCTGCTTCTTATAATAATACTTTGCGCCGTATTTATCCGTATAATCCCCGATTACTCCACTTCACGAGGCTTCGCCGTCGTTTCCGTTTTTGGCTATAACAAATACAAACAAGGTTATTGTTTAGCCGAGAATAGAATTTTAGATAAAGAGGAGTTCTATAGAAGGGCTATAGTTCAGTTTTTAGATAAGAAACTAATATATGAACAAAAGATGGATAAAGCAAGAATTTATGCATATGGTTCGTCAATGAAAAGCAAGATTGAAATTGGATATTACGAATTGGCTGACGATATAAATTTAGATAATTGGCTAGAAAAGACAATAAATTACTATAAAGATTTATATAGCTTAATCAAAGATGATGAATATAAATCAGATTTGGATGAAAAAGCTAGAAATATATTATTATTTGATAAATTAAAAATCAAAAAAACAAATCCGATAAAATATTTAAAAATTGATTTGAATAGAATGGTGGCTGGATTTGACAAACCTATCTTTTTAGCAAATAACGGTTGGAGCGGTATCATTATATTAGATAATGCAATAATATTAAGAGACAAAAAGATTGCGTATGGATATAATTTTATACTTCATTACAATTTTTATGATAGTAGCGCTAGAAATATGATACTTGATAAAAAAATGTTTAATTCGGAAATTAGACAATCAAAATATTCATATCCAAGATTAAATATAGGCGATATAGATAATTGCGGAAATTTGGATTATGATGTAAGTTATAATCCTGAAGATATAGCAAATAGTTTAGGTAAGGGTGGCTGAAAATCCGAGCTAAAACAAAATTTTAAAAAGCCCTAGCCGCGCGAATTCTACTTCTAAATTTTAAAATTTACGCCTAAATTTCACGTGCCGTTTTAGTCCAAAAGTTTCTGCTTAAACAGCGGGATTTTGTAGCAAAAGGTGCTGCCCTCGCCGAGCTTCGAGCTGACGCTTTTTGCGATTCCGTAGCGCTTGCAAATTTTATCGATTATGTTTAGCCCGAGGCCAAATCCGCCAAGAGCCGCGTTTTCGCGCGAGTATCTATCCCAGATCGCGCTTGTATCCTTTATGCCGATGCCGAAATCCTGTACGCTAAAGACCGCTATGCTTACCCCTTTTTCCAGCGCGATGATGACTTTGCCGCCGGGACGAGAATATTTTATGGCGTTGCTTAGGGTGTTGTCGATGAGGCGCATTAGCGAGGTTTCGTCCATAAAGACGCTCACGTCGGGCGCTATTCGCGATTGTAGGCTTATGTTTTTGCTTTTTGCGACCAGATAGATGAAATTTATCCTAGCGCTCAAAAACTCGCTCATATCGATGCGGCGGCTTTTGAAGCTCATCTTGCCGCTTTTGATGAAGTACTCCACGTCCTCGTAAGTAATTACCATCTGCTTGAGCGCGGATTTTATTCGCGCCGTGTGCTTGTCGCGCAGGCCTAGCATCTCGGTGTTGATGAGCGCGACGCCCAGAGGGGTCTTTAGCTCGTGCATCGCGTCGTTGAAAAACGCCTTGATGAGGTTGCTTTGCTGCGCGTAGAAATTTTTTATGATTTTGTAGTTAAACAGCGCGATGATGAGCGCTACGAAAATCGTGATAAAGATCGTGGAGATCGCGATAAATTCTATCTTTGCGTAGCTTATCTTTTTTGAGATGACGAAAAAATGCAGCTTGCCCTCATGCAGAAAGTGGCGCTTAAAAAATACCCGCCCGCCGAATTTCAGCGTGATAAATGCAAAATCGGGCGGCTGGACGCTTAAGTTTGATCTTAAAATTTCGCCGTTTGCGTTTAGGATCGCATAGTCGTAGATGAGCTCGTCTTTTAGATTCAGATCCCCGCCGGCTAGAGCTTCGCCGCTTTTTTGTATCAGCTCGGCGACATCGGCGCTCTCCTCGATTTTGGAATTTAAATAGATGATATAAAGGCTCTCGCTTATAAAGGCGCCGATGATGAAAATCGCGCTAAAAAGCGTAAATTTAAACCCTTTAAGCATTGATCTTATATCCGAGTCCGCGGCTGGAGAGGATGAAGTCGTTGCTCGTTTTGGAGCGGAGGTTGCTGATATGCACGCGCACATCGACGCTGCCTGCCTCGCCGTCCCACACGTCGGCGATGAGTTCATCTACGCTAACGAACCTTTTGATATTGGCGAGCAGAAATTCTATAATTTTGATCTCTTTGGCGCTTAGCGATATCTCTTCGTCCGCGCGCTTTAAAATTTTTAAATTTGCGAAGTAGTGAAATTTATCCGCGATCTTGACGGCGCCCTTTTCGTCGCCGAAGTACTTTCGCATCAGCTCGCTTACTCTAAATTTAAGTTCGGCTAGGTGGAAGGGCTTTTTTAGGTATTCGTTGCAACCAAGCTCGTAGCACTGGCTTAAATCGTCGATGTCGCCGAGCGAAGTCATCATCATCACGGGAGTGCTAAGACCGAGGTTTCGCGCATATTTCAGCACCTCTTCGCCCGAAACCTCCGGCACCTTGATGTCTAAAATCAGCAAGTGGTAAGCATTTGCGGCGATTTTATCGCAGGCTGCGTCGCCGCTAGCGCATTCGTCCACCTCGTAGCCAAGCTCCTGCAGATACTCGCTTACGCTGCTTCTGTATTCAAAATCGTCTTCTAAAAGTAAAATTTTCAAACCCACTCCCTAAATCGGGAGCGAGGCTACGCTCCCGTGCAAATTTGCCCCGCATATACGATATAGTAGCGAAGCAGAATGACGCCGCAAAGCACAACGAAAGAATTTAAAACTATAAACGCAGGCTTATAGGCGTGGTTTTTCAGCGCCGTAAAGGCGATGATGATAGGAGCGATGAGCCCCGTGCCTAAAACGCCGATCCAGAAAATTTTACCGTAAACCTCGTGCGTCAAAGCCTGCTGTGCCGCAAGCGCGCTAGTGCCGCCCTCAAAATACATCCCGACAAACAGAATGAATAAAAGCGGAATCTCAAAGAGTATCGCGCGCAGATCAAGCACCAAAAGGTATTTTATGCTATCTTTGTTTAACGAGCCTTTAAAAAACAGAAGTCCCACTAAAATGCTCGCCGCGATGCCGCTGGAAAAGCCGGATAGCAAAAATAAAATCGGCAGCACCGGAGTATTCCAAAGCGGAATTTTCATCACCGCGCTTAGTAAAAAGCCCGTATATGCGCCCACGCAAAGAGCAAGGATAAATAAAACTCGCTCGAAAGCTTTGGAAGCTTTGGCGAACGAGCTTAGTAAATTTACGATAGGTCGCAGGAACGCAAGTAGTTTAAATTTATAAATTTCCTCGCCGAATACGCATAGCGCAAATACAAAGCTAAACGGCACGTAGATTAAAAGCGCCGCCACGCCGAGGCTCATTACAGAGCCGAAGTTAAATTTGATCAGCAAAAGATAAAAGCTAAATGGCTTGCCAAGATCAAAGATCAAAAGCAAAAGCCCCGCGCAGATCGTGATCGGAGCCGTGATCGCACCCGCTCTAATCATCGCGTCCCAGATGGAATTTTGCTCGCTTTCGTGGCGATTCCATTTAACTAAAAGCGCCACCATCGTCGCCCCCGCGCTAAGACCCGCCAAAAATAGATAAATCGCAATCGGCCAAGGCCAGTAAATTTCAGAGTATTGGCTCATATCGCCCCACATATTATTCATAGCGTCCTCCTTTTTTGTTTTTGATATTCGCTAGGCGCGGTTTGGTGTTTAGATACGCTTTCGGATATTCTACGCTCGTTTTGGCTAGCAGCTTGCTTACCTCGGAATTTACGTCATTTACGTCGCCGAAAGTTAAAGCATCTGTTGGGCACACGCTTACGCAGGCAGGCTGCAAACCTTTGCTAGTGCGGTTCGTGTAGCAAAAGGTGCATTTGCCGATAGCGTGCGTGATAGGATCGACAAATCTAGCGTCGTAAGGACAGGCCAGAATGCAGTATTTGCAGCTGACGCAAAGCCTCTCGTCTATGAGCGTTACGCCGTCTTTGGTTTTAAAGCTCGCTCCCGTAGGGCAGACGTCCACGCAGGGGCTATCCTCGCACATAACGCAGCTGGCGCGCGAATAATCTAGCTTTAAATTTGGAAAAATGCCGCTTGTTTTGCCGTGCACTTGCAGCCTATAAACGCCGCTCGGTACGCTGTTTTCGTTCCTGCACGCAACCGAACAGGCTTGGCAGCCTATACATAAATTTTCGTCGTGAATCATTATGAGTTTTTTCATAACCGCTCCCTTAAATTTTAACTATATCGACACCGACGTTGGTTACCATCGTGCTTACCACAGGACCCGCAGCGGGATCGAGAAGGACGCTTTGGTTGGTGCCTACGCCGTTCGTGCGCTTTAGCCCGGGGCTTACGTGCCCAAAGCCGTGGTATAAAAATAGGCAATCGTCCCTGATGCCTTGCGTGACGAAAATTTTAGCCTTTTGCTCGCCGAATTTGTTTTTAAGCTTCACAACATCGCCCGTCTTTAGCCCCTCCGCTTTTGCAGAAGCCGGGCTGATCCAAACCGGCGATTCGTTCATCATATCGTTTAAAATTTTGACATTTTGAGTGTGGCCGTTGGTATGAAGCGCGGTCTTGCCGGTCATGAGGCAGTATTTGTGCCCGCCGAATACGTCCATACCCTCGGTATTTAAGCAGCCGTATCCTGCGAAAAGCTCCTCCACTTTCGGCGCGAAAAGCTCGATCTTGCCGCTCGGGGTTTTAAATTTCATCTGCGAGCTCATCTCGCCGTTTTCGTCCACGAACTCCGCCGCGGCAGGATATTTATCGATAAATTTAGCCACGAGCTTCGGCTCTCGGTAATACAGCTTCGGCACCTTGTAGCTTACGTAGCCGTTTTTGATTAAATTTGCGATTAGCTCGGCGTTGCCTTTGGCTTGCTGCATGCGGTATTCGTCGATGTTGTTCCAAGTGTAGTCCTTATCGATCTTCATCACCCTTGCAAGCTCTCTAAAAATTTCATAGCCGCACTTCGTATCACCCACCGGCTCGACGGCTTTGTTTCGCATCACAAATCCCGGCGCGGTGCCGCCTTTGTTTTGAATCGATTCATCGCGCTCCAAATACGTGGATTCGGGCAAGATCACGTCGGCTAGGCACGCAAAGTCGCTCATATACACGTCGATTGCGAGCACGAAGTCTAGCTTTTTGATCGCTTCTACGCTCTTATCCACGCCCGCAACGTTGATGAGGTGGTTAAAGCGCGTGCTGACCCAGCCTTTTACCGGATATGGCTTTTCGCTTAAAATCGTAGGCGCGATCTGCATCAAAACGCCGTGTTTGCGCGGCACGAAGAAATTTTCGCTACCTTCTTCGCCGCAGCCGTCGATACGCGCGGTCTTTGGAATTTTAAAATTTTTATCCGGGTTCGAGATGGTAGGGAACAGATCCTCTTTACAAAGCGTGTTGAAGGTTTTGGAATCTTTAGAGAAGTAAATCCCGCCCTTTCTCTCGACGTTTCCCATCAGCGCGTTTGCGATCGCGATGGCGCGCGTGCGGACGTATTCGGCTTTGGCAGTCGTGGTTTTATGGCCCCAATCGATTATGACTGCGGGAGCCGCGGCGTAAATTTCATTTGCGATGCGCTCGATTTTGTCTGCTTTGATGCCCGTGATGCCCTCCTGCCAAAGCGGCGTCGTATCCTTCACGGACTCCCTTAGCTCCTCTAGCCCCACGGCGTATTGTTCGATAAATTTTTTGTCGTATTTGTTATCGCGCAGCCAGACGTGAATTAGCGCCATTAAAAACGCCGCGTCGGTTCCCGGTTTTATCGGCAACCACTCGTCTGCTTTGGAAGCTACGACGCTAAAGCGCGGATCGAGCACCAAAAGCTTTACGTCCTCTCTGCTTGCGGCTTTTGCGAGCTTTTTGGTTTTTGAGATGTCGATGCCCTCAAAGAGATTGTGGCCGAAATTTACGATATATTTTGCGTCGCCGTAGTCTCTTTGCATATTGGCGCCGAAAGTGTGTGGCACGGCGATATTATAAGTGATCGGGCAACAGGACCAGTGCGAGTAGATGTTCGGGCTGCCGTATGCACAGGCAAAATTCATCATCTGAGTGTGGTGCTCGCCCGTTTTAGAGGTAAAAACTACGCTTTGCGGGCCGTATTTTTGCGAAATCTCGCCAAGCTTCTGCGCGCAAATTTTAAGCGCCTCATCCCAGCTCGCCTCTTTAAATTTACCCTCGCCGCGCTCGCCTACGCGAATGAGCGGCTTAATGAGCCTTTGATCGTCGTAGAGCTGATTTATGCCCGCACCTCCGCGAGCGCAGACCGAGGTTTTGTTTGAAAAGCGATGGTTGCCCTCGATGAGAGCGCCGCGACCGTTTTTGACGGTTACCTCGATAGGACAGCGAGAGGAGCACATCTCGCAGACGCTAGCGACTTTCTTTTCCGTCCCGCCTGTAACCGCGCTAGCGTTTAAATTTAGATTTAACGTCGCTAGCGTGCCGATTGCGGCGGTGCTTTTTAAGAAATTTCGTCTATTCATAAAAACTCCTTACCTTTAAATTTTGGTAGGAATTCTAAGGCTTCATCGTAAAAATAAGGTTAATTTTGATAATGCAGCTTTTGGCTTAGACTTTATCTCGAAAGATAAAATGCGTCCTGCGCCGTATTTTAAAGCCGTAAAATAGCGCCAGCAGTAGCAAAATGCTAATTGCGCCGCAGATCGCAAGAGCTACGCGAGCGCCTAATAACTCGGTAAAAAAGCCCGATATGAGCGCTCCAAATGGCGTACTACCTATTAAAAATAGCGCGTATAAGCTAAGTACGCGCCCGCGAAATTCGTTGCTTACGTGCATCTGCACGGTGGAGTTGATGCTGGAGTTTGTGATTACGAAAAGAAACCCAGTTACGGCAAGCCCTGCCGCAGCCCATGCGAAGGAATTCGCAGCCCCAGTAAGAGCTAAGCTCACTCCCATAGAGATCGCGCACGATCTGATTTTGCGGATGCCAAGTTTATCAAAGACTGCTACGAAAAGCGCGCCGCAAAAGGCTCCCACGCCCAGAGCCGACATCAAATATCCAAAGCTTCGCTCATCCGCGTTTAGGCTAAGCTTAACAAGTGCCGAGATTGTTACGTTGTAATTTGGCACCAGCGTCGCTACGATAAGCACTATTATCATTAGCTCGCTTAGAATTTTTTTGTGCGATACATACGAAATTCCAGCACCGATCGAGGCAAAAACGCCTCCGCTTCTGCTAGATAGCGTAGTAGCGGATGGCGGAATTTTTATGAAAAACAGCGAAACGATGATGCCTAAAAAGCTAAGAGCATTGAATAAAAAGCAAAAGCCTACGCCCCACAGCGCCATCACGATCCCCGCAAGTGCGGGCCCTGCGATACGAGCGACGTTGAAGGACATAGAATTTAACGCTATGGCGTTGGCTAGATCGCGGGGCGAATCGATGAGGTCTTTTACCATCGACTGACGGCTAGGGGCGTCCATGCTGGTAAAGATGCCGCTTGCAAAAGCGCAAAATAAAATTTTGCCGAAAGAGTATAGCTCGCAAAAGCTCATAACCGCGAAAATTGAAGCGGTCACCGCCATGCCTATTTGAGCAAGCAGAAGGATCTTTTTGCGATTAAACTTATCGAGCAGTACACCGGAAAACGGCGTGAAAAGTAGCGCGGGCAAGAACCTCGCCGCAGCTACGAGACTGACCTTAAAAGCGTCTGCGGTGATGCTTAGCACTAGCCACGGCAGCGCGACGCTTTGCATCCAAGAACCGATCAGCGAGAGGTTCATCCCGATCCAATAAATTCTAAAATTTGAGTATTTAAGTGATAGGAAGGGATTTTTCAACGCACTGCCTTTTGAAATTTTGATTTGAGATTATACATTAAATTTTAAAAATTCACTTAAAGATTTAACATTTATAAAAATTTAACGAAAATTTAATATTTCTGAAAAGAAAAATTTTATATACTCTGCAATAAATTTTTAAGCAAAGGATTAAAAATGCAAAGACCAACTCCGATTAATCAGGAAATCAAACTCGATGAGAAGCGCTATATCGTTTCCAAAACCGATCCGAAGGGCATTATCACGTTTGCAAATCCGTATTTTTGTATGATTTGTGGCTATAGTGAGCTTGAGCTTTTGGGGCAGCCGCACAACATCATCCGACATCCGGATATGCCGCGAATAGCGTTTAAGCTTATGTGGGATACGATACAACAAGGCAAGGATTTTACCGCCGTGGTTAAAAATTTAGCCAAAGACGGGCGCTTTTATTGGGTCATTACGGAATTTACTTCTAAAAAAGATCCTGTGACAGGGCAGATCACCGAATACACGGCATTTCGCAAGGCTCCACCAAGATCCGCGATCGAAACTATAGAGCCAATTTACAGGGCATTGCTGGATGCTGAAAGAAACGGCGGTATGCAGGCTAGCCAAAAGGCGCTCGTGGACTTTTTAAAAAGCAAAGGCGAGACCTATGAGAGCTGGATCGCAAAGGTCTCAGGCAAATCAAATCCGCTCACCGCAATGTTTTTTAAGGCGATGAAAAAGCTTTTTAGCTAGTTTCGATTTAAAATTTGATTCAAAATCCCGCGCAATGCGGGATTATTCAGCCTTGTAGATCAAAACAAATAAGGCACGAAGCCGCCCCTTCATAAAATTTTGAAATTCTACGAAATTTTAAAATTTAGCTTGAGTTTTGAAATTTCACGTCTTCATCAAGTGCGTTGCGAATCAAAGTCCCTCAAGCGTTATGTCGTAGAGTCTCTCTGCCGTTTCGTCGTTTAAATTTAGCGTCTTTTTGCTTCGTAAAAATTCTAAAATTTCATCCTGCGCAAAGCCTACTCTTTGTGCGCAATGCTCGTGCGCAGGCAAAAAACCGCGGCATAGCGCGATATTTTCTAAAATTTCTTCATCGCATAAAAAACAATATGGCTCGTCGTGCAATCGCCCCTCAAATTTTAAAATTTCGGCGTAGCTTTCTACGATTATGCGGCGCGGATTTTGTTTACCAAAGCGCATAGCAGCGCGGTTTAGCAGCTCGTAATAGAATTTATCCAGATGCTCGGCATCTTTTAGATGCGCGTGTAAAAGCCGCATAAATTGCTGCCAAAATAGCAGCTTCTCGCGGTTTCCGAGCCACGCGTATCCTAGATGCATCACGCCGCTAAGACGAGGGAGGAAGTTTGGATTTTGCGAGAGCTCGAAGTCGATCTTATAGCCCTGGATGATGTTTGAATGGCGCGCGCCGTAAAAGCGGTACGCACGCACGAGCGCACTTTCGCTTAGCACGTCTACGATACAGTCCTCGTCCCTAACTTTGGTCGTTTTTAATATAAATCCTTGCATTTTCCTATTTTAGCGAAATTCACATATAAATTTAAATAAAGAATTTTAGGTTATAATCAGAAGTTTCATTTCATAGAATTTAAAGGAAATCATATGAATTTTGGAGATCTATTTTCAAAAATACGCAGGACGCAACCTGCGCCGAGCGAAGCTCCTACGCACTGGATAAAGTGCCCGGGATGTGGCGCATTGATGTATAGCAAAGAGGTCGAGCAAAATCATAGCGTTTGCCCCAAGTGTAACTATCACCTTCGTTTTGGTGCGCAGGCTCGCATTGATCTGATCTGCGATGAAGGCTCTTTCGTGGAGTACGATCAAAATTTGCAGCCCGTCGATCCACTAAAATTCGTCGATAAAAAATCCTACAAAAAGCGCATCTCCGAGAGCAAGGAAAAAACGGGCAGGTTCAGCGCGGTGATCGCGGGCGAGGGCGCTATAAGTCGTCAAAAAATTCAGCTCGTGGTGTTTGATTTTAACTTCATGGGCGGAAGCCTGGGCTCTGTGGAGGGCGAAAAGATCGTGCGCGCCGTAAAGCGCAGTCTGGATAAAAACGAGCCGCTAATCATCGTAAGCGCAAGTGGAGGCGCAAGGATGCAAGAAAGCACCTTTTCGCTGATGCAAATGAGCAAAACCTCCGCCGCGCTTAAAATTTTATCCGAGCATAAAATTCCATTCATCTCCGTTCTTACCGATCCTACGATGGGCGGCGTGAGCGCGTCCTTTGCGTGGCTTGGAGATATCATCATTGCAGAGCCCGGCGCTCTTATCGGCTTTGCCGGGCAGCGCGTCATCAAGCAAACCATCGGAGCTAATCTGCCGGAGGGCTTTCAGAGATCGGAATTTCTGCTCGAGCACGGATTAATTGATGCGATCGTGCCTAGAGCTGAGATGAGGCAGTATTTAAGCGATATAATCAACGTGCTGAGCAAAAACGCTGTGCAGATTGACGACACGAGTGACAAATCGCTGCACGAAGAGGGAAGCGAAGAGTAGTGCAGATAACGGTAAATTCCATCCAAAAGGGCGCGGACGAGTTCGCAGGCGCGATAAGCGATTATAAAAAAATGGCGGCTAAATTTGCCGCGGTGCGAGATGAGACCTTTTTTAACGCTAATATCGCTCGCGCACAAAGCACATCTGCCGAGCTAGCGCTTAAGGCGTATGATGAAGCTTATCTACCGCGCCTTAGCGGATACGTCGTAGCTTTGGATGAGCGCGGACAGGAGCTAGATAGCATGGAATTTGCGAGTATGCTAAAGAATAAAAGTAGCGTGTCGTTTTTCATCGGTGGCGCTTACGGGCTTAGTGAAAATTTTAAGGCAAAAGCCGATAAAATAATCAGTCTTAGCAGGCTTACGTTAGCGCATAAAATCGCTAAACTTTTGCTCTTTGAGCAAATTTTTCGCGCGCTGTGCATTAACGCAAACCATCCATATCACAAATAAAGGGAAGTAATGAAGAAAAACGAGTTGAAATTTTACAAGAAAATTTTAGAAGAAAAAAGAGAGCAACTCATCGCCAATATTAATAGCTCTGTAAATGAAATTTCGGAATTGCGCGAAAATAAAGCTGCGGATGATTTTGACGTAGCGAGCATGAATACGGATTTAAGCATCGAATACTCGCTCAATGTTAATCAACAAAAGGCGTTTTTAGAGATTGAAAGCGCGCTTAAACGTATCGAAAACGGCACTTATGGGCTTTGCGAGAGCTGCGGCGAGCAGATAAGCTTAGAGCGTCTTAAGGTAAATCCAGAGGCGAGATTGTGCATTTCGTGCAAGGAACAGGCGGAAAAGCAAAATAGGAGTTAGCTATGAAAACCAAGCAATTCTTTTTATATTCGATCGTCTATATCGCAATCGTCGCGATTTTAGTTTTTACGCAGCAAAGCAGTAGCTATACACTGGGGCTTTTCGGTTTTACGCTTACGCTTCCTGTGGCGGTGTGGATCGTACTGCCGTTAATTTTATATATGATTTTGGCGATTTTTCATATCGTTTTTCACAGCTTTGCGTTTTACCGCACAAAAAGGGCGATCGCAAAGGATCTAAGCGCATACGATGCGATGAGTAAAGAGGTTTTGCTGGGTCTTGATACCAATAAAGACTTTAAAACCGAGTATTTTAAAGACCCGAGCGAGCTTACTAAAATTTTATCTCCGTGGTACGATAGCACCGGCATAGATGTCAAAAATGAGGATCTAAAAGAGGTCATAGGCGTTATCGAGAAGGTTAAAAACGGCGAAGTGGCGGATCTGCGAAAATATAAACTTCCTAAAGATAACGGACTATTTTTGCAAAACGAGCTTAACCGCCTCGACGCCGAGCCTGCGTATGCGTATGAAATTTTAAAAACTAAAGGCGTTTATAGCGAAAATATCACTAAAAAAGCCTATGCCGTAGCGCTTGCCAAAGGAAGCTACGATAAGATCAAGGCCTATAAAATTCCTCAAGATATAGCCGAGGTAAATATTTTAGTGGATCGCGCGGTGAATGACGCGAGCTTTGAGATCAGCAGCGAGGAACTTTTTGATCTTGTAAATAATGAAAAATTCAGCGAGCAGGATTTTATCGGCTTTGCTAAAAAGCTAAAAAATCATCTCGCTCCAGAGCAATACAAAGCCTTTTTCGAGCGGCTCAAAAACGAGAATCAAGAAGCGACCGAGGCATATCTGTACGCGCTATATGAGCTTGGCATGATCGACGAGTTTAGAGAGCAGCTAAGCCTCGCCGACGGCGACGAGTTTGAGAAGTTTAAAATTCTGCTATTTTTGCGCGACAACGGCAAAAACGTCCCTGCGTCGCTGTTATTTTAGCTCGGTAATTTTACGAGTTCGTTTTATGCGGGTAAGAGAGGCTGCCTTTAAGCTCTTTGCGTCTATTAAACACAGCCTGCGCGATAAATTTTAAAGTGCGGGTAAAATTCTAATTCGCGCAAATTTGAAATTTCAAAATTTGTCGAAAGATCAATGCGCGCAAGCGGTAAAATTTAAAAGATTTGCTTGCGTAGTGTGCGCGTAAACGGATTTTGCATTTACGCGATGAAATTTAAAATTTAAACATAAAGCACAAGACTTGCTATCTGAATAAAGTGCTGAAATTTTAAAATCCGCGCGGCGTTTTGCAAGCTGCTTGCTGGGTTTGCCGTGCAAATAAAATTTGGTGGTGATCATCCTTGCTGCCGTTTTGCCACCACTCAAATTAGCTAAGCTTAAAAATAAAATTCGCGCCTAAATGCGAATACGTAGCCTATGAAATTTAAAATTTAAAGCTCACGGCAAAACCCGCTGTAAGCGTTGCGGCGTTAAATTTAAAGGTTTAAATTCAAACGAAATCAAAATGAGAAATTTAAAATGACGGAAGATTTTTTTAAAAGGGACCCTCTATTTTTGGCGCCTTTGGCGGGCTTCTCGGATCCGCCGCTGCGGGGCGTAGTGAAAAAATTCGGCTGCGACGCGACCGTAAGCGAGATGATAAGCGCAAACGCCCTTGTTTTTGAGGGCGAAAAGACGCTAAAGATGCTCGAAAAAAACGCCGCGGAAACCCCCTTTTTCGTGCAGATCGCAGGCGGCGATGCGGAAATTATCAAAAAGGCGGTTTTGCTCATCAATAAATTTGACGGCATCGACGGCATCGATCTAAACTGCGGCTGCCCCGTCCCTAAAGTCGTAAAGCAGGGCGCCGGCTCGGCACTGCTGCTTGATCTACCCCGCCTATCGCGCCTAGTTGAGACTATCAAAAAGTATTCGAACAAAAAATTTACGAGCGCGAAGGTGCGGCTAGGCTTTGGCGCCGTGGATATCGAAAATATCGCACGCGCCGTACAAGGTGCAGGAGCCGATTTTATCGCTATTCACGGCCGCACCAGAGCGGGCGGATACAGCGCGGCGGTGGATTACGGCGCGATCGCAAGAGCCAAGCGCGCGCTGCAAATCCCCGTGATCGCAAACGGCGACATAAACTCCGCCAATGCGCCTGCAGTGCGAGACCTTAGCGGCGCAGACGCGCTGATGATCGGTCGCGCGGTCATCGGCAGGCCGTGGATCTTTCGCGAGATCAAAACGGGCGAACGCGCAAGCGACGCGCTAAAAAGGGAGGTCGTGCTCTATCATTTCGCTCAAATGCTTAGCCACTACGGCGTGCGCGGCGTAGCGATATTTCGCAAGCATCTGCACGAATACTCCAAGGGGCGCGAAAATGCCGCAAGCTTTCGCGAGCAGATCAACCACGTCGCCACCGAGAGCGAAATGACTCGGCTGATCGAGGAATTTTTTAGCTAAATTTAGAATTTTAGGAGCTTTGATGATTATTTTAAAAATTATAGCCTGTGCATTTTCGATGAGTTTTTGCTTGATGTGCATTTCAAGTTTAATGGGTTTTTTTATAGGGCAGATTTTTGACACATCTAGCGTCCGGTTTGACGATCCCTTAGAATGGCTACAGCAGAAGTGCGTATATTTCCTATTTTTGTGGATATTTTTCTGCGGGATTTGCGCGATACTTGCCGCAAAGTTAAAGGATTTTGGTAAGCTCACGGATTTTTTCGTAAATCTATTTTTGCCTACAGCAGCGGTTTGGATGCTATCGCCATTTTTAGGGATGATGATTGTGGCGCTGATTGTTTCAGATTTGCATCTTGCGAGGTTTTATTCCTCATTGCTTAGCGCATTAATATTTATCGTTCTTTTTATGATCGTCGTAGCCGAGGTCCTAAAGCAGATTTATCCGCCCAAGTCCTAGCGCGCGAAATTTTAAAATTTAGCGCAGAGCTTTTATCTACCGCTTATATCACAGCCCGCGCGTTAAAAGGCGAGGGCGTTAAAATTTAAGGAGAAATTATGCAAAATATCTACATCATCGGCGACGTGCACGGCTGCTACAGATCGCTTTTGGCGTTAATAGAGCAGCTACCGCATAAATTTGATAGCAAAATTTGCTTTGTGGGCGATCTGATCGACCGAGGCCCTGCGAGCGCGAATGTGGTTGAGCTAGTGCGCACTCGCGGATATGACGCGGTGATGGGCAATCACGAAAAGCGCTTTGTGGGCAACGCAAAAACTGCCCTAAGGTGCGCAAAGACGGACAAATTTACGAGCTCAAATGACCTCTACGCATTTTTTAGCCTGGATGAAAGCTGGCTATTTAATAACGGCGGTGAGGCGACGCTAGCGTCGTATTATCGTCACGGAGGCGTGGAGTAATGCAAGGAGCATCTGCGGTTCGTCTCGCAGCTGCCGATTTACCTAGAGTATGATTTGAGGGACGAAAGCGGTTGCACGCTCGTCGTATCGCACTCCGCGGTGGGTCGCGCGTGGGGGATTAGACACGATGCAGAGCGTGCGAAAAGCTTCGCAGCTCATGTGCTAAGCGGGCGCGGAGATGATAGCGCGAATGATGGAATTTTTAATGTCTACGGGCACACGCCGGTAAAAAAGCCCGTCATTACGGAATTTAGCGCAAATATCGATCTGGGCTGTGTTTATAAAAAGCACTGGGGCGAGAAGGCGAGGCTTTGCGCGTTGGAGTTTCCCTCAAAGAAAATTTTTACGCAAGAATGCATAGATTTTTGAGTTCGCATCCAGGCTCGCGCAGATTAAAATTTAAATTTAAGCGGGCTGTTTGAAGGCGAAATTTTAGAATTTAAAGGCGCGTTCTTAAAGCGTCCGTCGCGCAGCCTAGCCGTACGGGTAAATTTTAAATAATATCCCTTAGCTTGCGCGCTTCATACATCCACGCCTCAAGCTCGTCCCAGCGCTCGCCCTCAATCATCTGTACGCAAATTTCAAGTTCGTTTTTAAAAGCATCGATCGCGCCTAGCAGGTTTGTGCGGTTTTGTTTGAAAATATCGACCCACATCTGCGGCGAGCTTTTGGCGATACGGCTCATGCCCGAGAAGCTACCGCCTGCGAGATTTATGATATTGCGGCGATTTTCCTCTTTTAGTACGCTGTTTACGAGCGAGTAGCTGATTGCATGCGGCAGGTGCGAGATGAGTGCTACGTGGTGATCGTGGCTTTTTGCGTCCATAAATACGATCTTCATCCCCGCGAATGAAAAAATTTCGACCGCTCGTTTGATATGCACTTCATCCGCGCCGTGATCGTCGCAGATGACGACTACTGCGCCGTTTAAAAGCTCTTTAAATGCCGCCTGCGGGCCGGAGTTTTCGGTACCTGCCATCGGGTGAGCTGCGATGAAATTTCGTCTGATTTGCGGCGGGCAGTTTTGCAAAATTTTAAATTTCGTGCTTCCCAGATCGATGATTGTCGTCTCGCTTCTGCAGTCGCTTAGTTTTTGCAATGTCTCAATAATTGCCTCCACAGGGATTGCGAGAAAGATCGCATCGCAGCTTTGCTTCATCTGCTCCAGACTTAAAATTTCATGCACGAGCCCGAGCCTCAGAGCTTCTTTTTCATTTTCGCGGCTGATGTCGCAGCCATAGACGGCGCTAATGATTTTGGTGCTTTTTAGACATAGCCCCAGCGAGCCGCCGATGAGACCCAGACCGATAATTCCTATCTTCATAAAATTCCTTTTTGATATATGCAAGTTTTAATTTTAATGTGGTATTATACGCAAATTATTTTCGTTTTTAGGTAAAATTTTATGAAAAAAAGCGTTTTTTTACTCTTAGTAGGCGGGATTTCCGTGGCGTGCGCCGCACAGATCAAATCCATTAAATTTGAAGGGCTAAGGCATCTTTCTCCACAGGTCGCACAGCAAATTTCAGGACTTAAAGTAGGCGATGAGCTTAACGGCGAAAACACCAATGCTGCGATTTCAAAGCTATTTGAGCAGGGCTATTTCAGCGACGTTTATATCAGCGAACAAGGCGGCGCGGTCACTATCAACGTAACCGAAAAACCGACTATCGCTAAGGTCGAGATCAAAAACGTAGTGACCAATGATCGCGATAAGATAAATGAGCTCATCGGCTTGCGTCCGGGTCAGGTTTACGATGAGGTGGCTGCTAAAAAAGCGGAGACCCGCATCAAGCAATACTACGAAGTCAAGGGCTTTTTTGACACCGTGGTGGAATTTTATCCAAAACCGATAAACGACGATAAATCGGTCATCTTGCTAACGATCGAGGTAAATCGCGGCGAAAATATCATCATCGATAAGGTAAATTTAGTAGGCGCAGACAAGCTCGACTATGACGATATTGAGCCATCCGTTGCCAATAAAGAACGCGAGATGCTGGGCTGGATGTGGGGCTTTAACGATGGCAAGGTAAAAACCGCCGAGCTTCCTAACGACGCAAATAGAATTCAAGAAGAATATTATAAAAAAGGCTACTTAGACGCACAGGTTTCTGCGCCGCTACTTAATGCCGATATGGATAATTACACTGCTGATCTTACCTACTATATCAGCGAGGGCGAGCAATACACCGTAAGCTCCGTAGATATCGAGTATCCTGCAGATATAATCAAGCTTGATAAAGAAAAGGTTTTGGACGATTTTAAGCTTCAAAAGGGCGATACGATGAATTCCGAGCGTTTGCGCCGCGATATGAATACGCTAGAGACTTTAGTCGCGGATCAGGGATACGCCTATGTGCGTATCGTGCCTAAGACTAAGCAGGACAAAGAAGCTCGCACGGTCGCTATCACGTATCAAGTCGTCCCTGAGGATAAAGTCTATATTAGAAACGTAACGATCTCGGGTAACGATAAGACCGAGGATAAGGTCATTCGCCGCGAGATGTATCTGACCGAGGGAAATTTATATAGCAAAACCGACTACAACGATTCGTTAAATTCTTTAAAACGCACGGGGTATTTCGATGAGGTGGAGATTAAAGAAAACCGCGTTTCTAACGATCAGATTGATCTTGAAGTCGCAGTCAAAGAAGCTCCTACAGGCTCTATCACGGGTGGTATCGGATATGGCAGCGAGGATGGAATTTTACTTAGCGGTGGTATCAGCGATCGTAACGTATTCGGCACCGGCCTTCACGGCGCATTCTCGGTCGAAAAAAGTGACGATCAGCTAAGCGGACGCTTGAGCTTAACCAATCCTAGAGTGTTTGATTCTGAGTATAGCTTAGGCGGATCGATCTTTGCCAACGATTACGACTGGGACGACTACGATGAGAAATCTTACGGATTTTCAATCACGGGCGGTCGCAAGATCGGGCGTAATACCGATGTAAGCCTTACGTATTATCTCGAAAAAAGCGAAATCAAGGGCTTAAACAGGTATTATGCCGAGGCAGGTTATTTAGATGGCAAGAATTTAAAAAGCTCGATTATCCCGTCTATTACATACAACAGCACAGATGATTATTACTTGCCAAGAAGCGGTATGATCGCAAGTGCCAGCTTAGAATACGCGGGTCTTGGCGGCGATATGGACTACACCAAGGCGCGAGGATCATTTAACTACTACTTTGGCTTGCGAGATTATATCGATCACGACATTATCTTTAGATACAAAGCTGCAACGGGCTATATGTGGGAAGGTAATAAAAAGATCCCGATCAACGAAAAGCTATTCCTAGGCGGAATGAAAAGCATTAGAGGCTACGAAGGTCGCAGTATCCCTAAACGAAATATATGTGTACCTAAGGGGTCGTCAGATTGCCGCTACATTGAAACGGGCGGTATGCAGAGCTTCAATAACTCCTTTGAGCTAAGCTTTCCGGTAGTTGATAGGCTTAAAATGCGCTTTGTAACGTTTTTTGATTACGGAATGATCGGCGATCATGACTGGAACGAGGAGGAGCGCTACAGCACGGGCGCCGGTATCGAGTGGATGACGCCGATGGGGCCTTTGCAGTTATACTTCGTTAAGCCGCTTAATAAAAAACCGCACGACGATACAAATAGCTTCGAATTTAGCATCGGCGCTAGATTTAATTAAACTCGGCGATTTGCGAACGCTGTGGCGTGCGTAGGATTTCTACCGCATGCCTTAAAATTTAATAACGTTTGCGATTTTGGCTTTTCTTGTCGCACTAATTTACGGCCGAATTATTGTGGGCGGTTTGATCTAAAATTTAATTGGAATTCCGCTCGGCTTAGGATGAAATTTAAACGTATAGCTTGCTTTGAATTTTTTAGAATTTTATTTATCAAGATAGTTTAAAATTTCATTCGTATGGCAAAATTTTAAGTATAAGTGTTCTAAAAAAAATCAATACAAGCCATTAGCATAATTTAAAGAAATTCTAATATTGAAATTTTAAAGATTACGATATAGACGATAAACGCCGCTTTATCGCGCGCGGAATTTCACTGCATAGGATTTAGCGCGCCACCAAATTTTAAAGCTCATAAATTTTGAGATTCTAAAATCGCGAGAATTTAAAATTTGAAATTCGCCTCGTAAATCGCTAAACATTTGCGTTAAATTTTGCCTCGCTTTACCGATAATTTAAGTTAAGCTTGTAAAATCGCGCTCTAAAATCATATCAAAGGCTCTTTTATGCGTAGAAATGGCAATGGAACGAAGCTTAAAATTTTAATATTTCTTATTATAATATGCGCTTTGGTTTATGGAATTTTTAGAATTTTCACCTCGCCGAAATTTGAAAAAAATCCTCCGCAAATTGCGCTGGAAAATGAAATTTATTGGAATTTAACCTCGCCTTTAAAGATTAAAATTTCAGACGATACCGGCATTAAGCTCGTTCGCGTTAATTTAAACGACGGAGCCAGCACGATACCGCTACTAAATGAGGAGCTGAACGTTCCGCAAACGACGCTAGAGCTTGCCGTGCAATTTCCTAAAAATTTGATGCTTAATAAAGATAAAAACTACAAGCTCGAGGTTTTTGCAAACGACATTAGCTCGTGGAATTTTGCGCAAGGAAATAAGAGCGTAAAAACGGCAAATATAATAATAGATGACAAAAAGCCCATCATAAATATAATCAATCAATCCTATAAAATCACCAAAGGTGGTAGCGCTGTAGTTGTATTTTCGGCAAAAGACGAGCGCCTAAACGAAGTCTATGTCAAAACCAACTATGGCAAAATTTTTAAAGCAATTCCTTTTGTAAAAGAGGGCTATTATGCGTCTCTCGTAGCGTGGCCTGCAAATTTAGAGGAATTTCGCGCAGAAGCGGTCGCCACTGATCGTGCAGGCAATGAAAGCATTTCTCAGATCAAATATTTTTATCAGGACAAAAAATATAAAGTCTCTACTATTAAGCTAAATCCGGGCTTCATTAACGGCAAAGTAAGTGATCTGGCTAGTCAATATGCGCAGAATTTTAACTCGATGAGCGATCTGGAAAAATTTAAATTCGTAAATGAAACTCTGCGTAAGAAAAACGGAGATGATCTGCACGCTGCTACTAGCGCGGTGCACGAGGATAGAATAAATGGATTTGAGCTAAAGCCTTTTTATCCGCTTGCTAAAGGCGCAGCGGTAGCAAGCTTTGCCGATCATCGGATATTTTTTATGAACGACGAACAAGTAAGCGAGTCATGGCATATGGGGCTCGATCTAGCAAGCGTTGCAAACGCCGATATCAAAGAGAGCAACTATGGCAAGGTGGTTTTCGCGCAGGAAAACGGAATTTTCGGATTAAATTTAGGAATTTACTACGGCTTTGGATTGTACGGCATCTACGGACACTGCTCGGCGACGCAGCTAAGTGTGGGCAGCGACGTAAAGCCGGGCGACATTCTAGCACAGACGGGCTCAAGCGGCTTTGCTTTCGGAGATCATCTTCATTTTGGTATCGTAGTTCAGGGCGTGGACGTAAGGCCCGAGGAGTGGATGGATCCTAAGTGGATGAAAGATAACATTACCGATGTCTTAGAATTGTCCAAAAAAGTAATAGAAAAAGGTAAGTAAATTTTAAAATTTTCGCTATAATGCGCGGATTAATGAAAACGAGGATAGAAATGAGACAGACAACGATAGCTAAGAAAGTCCATAACGTCGGCATCGGGCTACACAAAGGTGAGCCTATCAGACTTACGTTAGAGCCTTTAGAGGCGGGCAGTGGAATCGTATTTTATAGAAGTGATCTCGGTATTAGTTTTAAAGCCGAGCCGAAAAACGTCATAAATACGCAAATGGCGACCGTCGTAGGAAATGAGAAGGGCTATATATCAACAATAGAGCATCTAATGAGCGCCATTAATGCCTATGGTATCGATAATATCCGTATCATCGTCGATGCTAATGAAATTCCTGTAATGGACGGAAGTTCGGCGAGCTTTTGTATGCTTTTGGACGAAGCGGGGGTAAGAGAGCTTGACGCGAATAAAAAAGCTCTCATCATCAAGCGAGCTGTGGAGATTCGCGAGGGAGATAAGCTCGTGCGCTTAAGCCCTAGCAAGAGTCCGAAATTTGATTATACGATTAAATTTAGCCATCCGCTCATCGGCACTCAGCACCATGTTTTTGAATTTAGCAAAAAAGCCTATCTTAAAGAAATTTCGCGGGCGCGCACGTTTGGATTTTTAAAAGACGTGCAAGCGCTTCGCTCCATGGGGTTAGCTCTAGGCGGCAGCTTAGAAAATGCCGTCGTAATCGATGAGAACAAAATTTTAAATCCCGAGGGTTTGCGTTTTGAAAACGAGTTCGTTCGCCATAAAATTTTAGACGCGATCGGCGATCTTGCGCTCGTAGGTGCTCCGATTTTGGGCGATTATATGGCGTTTGCGGGAAGCCACGATCTAAATCATAAGCTCACTTTGGCAGTCCTTGCCGATGCGAAAAATTTCGAGCTAGTAGATCTTACCGCCGAGGTTGTGCGCGTATATCAAAAAGTCTTTGCTTAAGGCTGCAAAATCAAAGAGGTTGAAATTCTAATTGTTGCTCTTAGCGCTCCGTGCCTGCTCGGTGTGTATGAAAACGGCGCTAAGATAGCGGAATTTACGAGCGCTGAAGGTGAAAAAGCCGATAACTTCCTGATCGCTAAATTTAGCGAAATTTTAAAAGATTACAAAATCAAAGATCTCATCTACGCAAATACCCCGGGCAGCTTCATGGGTATGAAGGTGAGCTACGTGATCTTGCGCACGCTTAGTATCGCTCTCGATGTGCCGCTATACGCGATCAGAGGCTTTGAGCTAAGCGGCTTTGGGCCGATCAGAGCGAACAAAAACTTCAGCTACGTTTACGAACGCGGCGAAATCAGGATGAAAAAATGCGCCCCCGCCACGTTATCTTTGCCGCAGGATTTATCGGTTTTAAATAAAAGCGATGATATACTTCCAAATTACATCATAGAAGCGGTTTAGGAGAGAGCTTGATTATAAGAATTCCTGCGACGAGCGCAAATTTAGGTCCCGGTTTCGACGCACTCGGCCTTAGCCTAGGGCTATTTAACGAAGTAGAGATTACCGAGCAGAAGTTTTTTTGCGTATCGCTTAGCGGCGAGGGCAGCGACAGAGCGTGGCTAAAAAAGGGCAACGCTTTTTTGAATATTTTCAATGAAATTTACAGAAAACTAGGCGGCGGGCAAGAGTTAAATTTTAAATTCGCCTTTCACAACAACATCCCGTTTTCGCGCGGGCTGGGCAGTAGCTCGGCCGTGATCGTAGGCGCTATCGCAAGCGCTTATAAAATTTGCGGCTTTGAGATCGATCGCGCTAAAATTTTAAACGCGGCGCTGGAATATGAAAATCACCCCGATAATATTGCGCCCGCAACGCTCGGCGGCTTTGTCAGCAGCGTCGTGGACGGCAAGACGGTTCGCACGCAAAAATGCGAAATTTCGCAAGATCTGCAAGCCGTCGTCGTTATCCCCGATACGCCGATGCCTACGAATGAATCGCGGGGCAAGCTGCCTAAGAGTTTTTCGATCAAAGATTGCGTTAGCAACCTCTCGCACGCGGCGTTTCTAACCGCTTGCTTTATGCGACGCGACTACGACAGCTTGCGCTACGCCTGTATCGATAAGATGCACGAGCAGATGCGCATGGGCGCGCTTCCGCAGCTTTTTGGGGTGCGCGAGATCGCCTATGATAACGGCGCGCTTATGAGCTCGCTCTCCGGTAGCGGCTCAAGCTTTTTAAATTTAGCTTACAGATCCGACGCTGCGAAGCTTAAAGCCTGCCTTAGCGAAAATTTTAAAAACTTCCGCGTCGAAATTTTAGAGATTGACAACGGCGGCTTTAATATTGACTAAGAAAAATAAAGATATAATCGCATGAGCGAACCGATTAGGATGTGCGTTATTTGCAAGGGGCGCTTCGCCAAACGCGAGCTCCACGCCTTTTTGCAAAATTTTAAAAATATAAGCTCAAACAGACAATTTTATATTTGCGACGGTTGCATAAATCAAAAAGAGAAAATTTCAAAATATCTATCTAAATTTGCGTCTAGTGCAGATTTGGGACATATCAAGGAGAGGGTTTTAAATGGGTGTTCTGATTAAAGATATCGCGGACGAGCTTGGATACGCAAGCAAAGAGATAATCGAAAAAGCGCAGGAGATGGGCTTTAAAAAGGTAAAAACCGCGTCGAATAAAGTAAGCGAGGAAGAAGCTGCCGCTATTTACGATTATATCCAGACGGGAATTTTGCCGGGGAAAAAGTCAAAGCCCGCAAAGAAAAGCTCCGAAAAAGCGCAAGAAGACGAGAATAAGCCCGCTAAAAAACAGAGTGAAACTAAAAAAACCGCTAAAAAAGAGAGCCCTAAAAAGGCGGAAAGCTTAAAAGCTTCCGAATCCAAAGAGTCTGCGCAGAGTGCCAAAGAGCCTAGCAAAGAAAAAGCGCGGACGCAAGAGCTCGAGGTAAAAACCGAAAAAGCCCAAAATCAAAAAGAAGAAATTTCCTCCGCCCCGCAAGATAAAGAGGATAAGCAAAACACCGCTTCAAAGCCTGCTCCGGTGCAGATAAACAGCGGCGATAGCATCGCTAGCGAGAGCTTGCAAAAGCGCCGCGGTCTAGTCATAGTCAAAAAGAAAAAGGAAGTTCAAGCTCCGGCGGCACAAGATAGAACCGAGCCTAGGCGCGAAAAGATGAGCGCGAGCTTGGAGGCGATCTTCTCAAACGCTGAACTAAATTTGAAAAAGAAAAAGATCGAAAAGAAAAAAGCTCCCGCTGCCAAAAAAGAGGACGCCCTTAAAATTGACATCATTCCTGATCACGAGATGGCGGATATCGTAATCGAGGACGAAGACGTCGTGGTAATGCCCGATTTCACCGTCAAACCGATCCAAACCGAAAACCGCACCAAAAGTAAAAACCAACCTAATATTTATCGCGCCTCGCAAAATCAAATTTTTAGCAGCGAAGGCGGTATAAGTCGCGGCGGTCGCAAAAAGCATAAAAAAGCCCCTCGCGAGCAGGGTAGCGAAATCGTAAGCTCTGTAAATATCCCAAAAGAGATCCGCGTCTATGAGTTTGCCGATAAGATCAAAAAGCAGCCTAGCGAGATCATCGGCAAACTATTTGCGCTAGGGATGATGACGACGAAAAACGACTTTTTGGACGAGGACGCGATAGAAATTTTAGCAAGCGAATTCGGTATCGAAGTAAATATCATCGATGAGGCGCAGGAGTTTGACTATATCAAGGCTTACGAGGACAGCGAAGGCGAAGAAAATTTAATCGCTAGAGCGCCCGTCATCACCATTATGGGACACGTCGATCACGGCAAAACGAGCCTGCTTGATTACATCCGAAACTCTCGCGTAGCAAGCGGCGAAGCGGGCGGCATCACGCAGCACGTAGGCGCGTATATGGTCGAGAAAAACGGCAGAAAGATTACCTTTATAGACACTCCGGGTCACGAGGCCTTTACTTCGATGCGCGCGCGCGGAGCCGAGGTTACCGATATCGTAATCATCGTAGTGGCCGCAGACGACGGCGTCAAGCCTCAGACTAAGGAGGCCATAGCTCACGCCAAGGCGGCAAACGTGCCGATCATCATCGCGATAAATAAAATGGACAAGCCTAATGCTAATCCAGATCTCGTAAAAACTGGGCTTGCAGAGCTTGACATCATGCCTACCGAGTGGGGCGGCAGCTACGAGTTCGTGCCGATCTCCGCAAAGACGGGCGACGGGATCGAAAATTTATTAGAGATCGTGCTTTTGCAAGCCGATCTTTTGGAGCTCAAAGCAGATCCTAGCAAGCAGGCTAAAGCAACCATCATCGAAAGCTCCCTGCAGAAGGGTCGCGGCGCCGTTGCCACCGTCATCGTGCAAAACGGCACCCTGCACGTAGGAGACACCGTCGTAGCGGGTATCGCATACGGTAAGGTGCGCGCGCTTAACGACGATAAGGGCAGGGCGCTAAAGCAAATTTTACCGGGCGAATGCGGCGTCATCATAGGTCTTAGCGAGGTTCCGGGCGCGGGCGAGACGCTGATCGGCGTTTCAAGCGATAAGGAAGCGCGCGAGTACGCGAGTAAAATTTACGAGCATCAGCGCCAAAAAGAGCTTAGCAAATCGACCAAGGTCACCATCGACGAGTTAAGCGCTAAGATCGCCGAAGGCTCGCTAAAGAGCCTCCCTGTTATTGTCAAGGCCGACGTCGCTGGCTCACTGGAAGCTATCAAAGCAAGCCTTGAGAAGCTTCGCAACGACGAGGTCAAGGTCGATATCATCCACAGCGGCATCGGCGGTATCACGCAAAACGACATCGCCTTAGCAAGCGCTAGCGAAAACTGCGTGATCTTGGGCTTCAACGTCCGTCCTACGGGCGAGATCAAAGAGCTTGCCAAAGAGCGCGGCGCGCAGATTAAGACCTACAACGTCATCTATAATCTCATCGACGATATCAAGGCGCTTTTGGGCGGCCTTATGAGCCCGATCATCAGCGAGGAAGCCTTGGGCCAGGCCGAGATCCGCCAGGTCATCAACGTGCCTAAGATCGGGCAGATCGCGGGCTGCATGGTTACCGACGGGCTCATCGCTCGCGGCGCGAATATCCGCGTCATCAGAGAGGGCGTCATCGTTTTCGAGGGCAATGTCAGCTCGCTCAAGCGCTTCAAAGACGACGCCAAGGAGGTCGCCAAAGGCTTCGAGTGCGGCGTAGGCATCGAGGGCTACGACGATATGCGCGTGGGCGATTTTATCGAAAGCTACAAGCAAAAAGAGGAGCAGGCTACGATAGACTAATGCTCGCGAAATTCCGCGTGGGCATTGGCTTCGTTTGCACGGCTTGCGGTTAAATTTTAAGCCTCGATCGCGCCTTGAAATTTTATGCTCGTAGAATTTGGGCACGAAATTTCGTCTTTTAAATTTAATGGTATAACGCGCGAGCAAAGCTTTAAATTTTATCTGTTTCTACGCGAGGCTTTGCCGCGCAGCGCCAGTTTTGAAATTTTAATGTTTTAAATTTTTCTTGCGGCGCGGCTTTGCGATCAAATTTTATTTGACGCCGCTTGCTGATCGCGGTTTTTCCGCGCGACTTAAATTTTAAATTTAACTGCGAAGCGCCGACTGAAATTTTAAAAGCAAAATTTCAAAGACTAGCTCGCGCCTTTAAAATTTTAAAGCGGCAAAATTTAGATCTCGCGCGGTATCGAAGCGTTTTTAAAATTTAAGATAAATTTCGAATTGGTGCAGTGCGGGTAAAACAGCAGCGCGGCGGTGATATAGCGTGCCGTGGCGAGCAGAATACGGCGTAGAATAGCACCGCGTCTTGGCGCGGAAATATTTCTGCGGTAGTGGTACGGTTATGCGACGAGCTTCCGTACGCGAGCCATGAAATTCTCGCGCGATCTGCGTTTGAAATTTAAGCGCAAAGTGTCGAGTTAAAATTTCAAAGCCGAGATTGCGTATTTTGAAATTTAAAAGCGAA
The DNA here is from genome assembly GCF_938045345.1 of uncultured Campylobacter sp. Classification (GTDB taxonomy): domain Bacteria; phylum Campylobacterota; class Campylobacteria; order Campylobacterales; family Campylobacteraceae; genus Campylobacter_B. The sequence continues at coordinate 63,020 of NZ_CALIMS010000005.1, forward strand.
ATTTTAAAAAGTGCGGCGTCGCTTGCAATACCGGCGCGCAGCAAACCGCTTAGAATTTAAATAGACGTTCCGACGCATCGCAAGCTGCGTCAAATTTAAACAGACCGCGTCGCTGCAGGACGGATATTTCGCAACGCCGAAGCGAAATAGAATTCCGCATCGTCATGCCCAAGCGAAATAAAATTTCTCGTCGCTGAAAGACGCGAGATAAAATTCTGCGTTGTCGTCGCGAGACGGATGCCCCGCTGCGACAAAGCAATAAAATTCCGTCATCGCAAGACGCAAAATAAAATTCCATCGCCGCGCAGTCTGCGGCGATTTAAGATAGCGAGGTAAAGATGAATCCGACCGAACTCAGAAGACTGCGCACGCAAAGCGTGCTAAAGCAGCTCATCCCCGAAGCGCTCGCGAGCCTTGAGGACGAGCTTTTGCGCGGGCTGTGCGTCACCGACGTGGAGTGTAAGCGCGGGCGCTACGACGCGTTTGTCTATCTGGATAAAAACGCCTTCGACGAGCGCGAGCAGGAATTTGTGCTCGAAAAACTAGACCGCGTGGCGAGATATTTGCAAAACTTCTGCGCCGAGGCGGAGGGCTGGTACCGCTGCCCCGCGTTTCACTTCAAATTCGACGACTGCTTGGAGTATCAAAACAAAATGGACGATCTTTTTGACAAAATAGAGGAGGAGCTGCGCAAAAATGGTTGATTTAGAGGCTTTGGCGCGCGAGTGTGGCGTGCAGCTTTACGACGTGGAGATGGTGAGCGAAAACGGCAGAACGATCTACCGCATCAGCATCACAAAAGCGGGCGGCGTGGGCCTAGACGACTGCGGGCGGCTATCGCGGCTGCTTTCGCCGATTTTCGACGTGGAGCCGCCGCTTGAGGGCGAGTGGACGCTGGAGGTCGGCTCGCCCGGGCTTGAGCGCAAGCTAAGCAAGCCGCAGCATTTCGCAAACTCCGTGGGCGAGCTGGTGCGCCTAAGCCGCACGGACGGGCAGAAGCTAAGCGGCGAGGTGCTAGACTGCGAAGGCGGCGTGCTTAGGCTGCGCACGGACGACGGCGAGGTGAGCGTGCGACTTGACGAGATCAAAAAGGCGCGAACCTACGTGCAGTGGTAGCGGCGCGGATTTTAAAGCTCTGCGCGCAGATTTAAAATTTTGCGAATGAGGCTTTAAAATTTACTGCGCGGGATTTATGAGTTTGAAATTTCAGCTTTAAATTTTGAGGTTTAAATTTTAAAATCGCTTTTGAAATTTACAGCTCCCGGTTGCTTTTGGCAGTTTCTTGTTGCTCTTGATCTCTCGCGGCGCTCGGCGCAGAATTTTAAAATTCCGGTGCCGCTTGCCTGTTTTGAAATTTTATCTTACGCCGATAAAAGGTAATTTTTCACGCTACCGGGCGGCGCTTTGAAATTTCACACTGCGCCGCTAAAAGATAATTTTTGCGTGACCTTCGCGCGTTGCTTAGGAATTTTACGTCGCGCTAAAAGTCGGCTAAATTTAAAATTTACGCGCTGTTTTGACGCGGTAAAATTTCAAACCTTTTGCTGCAAAGCAGAATTTTAAATTTTACGCTTTGTCGTAAATTTGGATTTTACCGCCCGCGACAAATACTGCGCCCGCGAGTTTTACAGCGCCTGTGCTACGAATCGCACCACGATGTTTGTTTACTAGCACGGCTCATCGTAATTTTACTAAGCAATCACGGCGGAGTGGGACAATTTAAATTTTTTTGGATCTTTTATGAACGACGAATTTTACATGGATTTGGCGCTGCGGGCTGCGTGGCGCTATCAGGTCTTGACGCTACCCAACCCCGCTGTGGGCTGCGCGCTGCTGGATAAGAGCGGCAGAGTTCTTGGCATAGGCGCGCACAAAAAGGCGGGCTTTTTGCATGCCGAGGCAAATGCCGTTTTCGCCGCGCTGTGCGATCTGGACGCAAATTTCGCGCAGGATTTCGCTAGCGAATACGCTCGTAAATTCGGCGTTAAATTTCAAAACACAAAAGCCCTAAAAAGCGCGCTTTTGCAGCCAAGCTTTACTTATGATTTCATCTTAAACCGCCACGGCGGGCTTTTGCGCGGCGCGTGCGCCTACGTCACGCTTGAGCCCTGCGCGCACCGCGGCAAGACCCCATCTTGCGCCGAGCTTTTGGCGGAGCTTGGGCTGTCGCGCGTGGTAATCGGCGCGCGCGATACGAACGCGCAGGCTGCGGGCGGCGCGGAAATTTTACGCCGCGGGGGCATAGAGGTGGAATTTGACGTTTGCCATGCCGCGGCGACGGAGCTTGCGGAGCCGTTTTATTTGGCGCGCGAGAGCGGCTTTTGCTTCATCAAAATCAACGCCACACTAAACGGCGCGGTGCATGGGCGGATCGGCAGCGAGAAGCAGCGCGCGTTCGTGCACGAGCTGCGCGGCGTGTGCGATTACGTAGGCGTGGGTGGGCAGACCGTGCGCGCCGACAGGCCGACGCTGGACGTGCGTGCGGCTAAATTTGACGAAATTAGCGCTTTGACAAGTAGCGCCGATATGCTGGCGCTAGACGTGCGCGTTGCGCCGCAAAACCTAAAGCCGCGCGCGCCCGATGTTTGGATATACTCGCGCCGAGAGCTTTCGGATTTTGATGCGAGCATTCCGCTTTTCGGCGTCGCGGATCGCAAGGTGGAGGTGTCGCGCTCGCTGCCTGCGGGCGCGAAAATCACGATGATAGAAGCGGGTGCGAGTTCGTTTGACGAGTTCGCGCAGTTTGCGAGCCACGCGCTTATTTTTTACAGCGCGCAGATGAGGGACGCGGGAAATTTTAGAGCAAATACCGCGCTATGGCCGCTTTTCATTTCTCGCGCGGGCGATCCGCACCTGGAAGCGAACGAATTCTACGGCTGGTTTAAAATTTTAAAATAAAAATCACAAAAGCTTCGCTATTATCGGTATAAGAATCAGCAGCGCTATTATTATTATAATGACCAATAGCGCCTTGTCTATGTTGTATTTTCTTGCCGTAGATTTTGTCGTTGGGCTGCAATTTTGCAAGAAAGCCCCGAGCCTGTATCTGCTGATATGAAATAACCAAGCGGTCCAAATCGGCCCGAGAGATAGACACATCGTTGCAAATGCAATTTCCGATTTATTTAATATCATTATGCCGATGATCATAAATAAAGATAGCAGACTAACGATAATTACGCCTATCGTCGCAAAGGCGATGAAAAATATAAAATTTAGCTTGCAATCGATGCCTAAAATGCGAAAGTCGATAATTTTATCAGCGATATAAAATGCTGAAATTATCGTTAGGATAGCTTTTACGATCTCGGCGCCCAAGGAAGCGTAAGGCAATAGCGATGCGCCAAAAACCGCATTCGATATGATGCTTACGTGAGATAAAGTAAAGCCGAGCGAGAACGAGAATATGCCCGTCAGTAAGATGCCTAAAAGCAATTTGTAGAAATATATTTTCATACGCAATCCTTAAAATTCTGCGAAATTATACGCAATAGCGGCTTAAAATTTTAATCGCAAATTTAGCGTAAGCTTTGAAATTTTTCACGTATGCCGCAAGCAACAACGCAGAGCGAGTATAAAAAACAGATATATGCCGCAAGCGGGACAAAAGCGACAAACCCCGAAGCATAAACTAGAGAGGTTAGCACATATGTCGCATTTGCCAGCGCAGGTATGCTATAAGTCCAAAGTTCGGGCTTTTCAAAAGGGGTGTAGATATTATTTAAATACAAAGCTAAATTTACGACAAGCAGCAGAAAAAATATATAGTTCTTTTTCATAAAAGGAAAAGTGGCGCAAACCAAGACTACTATCAAATTTAATGCGATAAGAAAACCTATGTAATTAATATCTATAAAGACGCAAAGTAAGCCTAAAATCGCGATTAATATATCTCTTTTCATAACCGATTGCCGTCCTTTTTAATTCTTGCAATTATAGTGCATAGGTTTAAATTTTGATAAAAAATATTTCGTGCTTAAAATTCCGTCGCGCCGTGCGTGTAATTCACGCCTATTAATTTAGCGCAGACGGACGAAATTTAAACGGGGCGCTTGGCTTTATCTGGATGCAAAAAAGATAAGACCCAACCAAGTTGCAGATATAATAAGCAGCAAGATAGGGAATAGCTTTTTATCGATCTCCCCGCTTCTTTTTCGGCTGATGATTTGTAAAAATTTACCGAGCTCGTAATCGCTTTTGCGAAATAAATATACCGTTGAGCAGATGCCCATGAATAATGCCGCGGCGGATAAAATTGCCATTAGTTTTTTATCTAAATCCATACCATATATCATAAAACCAAATATCGCGATAAGAATAATGGCGGTAAGAGCTAAAATTCCTATCGTCGCAAAGGCGATGAAAAATATAACATTAAGTTTGCGATCGATGCCTTTGACATAAAAATCGCTCAAACTGCTACTGATATAGAAGGAAAATAACTCAAGAATTACCGTCGTAAAAGGCAGACGAATATCGCCCGGGAATAAAAAATATCCCTTCAAAAGGTCTATTATATTAACATCTAAAAGTTTTGAGAGGTGCAATGAAGCAACGTAAAATGAAATCAAAAAAACTGCCAAAAAGACATTGCCTAAAAGAAACTTGTAAATTAGGTATTTTATGTTTTTGCGCACCTTGGCTCCCTGAAATTTCGCGAGATTATACGTCAAATTTGCTTTTAATCGGCTCAAATCGGCAGGAAAATTTAATGAGTTGAATTTAGCCAAAATTTTGAGCGTAGTTTAAATTTGCAGCTCGATTTACAGCTCAATTCGCGGCACGGAATTTTAAAATTTAGAAGCGCGGTATGCTGGCTAAATTTAAAAATGTAGCGCGCGCTGTGTCATCTCCGCGCTATTAAAATAGAAGATGTTTAGCTAAATTTAAACCATTCCAAGTTTCTGCCAAATTTCGCCGTAATTGCTAGACTGCCGTTCTCGTCAAATTTAAAATTCCGCAAATGTTCATAGTGTGCTTTGAATGGGCTACGCCGCGGCTGTGTAAATTTTAAACTTTCTGCGGTTTTGCAAGCACGGCGCCTGATTTTGAAATGGCGTCCGCGGGGCGAAATTTTAAAATTTCACCACGCGTAGGGATTTAAAATTTCATAACGAGCGCAAAATTTTAAAATTTGAAACCTCAAAATTCTAAAATTCCGAAATCTCGCGGCGCGGACAAATTTAAAATTTAAAACTCAAGCCAAATTTTAAATTTCAAACCGAGCGGAATTTCAAATCCCAAGTTAATGACTATGTCCCAAATGCCCGCCCGCGTCGTTTGATCTTACTTCGCAGATTAGCTCGTCAGCGCATTCGTTCTCGCTGCTTTCAAGCTGCAGCGTCGTGTGCGTGATGCCTAGATGCTCCATTTCGTGCGATATTTCGGCCATGATCCGCTCCGCTTCGCGCACGCGCAGCTCGCCGCTGACCACGATATGAGCCGTGAGAGCGTTTGCGCCGCTTGTTATGCTCCAGACGTGCAGGTCGTGCACCGAAAGCACGCCGTCCACGCCTCTGATCTGCGCGACGAGCGCATCCAGGCTCACGCCTTTTGGTGAGCCCTCCATTAGGATGTTTAGGCTGTCTTTTAGCACGCTCCAGCCGCTTTTTACAATGAGCACGGCCACGAGTAGGCTAGCTGCCGCGTCCGCCCAGCCCCAGCCAAAGCACATCATTGCCAAAGCCGCCGCAATCGCGCCCACTGAGCCCGCAGCGTCGCCCAGCACGTGTAGGTAGGCGCCGCGCATATTGACGTTTTCTCTCACGTCGCCGCCGCGTAGCATGTATAGCGCCACGACGATGTTTACAGCAAGTCCCAGCGTGCTGATGGCGAGCATGCCCGTGGTGGCTACTTCTGGCGGGTTTTGCAGGCGCCGCGCCGCCTCGATGACGATAAAAACGGCGATGACGATGAGCGTGACGGCATTTATCGTCGCGGCTAAAATTTCGATCCGCCTGTAGCCGAAGGTCTTTTGCAGATTGCCCTTGCGTTCGCCAAATTTAAACGCAAATAGCGAAAGTCCGAGCGCCGCGGCGTCTGATAGCATATGTCCGGCGTCGGAGAGTAGGGCGAGCGAGTTCGTCGCGAAGCCGCCCGCGACCTCGACCAGCATATAAGCGAATATTATAAGGAAAGAATTTCTCAAAACGGTTTTATTTGACGTGTGTAAATGCGCGCAGTGGGCGTGATTTTCGTGCATTTTGACCTCGTTTTTCGGCAAATTTTAGTTAAATTATACCCAAAAAAGCGCCTAAATTTTATCTATATCGCCTTCTAGTCCGGCATCTACGCGCTTGCCGATGTCTTTTTAGTTTGCTAACTCCTCTATCAGCCTCGGCGCGTCATCAAGACTGATCGCAAACGTCCAAAGATAGGTGAGCACCGAGTAGATGTGGCCCGCGTTTGCCTGCTTGCTTGATAGCAAAAATATCGCCAAGCTAAAAATCGCCGCCGCACTCGTACCGATGATAAAAAAGCTCATCGCCTCTCTGTTTGAGATGCGGATGCGAAGCTTTGAAAGCACGTCGTAGTGGCGCTTTAGCGTGCGCTCATCGCCTGTGCTTATGCGTCCTGCCTCGCGCTCTAGCTGGTTGTTTAGCTTGAGATACAAGCGGTCGTTTTTGGCGATGTATTTGGGTAGCAAAACTCCAAAAACCGCGAGCAGGGCAAAAACTGCCAAACCCACGTAGAACTCGATAAATAAAAAGCATGATCGCCGAGCCAAAAATCGAGACGACCGAGGTAAAAAACACGGGAAAATGCTGCTCAAAAAAGTCCACGAATTCGCGAGATAAATTTGCTCTTGCGATTACGGCGCTTTCGTCTTTTGCGGCTCTTTTTTCGTTCATTATCACGCTTACGACAAGTCCTGCATATATCCTAGTAAACACCTGCGTATCCACGCGCCGCCTAATCGAGCCAAGCCCCCAGCCCACGAATACCATGCACGAGTAGCTAAGTGCCAAAAGCGTGTCGCCCGCTACGATGGCGTTTATGGCGATGCCGGCTAGTACGGGATAGATGAGAAATAGCCCGTTTTCCGCCAAAACCAGGCTAAACGTCAAGAACAGCTTTTTAAAATTTTTCTTTGCGATGAGCGTTAGCGTCTTAAATGCGCTATTTTGCATAAAATTCCTTTGTTTAAAATCGCGCGGATTTTAGCTGATTTTAAATTTTGCGTCAAATTTTGGAATTTTTGCTGTAACTCTTGACATTACAACAAAATTTTATTATACTTCGCTCATCAGTTGTAATTTATAGCATTACAACAAAAAATTTAAGGAGATAAAGATGTCAAACTACAAGATCGTTTCAACGAAAAATGCGCCGAGAGTGGAGCTGAAAGAAGCTCTAGGCTTAAGCGGCTGCGAGCTCTCTATCAACGAATTTCCTGCAAACGCGAGCGTGCCGTTCGTGCATTCGCACAAGCAAAACGAGGAGCTTTACTTGGTGTTAAAAGGCGACGGCACGCTATTCATCGACGGCGAGGAGACGGCGGTGGGCGAGGGCGACGCTATCCGCATCGATCCCGCGGGCAAGAGATGCTTCAAGGCGGGTGCGCAGGGGATGAAATTTATCTGTATCCAAACTAAACGCGGTAGCTTGGAGCAGTACACTAACGGCGACGGCGTGATAAACGACGATGTAAAGCCAAGCTGGCTGTAAATTTCGCGAGACAAGCGCGCAGCAAAGCGCAGGTGTAAAATTTAAACTGCGTAGCGCGGCAAAACGACGCCCTGCGTGGCGGGCACACCGGCTGCGACGGCGATAGACAGTCGCATGAGAAAATGCATTAGTCGCTATGGCAAGTGAATTGGCTTGCAGCGGCGATAAGCGGCTGCGCAAGCAAACAAAATCTAAATTTAAAAGGATATAAAATGAAAAAAGTAGCAATCATCGGAGCAAACGGAAAATCAGGTAGCGCGCTAGTCGCGGAGGCGCTAAGGCAGGGCTATGACGTAACGGGCTTCGCGCGAAACAAAGAGTATAAAAACGGCGCCATCAAGCTCGTGCACAAGGACGTTTTTGAGCTTAGCAAAGCCGATTTGGCGGGCTTTGACGTCGTCATCAGCGCGATCGCTGCATGGACGCCGCAGACCTTCCCGCTTCACGCGAAAATGACGTAGCACATCGCGGAGCTGCTAAGCGGCACGCAGACTAGACTGCTCGTCATCGGCGGCGCGGGCGTGTTATACACAGACGCTTCGCGCAAGACGCGCCTGATGGATACTCCAAGCTTTCCGACTGAGTATATGGGCGTAGCCGAGGCGACTGCGGCGAGCTACGAGGTGCTAAAAGCGAGTAAAAATTTGATCTGGACCTACGTGATCCCTGCCGCGGAATACGACGCAAACGCCGCTCGCACAGGCTCATACATCCTCGGAGGCGATGAGCTGATCCTAAACGGTAAAGGCAAAAGCTACATCGGTTACACAGACCTCGCGCTCGCCGTAATAGACGAGATCAAGGCGTAAAAATTTATCGGCAAGCCGTTTACGGCGGTCGGCGAATAATGTGGCGTTGCCGCGTGTAAATTTTAAACTGCGCGACGGACAAAACGTGGACGCAAATTTTAACTACGTGGTGGGCAAAACGCGGACAAAAATTTTAACTACGTGGTGGGCAAAACGCGGACAAAAATTTTAACTACGTGGCCCGGTAAAATTCTAACGTAAATTTAAAATTTAGCGAAAAAGTAAGTTAGAGCTTTGAATTAAAATTTAGAGCTAGGACAGAGCCTATATTTGAATTAAAATTTAGAGCTAGAGCGAGCTACGGCTTGAAATTAAATTTAGTGGCGGAGCCACTCAAGCTAAAATTTAAAATTTAACGGTGACGGTAGCGGCGACCGCACGGTTATTAATGATGGCTGCGATTGCGTTGCAGAACATCGGTAGCCATTGTATTCGAATAATAGCGGCGATGGCGATAGTAGCGGATTGTATTCACGACAATAGCAGTAGTGATAATGAACGCGGTAGCGGCTGCAATGATAGTAGGCGACAGCGGCACGGGCGGCGGCATTAGCGGTAGCCGTAATACAGCGGGCGGCAGTGAGAATATAAGCGGCGACTGCAATAACAGCCGTAAAGATAATGAGCGATGGTAGCGTAGCGGCAAGCAGCAATAGCGATCTGCTGTAAATATAATGAATGGTAGTAGCGACGGCGACAATGTCGGTAAAGATAATGTAATGGTGGGCGACTACGGACAGCGGTAGCGGCTGCAACGGTGGCAGTGACGAGGTTGGGATGGTCGCGCTATCGGTATCGGCGGCGCGCGGCTCGCTATGTCGCGGATAAAATTTAGGTGCGATTAAAATTAATATATAAATTTTAAAAAATCGACTAGCGGATAAAATTTCGGAACGATTAAAATTTAATATCCGAATTTTAGGAAATCATTTAGCGAGTAAAATTTAGACACGATTAAATTTAAGATCAGAATTTTAAGAAAATCGCCTAGCGGATTAAATTTTAGCGCGATCTGAAATTTAGCGGTCGAGTTTAAGGAAAATTTCGCTTAAATTCTAAAACTCAGATCCAAATCAAGGAGCGAAATGCAAGTAGGTATAAAATTTTCACTCGCGGTTCACATCATGCTTTGCGTCGCGTATTTTCGCGAGGAGAAGGTCACGGGCGATTTCGTCGCCGCAAGCTCGGGGATAAACCCCGCCATCGCGCGCAAGCTGATCTCGCAGCTAAAAAATGCAGCCTTGGTGCTCACGACCGCGGGCGTGGGCGGCATCACGCTGGCTCGCGACGCGCGGCTCATCACGCTTTTAGACATTTACGAGGCGGTGAGCGAGGAGGACGCGATGTTTCGCCTGCACAAAGGCTCGCCTAGCGCCTGCCCCGTGGGCGGCAAGATCGAGGCGGTACTCGCGCCGCGCTTTGCTCGCATTCAGAATGATTTTAAAAAATCTCTATCCAGCGTGAGCTTGGCGGATCTGCTGAGCGATTTGGGATAGAGCTATTAAAATTTTAAATACGCATTTATCTTCTAAATTTGCTCAAATTTCAAGGCTTGCGGGCTAAATTTATATAAATTTTACCCGCCCGCCATGTAAAATTTCGATTTAATTTGATTTAAGATATAATCCTCCTAATTAATTCTAAGGGGAAATTTTGAAATATCTAAAAGCCATATTGCAATTCATTGCAGTTTTTGCTTGCCTTATTTTGTATCTATTCGTAAGCGGAAGAGTAGGACTTCATAAATCTCAATCTCACTACACTATTACGATAGGCTCCGATACTACTAAAGAAGCGGGACTTGATAAGTATGTAAGCGAAGCGGAGATGCAAAGTTTTGCATTTAGACATTGGGATATAGATTATAATTCAAACCCGAAAAACGTATTTAAAGAACCCGCCATAGACGTAGAGCTAAAAAGGCTTTTAAAAAGCAAGCAAACTGATGAAATTTTAAAATTTATGAAAGATAACAATCTAACCGTCGAGCATACTATGCACGGAGGGGTAACGCCAGTGATGTATTCTAGCTTTTGGAATGATACAAATACCACTCAAGAGCTTATAAAGCTAGGTGCGGATATACATAAAAAAGACGAATACAAACTATCCGCTATGGCTTATGCGATAGAAAATAATGCTACTAAAACGGTAAGACTGCTTTTAGACAACGGGGTTAAATTTGAAGAGGCGGAGGTCGTTAGAAATAGGCTGCTTCCGCCGAATTATAACCATATAAAATCCCTACAAATAAGTGACGATGGAAATTTTACGTTGATTTATGAGACCGACTACCCTATGATTAGTATAGGAGAGCCGAATTATTTCTTTTCATATCTTACGAATACGAATATGTATGAGATAGCAAAGATGGCATTAGAAAGCGGCTACAAGCCATATATTTGGAAATTTCAAAACTCTACGGTGGGTCTAAGGTACGGAAACGATATCAAGAAGGTCGTGCCTGAGGGAATATTAAATGATAAAGCGGAACCGACGGATGGATTTGATATTACCGAATATGATTTTTCATTATATGATACATTTCCGGGCACTCCAAATTACGAACCGATTTTAAAGCTGCTTATGCAGTATAACGTAGGCGGACAACCGAGTCCGGAATTTCTAAAACGAAAATATGATGATTGCCACAGACGCTATATATATAATTTATGTAGTTATTCTGAAATAAACTACGATGCAACTTATTATATACCTAAAAGTGAAATTTCGCTTATAACGACGGTATATCGCAAATATTGCAAAGATAGAAATTCTACATTTAAAGATGTTTATGAATATACGAAATTTGCAAGCGAGCTAAATGAAATGGAAGCGGTATCCATCCATATGTATACTATAGATAAAAATGGTCGTAAGCTTGATCAGCCGTATAAAGATAATTTAAAAAAGCTAGATAAATATATAGACGATATCTCATCCGATGAGATAAAAAATGCAAGAAAAGAATGTCATCAAAACTAAATATTAAGGAGAATAAAATGACGGAGCAAGAGTTAAATCAACATACTCAAAGTTAGCTTTTTGATATAAAGTCAACCCGCAAGCTCGGGCTTAAATTTAAACTAGCCCGAGCCAAAACTACAATTTTATCTTCCTAACTTCCAGCTCGCCGCCAAAAAAGTTCGCGTAGTAAAGCAGGTCTTTTTCGACCTCAAGCCCCGCTAGGTAGCGCAGAGCGAGGTTCGCCTCAAAGCTCGCCGCAAACATCACGATCGCAGCCGTTATGCCCGCAGGCGTCGCGTTTAGGCTCGGGAAAAATTTAAAATCCGCATTCTGCACGAAGCAGACTTGGCACTGCCAGCTATCCACCGACGCAAACACCCACGGCACACCTATTTGCTTGGCAAAGGCATCGATCTGCGCGCGCGTGGCGAGATTATCGGTAGCGTCCAAAATCAGATCAAATTTCTCGCCCGCGCCTATCGCGCTAGCAAAAAATTCCTCTGCGTGGCTCCTATGCACCTCGACGCTCACGCCGTCGTAGCGAGCCTCCGTGCGGCTTTTAAAAACGTCCGCTTTAAATTTGCTCTCGTCTTCGAGCGTAAATAAAATTTGCCTGTGGATGTTGTGAAGCGCCACTGTGTCGAAATCCACGACGCTGATCCGCCCGATACCGCTTGCGCCCAGAGCGTAAGAAAGGCTGCTTCCAAGCCCGCCCGCGCCGATGATTAAGATGCGCTTATCCGCAAGCGCGCGCTGCGTCTGCTCGCCCCAAAGCTGGATCTGTCTGTGAAAATAGTTCATAAAAGCCCCCTGCCGACTAGATTTTTGCGGAATTTCCACAGCCCGCGCGCCACAGCGATCTCGTCTGCGTCCACTTCGCACATCAGCACGCCCTCTTCGTTTTTCAGCTCGTTTGCGATCTCACCGCCGGGGGTTACGACGAAGCTCTCGCCGTAAAATTTAAATTCGCTCTCGCCGAATTTCGCCTCGCCGATGCGGTTGGCGCGGATGACGTAGAGCGAGTTCGTAAACGCGCGCATCTTCAAAAGCTCGCGCCAGCGCCCGCCACTTTCGAAGGTCGAGGCGCACGGCACGAGCACGCAACCGATGTTTTTCTGCATAAAATAGCGCCAAAATACGTCAAAATGTGCCTCATAGCCGAAGCAGACGCCGAATTTTACGCCGCCCTCGCTAAAGATCATCGGCGAAATTTTACCGATTTTGCGGCTTTTACGGTTGGCGAAAAAACCCTCCTCGTCCCAGTGCGGATAATCCATCAGTATATTTTGATCGTAAAATTTCACCTCCGAGGGCGAAAATTTCGCGCAGGATTTCACCCAGATGGGCTCGTTTTCGCTCGCGCAAAAGATCTCTTCTTCACTCGCATCTTTTTGGCTTTCGGATTTTAAATTTGAAGCATTCGAATTACTCGGGATTGAAGCGCTTGAATTTAAACCGTCTGCGGAATTTGCGGCTTTGAAATTTAAAGATTTTGCGCCGCAGGAGCTTAAGCCGCCTTTGGAACTCTGCTCGCTTGCGGAATTTAAAGCGCCTTTAGAATTTGAACCATCGTTGGAATTTAAAGCGCTCTTAGAATTTAGCTCGCCCTTGCAACCGGGCTTGCTTTTAAGGCTTAAAGAATTTTCGCTGCCGTGCACGCTCTTTTGAGCCGCGCCGCCGAAGATGCCCGCTTGCCTCAAAATCGCGCCGCTAGCGGCTCTGATTATCGGCGCTACGATATGCAGGTCGTATTTGGTAGCCAGCCGCGCCATCAGCTCCTGCTTATGCTCGCTCTGTTCGCACGCGATAGAGCGGGGCATCTTTTTAAGCTCGCTAAAGAAGGAATTTAGCTCATATTCGCCCAGCAACACGATCCGCGCGCCGTTATCCTTGGCGACCTTCATATAGTAATCGATCCGATTTTCGCTCATCGAAAGCGTCGGTAGTTGCAAAACGCATACGTTTATCATCGCCGCCTCCTAAGCCTGCTCGGGCGCGTTTATTTCGGCGACCTCGAGTTTGGCGTTTTCTAAAATTTCCTTCGCCTCCTTTAGCAGCGCGACGCCCTGTTTATACAGCTTCACGCTCTCCTCTAGGCTCAGATCTTTGTCGTTGAGGCTTTTTAAAAGCGCGTTAATTTTTTCCATTTTTTCCTCAAAACTCATCCAAAATCCTTTTTATGATGTAATCAAATTTTTCTATCTCGACCAAGAACGCGTCGTGTCCGTAGTCGCTGTCGATCTGCGCGTAGCTCGTGCGATCCTTTTTCCCTAGATCGCTCATCGCATCGTAAATTTCTTTCATTAGCCCCGGCGGAAAGAGCACGTCGCCTTTGAAAGAGATGAGGTGTAGGCGCGATCTGATCTGCGCGCAGGCGTTTTTGAGATTACCGTAGTGGCGCGTGCAATCAAATATATTCATCATCTTAGCGATGTAGAGATAGCACAGCGGATCGAACCTGCGCGCGAAATTTTCGCCGTTGTATTCAAGGTAGCGATCCACCTGAAAGCGTCCGTTAATCTCGTAAAGACCGTCAGTTTCAACGTAGTTGCGCCCGAATTTATCCTGCATCGAGCTTGGGCTTAAAAAACTTATATGCCCCGCCATGCGCCCCACCGCCATGCCGTCAAGCCCGCGCTCGGCGATCAGATTTTTATCGTAGTTGCCGTTTTTAAAATTTGGATCGCGCAAGATGGCCTCGGTCGCGATCTTATTAAACGCGATCGCCCAAGGCTGCGTGGCGTAGGTGCTTGCGAGTACGAAAATTTCATCCGCAAATTCCGGATATTCGATCGCATAGCACAGCGCCTGCATGCCGCCCAGACTGCCGCCGATAACGGCGCGGGCGCGGGCGATACCGAGGCGCTTTAAAAGCATCATCTGCGCGCGCACGACGTCTGAAACGACCACTACCGGAAAGCGCAAGCGGTACTCGCGGCCGCTGCTTTCATCGACGTCGAGCGGGCAGGTGGAGCCGAAAGGCGAAGCCAGGATATTTATGCAGATGACGAAAAATTTCGTCGTATCGACCGCTTTATGATCGCCGATGAGCCCGTCCCACCAGCCGGGTTTAACGTCGCCCTCGTAAAGTCCTGCGGCGTGCGCGGAACCCGTTAAGGCGTGGCAGATGACGATAACGTTGGATTTGTCCGGATTTAGCTCGCCGTAGGTTTCATAGGCGAGCTTGAAGTTAGAAAAGACGCGACCGCTCTCCAGATAAAGCGGCTCGTCGAAATTTTGAATTTTGCTTTGAAGGATCACTGATTTACTCGGTAATTCGGCGCTTCCTGCGTGATGATGACGTCGTGGACGTGGCTTTCTTTAAGACCTGCGCTCGTGATCTCGACGAATTCCGCCTTTTGCTGAAAGGTAGCGATATCCTTGCTGCCGCAGTATCCCATCGAGCTTCGCAAGCCGCCTAGCAGCTGAAAGATCACGTCTTTTAGCATGCCCGCGTAAGGCACGCGCCCCTCGACCCCCTCGGGTACGAGCTTTTCTTTTGCGGTGCCGTCTTGAAAGTAGCGATCCGAGCTTCCCTTCTGCATCGCCGCCAAAGAGCCCATACCGCGGTAGGTTTTGTACTGGCGGCCCTGAAACGTAATGAGCTCGCCCGGAGTTTCGTAGCAGCCCGCAAGCAGGCTTCCCATCATCACCGAGCTTGCGCCCGCGGCTAGGGCTTTGGCGATGTCGCCCGAGTATTTGATGCCGCCGTCTGCGATGATCGGAATTCCAAATTTAGCCGCCTCGATCGCGCAATCGTTAATCGCGGTAAATTGCGGCACGCCCACGCCCGCTACGATGCGCGTAGTGCAGATCGAACCCGGGCCGATGCCTACTTTAATCGCGTCTGCTCCTGCGTTTGCGATATCTTTTATGCTGGCGGGGTTTGCGACGTTTCCGACCACTACGTCCACGTCAAAATTTCGCTTCAGCTCCTTCAGCGTGTCGATAATACCTTTGGAGTGTCCGTGCGCGGAGTCCATCACAAGCGCATCTACGCCCGCCTTGACGAGAGCTTCGGCTCTTTGCAGATGGCCTACGCTAATCGCCGCGGCGACGCGAAGGCGGCCGAATTTGTCTTTATTGGCGCTTGGATATTCGATGCGCTTTTTGAGGTCTTTAATCGTAATAAGCCCCTCTAAGTGGCCGTTTGCGTCGATTATCGGAAGCTTTTCTACCTTATTGTTTCTAAAAATTTTCTCCGCATCATCAAGCGTGCAACCTTTTGGGGCGGTAATTAGCGGAGCTTTGGTCATCTTTTCGCCCACAAGCGCGGCGGTGTCGGTTTCAAAGCGCAGATCGCGATTGGTCAAAATCCCAATCAGCACGCTGTTGTCGTCGATGACGGGAATGCCGCTAATATGGTACTCGCTCATCAGATCGAGAGCGTCTTTGATCGTGGCGTCCGCCTTGATCGAGATAGGATCGATGATGACGCCGCTTTCGCTCTTTTTTACGCGGCGAACCATCTTGGCTTGCGAGTCCTCGTCCATATTTTTATGGATCACGCCGATGCCGCCGAGGCGTGCCATCATTATCGCGGTGCGGTACTCGGTGACTGTATCCATCGCAGCACTCACAAGAGGGGTATTTAGCGTGATATTTTTCGTAAAACTCGTGCTGATATCGACCTCTTTGGGTAAAATTTCAGAGTATTGCGGTACCAACAAAACATCCTCGAAGGTCAGAGCCTTTTTGACGATCTTCATACTTATCCTTTCACGATTTTTTCTAAACTCAAGCCGCCGTCCAGCACCGTTTGTTCGTCGTAGGCGCGCCCGATGAGCTGCGCGCTGATATTAAGAGCCTCTTTGTTTTTCGCTACCGGCACGGAGATCGCGGGAAGCCCCGCTAAATTTACGCCGATGGTGTAGATGTCGCTAAGATACGCGCGAAGCGGATCACTAAGCTCGCCGAATTTATACGCCACTCCCGGCGCGATCGGCATAAAGATCAAATCAGCGTCTTTTAAAATTTCCTCATATTCACTTTTGATGAAGGCCCTTGCCTTCTGTGCCTTGATGTAATACGCGTCGTAGTAGCCGCTGCTTAGCACGAAGGTGCCTAGAAGCATGCGGCGCTTGACCTCGTCGCCGAAGCCTTCGCCGCGAGTGTTGGCGTAGAGCTCTTTTAAATTTAGAGCTTTCGCGCGGTTTCCGTAGCGCACGCCGTCGTAGCGACTTAAATTTGCGCTAGCCTCGGCGGTTGCGATGATGTAGTAGGTCGCGATGTCGTATTTGGAGCTACAAAGATCGCGGTAAACGATCTCGTGCCCGAATGATTTTAGCTTTTCTATAGTTAAATTTAAAGCCTCTTTGACCTGCTGCGAGGCCTCGTCGATATAATTTTTTATAACGGCGATCTTAAGCTTGCGATCCGCGTTTAGCTTATCCGCGGTACTTTCGTAAGCGCCCGCGTAGCTCGTGCTGTCCATCTCGTCGCGGCCTGCGATGATGTCGTATAAAATCGCCGCGTCCTCGACGCTGCGCGTGATCGGTCCTATCTGATCGAGGCTACTCGAATACGCCGCGAGCCCGTAGCGGCTGACCCTGCCGTAGCTCGGCTTAAAGCCTACGCAGCCGCAAAATGCCGCCGGCTGGCGGATAGAGCCGCCCGTATCGCTTCCGAGTGCGGCTACAGCGATATTTGCCGCTACGGCAGCCGCGCTTCCGCCGCTACTGCCGCCAGGTACGCGCGAGTGATCGGTCGGATTGAGAGTTTTGCCGTAGAATGAGCTCTCAGTCGTGCTTCCCATCGCAAACTCATCCATATTCGTCCGCCCAAACGGCGCTAGGCCGCGCTTCCGTAGCTTTTTGATCACCGTCGCATCGTATGGCGCTACGTAGCCTTGCAAAATTTTACTCGCCGAGGTGACGCTCCAATCTTTTACCTGAATGTTATCTTTGATTGCGATCGGCACGCCCTCGCCGCTGATGTTTAAAGCCTCGCCCGTGAGCTGCTCGACGTAGGCGCCGAGCTCTTTGGTTTTTAAAATTTTATCCTTTAGCTCCGCTCTAAGCGCCGAAATTTCATCCGCGCTCAGCTTCAGAGCCTCTTTCAAACTTATCATCTGCCATCCTTAAATTTATTCACGAAATAGATCCCCACGCCCGTTGCTACGCAGATCAGCGCGATCGTAAAAAATACGAAGCCGAGACTTATGGGGCTAGCGAGCATGCATGACCTTCGCGCAGCGCGGGCAGAGCTCATCAGGCTCTTTTGCGTTAAATTTCCAGCATCTCGGGCATTTGTGCTTCGATGATTTTACGAGGCGGAAAATTTCGTCGTTTATCTTAAACTCCGCCAGAGCCGGCCCGCTTTGCAGAGTGTCCACGTCGCTTACCATGAACCAATCCGCTACGCCTAGAATGTCGTTTGATAAAATTTCGTTCGAACTCGTCTGTAAAACCAGCTCGAGCGTCGATTTAATGATCTTGTCTTTTTTCAGCGCGTCGATGAGCTCGAAAAATTTCTCCCTTGATTTGATCAAAATTTCGTCAAATTCTAGAAAATCGTCAAATTCTATCGGCTTATATGTCAGATCGAAAACGTCTTCTTTGCCCTCTTTAATGATTTGCGGCGCAAATTCCATCACTTCGTCGATCGTGTAGGTTAGCGTAGGCGCGATCAGAGGCAGTAGCGCTCGCGTAATCAGAGCGATTGCGCTTTGCGCGCTTCTGCGACGCGGCTCGTCGGGTGCGTCGCAGTAGAGCCTATCTTTGCAGATATCAAGATAAATTCCGCTCAGATCGGCGCTTAAGAAATTTAGTAAGGCGTTGAAGCCCTTTGAAAAATCGTAGTTTCTAAACGCCGCTTCCGCGCCCGCAAAGGCGTTTGCCGCGCGCGTTAGGATCCAGCGATCAAGCCGCGTAAAATTACTCGTCTCGATCTCGCCCAGATCGCTGGTGCTTGCGAGCAGAAATCTTATCGTATTTCGGATCTTGCGGTACTGCTCGCTTACCTGTTTAAGGATATTGTCGCTGATCTTCAGATCGGTCGAATAATCGCTCATCGCGACCCAAAGGCGCAAAATTTCCACGCCGTGGCTCTTTGCGACCTCTTGTGGATAGACGACGTTTCCGACGGATTTGCTCATCTTCTGGCCCTTCTCATCGACGGTAAATCCGTGCGTGAGGATGCTTTTGTACGGCGCGCATTCGTTGATCGCGCAGCTTAGAAGCAGAGAGCTTTGAAACCAGCCGCGGTGTTGGTCGCTGCCCTCAAGATACATATCCGCAGGGAATTTGCCCGCATCGTAGGCGCCGCTTTGCAGCACCGCCTTCCACGTAGAACCGCTATCGAACCAAACGTCTAAGATGTCCATCACCTTTTCTAAATTTTCAGGCTTATAGCCGCTGTCCTGCGGCAAGAGCTCCGAAATTTCCATCTGCCACCAAGCATCCGCGCCCTTAGCCTTAAAAATTTCGTAGATATTATTTAAAATTTTTTCATCAAAGATCGGCTCTTTGGTGCTTTTATCACGGAAAAACGCGATCGGCACGCCCCAATCCCTTTGGCGCGAGATACACCAATCGGGGCGGTTCTCTATCATCGAGCTTAGGCGGTTGATGCCGCTTTGCGGGTAAAATTTAACCTTGCCGATCTCTTCAAGGGCTACTTGGCGCAGCGTCTTGCCGCTGAGCTTGGGCTCGTCCATCGCGATAAACCACTGCTTCGTCGCGCGGTAGATCACCGGCTTGTGCGTGCGCCAGCAGTGCGGATAGGAGTGGACGAATTTGCCGGATTTGATAAGTGCGGGGCCTAGAAGCTCTAAAATTTTCTCGTTTGCTTTGAAAATATGCATCCCCACGAGCTCATCTACGACGTCTGCGCGGAAGAGTTTTTTGGTTTTAAGCGTCTCGTCGAAACAGCCGCCCTCATCCACGGGCATAATCACCTCGATGCCGTATTTAAGCCCTACGAAATAATCGTCCTCGCCGTGCCCGGGAGCCGTATGCACGAGCCCGGTGCCGCCGTCCATTAAAACGTGCTCGCCGAGGATAAACTTTGAAGCTCTATCGTTTAGCGGATTGATCGCGTTTAAGCCCTCAAGCTCGGTAGCCTTAAATTCTTTTACGATCTCGCCTTTCGTGATGCCCAGGCTTACGAGGCTTTCGACCAAAGGTTTTGCAAAGATTAAATTTTCGCTCGTCAGCGCATAAATTTCATTCGGGTTTAAAGATATCGCGCCGTTTGCGGGCAGCGTCCAAGGCGTGGTCGTCCAGATGACTGCTTTGGCGCCTTTTGCGCCGATTTTGGCGTTCGCTTCACTGCTTAGATCGAACGCCACGAAGATCGAATAGTCCTCTTTGTCTTTGTATTCGACCTCGGCTTCTGCGAGCGCGCTTTTTGCTGCCCAGCTCCAAAACACCGGCTTACTTCGCTCGATTAGAATTCCTTTTTTCGCGATCTGGCAGAGCGCTTTGTAAATTTCAGCTTCAAACTCAAATTTTAGCGTCAGATACGGATCGTTCCAGTCGCCCAAAATCCCCATATCTTTAAATTCATTGCGCTGCACGTCGATGAACTCTTTGGCGTGCTGTCTGCAAAGCTCGCGGATCTGCACTTTTGAAAGCGATTTTTTCCGCTCGCCTAGCTTGATCTCTACTTGCTGCTCGATCGGTAGGCCGTGGCAGTCCCAGCCCGGCACGTAGCGGATATCCTCGCCGAAGAAATAATGGGTTTTGGTGATGATGTCTTTTAAAATTTTATTCAGCGCATGGCCGATGTGGAGGTGTCCGTTAGCGTACGGCGGGCCGTCGTGGATATTGAAGCTGACGCTTGCGCCCTTGCGCCTAGCTTTCATCTTTTCGTAAATTTTACGCTCGTCATACCATGCCTTAAACCGCGCAGGTTCGTTTTGCGGCAACGCGCCTCGCATCGCAAAGTCTGTCGTAGGAAGAAAGAGAGTATCTTTGTAGTCCATATTTGTACCTTTTCGTGTCTTAAAAAATTTGTGAAGTTTATCCAAAACGCCATTAAAAAGCTCTGAAAGAGCAGTCTGCGTTTATGCTATAATGTGCGAAAATTTAATGAGGGTCTTTATGAAAAATATCATCCTTGTAATCGGCGAGGAGATCCGCTACGACGTGGCTTTGATGAGTTATATTTCTCGCAGCTACGAACGAGTTTTTGGGCGGATCGACGATCTGAAATTCTTAAGCGAAAACGATAAGGTTTTGCTCTTCGCGCTTGAAAAGATGATCGATTCGTACGATTTTATCACGATCTTTGCGGCAAACTCCGCCTACGCGGTCGTCGGTAAAATTTTATCGACGCTCTCTTTCGATTCGCTCGAGCTGAAAAACGGAGAAACCCTAGCGCCCTCGATGGCGCGCGCAGTGGCGAAAAACAGCTTCTTGCTAAACGTCAGAGGCTGCTCGGTAAACGTGATCAAGGCGCTTTGCTTGCAAAGCCTGCCGCCGATCCTTCAAGACGCGCCGAGCGCGGGCGAGAGCTTTTATCTATTCGATTGCGAATACGAAAGCGTAAAGCAGCGCCTAGAAAGCCTCGCGATCAGTTATAAAATTTCGCTTACGATCAGCAGGCCCTGCTCCTTTTTGCTGCTCGTGCGCGCCAGTGCGATGAAATTCGGAGCGCTGGACGCGTTTTTACAAAGCGTCGGCAAGTATTATGAGAGCTGCTACATCGAAGGCGGCGATTTTATGGGCTTTGTGGTTGATAGACTGCGCGAGATAGGCGCTAAGATCACCTTCGCCGAAAGCTGCACCGCAGGACTCATCGCCGCAAAATTCGGTGCGGTCGCGGGCGTGAGCGACGTTTTTGACGGCTCGCTCGTAAGCTACGCCAACGAGATAAAAAATCTCTGGCTCAATGTAGGCGAAAATACGCTCGCTCGCTACGGCGCGGTCAGCGCGCAGACCGTGGGCGAGATGCTGGAGGGCGCGCTACAAAGCAGCGGGGCGAGCTTCGCTCTTGCAGTAAGCGGTATCGCGGGCCCCGGCGGCGGAAGCGCGCAAAAGCCCGTGGGAACGGTCTTTATCGGTGCGAAGGAACAGGGCGGCAAACAGATCGTCGGGGAATTTCATCTAAAAGGCGATCGAAACTATATCCGCGAACAAAGCGCCGATATCGCTATCTGCTTGCTTTTGAAGCTTAGAAGCGATCTGTTTTTCGGGCGGCTTCCGAGCGCGCCTGCGAGAGATGAAATTTAAAGGAGCGGATTTTGAAAAGACGAATTTTGAAAGGGTGCGGACGGGATTTGGCGCAGAATTTTATCAGAGCTAGCGGCGAGCAAGGCTTTGGACGGCCGCGAAATTTTGTTTTAGCCGGCAGCGGGCAAAATTTTATCTCGGCGCAGGACGGACTAAATTTTATCTCGGCGGGTCGCGCTAGAAATTTTAGCTTTATAAGCGCGGCGCGAAATTTTACTTTGGCGCTAGCCGCGATATGTATTTTAAGCGGCTGCGATGGCGGATCGGACGGGCAAAATCGTGAGCAAAGCGCACGCTCGGGGCAGAATTTTAGCGCGGGTAATCAAGGGCAAAATTTTAATAAAAGCGTGGATGGCTCGGGGCAAAATTCCGCTCAAAGCTCCACACAAAATTCCATGCCGCAGGGCTTTGAGAGCAAGCAAAAATCCGATCTGAACTCCACTATAGACGAGCTTGCAAACGATGCTAAAGTTTTGGGCGAGGCCTTGCAAAATTTGCAGAAAAAGGCGCCCGAAGCGCTGAACGATTTTGCCGCTCGCAACGCGGACAGGACCAAGGATCTGCTAAAGCAAGGCGAGGCGGCGGCGCGCGAGGCGGGCAAAAATCTTGATAAAATGGGCGAAAGCCTGCAAGGCATCATCAAGGACGCAAACGAAAGTATCGGTAAGGTCTTGGAGGGCTTTGGCGTCGCGCCACAGCAGGAGCCGCGCGGCGGGCGTTCGCAGAAGCGCGATGATAATTCTGAGCTTGAAGAGACGACCGACAGGCAAAGCTTTAGAATTTAAGCGACGCTAAATTTTACTCAAATTTTTCGTTGCGATCGCCACCTGCGAGGAAGCAGCAAGTCTTCGCAGGAGCGTAACGAGCCTGCACGAAAGCGTGACGGACACTCATAAGAGCGCGATGAGCACCCGCAACCCGATGACGGGAGCGGCGGACAAAGCTTTAGAATTTAAGCGGCGCTAAATTTTGCTTCAATTTGTTTGTTGTGGCGAATGCTTGCAGAGAAGCGATGCTAAATTTTATTAAAATTTCTCCTGCGCGGCGGCTTCGTTAAAATTTTACTCGCGCGAGCCTCCGCAATGGAATATGAATATTTGCAAAGAAGTAGTAAACCTCCGCAAAACGCGACGAGTGCCCCCAGGGCGAGCATTTCTAAAATAAAGCGCGAGTAGTGAATGAAGTTTGGAATTCAAAGCTCGCGCTCTTTGAAGTTGCTGTAAAGATAAGCGGGTGGCGGCCAGTAAAGCTTTAGAATTTAAGGCTGCTTGTGATAAAACGAGAAAAATTTTACGAAGTAGGGCTATAATGCGCCCCGCAATTTCAAATTTAAAGGATAGAAATGAAAACTCTCATTATTTTGGCTCATCCAAATATCGCAAACTCGCTCGTAAACCGCCACTGGAGGGATGCTGTGCTAGCCCATCCCGATAAGTTCGAGCTTCACGATCTTTACGCGCTTTATGCGGATTTTAAAATCGATGTGGAAAAGGAGCAAAAACTGCTCGAAAGCCACGATAAAATCGTGCTTCAGTTTCCGTTTCGTTTTTCAAACTGCACGCCGCTTCTTAAGCAGTGGTTTGAGGATGTTTTTACGCGCGGCTGGGCTTATGGCGGAGAGGATGGCGGCAAACTTAAGGGCAAAAAATTCGCGCTTGCGATCTCGCTTGGCGCGACTGAGGCAAACTACTCTAAAAATGGCATCGTGGGCTTTAGCGTGGATGAGGTGCTAGCGCCATTTAAAGCTACGTTTAATTTCGTCGGCGCGATTGCGCTACCAAATTTCGTCTCATACGGCTTTACTTACGATAAAAGCGAGCAAGCCGTAGAAAATAGTGCAAAAAATTATATAAAGTATTTAAATAAGCTTTAAATTCTTCGTTTTTCTAGCCGCCCGCCGCGCGTAAAGCTTTAAAATTTTATGTAAGTGGCGTGGCTGATTTTTTAAAATTTTCGCTCAAAAAGCTCAAATTTAATCTCAAAATTTTTAAATTTTACTCTAAAATTCCGCTCGCGCTTCGTATGATCTAAAAATGAAATTTCAAGCAAAATTTCGCGTCTAAATTTGAGCCCCGCTCTTAAATTTTAAAATTTTATCAGAGATTTTTTTATACAATTACGGCTGAAATTCGGCCCAAAAAAGGAGAGGGAATGTATAAGCTAAAGCATCTTCTTAGCGCGCAGGATCTGAGCCGCGAGGACATCTACGACTTCATCGATCTGGCGCGCGAGTTTAAAGCGCTCAACCGTAGCGATATCAAAAAATCCGACTCGCTTCGCGGTAAGACGGTCATCAACGCGTTTTTTGAAAACTCCACCCGCACCCGCACGAGCTTTGAGATCGCAGCCAAGCGCCTGGGCGCGGACAGCGTAAATTTCACCGCTGCGGACAGCAGCACAAAAAAGGGCGAGACGCTGATCGACACCATCAGAAATATGCAGGCGATGCGCACGGATATCTTCGTGCTGCGCCACAGCTGCTCGGGCGCGGCGAAATTTGTCGCGGCCAACTGCGACGCATCGATCGTAAATGCAGGCGACGGGTTGAACGAGCACCCAAGCCAGGCGCTACTGGATCTTTTTACGATAAGCGAGCATAAGGGCAGGATCGAGAATTTAAACGTCGCGATCATCGGCGATATATTTCGCTCGCGCGTAGCTAGAAGCGACATCTGGGCGATGCGAAAGCTCGGCATAAACGTGCGGCTCTTCGGCCCTCCGATGATGCTGCGCGACTGCGACGCGTTCGGCTGCCCGATATGCAAAAGCGTAGAGGAGGCGATCGAGGGCGCCGACGTCATCATTATGCTAAGAATTCAGCTCGAGCGGCAAGACGGCGAGCCGAGCTTCCCGAGCGTGCGCGAGTACTCGAAATTTTTCGGACTTACCGCTAAGAGGATGCAGGCGGCGAAAGAGGGCGTCATGATAATGCACCCGGGCCCGATCAACCGCGGCGTGGAGATCAACTCCGACGTAGCCGACGATCCGCGCTATAGCTGCGTCTTAGATCAGGTAGAAAACGGCGAGGCGATGCGAATGGCGATACTTCATACGATAAATTTAAATAGGAGCGCACGATGAAAATTTTGATAAAAAACGGCACGATCGTTAATTGGGGCGGCAGCGAGGAAGCGAACGTCCTGATCGAGGGCGATAAAATTTCAAAGATCACGCGCGAGTGCCCCGCCGCAGACTGCGTCATAGACGCTGCGGGCAAGCTCGTGATGCCGGGACTCATCGATATGCACGTGCATTTTAGAGACCCGGGGCTCGAATACAAAGACGACGTCATCAGCGGCAGCGAAACCGCGGTCGCAGGCGGCGTGACGACCTGCCTCCCGATGGCGAATACCAAGCCCGTGAACGACAACTCCAGCATCACTCGGGCGATGATCGCCAAGGCTAAACAGCGCGGGCTTATCGATCTACTGCCCATAGGCGCGATCTCGCAGGACTGCAAGGGCGCAAAGATCGTCGAGATGGGCGATATGCTGGAAGCCGGCTGCGTGGCCTTCAGCGACGACGGACTGCCCGTGACCGACAGCTCTGTGATGCGACAGGCGCTCGAATACTCCGCTCACTTCGGCTCATTCGTGATAAATCACAGCGAGGATTGCTCGCTTTGTCACGGCGGCGTGATGAACGAGGGTAAGGTCAGCGCGATCCTCGGTCTAAAGGGGATGGCGAGCGAAAAAGAGGAGATTATGATCGCGCGCGATCTGCTGCTTGCCAAAAAGACGGGCGGCCACATCCACATCGCGCACGTAAGCTCGGCGTGGTCGCTCAAGCTCATAAAGCAGGCTAAGAGCGAGGGTATCCGCGTCACCTGCGAGGCTACGCCGCACCACTTCACCTTCGACGAGCGCGAGCTGATGGGATACGATACGAATTTTAAAATGTCGCCGCCGCTGCGAACTCAAAGCGACGTGCAGGCGATCAGAGAGGCGCTTAAAAGCGGTCTAATCGACGCTATCGTGACCGATCACGCTCCGCACAACACCGACGATAAATTCGTCGAATTCGACCACGCGCCGTTTGGAATTTTAGGACTTCAAACCCTCGTGCCGCTTACGCTTCGGCTCGTAAACGAAGGCGTCATCAGCCTTGAAGACATGGTGCGCCTCTGCTCGTTTAACCCGGCTAAAATTCTAAATTTAAAAGACAAGGGCGAGATTAAAGAGGGCTTTTTGGCCGACGTCGCGATCATCGATCCGCAGATTTCCTACGTATACGACGAGGCGCTAAATAAGTCCAAATCGCGCAACTCGCCGCTTTTCGGCAAGCAGCTTACGGGCGCTGCGGTATGCACGATCAAAAGCGGCCGCGTGGTCTATGAGTTTCCAAACGTCGTAGCGTAGGGCGCTCGCGGCGTAGAGCTTGCGAGCGGCGGCTTGGCGAGCGCAGCTTGCTGACGGGCGGCATTCGTAGCGCAAATGGCGCTATTGCTTAATTTTAAATTTAGCTAGTTTGGACGCAACGGCTTGCTTTTAAAATTTTGCGGTACGATCGGTTTATTTTAAATTTGGCGGTAGCGTAGGCGCGGCATCACTTTTAAAATTTCATAGCGCGAGCGCAGTTGGAATTTCTTTAAAGTAGTTTGCCATTTTTAAAGTGCGCGTAAATTTAACACGCATCGCCTTGCTCATGCCGCTCGTAGATTTTGCCTTCGGAATTTTATCCGTGTCCGTGTGAGCTGCCATAAATTTATAACGGCGCCTTTTTCAATGCGGTGGCTACTTTTAAAATTTTATGTTAGCGGCGGTTGAGAATTCTATCTTTGCGCAGATTTGTTTTTACTTCACGCGCAAATTTTATTGTGATTAAATTTGTCGCTAAGGCGCAAAATTTTAAAATTTTGCCGCCGCTAGCTTTTGGCGCGGAGCATAAATAATCCGCCGCATGAACGGGAGCGATCGAAATTTAAAGGATATCTATGAGCGGCGAAATATATCTCTCGTGCGCGCTGTGCGTCGCGCTAAAATCAGCTCTGCGCGGCAATCCTGAGCGGCCGTCGCAAGATCAAAAATATATAAAATATTTAAATTTTGAGTTTGCAAAGGAGCATTTCCGCACCACAGAGGGCGCGAGCCGCGCAGCGCAGGACGGCGTAAACGACGCAAGTAAAGCTGCGGAGCAAAAAGATGCATACGGTGCAGTGCAGAAAGATGCTTGGCACCAAAATAGTAATGGATGAGGAGCAAAAAGATGCATACGGTGCAGTGCAGAGCAGTGCGACGGACAAAGCCGCCGAGAACGGCGGTGTAGCGGAGCAAAAGCGCGCGAACAGCAAAGAAGCGGCAAATGAAAAAGCGGCGAGAAAAAAAGGCGCAGACGAAAGCACGGGCTCGTCGTTTCTGCAAAAGGCGCATAAATTTTTTACCGAGCAAGTCGCGCAAAAAGGGCGCGAGGACGAGCCGATCTCCGCACGGCGGCGTTGGATAGAGCAGTGCTTAAAGCTCGGTCTGAAGGACGCGGGGCTTAGTATTCCAACTTTCGCAAAAAATAGAGCGCTTTTGGGCTTTTCGGGGATGACCGTAAACGGCATCGTTTGCCGCTTTGAGGACTTTAACGGCGTTTTTACGCCTGATTGGAAATACGATCGCGACAAAAAAGGCTTGGCGCGTGAAATACGTCGAGCGTCTTTGGCGCGGGATGCCGCGAGATGCGCTAAGCGCGCACGATAATAGCGCAGAATTCGGGAATGTTTTAGTGCAGATCAGGGATTTTGCGAGCAAGATAGGCTGCGAAAACTTCGCGCAGACGTTTGATAATGCGCTTAAGACGCTGCGGGGCGAAGTCGCCGCGAGCGAGTATTACGCCGTTTCGTTTGCAGCGCTGCCGCAGCCGAGCTTGAGGGCGTTTGCCGCGGCGGGGATCGCCGATGTATTCGGTGCAATGGGCTCTTGGAATGACGAGCCGCCGTCTATGGCGCAAGAAATGGGGCTTGGGGACGAATATGACCACCTCTCGGACGAGCTCTTGGCGCAGAAAAACTTAGCGATTTTGTTTGCGATAAATGGCTGGTAGGGCTTTGGCACGGAGTAAGAAAGTTCGTGCCTATTTTTAGGCAATTATAAAACCTTCTTTTTTAGCATTTTCATAAAGTTCGTATAAAATCTTAGATTGCTTTACGGATGGAAGAGCTATATATCCATTCACAACTTTTTCTAAAATATTCATTTGCTTCATAGGTATTTGGTGCCTTATTTCATCTTTTTCATAATATTTTAAAATCTTATCCCAATCTTTAAATTTGACGACAAACGATTGAACTTCTATTTCATCGTCAAGTTTCTTATCTTTCCTGGCTTCTTTTTTTATATATTTTTCTTCTTCTGCGTTACTTAGATTTTCATCGTCGAATTCTAAGTTTAATTCGATATTTTTTATATTATCCCAACATAATTTTTTCTTGCACCATTGGCCTATATTTGCATTACCTTCTGGTGGGTTAGTTATACTAGTATAAATTTTGCTGGCAACTATAGAGATTATATTTTCTAAATTATTGGATATTTTTTGCTCATCCCATATCCTAGAGAAATTTAAAAATAATCTATTTTTTTCCAAATAATACGATAAGTACGATAGGGTATAGGCAACGCATTGTGCCCTATAACCACCATTATACCAAGTGGCGTAAGAAACAAGCTTTTCAACTTGTTTAAACATTATAATTCTAGATACCGCTTCTTTAAAATAGTTACTCGTTATACAAAGCTCATCTTTTTCTAACACTTGAGTAATATATGTTGCGAAAGCCATAAAGCTATATTGTGCGCCTTTTGATACAATATCGGGAGACCGCAACCAAGCAATCTCGCTTTTAGCTAAAAATGTCTTATCTATAAGTTGAGACTTGGGGTTTTCTATTTGAAATTTCTTTTTATCTGCGCCACTTAAATATGCTTGCTCGTTTAAATATTCACCCCTTACCCTCTCATAAAACCAATGAGTTCTCACTTGTGCTCCATCAACAGCTGGTGCCAAATTTCTTCTTGAGCATTCTTTAAAATCTTTATGAAAAGGGCTATTTGAAAAGAAATCCGATTGATTTATCTTGTTTTGAGTGTTTGCATATTCGCTAACCTTTGAAACAAATTCATCTTGTTTTTCAGTGTCAGCAACTACGGATAGTTTCATCTGAACATAAATTTTTGATACATCTAGCTTTGCATTTTTACTTGAGGCGTATATGGCTGATACAGTCTGGCCTCCATTGACAATCTGAAAATTTGATATTTTTACGATTTTACCATCTTGCAAAACTACATCATTAGCGGTTGCAGTTATGCCGTTATTGTATGCAAAAAACATCTCCGGTCTATATTCTATAGTGTTTCGCAATCCCTTATTTACGTTGCCACGAAATTGCAAAAAAGTTCTAACGTTTTGCTCTAAAAGTCTGGAGCCAAATGCATCATAAATTTCAACTATTGTCTTGCCGTCTATTACGCTTAAATAAGATCTATAGTCTTTCGTCGGCGTATCCACTACAAGCGCTGGTAAATCAACCTCAATGTCAAAGTTATTTTTTGAGTTGTTTTTAGTATAAATTTTATATAAAAACTCAATATCTATGATGCGATACTCCGCATCAATACCATATAGTACTTTATTTGGGATACTTGCTAAATTTTTAGTAATTTTTCCATTTGTAATAATAATAAGGCGGATTTTTTTTAGTTCATTTTTAATTAAATACGAATATATATTATAGGCCATTGAGTAATGCTCAAAACCCTCTTCCATAGTATCATAAAGTTTTTCACAACTCCTTAAGAAAAAATTTTCCAGCTTTTTAAATTTTGATTCTATCTGTGCTTTTATAAGAGTTTGTATATCATCGCTTTGAAAAAGACAATGCACTAGAAGGCTAAGCTTGCCACGCTCTACATCAAAGTCATATCCACTTACCTCCATATCTCTTTTATTGTATTCAGCAATCATGTAGTCTTGTGATAGCTCTCCTTCGTCAACAAGAGAGTCACAGACCGACTCAAAAAATGCTTCTTGTTTGCTTATACCTCGACTTTGAGCTTGACTCACGATATCCTGCATAAAATCTTGATGAAAGTCATCTAAACTAACCATTTTTCGCCTTTAAAGTTTTATTCTCTCCAATAAAAATTCATTGCATTTTAATAAATCTACCGTATATTTTACGTTATGAATTCTGGAATCTATATCTATAGGAGTAATTTTTGGAAATTTATTATCTACATTAAAAAATAAAATTTTATCTATTTTAAATTTTAATAGTTCTACTTGGAAATTTGCTTTATAGCCATACGAAAAAAGCTTTTTATAAAATGATTCTACATCAGCTATCTTTACTTCTATACTTTTTATGATGTCCTCAACACTAAGTCCTTGAAAATTTATAGATAAAGAGTATACTGCGAGATATAATTTTTCTTTACTTGTATAAAGTTGATAAGCAGATGAAATTGTAACATGTGGTGATTTTGAAGCTTTATACGTTTTAATCTCAACAGCGCAGTCATTAAATAAAAAATCTTGTTTATCAAAATCTGCCCCAACCCAAGAACTTAACGCCTCTTCAAAACCAACTTGTTTAGCTGCAATATTATTTAAAAAACTAAGTTCACCAAATAGCCCCATTTGCCTTTCTGTTCCAAAATTATCATCATTTGAAACAAAAAATTTTTTCCATTTTAGGAGTCTTGTTTCTATATTGTCTAAAACGCTTTCGTCATTATTGCAAGTATTTAAAAGAGAAATAATATCGTTGCAAACCAATACAAATAGTTGCCAATTGGAATTATCATTTAGCGCTATATAAAATTTGGTAGCATCTTTAAAATCTTTTCTTAGTGTATTTAAACCAATAAATTTCATACTCTTTTTACTAATTTTTATACAAAAATCTAGTTCAATACCAAAAGTATATCTTCCATCCAAATCAACTATCCAAAAAATATCATACCTATTGTCACCATCAACCCTTCTTCTGGTATTGTTTTTCATATCATTCCAAGGATTAATCATCTTGCTCTTCTAATTCATCAAATTTCAAAAGCATCTCTTCTTGGTATACTTTATTGATTAAATATTTAATAGTTTGAGAGCTACTACAAACACTATCATTAGGAAAACAAACGCCATATGCTGGTAGTATATTGCAACCAAAGCCGATTTGATTGTTTTTAGTGTCTAGTATATGCAACATTAAAATTGGATTTTTCAAATTTTTTCTTAAAAATGAAGACCTGTCACCCCTTTTTTCTTTCTTGCTTTGTTCGTAAATTTTATCATCTATCAATGCTTTTTCAGGATCTCCTGCCGATAGTTTTCTATTTCCGAGTTCTATATAATCCCCTCTATCTTGCAATTTTGAACGCTCTTCCATGCTTATCTCAAATTTTTCTAAAAGCTCTCCCTTTCCACCATAAAGAACAACATCCCACGTTGTATTCTTATCTTCCAGATACGTCCTTATAAATTCTAACTGCATATGTGCTTTTATAACACTAAAGCTATTTATAAAATCTAATATTTTCATTTTATCTATATTTTTATATATAGTGGCACTTCCTTTTTTACTACCTCGACCAAGGAATTCTATAAACTTTTTTAAAATGTTTAAATTTTTATCATGTAGTTGTGGATTTTTAGCAAATCTTACCGTTTCTATTAGCTTTCCACTTAAATCCAATGAAATACATTTTTCTTCTGCATTTTTCATCTTATTTTTAGCTGTAATTTGAAGTTGGCTGTTTGGATCTTGTCTGACAGCTAATCCAAAATTATAAGGAGTTAGACCATCTTCTGCCATCTCTTTAAATTTATACATAAGCTCATTCGTAGCCTCAATAATAAATTTAAAATAGTTTTGAATATCTTCTGGCATATAAATTTTACATAAATCCTCATAACCCTGTCTATACCCAAACCATCTACCCATCTGCATAAGCGTATCATAGAATATAGTACTTCTTATAAAATAACTAACACTGAGTCCTTCTAAAGTAAAGCCACGTGACAGGCTAAGTCCTCCGACTGCAATGACATTTATTCTTTCGCTAGTATTATAGTTAAGCGGCTTCTTGCTATTTTGGTAAACCGCTATTACTTGAATACTATTTGCGATTTCGGATAATTTTTTTGAAATCTCTAACCATGAGAATTCTATATCAAATTTTGTCTCAAAAATATTCTTTAAGTTTAGTATCAAGCTACTTTGTTTTACTGAATTTGGAAGTAAAATAAAAGCATTAATATCATTTTTTAACGCTTTTAAATATTCATCTATCAAACATTCAATTTTTTCGTGCACATCAGAAAAGCGACTAATATTAACGAGCATACTATTGTTTTTAACTTGTCCTCTTAAATCCCTTATCGCAACATTTAGTATAAATACATTTATAGCCTCAAATAAGCTTTTTGGCAATTCAGATATAAGGATATCTTTTTTGTGCTTTAAAGGAATTTTTTCATCATAATCATTAATATCTACTAAATAATTATCAGGTTTATCTATAAAAATCTCTTCAGCGCCAAAATAATTAGTTGGTGCATCAAGGGCATATATAAAATCTCTTGGAAATAAATCTTTAGAAATCTGCTCGTTCATGTTTTTAATTTTTACGCTTTGCTCATCTTCTATCGTATGATCTATAAAAATATTTGCATAAGGCGTGGCAGTATATGCAACATAAGAGCTTTTTTCGAAAAGCTCCAAAAGAGCCCTTAATTCTTTATTTATAGTGGTTGGATTACCCTCCTCTTTTGTATTTATGGAGGCGTAGTCAGACTCGTCGTCTATCAATAACATGGCATGTTTTGAAATTTTATTGCTATAATGAGATTTAATCCATGATATGACATTAGAAAGAGTATTTGCATTTTTTTTGATAACCAAAAGTACAGGCGTATTGATATTATCAAAATTTACACCTTGTGAGTTTTTATGTGCGTCTATTGTATTAAAATCGCCTGTTTCTGTAGTTAAGCTAATAGGTTGCATTCTATTTGCATTAGGCAAATCATCAAGCCCAACCCCGACTACTTTTGAGTCGTTTTTACCAACAAAAGCCTCATTTATACGAATTTGAGTCTGGTTTCTAAGATTATTTTTATCTCCAGCAACAATAACTATAAATTTATAACCAATATCGGCAGCCTTACATATCAAGGAAGCATAGTTTGAAGTTTTGCCAGACTGAACATGCCCTACAACCATACCGTATACACTAAATTTATTCTCTCTCGGATCTCCAATTTGATTCATTATCATATCAGTATCATCATCTACAGTCTTGATAACTTGCGGAGGCAATAAGCCTTTATAAAATTTTTCCAATCTATCCCAGTAAAAATTGCTATTATTGACTTTTGTGTTTATACTATACCAAGACGTATTGCGTCGCTTTTGTTCATCGCCTTTTATTACCAAACCTATGCTCATCTTGACATTAAAATATTTTTCTAAGTTCTCTTTTAATATTTTATAATCATTGCTTGAGAAATTACCTTCTTTGTTAAATATAGCAATTTTAATGTTAGACTCAATAATTTTTTTTACCTTAGAAACCTCATTGTCAATATCTTCGGTTTGTAGAATCCCATTTTGATTAGAGTACTTGTCAGTTAAATTCCTTTTTGAAAAATTAAAAACTTCTTCATAGAAACTACATTCCATTCAACAACTCCTTGTGCTTTTTAAAAATCTCTATTTTTTTTATTTCATCTTCGCTAAATCCTACATTTTTTAGATATTTCAGTATTTTAACCACTTCCGTATTTGAAATAATATCTTCTTGTCTAAAATTATGTGGGTTTTGCTGTACCTGTACCTGTATAGCTTCTAATGGTATACATGCCTCAAGTGACTTTAGGTATAACTGGAATAGCTCTCTCGTTTGCAAATCCAATAAATCTAATAATTTTTTATGCATTGGATTTTCTTTATTTATTACAAAATAAATTTTGCTATCTTCGCAAACTAGATTCCAAAATCTAGTAATATTTTTGTCGTTTATTTTTCGACCACGAGTAGAAAAAGGTTTTACTCCGTCTTTTATAGAGTATAAAGCAACTCTTTTGAGCGTATCTTTCAAGCCGGCAACTGGATTTGCGATAGACTTTTTTACATCAATATTCCACAACTCGTCTTGATCATTTGAAATTTCAATCTTTATACGAACAAGCTTTGTTGTATCGCTAGATTTAAGAATACCCCACCATTTACCGTAAACAAGTAGCCTATGGGCTCTGTATAGATAAAAACCTTGAGATTTTATATAGCCTTCTCTTCCACTATATTTTTCCCATTCCAATAAAGTCACTTTTGAATGATGCGGTAAGATAAATGGAGTAATTTTTATTTCTTTTTCATTGTATTTGATTATTTCTGTAGATTTCATAAAGGTTGCATCATGTGTTGGATTAAACGGATTAAAAGGTATTAACAAATTATTGTTGATTGATATTTTTATTTTTCTTGCACCGTCAGCCCCCTCTAGAAATTGGTGAAAGACCAAGGATAAATGCTCTCTTAGTATTTCTAAGCATTCTGAAATTTGCTCAATTTTGTCCATATCTTCCCATATGACAAGAGTAGAGTTATCGTTTTTATAAAAATCTTTAAAAATTTCAAGATTTTTATATTCGCTCAACTCAGGTGTCAAAAGTAGCCATTTATCTCTTTTAGAGATATAGTCCAAATCCCATTGTTTAATATTTATCTGATTACATTTCTTTGATATAACAGTAAGTTTTTTACATTGAGAAAATGAAGCCGTTTTAAGACCTAAACCAAATTTACCAAGCGCGATATCATTTCTTCTCTCGTCTGGATTTTTCGATGATAGCCTCATAGCTTCTACTAGTTCATCTTTGTCCATTCCTGCACCATTATCTAGAATACAAAAAAACGGTTCAGGATGTTGTATGGCATAGATTTTTATATCATTTGCACCGGCAGATATGCTGTTATCAATAATATCTGCAACAGCCACCTCAAAAGTATACCCTATGTCACGAAGCGATCTAACAAAATTTGCGACATTCGGATTAATTTCTATCGGATCCATCCAACACCGCTACAATCTCTTTTGCGATTTTTTCAACCATCGGCACAACAACAGAATTTCCAGCTTGTTTATACAACTGTGCTCTTGATATGTTTGATGGAAGCATAAAATCTCGCGGAAATCCTTGCAAATTAAAGCATTCTTTTGGGGTTAATCTTCTTATTATACCATTATTTAATATTATTGGGATATTATGTCCACCAGCACCCATATTTGCAGTCAAGGTAGGGCAAACATTTGATTTATTGGAGCGAACATAATAACGCCTATATTGATAAACAATGTTTTCATCTGTCACACTTTCTACTACTCTACGATGGATTTTATTGCTTTTGTCATTATAAATATCAGATTGAATAACGCACGAATCATCTAGGAAGGATTTTATATTTCTGGGGGTCTTGCTTGTTTCTTTTGGTATTTGAAATCTAGCGGATAATAAATTCTCTTGTTTTGTTTCTAGTATATTTTCTTTTATAGGCTTTTCAAATGAATAGTCGCTTTCATCTTTAAAGCCTACGATATATATTCTTTCCCTCCCTTGTGGTATGTCTGTATACTTTGCAACATTTAGTACAAATGGTATAAAAGAATATCCAGTCTTTTTTATTTCATCTTTAATGATTTTAAAAGTTTTTCCGTTATTATGTGTTGCAAGAGTTTTGACATTTTCTAAAAAATAGGCTTTTGGCCTCAACTCTTTTAATAGTCTCGATACTTCAAAAAAAAGCTTTCCTCGCCCATCTTCAAACCCTTTTCCGTGCCCAGCTTGCGAAAATGGTTGGCAAGGAAATCCTGCAGTAAGTATATCTATACTAGATAGATTTTTATTATTTAATTTTTTAACGTCTCCTTCGATAAGATTTATGCTCTTATGATTTAATCTATAAGTCATACAGGCATTCTTGTCAATTTCATTTGCCCAAATAACATCACAATTTGAATTCTTAAATGCTTGACATATACCACCAACGCCAGCAAACAAACTTCCTACTCTATAACTCACAGATACCTTCTTATTTTTTAAGATTTTATAATAACGCTCATTAAATTTTGCTGATTTTATTTTTAAATTTTAGATCGTTGCTTTATATAATTACAAACAATTTAATTATATTTCGAAGTATGCTTAAAAAGCTATTCAAGTTAAGGTTTCAAATTTCATTCTTAAAATTTAAAGGTAAATCGCGTAAATCTTACCGCTGAGCGCGACACAGTTTTTTTAAATTTAGCGCGCCGTCCTGCGCGTAGCGCGGTTAAAGCTTTTGGCTCGAAATCGCTTTAAATTTATCGCAAGCAAGACGGCGCCGCTTGCTAAATTGAACAAAGCCTGCTTTTACGGGCAAGGGGCTTATGCCTGCGGGCTCCGTGCAGTTTGAAATTAATATGTTAAGACTGAATTAAATGGCGCACGTAAAATTTCATGATTGAATTTTGCCGAGCTTGCTACGTTAAGCGATAATTTTTGAAATTTAAAATTCCACTCGCGGAATTTCAAAAAATTTTCCCGCAGATCGCATATCCCCACAGCGCGGCGTTAAGAAATAGGCTCATCATCACGGCCGTGCTTGCGGTGTCTTTGGCGCCTTTGGCTAGCGGGTGGATTTCGCTCGTGGTAAGATCGACCGCGCGCTCGATGGCTGAGTTTACGCACTCGGTTGTGAGCGTAAAGACCGCGCCGAAGATCAAAAATAGATTTAGCACCGCGCCGAAATTCCAAAAAAATAGCGACAGCAGAAGCGGGACGAACACGCAAAGCTCGAGTTTGAAGCTACGCTCGCTGCGCAGCATCTCGGCAAGACCCGCCATCGCGTAGCCCCAGTTGGCAAAAAATCGGTATTTGGGCTGATTGCGCATAATTTTCCTTTAAATTTAGTCAAAATTTCGTATAATCATACCAAAATTTTCAGGCCAAAGGCTAAATTTGAAACTGATTAGTTGGAATGTAAACGGACTGCGCGCAGTACTCGGCAAAGACGGCTTCGCGTGGCTTGCGGAGCAAAACCCCGATTTTTTGGGCTTGCAAGAGATCAAGGTGAGCGAAAAGGACGCTCCGAAAGGGCTTTACGAGCTCGGATTTTCTCAGATCGATCTAAATTCCGCCGCTCGTGCGGGATATTCGGGCGTGGCGAGCCTAGCAAAATTTAAAAGCGAGACGAGCAAGGCGCTGTTTTTCCCCGACGACGAGGGGCGCGTGC
The DNA here is from genome assembly GCF_938045345.1 of uncultured Campylobacter sp. Lineage (GTDB taxonomy): Bacteria > Campylobacterota > Campylobacteria > Campylobacterales > Campylobacteraceae > Campylobacter_B. The sequence goes on from NZ_CALIMS010000005.1 coordinate 99,898, forward strand.
TGCAGCACCGCTTTGGCGACGTCGTGCTTTTTAATATCTACTTTCCCAACGGCCAAAAGGACGAGGCGCGGCTAGCCTATAAGATGGAATTTTACGCGAAATTCTTAGCCTATGCGCGCAGCCTCGCGGAGCAGGGGCTCGGGGTGATATTTTGCGGCGACGTGAATACCGCGCACCGCGAGATCGATCTTGCAAACCCCAAAGCAAACTCCAAAACCTCGGGCTTTTTGCCGATCGAGCGGGCGTGGCTCGATGAGGTGGAGGCGGCGGGCTTTGTCGATACCTTTCGTGCCGTGCGCGGCGAGCTGCGGGACGCCTACTCGTGGTGGAGCTACCGCTTTAACGCGCGCGCCAAAAACGTAGGCTGGCGGATCGATTATTTTTTCATCTCGGCAAATTTGCGCTCGCGGCTAAAGGATGCTTTCATCCTAAGCGACGTGATGGGCAGCGACCACTGCCCCGTGGGCATCGAGATCGAAATTTAGTCGGGGGAAATTTCTCGGTGCGAGATTTGATCTTGTGCGGCTTGTGGGCAAGGTGCGCATAGCGCGCGAGCTAATGCGCGGATTTAAAGAGGCGGTGCGTAAACGCTGCGCAATAAAATTTTAAATTTAAGGAGAGAAAATGTTGAGCGATATCGAAATAGCAAATGCGGCGAGGCCGGATAAAATTTCAAACGTTGCGAAAAATTTGGGGCTTAGCGAGGATGAGATCGAGCTGTACGGCCACTACAAAGCCAAGCTAAACATCAAGCCGCGCTCGCGTGCTTCGAAGCTTATCTTGGTCACGGCGACCAATCCGACGCCGTTTGGCGAGGGCAAGACGACGACATCCATCGGTCTAGCCGACGCGCTAAAACGTCTAGGCAAAAGCGTCTGTCTTGCGCTGCGCGAGCCGTCGCTGGGGCCAGTTTTCGGTATCAAAGGCGGGGCCGCGGGCGGCGGATATTCGCAGCTGGTGCCGATGGATGATCTAAATTTGCACTTCAACGGCGATTTTCATGCGATCACCTCCGCGAACAATCTCATTTCGGCGGTCATCGACAACTCGCTGTATCAAGAAAACCCGCTAAAGATCGATAAAATTCTATGGAAGCGCTGCATGGATATGAACGACCGCGCGCTGCGCCACATCACCGTAGGTCAGGGCGGGCGCACCGACGGAGTAGAGCGTGAGGACGGCTTTAATATCACTGCAGCTAGCGAGATAATGGCGGTTCTGTGCCTCTCGAACGATCTTGCCGAGCTTAAGGAAAACATCGCAAACATAATGGTCGCCTACGATACGCAGGGAGAGCCAATATACGTGCGCGATCTGGGCTGCGCGGATGCCGTGGCGATCCTGCTAAAAGACGCGATGAAGCCAAATCTCATCCAAAGCCTTGAGCACACGCCCGCGCTCGTGCACGGAGGACCCTTCGCAAATATCGCGCACGGCTGCAACTCCATAATGGCGAGCAAGCTTGCGCTCTCGCTAGCAGATTACGCCGTAACGGAGGCGGGCTTCGGAAGCGAGCTCGGGGCTGAAAAATTTATCGACATCAAGTGCCGCCGCGCGGGCATCGCTCCGGATGCCGCGGTGCTGGTTAGCACGATCCGCTCGCTTAAATACAACGGCGGCGCGGATAAAGAAAGTATCACGAGCCCTGATCTTGCCGCGCTTCAAAAAGGCATCGTAAATTTAGGCGGGCATATTGAAATTTTACAAAACTTCGGGCTAAATCCGGTCGTGGCGCTTAATCGCTTTAGCTTCGATAGCGACGAGGAGATCGCCTTCGTGTGCGAGTACTGCAAGCAGCGCGGCGTGCAGATGGCGATTTGCGAAAATTTCGCCAAAGGAGGCGAGGGCGCGCTTGAGCTAGCCCGCCTCGTAGTAGATGAGTGCGAGCGCGCCAAGGAGCTGAAATTCGCCTACGAGCTTAGCGACGATACGGCGAGTAAGATCGAAAAGATCGCTACTAAAATTTACGGCGCAAGTGAGGTCGTTTTTGAGCCGGAAGCGCAAAAGGCGCTACAGCACATCAAGGCTTTGGGACTTGAGCGGCTAAACGTTTGCATAGCTAAAACGCAGTATAGCTTCAGCGACGATGCCAAGGCGCTTGGGCGTGCACGCGGCTTTAAGCTCAGCGTCAAGGACCTTCAGATCCGCACGGGAGCGGGCTTCATCGTCGCCGTCTGCGGCAAGATAATGCTGATGCCAGGGCTACCGAAGGTTCCTAACGCGCTAAATATGAGGATCACGGACGAAGGCGTTATAAGCGGACTGGCGTGAAATTTTATTTTCGGCGCCCGAAGCCAAAGCCGAAAATTCCGCGCTTGGGCGGTAAAATTTAGCTGCGAGCTTCGGCGGCGATAAATTTTTCCCTCAAGCTTCGGTAGCGATAAATCTTGCCTTCAAGCTGCGGCGAGTTTATCGCGCCCCGGTTTTAGTGCGCTAGGTTTTGATTAATCGAGTTTCGGCGCGCCGGGCTCGGCCTGCAAAATTTCATTAAATTTCGCGCAAGATTTACGCAGAAATTCGGCGCGAAACTTGCGCGGGTTTGCATTTGAAATTTCGCCCGCAAAATTCCGTGCAAAACCGGGCGCGAGATCTTAAACCGAGCCGCTCGCGAGTTTGCGAGATCATCGCGGCAAGATTTAAAATTTCATAATGCATAAGCTCGCCGTGAAATTCAAAATTTCACGCGGCTGCGCACAGTGTCATGTGTCGCTACGAGATTCTAAATTTCATGTCGAGCGCACCGTGAAATTAATCTGTCGGTCGCGCAGCAGATCGCCGCACGATCTAAAATTCGCGCTTGCGCCGCGACATGCACCGCCGTGAGTTAAATTATGCGGCAGGCGAGCTAAATTTTACGCTCGTACGATCAGTCATGTTGGCGGAGGTTTGCGGCGCCCAGATTAAATTTTACATACCGTCGTGTAGCGCCTGCAGTGGGCACGGATGCTTGATCCGTTCTGCTTGCAAATGCAGGAGTGTTATAACCGCGCGACATCGTAGAGCTGAATTTTACGAGTCGCTGCATCACGGCAATGAAATTTTGCGCCGTGCTGCTAGCTGCGACTAAATTTGCGCGACGACTATATGCCGCTGCGCGCTTGTAAATTAAATTGCACTTTATGCGCCCGCCGTCTGATTGGCGTGTGATTGAAATTTGCGCGCCGCTGCTTGTCATAAATTTAGATCGCTGCACGCCGCGCCATAGCTGTCGTGAAATTTTAAATTACATGCCGTGCGTACGAGCTCGCCGTGAAATCTAAAATTTCACGCGGCCGCGAAATTTGCTGTGCGTTATGCCGTATCGCGCATCGTCGCGAGCCAAATTATGTGTCGCTGCGGAATTAAAGTCTTGCATACCCGCTGCTACCGCTCGGGCGCCGTATGCCTGGCGGCTCTGTTTTGCGATCCGTTCACGCCGTATTTGTTGCGGTTAGTTATGTACGTCGCCGCGCCGCAGTGCGAAATTCCACGTCTAGCTCTATTTTAGAGCTTTGATTTGTAGCGAGATTTTACGGCGCGCAATGGCGCTAAATTCCATCCTGCGTGAGATTTTGGAATTTTAAAATTCCCTTTCGCGGTATAATTATATGAAATGCTAAAATTTGCGGGATCTTAATAAAGGAATTTTAAAATTTATGCGGCGCGGCTTTGTGGCGTGCCTGTAAGAAAGGAGCGATCATGGACAAGCTGGATAAAGAGGAGCTTGCAGAGGCGTTTGTTGCTAGACTCAAAGCTTTAGCGCGTAGCGGCAGCGCCGGTCTGCGTGAGCTTGATCGCGAGTTTTACGGATTTAGCGTGAGGCTTGGCGTGCGTTACGACTTCGCCGGCAAGTTTAGCGTCTCGCAGATAAGCGGCGGCGAGCGCGCACAGCTGCATTTCGCAGATATCGCGCAGTTTGAGGCTCATGCGCGCGAGTGCTTACGCGCGGCGAGCGCGGATGCGGAGCTAAGCGAGGCCTTTATGCTACGCCTGCGTGCAGATCCCCAAAAAGCCGCTATGAATGCGGATCAAATCATAAAATTTCACGATTTTAAGCCCTTTAGCGTTCAGCTGCGTTGTGAGCATTGCGGCGGATCTGGTAGGAGACGCTGCAAAGGCTGCGAAGGCGCAGGCAAGGCGCCGTGCGCTAACTGCGGCGGGCGCGGGCGCTTAATCTGCCCCGATTGCAAGGGCGCCGGTGGCTATAGCCGCGCGGCATTAAGCTCTATGGACGCTCATGCGCGCGGCCTTTCTGGAGGCGACTCTGCAGGCTCTGCGCCAAATTCTATGGGCTATCGCTTCATTCCCTGCGCTAGTTGTGGCGGTAGCGGCTCGCGCATTTGTCCCACTTGCGGCGGCGCAGGCAGATTGCGCTGCGAAAAGTGCGGCGGTGCGGGCGATTTTCACTGCGATCACTGCGATGGGCGCGGGTATTTCACTCGCACCGGCAAAGTATCCGTTCATGCCCGCCCGAGCGTCAGTATAGGCGCTAGCTCGCAGGTTTTTGGGCGCGAGCTGCTGGAGTTTTTATGCAGCAAGGGCGTAGGTTTTGCGGCGCGCAGACTTTTGTTTCGTCTAAGCTCGCTGCGAGCGGCGCAGGGCGGCTGCGAAGCGGTATTTAGCGCGGAGGAGGAGTTTTTGCGCTTGAGTTTTGCCGTCTGCGGCAAGGCTTACGATGCGGCGTGCTTTGGTGGCGCGACATTCGTAAGACCTAATTTTTTGGACGAAGTTTTTGCGCCGGAGCTTGCGGCGGCACGCAGCGCGCCCGCCAGGCTAGGGCAGAACGATGCGCAAAGCCTTTTTACGCTGTTTCGCGCAAAGCCTGTGCTGGATGTGACGATGCGTCTAGCTAGTGCTAAGTTGCGCGGCGAGACGCTAAATCTCGAGCAGTTGCGTGGCGCGGATGGACATTTTAACTTTGCAAATTTTGCCCGCAGCGCGGCTGATCGCGACGCTTTGAGCCTTGCAAAAGACGCTTCGCGCAAAGAAAATCTCGAGGGCGGCGCGAGCGTAAAATTTGCGGGCACGAAATTCGCGAGCGCTTCGGCAAATTCTATGGGCACGGAAGATAATCGCTTGGGGTTGCGCGGAGAGCAAGGCAGGTTCGCAGGAGGAGTGAGCGGCGGCATAAAATTTACAGGGGCGGATCTTTCGGAAAGCGGAGAGAATTCTGCCAGCGATTTTGATGCTAGGCAGCAAAGCGACGAAGCTCGCGCGCAGAATGGATCTAATTTTGCAGGCTCGCAAGAGGGCTTAAGCGGCACTTCTGATCGCACTGCGGAGGGTCTTTATGAATTACGCGGCGAGCGAGATTACCGAGATTTAAGTGTCTTGAATGCTCAAAATTCCACAAATTCCATAGACTCCGCCGCAATAAATTCCGAAAATCTAGCCGCTGCAAAATTTAAAAATCGCACGAATACGCAAGATCCTGCGTCAAATTCTAAAATTTCGCCCTTTGCACGATTAAAGAAATTCTTTTTCCCACGTTCTTTGCGCGAGGATTGCGCGCAGAGTTTCGCCGCGGCGATTATGCGCGTTTGCGAGGGCTTTATTTCGCAGCAATGCGCTCGCGATTTGGGCGGAGCGATGGCTGGGGCGCTTGGCGTGCTAAGTCCGCGATATGACCGCGCGGTGTGGTGCATAGGCGGAGGCGCGCTCATCGCAGCGGCTGCGCTGGCGTGCGAGGGCTGCTTCGAGATGATCTTTGCGGAGCATTATTTTTGGGCACTCGCGTGCGGCGTGGCAATCGCTGCTGTGGGGCTGTTAGGCGGAGGAGTGCTGTGGCCGGCAAGCGCAGTGCGGTGCGCTGTAAAAGCTCGTAAAATTCCGCGAGAGTATCGCTGCGGCAGAGGCGGCGGGGCGTTTGCTCGCTTTTGTAAAGCTCTGCTCTGCGCCGTTTTAGCTAGCGCAATCTACGGAGGTGCGGCAAATACGGGCTACGTGCCGAAAACCGGCGCAGCAGGGCTGCTGCGAGGGTGGATGCCTACATTTTTTGAGGACAAAAATTCCGCTTCTGCGAGTGATGGCATAAATTCTGCAGACGAAAATTCTACGAGCACAAGCTCTAGCGGCTCTGAAAGCCCTGCTTCAAATTCCGCTTCCGGGGCGACTAAGGATTCCGCTGCGATGCAAAAGGATAAAATTTTATATATCCAAAAAAGCATCGGAGCCAAGCAGGATGGGATTTTTGGCGCACGCACGCTAAAAAAGGCGAGAGAGGTTTTGGATCAAAATCTAAGCGGCGTCGATGAAATTTACGAAGCTCTAAAAAGCAAAGAGCAGGCGAGAACGAACCCGAACCCTAGCGATCAAACTGCGCCTTAACGATAAACCCGCGACTTAGGCTTGGCGAGCAATCTTAAAAACCACAAAGGACGAAAATGAAAAATAAAATTTTAATTCTAGCGCTCGCTGCGGCGCTTTCCGCAAATTTCGTGCTTGCCGAAAATTTTGAAATCACTGCAGACGATATAAGCTGGGCTACGAAATCCTGCGATAAGGGCGATGTGAAGGCGTGCGGGGCGTTGGCGCAGGTTTACAATTATGGCTGGGGCGTGCCGCAAGATCTGCTAAAGGCTGCGCCGTTATACGTCAAAGCTTGCAAAGGCGGCGATGTGGAGTCGTGCGTAAATTTAGGCATTTTGTATCAAAGCGGAGAGGGGATGCCGCGCGATGAGGCAAAGGCGGCGGAGCTGTTTGACAAAGCCTGCGATGACGGGCATGCGATAGGCTGCAGTAACGCAGGCTCTGCGTATATCAGAGGCAGAGGCGTGCGCAAAGACGCTATAAAGGGCGTAGGTTACTATGTGCGCGGTTGCGACATGGATATCGTGGACAGCTGGCTTGCGTGCTTAAATTTAGCGCGTCTTTACGAGGGCAGTGATAATGTTAAAGCCGTGCAGTACTACAAAAAAGCTTGCGAGCTGGGCGGCAAGGATAGGTTTATGAGCTCGGTAGCGGAGCATGAAAGGGCATGGCAAAGCTCATGCGAAAGCTACGAAAGGCTTAAATAGCCGCGAAAATCTATGCTTTGAAGCAGACCCTCGCGCTCGCCGTGGCTACGGAGCAAGAACCCTAGCGGATTTCGCATAAATAGCGCAAATCTAAACATCAAGTATCCTGTAGAAGCGGAAGCATAACGGCGTAAGTTCTTAGCGCGCTCGTATTTTAGGAGACAAAATCATGACTACGATAGCGCTAATCCGCCACGTTACGCTGCTGATCGATCGCGGCGTGTGCGACGCCGCAGAAGCGGCACGGCGCGTAATCCTGTACGATACTACGCAAAGCTTAGCTTTGTGGCAAACCGATAAATTTAAAAATAGCGCCGCATACGAAAAGCTCGCCCGTATAAGCCGAGTATGCTCATCGCCACTGCCGCGCGCCGCGCTTACGGCGCAAAAGCTATTCCCGCAGCGGGACATAGAGTATTTGGAGGCTTTGCGCGAGTTTAATCTACGAATATTCCCCGTGCCGCTAATAAAAATGCCGTTTGATTACTGGCTCGAGCTCTCGCGCCTGCTGTGGCTGTGCGGCATGAACCCTAGCGGCGCAAGCGCGAAAGCAGAACGGCGGCGCGCGCTTGATCTGGTGCCGTCGCTGCTGGAAGCGGACACGGCGGTGATCGCGCACGGCTTTGTGCTGCGCGTCATACGCCATAGCGCGCGGCGGGCGGGCTATCGCCTGATATACCGCTTTTGCGAAGGCTGCTTTTGCGTAGAAATTTGGCAGCGCGCCGCGTAAAGATACAGCTCTGCGCGAAAATTTGAAATTTTGCGTTTTGTAAATTTTAAATTTAATGCGCCGTTTGGCAGCTATCGCGAGACGGCGAAATTTTATAATGTAATGGGCGTTGCTTTTTGAATACGGATAGCCCGCCGCCGCGAAGTAAAATTTAAACCATACGGCGCGAGCTAAATTTAGCGCCTCTTTCCGCTTGCTTGGCGCGCAGGCTGTGTTTACGACGCCCAAAATAGAGCGGTCTCGGTTGTGCGCTTGCGTTTTAGAGTGAGAGATTGCGTCGGTTAATTCCGCGCGCAGTATTCGGTAAAGCTCGCTCGCGCAAGGGATAAAATTTTGCGCGAGCAGAGCGATCTAGCTCAATCCGCACGCTTTAAATTTAGCCATGCTCTACCGAAGCTAAAATCTCTCTTCGCTGCGCATTTAAAATTTACCGCTTATCGCAGTCTATCCCGCTTCACAAACTCGTAGTAGCCGCATTTTTAAATTTGCCTGCTCATTGCAGCTTACCTCTGCATAGCACGGGGATCTTTTCTACGACCTCGCCGCCGCTAACGAGGTAGGCGAACTCGTGTAAATTTACGACGGGGCAGATGTGGTTTGGATAAATTTCGAGCCGATCGCCCACGCGCACGGCGTCTCGTAGCGCTCTGTCGTAGATGATCGCGTGCTCGTCGTAAACGCCATTTATCCACACCTCCGTACCCTTTATGCGTCCGAGCCCAGGCGTGGCGGTGAAGCCCTCGGTGCGCCTTTGCTGCGTAAGCCCCTTGGCACCGACGTCGGTGATGATGCGATTCGCCGTAGGTCTGCTGATGACGGTCGTAAGGATGCTTGCGGCGTTCATCGAATAATCGCCGTACGCCTGCGCCTGCGAGGCGTCCATAAAGATATATGTGCCCGGGCGGATCTCGGTGACGCCCTTTAAAATTTCAAAATCGTTGATGAGTGAGGGCGTCGAGCCGATACTAACGACGCTTGCGGGCAGAGCTAGCTCGCGCGCGATATCCGCAAACTCTAGCGTGCGGCGCTGTGCGGCTAGGTGGATGCGCTCGCATTCGCTCTTATCGGCGGCCTTGTAGGAGTGGCCGTCGTGGGAGAACACGCCGTGGAATTCTATATTTTTACAGCCTTTTAGAAATTTTATAAACGTCGCGAAATCCTGCTTTTCCACGAAGCCCGAGCGGTTTTCGCCCACTTCGATCTCGGCAAGCACGCAGGCCTTCGTGCCGCTGCGCTCAAAGGCGCGCTCTATCAGGCTCGCCTGCTCTATGCTATCGACGCCGAAGCTTAAGTTTATCCCCGCGCGCAAAAGCGCGATGATGCGCTGAAATTTCAGCTCGCCCACGATCTCGTTTGCAATAAATATATCTTTCAGCCCGTTTGCCGCCATGATCTCGGCCTCGCCCGTTTTGGCGACCGTGATGCCCGCAGCGCCGATGCTCTCTTGTAGCTTCGCGAAATAGGGCATTTTGTGCGTTTTGGTGTGCGGACGCAGGCTCACGCCCGCGGCATCCGCGTAGTTTTGCATCTTTTGCAGGTTGCGAAGCACGATCTCGCGATCAATCAGCAGCGCCGGCGTGTCGATCTCTGATATCCTCATAAGCTTCCTCCTAGTTAAATTTACGAAATTTTAATGCGTCCGCGCTTTAGTAGCTGCGCCCGTTTTGCGGTGGTGAAATTTTAAAATTTAGCGCGGCTTGCAAAGGGTAAAATTTACCTGTCGCTCGCGAATAGCGGAATTTACGCGTTTCTCGCGAAAAATGGAATTTGCGCGCCGTAAATTTGTCGCTGCTTGCGAAACAATGGCTTACTCACTGCAAATCGGCGCCCTTCGCGAAGCGCCTGAATTTAGACTATAAAATTTTGTTTACGCGTATTAAATTTAGCTTCTCTTGCAAAATTGCAAAATTAGCGCATCAAATTTAAGGATGCCTTCGCGAAGCGTTTAAATTTAGCGAGTAGATTTGCGTTTCCGCGCCGCACAGAGCAGCACCGGTAAAAGCAATACCGCGTGCCGCATGAAAAAGTCAAAATAAAATTCTAAAGTGCGCCGAGTAAAAATCAATATGCGCGCCGTACCGCTATATTCGCGGAGTTCTCGGCTCCGCTTCACGCCGTTTTATTCCTCGCGTGCCTGTTTTTATTGCGGCGCATATTCGCGTTAAATTTTTCGGCGAGCGACCCAGCGGACTAGCCGTTTTGCGCTGCTGTCTCTGTTTTCGCGCCGCCGCCCGCATTTTTTTGATAAATCTCGTTTGCACCGCTGCCAGTGTTTTTTACTAAAGCTCGTTTTGTGCCGCACGATGCACATCGCTGCCTATTTTAGTGCCGCCGCTCGTTTTAGTAGCGACACTTCATTTCTGGTGCGCCTCGCCTCGAGATTTGCTATTTTTTGTCCTGAAGCACCTTGTCGCGCCATTTCGAGTTTGCTTTGTTGTCGGTCGCTACGTCTTTGGATATCTCGGCCGCCGCTTCGAAATTTTTACTCACGCCCTCTTTGGAATTCTCGTATTTTAGAGCGTTTTCGCTTCTGATGCCGATGCTGCGTGCTTCGCTTGCGGCGTCGATATTAGCGCCCAAAAAGATAAACTCCCAGTCGTATTTCTCCTGCTTGTCGCTAATCATCTTCTTAATCTGCGCTTTGGAGTATTCGCGGCTTGAGTTTTCCATCCCGTCGGTGATGATGACGAAAAGCACGCGATTGTTTTTGGCATAGATGTCGGGCACGCGCTCGATACGCGCTATCGTGCTGCCGACGGCGTCAAGTAGCGCGGTGTTGCCGCCGGCGTAGTACTCTTTGGACGTTAGGTTTTCGACCTTCTTAAGCGGCGTGCGGTCATGGATGACGTTAAATTTCGTATCGAAAAGCACGGTCGTGACGCTGGCGTCGATGCCCTCTTTGCGCTCCTTTTCTATCATCGAGTTAAATCCGCCGATCGTGTCGCTCTCAAGCCCGCTCATCGAGCCTGATTTGTCTAAGATCAGCACCAATTCCAGGTGATTTACGCCGTCTTTATGATTGGGCGGTGTGGCAAGCTCTACACTTTTGGCAAACAATATGCCCGCAAGCGCGGCTACAAGAAGGATGATTTTTTTCATAGGGGCTCCTTTGTTAAAATTTCGTTATTTTACTATTGTATCGCTTAATCAATGAAATTTTATCGCTAAAGCTTCGCCGCACGCCTTTGCTGGGTAAATTTTAATACGAATTTTGTTGCGGAATTTTAACGTATCCTTGCGAGAGACGCCGCAAAATTCCGCGTGATATAGAATTATGCGTGGCGCAGAATTTCGCTGTGGAATTTTAAAGGAGTAGAATTTTATGCAGCATGGAATTTTGCGTGCAAATTTTATGCAGCACGGAATTTTATAACGCCGCAAAATCAAGCGCCTGCGGATCTGCTCCGTTTTGCGCTGAGGTAGCTTCCGATCTCGCTTATCAAAACGCCTGCGAGGATGAGCGCCGCGCCTAAAATTTGCATCGCGCTTAGCCTCTCGCCGCCCACGAATACGCCCATAATGCCCGCCGTCACGGGCTCGAGCGTGAAAAACAGAGCGGTTTTTACGGGCGTCGTGTATTTTTGCATCAAAGCCTGCGCAAAAAAGCCAAAAACCGTTCCCAGTAGGCAGATCACCGCCATCGCGACGAAAAAGCTTTTATCCATCACCGGCACGATGCTGACCCTCTCAAAAAAGATCGCCGCAAAGCAGCAAAGCACGCTTAAGCAGAGGATCTGTACGTAGGCGATGCCCGCTACGTCGCAGCTTTGCACGAAGCGGTTGGTTAGCACGATGTGAAACGAATACGCGCACGCGCAGACTAGCGCCAGCGCTTCGCCCTTGCCGAGGCCTAGCTGCGTGTCGCCGATGAGATAGAGCCCAGCGATCGCAAGCGCGATGCCCGCGTAGGCGTAGGAGTAAATTTTATGCCTAAACAGCGCCGCGGCGATGAAGGGTACGAGCGCGACGTTTAGGCCGATGATGAAGGCTACGGAGGAGCTTTGCGCAAATTTAAAGGCGAAGGTCTGCGACGTAAAACCCGCGAATAAAAACAGGCTAAGTACCGCGCCGTGCTTGATCTCGCGCGAAGTGATGGCTTTGAGCTTCGGGAAAAATATCGCGCCTGCGATGATGCTCGCGGCGAAAAAGCGCCAAAATAGCAGCACGAAGACGTTGTTGCTCGCAAGCGCCTGCGATGTGGGCAGATACCCGAGCCCAAAAGTGATCGCCACGAAGAGCATTCCGACGTCGGCTCTAAATTCCAAACTTTTATTCATCTATGTCCTTTTTGAAAATTTAAAGTCGTAATTTTACGAAATTTTAGGTAAAAAATAGGCTAAATTTTGGCGGAGCGATTTAGAATTTCGGATTTTAAAATCGCGAGTTAAATTTTAAGCGTCCAGCTCGTCTTTTTTGAGCTTGCGTCCGGCTCGTCTTTTTGGGCTTACGGGCGCTTGCGTTGGGCTCGTTTTTTTTGGGCTTGCGCGCACTTGTTCGCACACTCGTTGCCGCCGCTTCGTTACGCGTAAATTTTATGGCTACTACTCGCGCGATCATTACGCTGCTTTGCTACGGCTTTTCATAATTTTATAGCTACTACTCGCGCGTGGATAAATTTAAAATTTAATCGTCCGCGCCCTCTTTGTCGTTTTTTAGAATTTCTATGTTTGCGCGCTCATTCGCGCCTTTTAAGCTTATGGTTTTTTGAGCGCGGATTTAAGGGGAACTCTTGTCTCTTTTGATTTCATCATATTATAGCGCCTCTTTCTTATCTCTGCTTCGATAAATTTTATATCTTGCTGTGCGTATGGGAACGAGAGCGTGAAATTTTTTCCGCTTTGCCCGTCTTCTACTATCAAAATCGGCATCTCGCCCCTCATTCCTTTCTCCGTAAGGGCGTTTTCTATATCGATCTTTGTGCTAAATTTAAACGACAAAAATCTCCACTCTTTCCTTACGGTGCGGCTGTCTATGATGACGCCCTTTTCAGATAACGGCAGTATGGCAATTAGCATCATTGCAAGACCCATCACGATCACGAGTGCGGTTTCTGCGCCGCCTCTTTGCATATGCCCGCCTACGCATAAAGGGTCGTTTGCATCAAAGCATGCAACTTTACCTCCGCCTCTTGTTGTTTTTATCCAAGGCTCATCAAATGCTACCAGCGAACCCCAGGATAAAAATAGCACGATAAGCATAGTTTTTGCTATGGGGCTAGGAGGTATGAGCCAGGCGCCCTTTTGCACGGTTTTATAAGAGGCTTTGCTTTTAAAAACCATGCTTTTTAAAATAGCAAGCCCAAACAGTAAAAGATTTATGCCGAATATCAAATATAAAAATATCATGCCGCCGCCTTAAATTTAGATATTTTTAACGTTAAATTAAGCCCAGGCATCTTGCTCGGCTGCTTTAGCTTTTGAAATTTCAGCGAGCTTTTCTAATATAAAATTTTGCAAAAAATCTATATCCTTTTGTGCATACAAATATCCCGCCCCGAATTTAACGCCGCTAATTTTGCCTCGTATGCTGATTATTTTTTACGCCTCTTATAAACCATGTGGCGTAGTTCATCTCATCAAAGTATATCTTTTCCGTATGCCTAAACGGCAGAACCTCCCATTCTTTGCAGATGCCGCTTTTATCTATTCTGATTCCTTTTTGAATTAGCACGATAAATGAAAAAATTATGGCGCAGACAGATATGATTTTGCCGAGTATTAGTCTAGGCTCGCTTATTTGCAGATATCCATCCACACATCTGGGATCGCCTTCTTCGAAGCATCTTAAATTTATGCCTGCCGCTTTGTATTCCTGCGAACAAATTTTATCGTGGGTGTAAAAGCAGGGTATCGGCTCACCGTTATGTTTTGCTACGTGCGAGCTGGATAGAGTGACTACGCCGAAGCTTAGGAATATTATAAACATCTGCATTTTTAAAAGCGGATCGGCGGAGATAAACAGAGTTCCGTGATCTACGGTTTTGAATGATCTGTTTTTATCAAGCAATGAAACAAGAAGGCAAAAGCCTATCGTAACATAAAGGATTATCGAAGCAAACTCGACTACACTTTGCGACATAATAATGACCTTGTTTTTTGGATTACGCAAGCTCGCGTCTTTGGCAATTTTAGCGCAAAATTTCTAAATTTACGAGATTCTAAGCGCGCTTTTTATAAATCGCGCTTAGAATTTTACCTCACCGGCGTCATCTTGCCGCGCGAAAGTCGGATTAAATTTTTGGCTTTGAGAACCTAAAGCGCGCGGTTTATGACGTTGCGCGAGGTACATAGGCGCTCTTGTGATATCATAACACGCCTTAAAATTTCGCGGTCTAAATCTTAATGATAATTATCTAAATATTTAAAATTGCACAATATAATTGCGAACCTCAATCAAATAAAGATTAAATTTATCTCGCAAGGATCTGCAATGAGCTTGCTTCTTAAGCGCAACAAAATTTTATTTAACATCCATCTGATTTTATCGATCGTTTTTTCTATACCGCTGCTTATCGTTGGCACTACGGGCGCGATTTTGTCGTATCAGCACGAGCTTGAGGCGCTAATAAACGCGGACTCTAAAAAGGTCGAAAAAACGGGCGAAATGCAAAGCGTAGAGAAAATTCTGCAAAGCTTTAGCGAGCAAACAGGCGCTAAGCAGCCCGTAAGGCTCGTCGTGCCCAAAAGCGATGATGAAGCCTTCGTCATTTACGCAAACAGAAATGATGCGTATCTGGTCGATCCGTACACTGCGCAGATCATTGGCAAGGATCGCGGCACGGGCTTTGTGCTAACGGTGATGGCGTTGCATCGAAATTTGGGCCTAGCGCTAAGCGGCAACAAAACCGCAGCTGAGGTCGGTAAACAGATCGTAGGCGCGAGCGCCACAGCGATGATACTGCTCGTAATAAGCGGCGTCTGGCTGCATTTCCCAAGGCTTAGGCGTAAATTTATCGAGGCGATAAAGCCAAATTTTAAACTCAAAAAATACGCTCTTTTTTACAATCTGCACACGAGCCTGGGTACTCTAAGCGCGGTAGTTTACCTTCTCATCTGTTTAACCGGGCTTAACTGGTCGTATAGCTGGTATAACGATGCCGTGATGAAGCTTTTTGTAAGCTCGCAAAATTTACCGCAAGCTAGCGCGCCTAAAGCCGCCGCTTCTAAAGATCACGCCGCCGCACCCGCAAAAGAGGGCGGCACAAAGGGCACAGAGTATAAATTTAGCGACGCGCAGAGGGCTTATGAGATATTCAGATCAAGTGGCATAGAGTATAAAGAATTTACCCTAATGCTCGCAGCCGGAGATAAGATCGGCGTCAGGTATTATGAGCCCGATGCGCCCGCTACCGCTCGTCCAAAAGGCGCGAGCGTGAAGCTAAAGGAGGGCAAGGTCGCGGAGCAGAAGCAAACGGACGGTATCACCGCGGGCGAGTTTAAAGATGCGAACTACCAGCTGCATACGGGCTATTTTTTCGGGCTAGCGGGTAAAATTTTATGGTCGCTCGTTTCGCTTTGCATGGCGCTTTTTATCTTTAGTGGCTTTTATATGACGGCAAAAAGGGCGTTTAAGTCAGAAAAGCCCGGCTAAATTTTACCCTCTCGGCAAGAGGTGCGACGAGCGGCGCAAGAGAGCCCAATACCTACAAAGCATTGAGATAAAATTTGCCGAAGCGGATCAAGAAAAGCTCTGATTTAACGATATTTGAGACATTCTAAAATTATCGCGGATTAAGTCTATGTGAGGTATATTGCGGAAAATTTTAGGAGCGAAATTTGAAAATGAGATATTATCTGTGCTTGGCTTTCATCATAATAATATGCGCTTTGTGCGCGATACTTTCGATTATCGCGGAGTATAAATACCCAAATTCAGCCGAAAAAATTAAAACCGATCCATATGAATGGGTATGTAATCTGGATGGCAATCTTACGGATATACAGCTTAAGGATAGGGCACTAAAGTGCATGCTTAAAAAGACCTATAAATCTATAAATATTTCAGCGGAGGAATTCCGTGATATGGAAAGAAAAATAAAGAAACAATACGGTAAAGTAGAGGATGAATTTTATAATTTTTATAGCGGGTTGGCGGAAAGATGCGGTGGAAATAATCGTCCAGATAAAGCTTGCGAATTTTTCATTGTAGATGACAATATAAATTTAGAATATTTTATGGGTTTGGGAGACAGGGCTTGCAACGGT
Organism: uncultured Campylobacter sp.; assembly: GCF_938045345.1. Taxonomy (GTDB): domain Bacteria; phylum Campylobacterota; class Campylobacteria; order Campylobacterales; family Campylobacteraceae; genus Campylobacter_B. Next base: position 115,827 of record NZ_CALIMS010000005.1, read on the forward strand.
AAACAAGCCGTAGCAAATTTCAAAGATTTTGTAAATATGTCCATGCTCAAAGGCGAAGTTGTTTACCCTTGGGAAAATAATAATAGTTTAATCTTGTCGGATGGAAATTTAAAGTACAAATTATATTTTAGCGGATTAGAAAATGATAAACATGTATTTGATATGTTATTTACGGAAAAAATATTTTTAAATGAAATTAATCCTAAAATATACGACCGCAAATATCCTAATGATAAAATTTTTTCTATTCCAACCGACATGCTATTTTTTGATATGTATGTAAGCCTAATAGATAAAAAATACGATAACTTTTGTAATTTATATAACTTTAAAAAGAAAGATATAAAACCGTATAAAGCATTTTTTGAGTTAGAAGGTATAAAATATAGTCGGTATGCTTTTTATCTAGGTATTTTTGATGAAAATTATACATATAAATACGATATAAAAGATAATTTGCTGGGTGTGGAGCAAGGATATTATTACGATGAAAAAACCAAAGAGATAAAACGAGAGCAATAAAATAGAATTTATAAAATTTACCCGCCGCGACCGCTTAAATTTCTTATTTAGCGCTATTTGCCTCTTGCGCCGCGAGTGATCATCAAGGACTGTTCGTAGAAAATTAGCAGCGTTATTGAAACGCCCGTGCCGAGCGCCAGCGAGATCGAGATCGTGGCGAGGGCGTTATCGAAAAACGAGATAAGATGAGCGAGTTTATGCTCTGCGCCCGTGGCTCTGATATAAGAAAACAGCGCCAAAACCGCCTTGTAGGCGTAGATGCCGGGGATCATCGGAAGCAGCGCGGGGAAGGCGATGATCTCTGCGGGCACCTTGAGGCGCTTGGCACAGAGCATCCCTAAAACGCCGATCAGAAACGACGCAAAAAGCGTCGCGGCAGCGATCGAAAAAATTTGGCTTTGAATCAGCAAAAACCTGCATGAATGCGCAACCGCCGCAAGCAGCGCCGAGAAGGCTAGCGTCTTTTTAGGCGGCATGCACGCATACGCAAACCCGAGCCCCGCCGCAGCGGCAAAGCAAGCATCCTTAAATACCAAAAGCGCTATATCAAACATTTACAAGCCCCAAATTTGAGATGCTAAGCGTCAGAAAGAGTCCGATTGCGATGCAGATGATCAAAAGCCCCGTGTTTAGCCCTCTGCTGATGCCTACGAGCATATTTTCGTTTAGGATGTCAAATACCGAGTTGATAAGCCAGACGCCCGGGATCAAAAACAATATGCTCGATCCCACGGCGATGTCGGGCGTGGCGCTAAGCCCGTAGCGAGCGCCTAGCGAGACGATGAAGGAGACTGCGAACGAAACCGCGATGTATTGGATTTTTAGGTTGATTTTAAGCTTGCTAAGTAGATAGCGGGCGCAAATTCCAAAAGCCGTAGCCGCAAAAACTAACGCCATCGCACCGCCGTCGCCGCCGAAAAGCTCGCAGAACGCGGCATTTGCGACGCTGAGCAAAACGAGAGTTTTGGCAAAGCTTTTCTTCTGCGAGGCTAAAATTTCTGCAAATGCGGCTTTGGCGCGCGCAAAAGGGATTTTTTCATCGTAAATTTCCCAGCTAAGCGCGCTTAGCTCCGAGATCAGATCGAAGCTGATCTGCGCCGCAGCGCCCGTTTTGACGTAGGTGCGGCGGATAGAGTTGTCCGCAGGATCCATCACGCTGATGATGAAGTGGCGCACAAAGATCATCAGGCTAGCCTCATAGTCGTAAGCGTCCGCTATCCTGCGCACGCAGCGCTCGATGCGCGCGGTGTAAGTGCCGATACTAAGCATCTTGGCGGTGTATTCACTAAGAAAATTGGTAAGCTCTTGGATTTGCGGTCTCACCGCTTCTGCTTCTTTTGCTGCCGCCATTTCTGTTGTCATTATTTCCTCCGCTACCCTTGTAATCTCAATATCGTTTTGCGCTGTTTCTGAGGCCGTTGCAGCTTCTGTTTCCACAGCGGCCGCCGTCGTCTTCGATGCCTCTTCGACGCTCGTTGCGGCGGAATTTTTATTTTTAAAATTTAATGCAGCGGCAGCGCCCATGGCGGAATTCTCGCTATCTAAATTTGATGCGGCGACAGCGCTTGTAGCGGTAAAATTTTGATTGTTTAAATTTGGCGTCGTTTCGGAATTTGAGTTATCTAAATTTAGCGCCGAGGCGGAATTTGGCCCGTTTAAATTTAGCGCCGCCACAGGGCTTTCATCGTTCAAATTTAAAGCGGCGCAATTTTGCCCTTTCAAAGAATTCTGCTCATCTAAATTTAAATCGTAGCCTGAATTCTGTCCGCTTAAATTTAAACTTTCGGCGTCCTCGCAAGATCCGCTAAATTTAGAATTTCTATTGCCCACGGCTTCACCTCAGACTTATGAGATCGAGCGGGTTGATGTGGTAGTTCTGCTGCGTCACTTCAAAGGTCAGATCCGAGCCGATGCGTCCGATGATGTAGCCCTTTTTGACGTTGGAGCCGACGCGCACGGTAGGCGGGATCTGATTTAGATGCGCGTAGATCGTGTGGATGCCGCCGCTGTGCTCTAGGATCACGACCTTATCGAGCACGGCGGTTTCTTTAGCAAAAACCACTTTGCCCGGCAGCACCGCTTTAACCTGCGTGTCGCCGCTGTTTGAGCCCAGCACGATATTTTCGTTGAAAAGCTTGATGTTATACACGGGATCGTTGTAGTTGCCGAATTTCCGCTTCAAATACGCGCCGTTCAGAGGCGCTGCGGTCTTGGCTCCGCCGTATTTTTTAACGCGCGAGGACTGATAGCTCGAGCCGTACTGCTTGACCTTTTGGTTGATCTTACTTACGCGCTCATCCGCCGGCTCGCTCACTTCGGGCTCGGGCTCGCTAGGAGGCGCAGGCTCTGGCTTACCCGCCTTTTTGGCAGCCGCCTTTGCTTTGGCGTACTCTTTTTCGCGCGCCTGGCGCTCCTTTTGCTTCTGCGCTTCAAGCTTTGCTTGGCGTGCCGCTTCCTCCTTCTGCGCTTTGGCTTTTTCCTCGGCGTCATCGATGATCTTAAGCTCCTGCAGGGTCTTAGATATGGCATCTTGCTCGTCGTTTATCTTCTCCAGTCTCGCGATATAGTCCTCTTTGTCCTTTTTCATCTGCGCGAGCTTCTCTTTTTGGGTGGTTTGCTTGGCGTTGAGATCGGTTTTTTTCTTATCGTAGCCCGCCATGCTCGCTTGGATCGATTTGATCTTTTTGTTCTGCTCGTTAATAAAATTTTGATTATTTTCGTAGTCTTTGATCAGCCCTTTAAGCTCGTCGTTCATAACGACGCCGAGCCCCTCCAAAATTTCGCTAGCCATGATAGAATCGGGCGTGGTGGTGGAATTTACGTCGGTGATGAGATCGAATGATAGCTCTTGCGAGATCACGTTTGCAATCTTGCTTTCCAGATCGTTTTGCACGCTAAGAAGCGTGACGTTTTGGCTATTGAGCTTCTCAAGCTCCTGCGCTTCGGCGGCGTATTGATCTTTTAAGCCCTCGATCGCGTCGCTTAGCTGTTTGATCTCGCCCTCGCGCTTTTTAAAGCCCTCCTGCTCCTTTACGATCTGGCCTGCGATCTCATCGATCTTTTGCGAGAGTTGCATCCCCTCCTTTTGCGAGCTTTTGAGCTCTTGACCCGCTTTGGCGATCTTATCTTTCGTGCTTTGTCCCTTTGCGGGCGCGGCATAAGTAAGAGCTGCGGTAAGCCCCAGCGTAAGAAGCGGCGCTAAAAAAGCTCTTTTCATGCTCGTTTATTTCCAATTTGCAGCATCACAAAACTTACCGCGATGATAGATAGCGCCAAGGCGACACCCAAAAGAATCAGCGCATCGTAAGGCAGCACTATGGCGGTGCGCAGATCGCCGATACCCTTAAGCGTGGTCGAAAACACCTCCCAAGAAGGAAGTGCTATGTAGAAGCAGGTCACGATCAGTGTGGCGATGAAGGAGTCTATTATCGCCATTCGGTAGAGTTTGCCGCTTTTTATCAGAAACGACGCGCCGAAAAGCTCCATGATCTCGATGCGCTCTTTGTGCTCGTAAACCCAGATACGCATCTGGCGGTGAATTAACATCACGCCTAAAAGCACGATGAGAAACGCAAAGCCGTAAACGAGGCTTTTGATAAGCAGTAAAATTTTAAAAATTTCATCGTGGGTCTTTTTAAAAATTTCAACCCGCGTGAGCGAGCCTATGGATTTTAGATCCTGCTCAATCTTGGCAAGCTGCGCAGCGTCGGGGAAGCTTTCGAGCTTGACACTATAAAATTTAGGCAAATTTTTACTAAGCTCGGCAAAGGCGTTTTGTGAAATTTTACCCTTTAGCCGCTCGGTTATGCCCGCTGTGGAAATTTCGCTAAGCGAGCTGATTTTCGGTACCGCTTTTTGCGCGTCTTGTAGGCTGAGCGGAGTTTTGGAGACTAGCACGATGTTGTATTCGTTTTGGATCGAGCGCTCGTAGCTTTTGGTTAGGTTGCTCATAAAAATTCCAAACTGCACTGAAAAAAGCAGCGCGACGAGCGAAAAGATCACGCCGAAATGGGTTTTAATCGATTTCATTTACTTTAGCGTCCTTAATCTCAAAATGTCGGTGCCTAAAACGCAGCGTGGCGGGCATTTTATGCGTTACGATGACGACGCAGGCGTTCCACGACTCGCACGCCGAGCGCAGCAAATTCCAAATAATGGCGCTGGAGTAGTCGTCTAAATTTCCCGTAGGCTCGTCGCACAGCAGCAGCCGCGGATTATGCGCCATTGCACGCGCCAAAGCCACGCGCTGCTGCTCGCCGCCGCTAAGCTCGAGTGGATACTTGCCCATCTTATGCCCGAGCTCGACGTGGCGCAGTAGCTTTTTGGCTTGGTCTTGGCAGACCTGCTGATTGTAGCCCATTATCATTAACGGAAGCATTATGTTGCGCTCGATCGTCCATTCGTTGATCAGGCGGTAGTTTTGAAAGATAATGCCGATGCGCTGGCGCAGGGTGCGCAGATCGGAGTTTGTGATGCCCTTTAAATCGCACAAGCAGACGTTCAACTCGCCGCCGATGATGTCGATGCCGCCGTAGAAGGACTTAAGCAGCGTGGATTTGCCGCTGCCGCTCTTGCCCGTGATGATGACGAAGTCCTTTGCGCCGATGCCGAAGCTCGCGTCTTGGATGACTGCGCCCGCCTTTTCGTAGCCTAGCGTGAGGCCCGCTGCGGTGATGATGTTGTAATCGTCCGTTATCTCTGCCATTGTGAAAATATCTCCGAAATTTTTTGATGTGCCGCGTGGTTTTCGCGCGTAGGAAGCGGGCGGCGGATGAAGTAGCGCGTACCGCTTGCGTTTGCGCGGATGAAACACTGCTGCGGAAAGTCGAATGCCCCGAGTGAAAGCAGGATTAGCACGTCCTGCGGCTCAGCGGTGCATGGCTTGCTTTGCTGTTCGGCTTGCTGCTCGGCGTAGCTTGGTTCACTTTGCCGTTTATCTTTCCGCTCGGCGCGATTTAATTTGCTCTGGTGTTCGGCTCGTGGCTTTGCACAGCCTTCTAGGTTGCTTTGCTGTTTATCTTGCTGCTTGGTGAAGCTCGGCTTGCTTTGCCGTTCGGTTTGCGATCCCTTTTTGCAAGGTACGACGCTTGTATTTGGTGCCGCGTTTGCTTCGTTTGTGCGGGCTGCTGCGAACGAGCCGCCTGAATTCGGCGCATTGCTCGCATCTATTGCATCGATCGTTGTGGGTATATTGCCCGTGTCTGTCGCGTCGGTAGCTGCAAGCGCGCTCTTTGCGCCGCTAGAATTTAGCGCGTTGCTTGCGTCGATTGTTGCGATCAGGTCGTTTGCGTTTAGTGTATCGCTTGCGGAGGCTGCGCTGTTTATCTGCGTGCCTTGCTTTGTTGCGATCTGCTCGCAGGCTAAAGCGCGTTTTTCGCTCGGGGCGGGGCGGCTAAATTTAGCGCTTACTGCGACAGAAACGTCGCTCGTTAAATCTACGTCGCTTGCGTTCAAGCAATTCTCGTTTAAATTTGCGCTGTCTTTTGCGTACGCTTCATTAGCACTGTTTGTATTCAGCGGGGCGCTTGTTTTTTTTAGAATTTGCGTAGCGTTCTCGCAAGCTAAAATTTTATCGCCCGCTGTCGTAGCTAAAATTTTGCCGCCGCCTAACGAAATTTCATCCATGCTCGCGCGCTCGGTTAAATTTCCGCCGCGCATTGCGTCTAAATTTGTAGCCTCATCGTTTATAACTTCTCCCGCGCTGCTTAAATTTGCGCCGTCCGCCGCGCAAGTTCCGCCTGCCTCCAAGCTTTTTTGCGCGTCAAAGTAAAAAATTTCCTCAAAATGCACGAAAAAATCCTCGCCTTTGAAGGTAGAATTTTTAAAATTTCGCGCGATTGCCGCCGCGTCAAATTTTAAAAATTCCATCTCAAACTGCTGCGGCTCGCCCAGACCCGCAGTTTTGTTCTCGTAGATCAGATCATAGATGTCTTTGTCCATCTTGCGCCATCTATCCTCGTATTTGCTCGCTACGGCGGCGTCTCGGTTTTTAAAATGCAAAATTTCGCCCGCTTTGCGCTGCACGTAGGGCGAGAGCTTTTGCATCGTGTAGAGGAAGTACTCCTCGCTGTCGGTGCGAAGCTCGAAGCGACCGCCGAGCTCGAGCGTGCGTGCGATCTGCGAGGCGAACTCGTCGCTTATGACGCGGCGGTGCAGTGCGTCGTCCCACGGCACGGGGAAGTGCAAAAACACGCGCTGCAGGCAGCCCGCGGGAAGCAGGCTCAGTAAAACCCGCGCGTCGGTGGCTATGAGAGCGATGTTTTGCAGCCCCTCGCGGATCGCTAGTTTTGCGACCTGTTCGATCGCGGGCTTGTAAATTTCGATACCGATTAGCAGCGCGTCTTGATTTGAGCGCGCTTGATGAAGCAGGTGTCTGCCCGAGCCGAAGCCGATCTCGATAAAAATTTTATTAAATTTAGAGCTTTTTACGAGGGATAAAATTTCATTTTCGTCCAAAATTAGCGGCGTTTTTTCGGTAAGCGAGCTGTCTTTGTAAGCAAACGCCTGCGAGATGATCCGCCCGCAGAAACGCTCTTTAAAAATTTCGAGCGCTCGCTGCAGATGGCTGATCTTGGCGGGCTTGGTGATCTTTTCGCCCTTTACTATCACCTTGTCGCCGCTGGGCTTTACGATGATAAAAAACTCGCTATCAAAGCTTTTAGTTCGTACGAGCGTTAAATTTCTGCCGCGCGCCGTTTCTAAAAATTCGGTCTCGCCGAGCTTAATCGGCAGCCGCGGCAGGCTCACGCTTTGGGTTATGAAATTCGGCAAACTTTATTCTGCCTGCGCTGCGGCAATGACTGCACTAGGCTTGGACAGCTCTCCGTTTTCGGTTTTGACGGTGATGCGGTATTCATATCCTTCGCCATAATCGATATTGTCGATATATTCAGCACTAAGTCTGCCGCGAACCTCTTTAATCGTGCTCCATGACTCGCCTCCTTTAGGGCGGCGCTCGATGAGATAGGAGCTTACGCGAAGATCCGGATGCGGACGCCAGATGATCTTAACGCGGCCCGGAAGCCCGTAGATCGCCTGCGCAAACGGCACGGACTCTAGCATCTTCGCTGTGCTTGCGATAGCGACTGGAGAAGGAGCCGAAACGCCCTTGGCGCCGTATGTGCGCACCGTGTATTTATACGAAGTGCCCGGCTGCAGCCTCGTATCTACGTAGTGAGTGGAGTATGGATCTGTGATGGTGGCGATCTTTTTGGCTTCGCCGCCGCTTGCAGGCGCGCGATAAACGATAAAGCCCAACACGGCGGTATTGCTGTCGTATCTGGGCCACTCAAGCCCGATCTCATCGTCGCTCGTGATCGTCCTAACCCCCTCTATGCGCGGAAGGCTCTCGTCGCTTGCACTAGGCGCGCTAGACATAGCGCAACCACCCGCTAATATCGCTAAAGTAGCACTCAACGTTAGTCGGTAAAATTTTTTCATAAATTTCATCCTTTACCTTTTGATTTGTCGTAAAATTTAGAAATTCGCTCGGCAAACTCGCGCATATTTTCACCTCTTTGCCGCTTCGCGGATGGATGAAATAGAGCAAATAGGCATGGAGCAAAATCCTGCTAATTTTAGCGTTTTCGCTCTTAAATCCGTATAAATGATCGCCCAAAATGTGCCGATTTATCGAGCTTAAATGCACGCGGATCTGATGCGTGCGACCCGTGAATAGCTTCGCCGCGACGAGATTAAAGCTCTTTAGGCTTATCGGCGGCAGCTTTTCATTTTGAGCGGGATTTTTAAAATTTAAAAATTTATTCTCGGCAAGACGAGCGCTCTGGGTTTGATCCGCACTCATATCGGCGGTTAAAATTTTATCCTCGCTATCTACGAGATTGTTTGGAATTTTACCTGCGTTGCCCGTGCAGCTGCTTGGAATTTTATCTATGCTTTGGATCGGAATTTTATCCGCGCTCCGCATGCAGTTATTTGAAATTTCGTCCGCGTTATCCGCGCCTGCGTAGTCGTTTAAAATTTCATCCATGCCCGCGCTCTTGCTCGCGCTCACGTCGGTAGCCGAAATTTTATCCGCGCCCGCAGTTGGGTCTGTATTTAAAATTTCATTCCCGCGAGCGCTTACGTCGGTCGCTAAAATTTTACTCGTATCTGTGTCCCTTCTAGCGCTTAAAATTTTATCCCCGCCTGTGGACACGGCCGAAATTTTGCCAGCGCCTGTAGTCGTGTCTGAAATTTTATCGGTAGCCAAAATTTTACCCGCATCACCCATTGAAATTTTATCCGTAGCGTCGCCCAAAATTTTGTCTTCAGTGGAAATTCTACTTACGCCTGCGTTCGCAGCCAAAATTTTATCGACGGCTGAAATTTTATCCGCACCTGCGCTCTTGTCTGCAGTCGCGCCATCGCACGCGCCTAAAATTTCATCGCGCTTCTCGGCGGAGTTTTGAAACTCCACTAGTTCCGCTCCGCTTAAAATTTCATAAAACGCGCTCTTTGCGCTGCGTCCGCCTGGTACGATTCCCATCTTTAGGCGGTTTGCAGGATTGCGAGCGATCGGGCGCTCAATCACGCAGGGCTGCTTCAGCGGCAGGTCGATGAGCGCGAGGTATATCCGCCCCATGCTCTTATCGCTTAGCTGCGCCGAGAGCGCGGCATGCGCGGCGTTATTTTTAGCGACGAGCAGGGCGCCACTGGTGAGTTTATCCAGGCGGTGCACGATGCCTGCGCGAAGCTCGCCGCCGAGCGTGGAAAGCAGATAGCCACGAGACTTAAGCCAGTCCACGAGCGTGGGCTCTTTGACGCTCGCGGCGGGGTGAACGGTAAGGCCCGCGGGCTTATTTACCACGAGCAGATCATCGTCCTCGTATAAAATTTCAACGTCGAAGTTTAGCCTCTCCGCGCTCATTTGCTGCGACGTGGGCGCGGGGTAATCGATGTGCACGAGCTCGCCCGCAGATAGCTTGTAAGCGGGTCTGCTCTGCACTGCGCCATCCACTCTGACCGCTTCGGATTTGATTAAATTTGATATTTGGTTGCGCGAAATTCCTAGCTGCGAGCTTAAAAAAACGTCGAGCCTTTCGCTGCATTGTGCTATTAGATTATCCAAATTTATACCTTTTTTGGCTATTCTTACGTCAAAATTTTAATTAGGATTAAGCGTTGTTTAAAATTGACAAAAAGATTTTAGCATATTTTGATTTCATTCAACCTTTTTTGATCGTGCCGATAGTGGTTTTTTCATACGTTTTAATAAGCGAGGCAAACGACGTGCTGTCCTCGAAGCAAGTCGTTTATTTCGGCGTCGGATTTGCCATTTTTACGCTGTTTTTTCTCTTTCCGATACGCAAATTTTTATATCTCATACCGATATTTTATTGGATCAACATCATATTGCTGCTCAGCGTCGATTTTTTCGGCGTTAGCAAGCTAGGAGCAAGGCGCTGGCTGGAGATTCCGTTCGTGCATTTTACGCTGCAGCCCAGCGAGGTGATGAAGCCCGCGTTTATCCTGATGCTGATGTATCTGATACACAAAAATCCGCCGCCGAAAAACGGCTACGGGCTCAAGGATTTTTTGCGCCTTAGCTTTTACATACTTCTGCCTTTTGTTCTGATCGCAAAAGAGCCCGATCTAGGCACCGCCGCGATACTTTTTTTGACGGGATTTGCTATTCTTTTTATCATCGGCGTCGATAAAAAAATTTGGCTTACGCTGATCATCGTTTTTGTGGCCAGCTCGCCGATTTTGTACGAAAACATGCATGATTATCAAAAAAAGCGCATCGCCGATTTCATAAGCGAGGAGCCCAATTATCAGGTAAAGCAGGCGATCATCGCTATCGGAAACGGCGGCATCTACGGCAAGGATAAGGATGAAGCGACGCAGACGCACTTTAAATTCTTGCCGATTGCGACGAGCGATTTTATCTTCGCTTATACGATCGAGCGCTTCGGCTTCGTGGGGGCTGCCGCGCTGATCGCGCTGTATGCGCTGCTGATACTGCATCTGTTGAGCCTGAACTACGATTTTAAAAACGATTATCTGATACGGGTCTTTACGAGCGCGCTTGCCTCGCTTATCTTTATCTACGCGGGCGTTAATATCTCGATGGTGGTGGGTTTCGCGCCCGTCGTAGGCGTGCCGCTGCCGTTTTTCAGCTACGGCGGCAGCAGCTTCATCACCTTTATGATCCTTTTTGGAATTTTACAAAATTTACTGACGTTTAGGATGAAGGATAACTACAAGACCTATAAGATCAGGATGTAAATTTGGCGCCGCGTGAACAGGGTAAATCGCGTGGAGCTTGGTTCTTCGCTTCGGCGGCGAAATTTTAAGCGGGGCACTAAATTTTTAAAACTCGCTACAAAATCACGCCGATGCCGAGCGTAAAGACCACCGCGAAAAAGGCGTATGTAAAGGCAAATTCCAAAGTTTGCGAATTAAAAAATCCGTAGTACAAAACGCTCGTGAAAAATCCGCCCACGAAGGCTACGGCAAAGATCCCGATCCGCGCCGCGACTGGCTTTGTGCCGCAAAATTTGTATAGATAAAAAACCCCGCAGAAGCTGATCGCAAACCAGATCATCGCAGGCATCGGCCCGCTTATGCCTATCATGCCGAAAAGATTGGCTAAATTTAAAAGCAGTAAAAATATCACCGCAAGCGCGATCAGCGCGGATTTGATCATCTATCGCGCCTTGCGTCGGGTGCGAAATTTTCAGTGCCCTGATTGAAATTTTGCGCGGAATTTTCGCCCGCGCCGCCTTCGCCCGCGCTACCGTTTGAAATTTTGAAATTTCCGTCGGAATTTTCATCAGCGCGATGCGTAGAATTTTCATCGGCGCCATCCGCGGAATTTTCACCGCGATCGTCATTAGAATTTAAAATTTCATCTTCGCTTTGAGAATTTAAAATTTCGCCGCTCTCTTTGTAGTTTTCGCTCTCGTTGCCGTCTAAATTTTTAGAGCTCTCGTCCGCAGAATTTTTATAAGCTTTGTTTGAAAATCTTTTGTGTCTGATCTGCAGATAAAAGACGAAGGCGACGAACGCCACCGCCGTGATCGCGATGTAGTAGCGGTTCTCGAAGAGCAGTACGCCCTCTACCAGCCCCGAAAACAGCGCCAGCAGCGAAGCGGTAAGAAACGGAAAGCGCACGAACTCCTTTTCGCCGATCGCTAAGGCGATGAGCGCGACGCCGAAGATCGTGGCGTTTAGCAGCGCGCCTAGGATTTTGATTTCGGCGAAAAGATTTGGATTTACGCGCGAAGTAACATAAAGCGCGAGCGCAACGGCTGCGAAAAGCAGGATCAAAAATACAATTTTTTTCATTTTGGACCTTTTAAATTTTATCTTTAAATTTACGATTCAGCTGCACCTTTAATGCACATAGAGCGCAGGCATCGGCGCGTTGCAACTATCGCGTTCGCAGCATTACGCAAATATCGCGCGTCCTGCGGACATAGCGCGAAATTTTAGGGCTGTTTTAAGTGCGACTGGCGCAATATGCACGCTTGCGGCTTAAAGCGCAATCCTAATTGTGCGGACGCGGTTTGAAAGACGGCTCGCATTAGCGCGACTAAATCGTTATTTTTGCGCGACTTAAATGCGATTTTGTCGGTAATTTTACCGTTAGCTGCACTCTCTGCGCTCGTAGCGCCAAGTCCGCGTTTAAAAATTTTACGCCAAGCTGCGCTAAAAATTCCGCGTCTAAGCCGTATACGTCCCCGGACCGCATATACCGCAAGACGCTCCGCAAAATTTACCGCCCGTAGTAAATATTTTGCACGCGAGCGAATTTTGCACCCAAGCGCCGCGCATTTTGCTTTAAATTTAGCGCGGTGGGCTTTAAATTTTAAATTTACCGCCTTCGCGCTCTGTTTATCCGCAAGATCTGTGCCGCTCGCCAAACTATATCCGCGGAGCAAATCTCGCGCCGAAATAAAATTTCATCTAGCTCGCAAAATGCGTAGCGCGTAAAATTTCATCACTTGTTTTTCTGAAAGTACGCGTCCACGCCGTTTGCGATACCTTGGGCGATGCGATCCTGATAGGCGCTTTTGCCTAAATTTTTACCCTCCTGCGGGTGCGTGATGTAGCCCATCTCCACGAGCACTGCGGGCATCGTAGCGCCCACCAGCACCCAAAATGGCGCCTCGCGCACGCCGCCGTCTCTGCTTGAAAAGCTCTTTTTGACCGAGCTTAGCATATAGCTTTGAATATCGATGGCAAGCTTGTTTGAAGAGATTATCTTCTCGCGGTTTAAGAAATTTAGGAAGGTCTGCTTCGAGAAGGTGTTCATATCCTCCAAATCGCCCCTGTTTTCGAGCGCGGCAGCGTTTTTACTGCGTTCGCTTCTAGCCGGGCTTAAGAAAAAGGTCTCCACACCGCTCATTTTAAGTGCTGAGCTAGCGTTAGGAGCGGCATTTGCGTGGATCGAAATAAACATATCAGCATTTCTTTTAGCGGCGAAAGCGGTACGCGATCGTAGATTTATAAAAACGTCGGTGCTGCGCGTATAAAGCACCTTGTAGCCGCGCTTGGTAAGCAGCGCACCGAGCTTTTTGGATGTGGCTAGCACGACATTTTTTTCCTTTAGCCCGTTTCCGACCGCGCCAGAATCGCTGCCGCCGTGACCCGGATCGATTACGATGAGTTTGCCCTTAGTGGATTTGTAAATTTTACCGGCGGCCACGGAGACCGATTTGGCGCCTTGAGATTCATCTATCGTGCTGATTTGCAGCTCGCTATCTTGCTCGCGTCCGCGCTTGCGCCCTGATTTTTGATCTTTGTTTTTTTCTGCGCGCGCGGATTTTGCGGCTTTTAAGCCTTCAGCTGTACTTAAAATCATCATATTGCCGCTAATTTCAACGTTTGCGTTGAATTCTTTCGGGTCGCTAAGTACGATGCGCACGGTCTTATCGTTGTATTGCGAGACGCGTATATCGCTAACGAAGCTATCTTTAAGCCGCGTTTTTTGTGACTTTTGCCGCGCGTTAAAATCAATCACGAAGCGAAAATTATCGCTACTTGCGATCGTAAAATCTTTATAATCGCCACGCTTTAGATCGCGGTTAAACTCAAGCACGATCTCATCCCCATCGCCACGCAGCGATTCTAGAGCGAGTTTGGCATCGAGGGCGGATTTTTTTACGCTGCTTTTGCGAAGCTCAGAATCTAATCGCTCGGTCGCAGCGCTACCTGCGGAATTCTGCGCTTGTAAGGAGTCGTCGGCTCCTGCGGAATTTTCGCTTGAGTCGCTACTATGTGCATCGTCTATTGAATTTTTTGCGTCGTCTGCGCCGCGGGGCCTAGTCGAGCGTAAAAACTCCAAATCCTCACTAGATAGCGAGCTTAGATCGGCTTCTTCTGGCGCGCGCGTCTTTTTGAGATTTTTGGAAGTGGAATTTTTTGAATTCTTAGAATTTTTAGAGGCGGAGGCTTTGGGGCTATGCGCTAAATTTGAAGCGTTTTTCTCGTCCGAGCTTTTGGAATTTTTTGCGTTTTCATCTTTGAGCTTTTTAGAATTCGTGCTGCTATCGCTTGCTTTGCCTTGTAATTTGGCTAGCGCAGATTCATAAGGCGAGGAGTCAAGCCCTAAATTTTTCGAGCTATAAACTAGCCTCTTTAGCGCTTTGATGCGGACCTCTTTATCGGACGCGCCTTGGTAGAGCGATTTTAGCTCTTTGTGCAGCGAGCGCTTGTAATTCGGCGTCGCTACGATAAAATCCTTGTCGAATTTCGCAAAAAACGCCTCACTGGAAGCTCCAAACGCCAATACGCAGCTAAAAGCTGCGATTAGAAAAATTTTAATTATCTTCGCCATTTACAAGTTTTTCTATCAATTCCTTCACGGATATTATCTCGTTTAATCGCCATCCGTTCGCACCGGTAAAAAACAGACCGCTTTGCGTTTTGCCCAGATATGCGTCGCTTAGGCGGTCGGCGATGCAGTATCCTACGGCGTTAGCGCCTTTGCCGCGCTCGCATGGGCTTACGCAGTTGCTGATACAGCGGATCTTAGGCGCCGTGCCTGCGGCGATCATATCTTGCAGATTGGTATGAATTCCTCGCGCGGGATAGCCTACGGGCGATTTTAGAAGCCGGATGTCCTCTTTTTTGGAATTAAGAAGCACCTGCTTAAATTCCTCCGCGGCGTCGCATTCAAAGGTGCCGATGAAGCGCGTACCCATCTGCACGCCGTCGGCGCCCAAAGACTTCACGCGATCGATGTCAGTTTTATCCCAAATTCCGCCTGCGACAAATAGCGGGAAGCTGCCCCATTGCGCAATCTCCGCTTTTACTTGCGGGATTAGATTATCCAGCGCAAACGCGGGATCGCCGCACTGCTCGTAGGTAAAGCCCTGATGTCCGCCGCTAAGAGGGCCTTCGAGCACTACGGAGTCGGGAATTCTGTCGTAGCGCTGCTTCCAACGCTTGGCGATGATCTTAAGAGCCTTAGCGGAGGAGACGATGGGCACGAGCGCGACGTCCGGAAAATCAGCCGTAAATTCCGGCAGATTGGTAGGGAGTCCCGCGCCGCTTATGATGATGTCGATCCCTGCCTCGCACGAATCCCTTACGATGCGCTCGTAGTCGTTCGCCGCGCACATTACGTTCATCCCCAAAGGCGCATTGCCGCAAATTTTACGGGCGTTTTGCACGATGGCAAAAAGCGCCTCCTTGCTATAAAAATTCTCGCTTTGATATGGTCTGCCATCGAGCGATTTTTTGGCAAATTTAAGATTTTCGTAGTAGCCGGTGCCGACCGAGCTAATGACGCCTAGACAGCCGTTTAGACTGACATTGCCGGCTAGCTTGTCCCAGCTGATACCAAGTCCCATGCCGCCTTGAATTATCGGGTGCGCAATCTCGTGTTTGCCTATTTTTATACTCATTAATCCACCTTTAATTTAGCGAATTTTTTCTTCCCTACTTGAAGCGTATATTCGCCCGAGCTAAGCTGAAGCTGCTCATCTAAAATTTTATTTTGATCGATACTGACGGCGTTTGATTTTATCAGCCTGCGCGCATCCGAGCTAGAGACTGCGAGCTTGCAGCTGATGAGCGCCTTTACGATCCATGCAGGCGAGCTTACGTGATATTCCTTGATCTCGCTAGGAAGCTCGCCGGCGCCGTGGACGCGGTCAAATTCCTGCTTAGCCTCAAAGGCGGTGTTTTCGTCATAAAATTGCGTGACGATCTCGGAGGCAAGCTCCTCCTTAACCGCCTTAGGATGGATCGAGCCATCCGCCACAAAGCCTTTTATTAGCTCAATATCTTCGCTGCTTTTTTGGCTTAGTAGATTATACCAATCCCACATTAACGCATCGCTGATACTCATCACCTTGCCGTACATATCATGAGGCGTATCGGTTACGCCGATGTAGTTGCCAAGGCTTTTGCTCATCTTATTCGCGCCGTCGGTACCTACCAAAAGCGGCATCATCACGACGCTTTGTTCTTTGCCGACATCATAAATTCTTTGCAGCTGGCGACCCATTAAAAGATTAAATTTCTGATCGGTGCCGCCGAATTCTATATCGCATTTCATGCAAACGCTGTCGTATCCTTGCAGCAGCGGATACATAAACTCGCTGATGCTGATCGGCTGCTCGGCCTTGTAGCGCTTCTCGAAGTCGTCGCGCTCGAGCATCCTGGCAACATTAAAAGTGCTTGATAGCTCGATCATACCGCTAGCACCCAGGCGGTTGGTCCATTCGGAATTAAACATTACCTTAGTTTTTGCGGGATTTAAAATTTTAAACACCTGCTGCTCGTAGGTTTTGGCGTTTTGAAGCACAACTTCGCGCGCTAGTTTTTTGCGAGTCTCGCTCTTGCCCGTAGGATCTCCGATTTGAGCGGTAAAATCGCCGATTAGAAACTGCACGATCGCGCCGTGGTTTTGCAAAAATGCAAGTTTATTTAGTACGACGGCGTGCCCTAGGTGTAGATCCGCAGCAGTGGGGTCCATGCCGATTTTGACGTAAAAGACCTCGCCGCTGTCGTAATAGCGCCTAATCAGTGCCTCTATTTGCTCTTCGCCGATGATCTCCGCGACGCCGCGCTTAAAATTTTCCATAATGCCTTGAATGTCAGCCATTTGCTCTCCCTTATTTAGTTTTTATATACGTCCGTAAGCGATACGAAATCCACGATTTTAAAGCGGTTTTTGAGTTTGTCTTTAATCTCCGTGGAGTCTAAATTTTCGTTTAGCTCGATGATAATCTCAAAATAATCCGACGTCGTTTCGCTATTTTCGTTAAGGCTTATCGATACTAGATCGACCTCGAGCTTGACTAAATAGTTCAAAAACGTCGCTAGCGAGCCGCGCTTGTTTTCTAAATTTAATATGATCTTGTAGCGGTGCGGCGCATTACGCGTCCATTTTACGAAGATCATCTCATCGGTTTTGATTAGCTCGCTTGCACGTTCGCACAGCTTGTGATGCACCGTTACGCCATGTCCGTTGCGAAAGCCGATGATGTCGTCGCCACGCTTTGGGTTGCAGCAGTAATCAAACTCAACCTCGTCGATTTTAAAATTTGAATACACCACGATGTTGTCAAATTTTTGCTTCTCGATCTCATACTTGCTGCGAAATTTCATATTGAAAAATTTCTCTTTGAGCGGGTATTTTTTCAGCGCGTTTACGACGTCTTTTAAAAATACCGAGTCATAGGCAACTTTACCGATCTTTTTGCTTAAATTTTCTTTTTCGAGCCAGCTTAGAATGCTCTCCTTGCTCGTCGTAAAGATCGCGCATAAAATTTTAATCGCTACTTCAAAATTTATATCTCTGATCTTTTGCTTGCAAAATGCCTTTATCGTCGCGCGCGCCTTGCCGGTTTTTACAGAGCTTAGCCAGCTGCAGCGGTAGTGTGGCTCGCTTCCAGTGATGATATGAACGATATCTCCGTTTTTAAGCTCCGTAAGAAGCGGCACCTTGACGCGGTTTATAAAGGCCTCGGTCGCTTTTAAGCCCACTTGAGAGTGTATCTCATAGGCGTAATCAAGCGCCGTAGCACCGCGCGGCAATGTAAAAATTCCGCCCTTGGGCGAATACACGGCGATATCTTCTACGTAGAGGCTGTCTTTAGCGTATTCGTAAAGATCCTCGGCGTTGGCGTCGTCCTCTTCCTGCATGCCGATGTCGTTTAGCCAATCGAGCTTCGGATTGATCGAGCCGCTATATTTATATTTCCAGTGAGCGGCGACACCGAATTCTGCGGTGTTGTGCATATCGAAGGTGCGGATCTGCACCTCTACGATCATACTTTCGTTAAAGACGGTCGTGTGGATCGTCTGATATCCGTTTTGCTTCGGAAGCGCGATATAATCCTTAAAGCGCGATATGAGCGGATTAAATTTAGTATGGATGATGCCAAGAGCCAAGTAGCAATCCATCGGCTTTTGCACAATGATGCGTATAGCTAAAAGATCGAGCACCTCCTCGATCGAAATTCCTTTGCGCTGCATTTTTAAAAAGATCGAGTAGTAGTGCTTCATCCGCTTTTGGATCTCAAAGCTGCCCTCGCTAAAGCCGTTTGAAAGCATATACTCCTTGATCTTTTCGCTAAATTTGCTCAAGCTCATCTGAAGCTGCTGCTTATGCTCCTCGACGTAATCGGCGATCGCCGAGTACTCTTTAGGCATGACGTATTTGAAGCTAAGATCTTCAAGCACGTTTTTGATCGATGAAATTCCAAGCCTGTGCGCGATCGGCGCATAAACTAAAAGCGTCTCCTCGCCGATACGTTTTTGTTTATCGGGGCGAAGCGCGTCTAGGGTTAGCATATTGTGTAGCCTATCGCAGAGCTTGACTACCAAGACGCGCTGATCGTTAATGGAGATCATCAGCATCCTGCGGAAGGTAAGCGCAGTGGTGCGTAGCTTGGCGTTACTATCGCCGGATGGAGCTAATTTATCCTCTCTGATGTTTACGATTTTAGTAAGCCCTTCTACGATTTTGGCTACTTCGTCGCCGAATCTTTGTCTAACCTGCTCGATGCTGTAATCTGTATCCTCTACTACGTCGTGTAGTAGCGCAGATATCACCATCGCGTCGTCTCCACCCATAAAAGATACGAAGCAAGCTACCAAAATCGGATGGATCGCATACGGCTCGCCACTTTTGCGAAACTGCCCGTCATGCTGCGCGATGCATAAATTTATAGCATCCACCAGTAACGGAGTAGGCTCTTTTAGATTATAAAGCAGCTGCTTGGCGCTTTGAATGTCTTTGGTATCGACGACATCGTCGATGAGACTTTCTAAGAAGTTATCATTAATCCTTGTCAACGATTCCATCTAATGCGATCTTACCTTCGGCTAGTTCCAAAATTGCTATATCGGCAAATTTCATCCTGCGAGTATCTACGTTATCTATTAACGGCGGTTCGCCTGCAGCTAGCTGCTCGGCGCGTTTGCTTATCATCAAAGATAGCTTATATCGGTCTCCGCCGGTTACTTTTAAAGCCTTGGCTACAATTTGTTCGGTTCTCATCAATTCTCCTTAAATTTAAAATTTCAGTTTTTTACGATCGAGCAGGAGCTTAGATCTCCGCCATCGACGATTTTGTATAAATTTCCGCTCTTAAACATATTGCATACGATGATCGGAAGTGCATTGTCTTTAGCAAGCGCGATAGCCGTATCGTCCATCACCCTGATGTTGTCGTGCAGGGCTTGATCGTAAGTGACTTTGGAAAGCAATTTGGCGTCTTTAAATTTTTGCGGATCTTTGTCGTAGATCCCCATTACCTTCGTGGCTTTGATGATGGCGTCGGCTCCGATCTCGATAGCGCGGAGCGTACCCGCGGTATCGGTCGTGAAGAACGGATTTCCCGTGCCTGCGGCAAAGATCACGACGCGACCTTTTTCGAGGTGCCTTTTAGCGCGGCCGATGATGAAGGTCTCGCAGATCGCTTCCATTTTTATCGCGCTTTGCACGCGCACGTCCATGCCTGCGTATTCTAGTGCCTCTCTCATCGCAATTGCGTTGATGACGGTCGCTAGCATGCCCATATGATCGCCGCTGGTGCGTTTGATGATACCGCTAGCTGCGGCGCTTACGCCTCTTATGATGTTGCCGCCGCCGATTACGATGCCTACTTCGATGCCGCCCTCTACGAGCTGCTTGATCTCTTTAGCGATAAATTTTAAAATTTCGCTGTCAATCCCAAAGCCGTTCTCTCCCGCTAGCGCTTCACCCGAAAATTTTACGAGTATGCGATTGTATTTAGCCATAAATTTAGCTCCTAATAAAATTTTAAAATATTATCCAAAAGTCGTTTAAAAATAACTTTTTAGGCTATTTTAGATGATCTTTAAGGCGGTTTATCCAGATCTTTTTCGGAGCGATTATCTCGCTAGCGCTACCGTTTACGGCGTGATAGATCAATGTACCGTGTAAGCTCGCGTAGTAGCGGATTATGAGGCGCTGCAAATAGGGCTCGTAGCTCGGCACGAACCAGCCGTTATTACTGATCGCTACGACATATTTGGGCGAGCCCTCGTAAAGCTCCGCGCGCGTAGCCTCGTAGCAAACTGCGCTTCTTACGCTCTTGCCGCCAAGCTCGTAGTCGCTAAAACCGCTAGCGGTCGAAAAATCGGTCGCGCCGCCTAACAACACGCGGTTTATGAAATTTCGCGCAAATTCAGGCAGCGGCACCATTTCGCCAAACGGCACCAAAATATGCTTATCGAAGCGCTTCATTTCCCCGTTTGCAAAAAGATAGGCGCTGTTGTAAAATTTCCCGTTCTCATACGCTTCTGCACCCGCTACGATAGTAATTGCGCGCGATTTTTCCTTTAGAGCTTCAACAAGCACGTTTTCTAAATTTAGCGGCATCGCAAAGGCGCTCTCGGGCAAAATTATCGCGTCTTGTCCCGCTGCGATCGCATCATCAATCCGAGCTAAATTTGCCAACGCGGCGGATAAAATTTTATCCTTCGCCCAGATGTCATGCTGCGAAATATCGGTGTTTGCGAGTGAAATTTTAATCGGTAGCGGCTCGGCTTCTTTTTGGCTAAATTGCAGCGCGCAGATCAAAAATACCGCAAAGATCGCGGCGTTAAGCTTAGCTGCCGCGCCGCGCCCCAGTAGATACAAAACCGCGCAAAGCCCCGCTAAAATCAGAGCCAGCGCGCTAAGATCGGCTCTGAAAATTCCATGGCTTAGAAGCAGTTCAAAATTTAGCCAATCAAAGCCGAAAGGATGGATAAGCTTCAGCGCTAAAAGGCACACGGCGCGCAAAACGGGCGCGTCAAAGATCGCAAAGATGCGGAAAATAAAGGCGTAAACGAGGCAAATTCCAAGAATTTCAAGCGGGATTAAAAACGCAAGATCGAAATAGATCAGACTGAAGCTGATCCAGTGCATCCACAGCGCGCCGATAAAAAATCCGCACCAAAACCACTCCGCCTTGTTTGCTTTTAGCAGATAAAAAAGTGCCGCTATCGCAATTAGAGGCGAGAAAAATTCCGCCGCCAAAGCAGCCAAGCCGTCAAATTTAGAGCTTAAAATTTCTACGAAAATAAAATTTGAAAGCGCAAGGGCAAGAACAAAGCCTTTATTTATGTAACTTAATGTAAAATAGCTACTTTTTAAATTTCTAATGAAGGAAACACATGGAACAAGGAAACTTCTTTGCATCAATCCTGCCTATCGTCGTAATCTTTGCGATTATGTATTTTTTGATTATCAGACCGCAGCAAAAGCAGGCCAAGGATCATAAAGCGATGGTCGATGCGCTCGGCAAAGGCGATAAGATCATAACTAGCGGTGGCATAAAATGCACGGTCGTGAAAACAAACAATGATTTTATCACAGTTAAGCTTAACGATGAGGTCATGGTTGAGCTGGATAAACAATTTGTGGCAAGAAAATTAGATGAGCAGTAAAATTTCATACCGCCTGCTGATCTTTTTGGCTGCGGTTATTTTTTCGGCGATTTTTGCCGCGCCTTCGATCTTTCAGACCGAAAAGGGAAGCAAGATAAACTTGGGTTTGGATCTGCAAGGCGGCCTACATATGCTTTTGGAAGTTCAAAGCGATGAAGCGGTCGTTTCAAAGATCAAATCGATCGCTGCGAGCGTCAATTACGCCGCCAAACGCGATGATCTGCTGATGGACGGGCTAAAATTGGAAGGCGATTCGTTTGAGTTTGAAATTTTAGACGCGGACGAGGCTTCTAAATTTGATGCGATTTTGCATAGCGCCGCAAGCGGATTAGACATTCAAAAATCTGGCGAAAAATACCGCGTCACGCTGACGCCCGAGGAAGTCGAAGCGACTAAAAAATACGCGATCGAACAGGCCGTAGAAACTATCCGCAACCGCTTGGATCAATTCGGACTTGCGGAGCCGACGGTAGCAAAGCAGGGCGAGAGCTATATTTTGGTTGAGCTTCCGGGCGTCAAAAGTGCAGCGGATGAGCAGCGCGCCAAGGATCTGATCGCCAAAGCGGCCCACTTGCAGCTTATGGCGGTGGACGACGTGCGCCAAGATCGCGCGCAGACTATTAGCGCAGCGGATGCCAGAGCTTACGGCGACGTGATCTATCCCGACGTTAAAAATCCGAATTACAAGTATCTCATAAACGAAATTCCTGTCCTTGATGGCGCGATGCTAGTTGATGCGAAGGTAGCTTTCGATCAGCACACCAACCAGCCGATCATAAATTTTACGCTAAACTCTCAAGGCGCTCAAATTTTTGGCGATTTTACCGGCAAAAACGTCGGTAAGCGCCTTGCGATTGTACTTGACGGCAAGGTTTACTCCGCACCGCGCATTAACGAGCGCATCGGCGGCGGCAGCGGTCAGATCAGCGGCGGATTTAGCGTCGAGGAGGCGCACGACGTAGCGATTGCGCTTAGAAGCGGTGCGCTTTTGGCTCCTGTTAAAGTCTCAGAGACACGCAGCATCGGCCCTAGCCTAGGACAAGATAGCATCGATAAAAGTATGGCGGCGCTTAGTCTTGCAGCGGTTGCGATTTTGATCTTTATGATTTTATACTACGGCGTAGCGGGACTTTTTGCCGATATCGCGCTTACGGTCAATATCTTGTTTTTGATAGCTTGTATGGCGCTATTCGGCGCTACTTTGACGCTTCCTGGAATGGCTGGAATCGTACTAACTATCGGAATGGCGGTAGATGCGAACGTCATCATTAACGAGCGCGTTAGAGAGGTGCTAAGGACGGGAGTTTTAATCCGCCAAAGTATAAATAAAGGCTATGAAAATGCGATGAGCGCGATCGTGGATTCAAATATCACTACGCTAATTACTTCTGCTGCGCTTTATGCTTACGGCACCGGTCCGGTGAAGGGCTTTGCCGTCACGATGAGCATCGGTATCGTAGCGTCGATGATAACGGCTATTTTAGGCACTCACGGAATGTTTGAGTTAGTAATGGATAAGATGGAAAAGAGCAAAAATACCGCGCTTTGGCTCGGTTATAAAGTAAGAGGAGGCGCAAATGCAAGTGTTTGATAAGGGCAAAATTTATGATTTTATGAAATTTAGATATTTTACTTTTGCGCTTTCTGCTGTTTTGATAATAGGCTCTATTGCGCTATTTTTCATTAAGGGCATTAATTACGGCATCGATTTTAGCGGCGGTACACTCATTCAGGTTAAATACGACGCTAAAGCACCGCTTGATGAGATCAGAAAACGCTTCGAGGCGGCAAATTTAGGCAATATCAACGTTACGGAATTCGGTAGCGATCAAGAAGTTACGATTAGATATTCAGGCGCTGCGAGTGAACTGGGCGATAATCCCGCCTTGGCGGCGCAAAAAATTTTACAAGGTAGTGGAAACTTCGACATTCGCAAGGTCGATATCGTAGGTCCTAAAGTCGGCGAGGAGCTTCGCACAAACGGAATTTTAGCGGTATGTGTGTCGTTTGCGCTCATTTTGGTTTATATCACCCTGCGGTTTGAGTGGAGATTTGCGGTCGCCGCAGTGCTATCGGATCTGCACGACGTCGTAGTTGCCGTAGGTGCGATGATTTTAGCCGGTGTGGATTTCAACCTTGAAATTCTAGCTGCACTACTAACCATAATGGGCTACTCGCTAAACGACACCATCGTTGTTTTCGATAGAATTCGAGAAGGTGTAAAAGATAGTAAATCGATTAAGCTTGATGAGGTTATAAACGAATCGATCTCTCACACGCTATCGCGCACGCTGCTTACTTCGCTTACTACTCTCATCGTCATCGTGATTTTATTCGTCTGGGGCGGAGAGATGATCCACGGCTTTAGCTTCGTGATGCTAATAGGCGTCATAGCAGGAACTTTCAGCTCTGTATTCGTAGCTGCTCCGATGCTGATTTTGTTTAAATTTAACGTTGAAAAGTACCGCGCGTTTTTGGCTGAAAAACAGCGCCGTATCAAAGAGAAAGAAAAGAATCGCGCCATGTATGAAAAAGGCACGGTGTAAGGATAAAAGATGAACTGGGGAAGGGTAATTTACATATTTTTTGCGCTGATGAGTATGACTACGATAGGCGGGTTTTTGTATGAGAAGAATGAAATTTTACTTTTCATAGCAACCAGCGTGAATGCAGTCTCGACGCTTTTGAAGGTAGGCGTGCGAAATATGCTAGCAGCTGAGCTTTTTGCAAGCTCGCTCGTAGCGGATCTGCATCTCATACCGGCGTTCGTTTTGATTGTAGTAGCGCCGGGAGATCTGTCGATCGTGACCTCGCTTGCGATCGGCGCGCTACTTGCAAACTTTTTCTCGCTAATTTTAATAGCGATTGAGTCAGCAAAAACTAAAGACGAATTCTAGGAGCGCAAAATGCCTTACGATAGTAAAAGTATTGAGCTTAAATGGCAGAAAATTTGGGATAAAGAGGGAGTTTTTGAGCCTAAGGACGATTATAGCCTGCCTAAAAAATATATCCTTTCGATGTTTCCCTACCCAAGCGGCCGCATCCACATGGGGCACGTGCGAAACTATAGCATCGGCGACGCACTGAGTCGCTATTATAGGCTGCGCGGATACAACGTGCTTCAGCCGATCGGCTTTGATAGCTTCGGAATGCCTGCGGAAAATGCGGCGATCAAACACGGCATTCACCCTAAAACTTGGACTTACGAAAATATCGATTATATGAAAAATGAGCTGCACCGCCTGGGTTTTAGCTTTTCGGCTCGCCGTATGCTCGCTACCTCCGATCCGCTTTATACGCGCTGGGAGCAGGAATTTTTCATCAAACTTTTTGAAAAAGGACTCATCTACAGAAAAAGCGCCGTGGTAAATTGGTGCGAGCACGATCAGACGGTTCTTGCCAACGAGCAGGTTGAGGAGGGCAGGTGCTGGCGCTGCGGCAATGAGGTCGTGCAAAAGCAGATGCCTGGCTACTACCTAAAAATCACCGCCTACGCGCAGGAGCTTTTGGATTGCCTAAAACAGCTTGAGGGCAAGTGGCCCGCTCAGGTGCTTACGATGCAGGAAAACTGGATCGGACGCAGCGAGGGTTTGGAATTTAGCTTTAAATTTGACGAGCAAAGCAGCGCCAAACTTGGCGGCATCGAGGGCTTTAAGGTCTTTACGACGCGCCCCGATACGATCTATGGCATGAGCTACGCGGCGCTTGCGCCGGAACACGAGGTTGTAAAGAGGCTTTTGGATGAAGGCTTACTCGACGTGGAAGCTACGGCGAAGGTGAGAGAAATTTTAAATCAAAGCCCGCGCGAGCGCCAAGCAAGCGATAAAGACGGCGTGAGCCTCGGAATCAGCGTGCTTCATCCGCTAAACGGCAAAAAGATCCCCGTTTGGACCGCAAATTTCGTCCTAGCAGAATACGGCGGCGGCGCGGTTATGGCGGTGCCTGCGCACGATGAGAGAGACTTCGAGTTTGCGAAGAAATTTAACCTGCCGATCATTCAAAGCATCGTTCCAAAAAGCGGCGATTGCGACGCTAGCAAAGCTTACGTAGAGAGCGGAGTTTTGGTAAATTCCGAAGAGTTTAGCGGCATGGATAGCGAGAGGGCAAAAAGCGCCGTCATCTCAAAATTTGAAGAGCTAGGGCTTGGGCGTCGCGTGGTAAATTTTAAACTGCGCGATTGGGGAGTGAGCCGCCAGCGCTACTGGGGCGCGCCGATCCCGATGATCCACTGCCCAAAATGCGGGCTCGTAAGCGAAGAAATTTCAAATCTGCCCGTAGAGCTTCCGCAGGATATTAAGATCACTGGCAAAGGCAATCCGCTAGACGCGCATCCTAGCTGGAAGTTTTGCAAATGCCCTAAATGCGGCGGCGACGCGGTGCGCGAGACCGATACGCTCGATACATTTTTTGAAAGCTCGTGGTACTTCGCGCGCTACGCAAGCGACGAGCGGACGTGGCGGCAGCGAGCGTTTGACGAGCAAAGCGTGAACTACTGGATGAACGTCGATCAGTATATCGGCGGCATTGAGCACGCGATTTTGCACCTTTTATATGCGAGATTTTTCCAAAAGGCTCTTCGCGACATAGGCTATCTGCGCGATAGCGAGCCGTTTGAGCGGCTGCTAACCCAGGGTATGGTGCTAAAAGATGGCGCAAAGATGAGCAAAAGCAAGGGAAATACCGTCGATCCCGATGATATTATCGAGAGATACGGCGCCGATACGGCGAGACTTTTTATACTTTTTGCCGCGCCTCCTCAAAAGGAGCTTGAGTGGAACGACAGCGCGGTAGAGGGCGCGTATAAATTTCTTAGCCGCCTCTACGATCGCGCCGAAAATGCTTATGCTACTGATAAAATTCCGCAGATCGACCACGCCGCTTTAAACAAAGAGGAAAAATACGCCCGCCTCAAAGTTTACGAGGCGCTTAAGAAATCACAGCAGGTTTATGAGAGCAGCTTTGCTTTTAATACCCTAATCGCCGCGTGTATGGAGGCGCTAAACGCCCTAAACGCGCAGAGCAACAAAGACGTATTCACCGAGGGTTACTTTGTGATTTTAAACCTGCTCGAGCCTATCGTGCCGCACATCTGCGCCGAGCTTAGCGAGAAGCTGTTTAAGAGGCAGAATTTCGGCGAACTGCGAGTTTGCGAAGAGGTATTCGAAAGCGATACTATTAAACTTGCCGTCACGATTAACGGCAAAAAACGCGCCGAGTTTGAAGCGGATGCAGGCCTAAGCGAGGGCGAAATTTTGAGCCTTGCGAAGCAAAACTGCGCTAAATGGCTAGAGGGCAAGAGCATCGTAAAAGAAATTTACGTCAAAAACAAGCTCGTAAATTTGGTGGTAAAGTAGGCGAAGATGAGAAAAGCTTTAACCATTTTTTGTTTGATTTTTTTAATCGGCTGCGGCTACAAGCCCGTTTCAAGGATTGCAAAAGAGACGATGAGTGGAAGCGTATTTGTGGATGTGATGATGAGCAAGACCGATCCGCAAAACACTGTCGCGATCAAAGATGCGATCAGGCAGGGTATAGTTCAGCGCCTAGGGATGAGCCTTTCGGATAAAAACTCGGCGCAGACGATTGTAGTAGCGAGCATAAAAAGCCTAAGCTTTAGCGAGCTTTCATACGATCAGTTCGGCTACGTCACTAGCTACCGCGCAAATCTCATCGTAAATTTTAGCACCAAGCTTAAAAACGGCGAGGTTTTCAGCAAGGATTGCGTGGGCGATTACGATTTTAAAGTTAGCCGCCTAGTCAAAAATAGCTACGATACGAGCTCGATCATTAGCGATAAGGACCGCTACAAGGCGATCGAAAATGCCTCCGCGCAGGCGTTTGACGAGTTTATTTCGGCGCTTGCGATTAGGGGATTCAGACTTGAGCGGGCACAGCATTAAAGAATTTTTGCAAAATCGCCCGATTTATTACAAAAAAATCGACTATGAGCGCTTCCCACGGGCGTATGCTGCCATTAAAGATAAAATTCCGCTCAAAAACGTCATCCAGATCATCGGCACCAATGGTAAGGGCAGCACCGGGCGGTTTTTGGCTAATGCGATCGCCGCAGCGGGCTTTAACGTCGGGCACTACACCAGCCCGCATGTTTTTAGGCTCAACGAGCGCATCTATCTAGGCGGACGCATCGCGCAAAGCCCTGTTTTTGCGTTAAATTCAGGCGCTTCAAATTTTAAAAACGAGCAAAATTCCGCTTCGGCGTCAAATTTTACGGAAAAACAAAATTCCGCAAAGATGCAAAATTTTGCGAGCAGAGAAAATTCCGCCTCTCAAATTTCTATTTCTAATTTGCAAAATTCCATCACGCAGGATTTGCATAGCAAGCAGAATTCCGCCCTGCAAAGCTTCGTTTCTACCACACGAAATTTTTGTAGCGAGCAGAATTTTATCGGGCGAAATTCCATAGATACGCAAAATTCTGCTTCTACACAAAATTTATGGAATTCTCAAGATCTCAAATTGCCGTCTGGGCAAAATTTCAAATTCTCGCCGGAGCAAAATTTTAAATCCGCTCAAAGCTCGCTTCCCATTTCGCTAGGGCGCGATGCTACGGATGAGGAGCTTGATTTCGCGCATGAGTTTTTGCAAGAGAGCTTGCCCGCGGAGTTTAAAGATAGCCTGTCGTATTTTGAGTATCTCACTCTTGCGGCGGCAGTGCTTTTTAGGGATTGCGATTACTGCGTGATCGAGGCGGGGATGGGCGGCGAGTTTGACGCTACGTCGAGCTTCGGGCGCATGCTGTCGCTTTTTACACCGATCGGCACCGATCATTTGGGCATGCTAGGACAAAATCTAGAGCAGATCGCCCACACCAAGCTCATTACGATGGATAAGGAGGCGATTTTAAGCGATGAGATGAGCGAGGTTCCGCTTCGTATCGCAAGGCAGATCGCAGAGCAAAAAGGAACTCATTTGAGGTTTGCAACAGAGCTTTTAAGCAAGAGCGAGCAAGCGCAGATCGCGGAGTTTTGCGCGCACAATAATATGCCTAAATTTCAAATTTCAAATTTAGCCCTAGCGCTTGCTGCGATGAAATTTTTAAATTTGAAATTTGAAATTTCACAGCTGCTGCCTCTAAATTTACGCGGCAGGATGGAAGTTTTGGCGCCAAATTTACGCGTGGATGTCGGACACAACGAGCTTGCGGCACAGCAAATCGCCCGCGAAATTACCGAAATCTACGGGGGCAGAAAGATCGTGTTGATTTACAACGCTTTTGCCGATAAAGACGTAGCCGCGGTGCTACGGACTTTAGCACCCGTGATAGAGCGCGTAGAGATCTTTAACTACGAGGTTGCGGATCGCGAAATGGCGGCAGAGGCGATAATCCGTGCGCTTGACGCGCTTAAAATTCGGCATTCGCCGTTTCGTGGTGAGCTTAGAGCGGACGAGGAGTATTTGGTTTTTGGCTCGTTTCATTTGGTAGAAAATTTCATTTTATGGCTTGAGGCGCGCCGTGGCTAAAACTAAACTCACCCTAAGCGATCACTTCGGCACCAAGACGCTGTATTTTGGCGAAAATTTTAGATTTCAACTTAAAATTTTATCCGCGTTTTTTGTAATTTTTCTGCTCGTTCTGTTTTTTGCGATCTTTAAACTCGCGAGCGACCGATCAAATTTAAAGGAGCTAAACAAAACCCTATACGCCGAAAATCTCGCGCTAAAAGAGCAAAATATCGCGCTTGAGAGCAAAAATGAGGAGGTGCTTGCCAAGCTGGACGGACGCGAGGACGATGGAGGGGGGCTGGATAGTGATATCCAGGTAATGCTTGCGATGAATGAGATGAAAAAGGAGCGCAAAAAGGGCTCCGGCGCGCACATCGCAGCTAGCGAAAAAACGGCGAGCGCGATTCTTAGCGCTGTGCCTAACGGACTTCCGATGCAGTATCGCGGCGTTACTAGCCCTTTTGGGATGCGCACTCATCCAATCAGCGGCGTTATGAGGATGCACCACGGCATCGACTTGCGAGCGAGCGAGGGCACTCCGGTGTTTGCGACGGCAGAGGGCTTCGTGCAGTTTGCAGGTGGCAGTGGTAGCGGATATGGAATTTTGGTGATTCTATCGCACAATTACGGTTTTGAGACTCGCTACGGCCACCTTAGCTCCGCGGTCGTAACGCCCGGTTCTTGGGTTAAAAAGGGCGATCTTATCGGCTATAGCGGTAACACCGGCTATAGCACCGGTCCACACCTGCATTACGAAGTTAGGTTTTTGGCTCAAAGCGTCGATCCTGCAAATTTTATGAGCTGGAACGCGCAGAATTTCAAAAATATCTCGACCTTGGAGCCTAACGTATCGTGGCAGGAGATCGCAAACGTCGTGCAGCACCAGATCGAAAGGTTTAAATAATGCAAGCCGAGGTTTACGAATACTTTTTGCAAAACCAAAAAGAGCTTTTGATCTGCGAGGACGATAAAGAGGCTGCGGCGTGCGAGCAGGTGCTTAAATTTATGGGCTACGCGACCTTTTACCTGCCCGATTTTAGAGCGAGCTTCGGCGAGGATCTGCGCAGCTACATGGGTGAGCTTGCGGGTATCAGCACCGCTCTTAGCGCGTTTTACAAAGCAAGCGGCAAAAAAATTTTAATCTCGCCCGTCCGCACGATCCTAAATAAACTCCCCGCCGCAAGCCATCTGCGCCCGCTAAATTTAAAATTGGGGGCTGAGTTAAACTTAAGCGAGCTGAAAGATGAAATTTTACGCCTGGGATACGACGTGCGCGACATCGTCGAAAGTATGGGCGAGGTTAGCTTCCGTGGCGAGGTCATCGATATTTTTTCGGTAGGGAGCGAAAGCGCGGTTAGAATTCTACTCGACGGCGAGAGGGTTGAGAGTATCAGGCGCTTTGACGTTGCGACGCAAAAAAGCGAAAAAGATGAGCTTGCGCAGACCGAGATAGCGCCGTTTTTGGCAAATTTAAGCGAGGACGAGTTTGAAAGCGTGAGCGAAAAGATATCGCGCGCGGATAGCGACGCGCTAGCGCGCGATCTGGGCTCACTCGGGTTTTGGTTCATCGAGGGCTTCGTAGATTACACGAGCGCGTTTGATTGCGTCTTGCTGCACGAGATCAAAAAGGATGAAATTTTTTCCGAGCGCAATTTGGATTTTTTAGACGCGATCGAGGTACTGCCCGCGGCGCGTAAATTTAAAGACCTCGCCGTGACGCCGTCGCAGGAATTTTTTGAATTTCACCACAGCGAGGCTATCACGCTAATCGCGCGAAACGACGCGCTGCTCGCGCCGTTTGATCTTAGCGGATTTAGCAATATCGAAATTTTACGCGAGAATTTCGTCGTAAATTTAATAAGCGCCGAGCGGATCATCCTTTCGCTAAACAAAGCGGCGCCTAAAAAGCGCGTGCGAAGATCGAGCCTGGCTCTGGATGAGCTAAACGTGGGCGATTTTGTCGTTCACGAAGATCACGGTATCGCTAAATTTAACGGGCTTGAGCTCATCGAGGTGATGGGGCGCAGCAAGGAGTTCGTATCCCTGCTCTACGAGGGCGGCGACAAGCTGCTGCTGCCGGTAGAGTATCTAAACAAGATCGATCGCTACGTAGCAAGCGGTGGCGCAGTGAGCTTGGATCATCTGGGCAGGGCGAGCTTTTGCAAAATCAAAGAGCGAGTGCGCGAAAAGCTCTTCGCGATCGCTTCAAAGATCATCGCACTGGCGGCAAAGCGCGAGCTGGTGCGGGGGCTCGTCATAAAAAACGAAAGCGCGGATTATGCGAAATTTCTAAGCGCAAGCGGCTTTAGCTACACGAGCGATCAGCAAAAGGCGGTGGACGCGATTTTGGCGGATCTACAAAGCGGCAAGGTGATGGATCGCTTGCTTAGCGGCGATGTGGGTTTTGGAAAGACCGAGGTTGCGATGAATGCGATATTTGCCTGCATCCGCAGCGGTCATTCGGTGCTGTTTTTCGTACCTACGACGCTACTTAGCTCGCAGCATTACGCCACGCTTAGCGAGCGTTTTAGGGAGTTTGAAATTCCCGTTTTCAAGCTCGATCGCTTTAGCAGCGCGAGGCAAAAGAGTGAAATTTTAAAGCGTCTGCAAAGCGGCGAGGCGATCGTCGTGGTCGGGACGCACTCGCTTTTAAATTTAAACCCCGCAAATTTAGGGCTTATAATCATCGATGAGGAGCATAAATTCGGCGTTAAGCAAAAGGAGCGGCTCAAAGAGAAAAGCGCCACCTCGCACCTGCTTAGTATGTCTGCAACGCCGATACCGCGCAGCCTGAATATGGCGCTAAGCTCGATTAAAAGCTACTCTACGCTGCTTAGTCCGCCGCAGGACCGCCTGGACGTGCGCACCTTCGTCAAGCAGTGGGACGAAAAGATCATAAAAGAGGCGATCTCGCGCGAGTTGCGACGCGGCGGGCAGATTTTTTACGTCCATAACCACATCGCGACGATGCAAAGCGCCAAAAAGAAGCTGCTTGAAATTTTGCCGAGCCTTAAAATTTTAATTCTACACTCCAAGATCGACGCTAAAACTACGGAGGATGAAATTTTAAAATTTGTAGCGGGCGGATACGATCTACTGCTTTGCACCAGCATCGTAGAAAGCGGCATTCATATGCCGCGCGTAAATACGATCATCGTCGAAAACGCCGATAAATTCGGTATCGCCGATCTGCACCAGCTGCGCGGTCGCGTCGGGCGCAGCAATAAGCAGGGCTTTTGCTACTTTTTGATCGAGGATAAAACCGCTCTTACGCAGGACGCGCTAAAACGGCTCGTAGCGCTTGAGAGCAACTCATTTTTGGGTAGCGGCTCGGTGCTGGCGTATCACGATCTGGAGATTCGCGGCGGCGGAAACCTGCTTGGAGAGGCGCAGAGCGGGCATATCGAAGCGATCGGCTACTCGCTTTATCTAAAGATGCTCGAAGAGGAGATCGGCAAGCTGCTAAGCAGAAAGAGCGCCACTGCGAGCGTGGAGCTTAAAATTTCGGTAAACGCCTTTTTGAACTCGGAATTTATCAGAGAGGATCGCCTGCGCTTGGATCTTTACAGGCGGCTTAGCAAGTGCGCCGAGGCGGGCGAAGTGCTTGAAATTTTCGGCGAGATCGAGGACCGCTTCGGGCGCGCGGACATTTACACTAAGCAATTTATCGACGTGATGATGATTAAGGTTTTGGCTACGAAGCTTGGCTTGCGCGTGATTTCGAGCATGGACGAAAATATCTTAATCACTCTTGCAAATGGCGATAAGGTGCGATTAAAGGCACAGACGCGCGACGATGACGACGTGATAAGCGAAATTTTGATCTATCTGCGAAGGGAGCTAAAAAATGCGAACTTGCGATGAGAATATCAAAAAAAGCGGGAGCAAAAGCGGGAGCGAAGATTTAAATTTGGACGCGGCGAGCGGTTTAAATTTAGCGCCGCAGGCCGTCCTAAAAAGCGCGCAAAGCGGCGCCCGCGAACAAATTTACTTTAGCGATTTTAGCGCGATTGATTGGCATGCGGCACAGGTCGCCGTATTTCGCGCGAATAAAAAGGCGCTAAAAATCGTTCGTGATATCGATTTCACGGGTATTGACGCGCTTGTGGGGCTAGAGAGCCAAAAATCGGCTCTTATAAAAAACACGGACGCCTTCCTGCGCGGCTGCAGCGCCAACCACGCACTACTATGGGGCGAGAGCGGCTGCGGCAAATCAAGCCTTGCGAAGGCGGTTTTTTCTAAATTTATCCCGCAAGGTCTTAAGATCATCGAGATCGGCAGGGATGATCTGGGCTATCTCGTGGAGATAATCGACGCGGTTCGCGAAACAAATTTTAAATTTATCATCTTTTGCGACGATTTGAGCTTCGAGCTCGGCGAGAGCGGTTACAAGCACCTAAAACCGCTGCTTGAAGGATCCTTAGAGCGCGCGCCGCGCAACGTGCTGATGTATGCGACGTCCAACCGCCGCCACATCGTAGGCGAATGCGCAAGCGATAACGACGCCGCGCAGATCAGCCGCGGCGAGCTGCATCTAAGCGACGCGGCGAACGAGCGAATCAGCCTTAGCGAGCGCTTTGGGCTGCAGCTAAGCTTTTACGGCGGGAGCATGGGGGAGTATTTAGGGATCGTAGATGCCTATTTTGCGGCTGCGCAAGGTATGAGCGTGGCGGAATTTCGCTTGAGCTTTGCTGCAAATTTAGACGCGCTGCACGCAAAGGCGCGGGAGTTTGCGATGCTTCGCACAAGCCGCAGCGGCCGCGCAGCAAAGCAATTTTTCTTGAGCTTTGGCGAGGAATTTTTTGCAAATTTAAAAGGCGGCGGCAGATGAATACGGCACGCGAATTTAAATTTGGCGTAAATTTTATCGCGGTAGCGAAATACGTGCGACAAACTGCCGCTACTGCGCGAAATTTTAAAAACGCTGCTAGAAATTTCGGAGGCGCGAAATGAGCGCGACCGAGCTTTTTATCGCGCTTTTTCACGCCGTGAAAATCAAGGATTTTCGCTGGTGGCCAGGGTTCGGAAGCTTTGAGGTGGTCGTGGGGGCGATTTTGATCCAAAATACGGCGTGGCGCAATGCAGACGCGGCACTGCAAAACCTGCGCAGCAAGGGGCTTTTGAGCTTAGAGGGGATTGCCGGGTTAGACGAAGCGGAGCTTGCGGAGATCATTAAAGTAAGCGGATTTTATAATCAAAAAGCTAGGCGCCTAAGCTTGCTTTGCAAAGTGATAATCGCGGATTTTGGAGACTTTGAGAGCTTTAAAGCGGGCGTTAGCCGCGAGTGGCTGCTAGCGCGCAAGGGGATCGGTGCGGAGAGCTGCGATGCGATCCTGTGCTATGCGTGCGAGCGCGCGGTGATGGTTGCGGACAGCTATTCGGCGCGGCTGCTGGGCGCTTTAGGCTATGAGTTTGAAAGCTACGACGAGCTTAGCGCGTGGTTAGGCGAGCTAGAATTTGAGCGGATCTACGAGTTTGTAAATTCCGCCAACTCTCCTTGCGATGCGGCGGCAAAAGCAGGGAAGCTGGAGAACGAAAACGGCGTGTATGCGCTATTTCACGGGCTCATAGTGGAATTTTGCAAAGCGCATTTGAAAGGTAAAATTTTCGACGAGAACGCGAAAATGATTTTAAATGATTTGAGGTAAATATGTTTAACACTAAAATTTTAGAAAATTTGATGGTTGCTTTTTGCTTTTGTATAACGCTTGCGTTACATTTACTGATATTTAACCATTACTTCTCACTCCAAGAAGGCTGGTGGGAAACCTATGCTTATTTAGTAAATAAAGGAGAAGTGATCAATAAAGATTTTTATCTAGCATGGACTCCGTTATTTGTATATATAAATGCCTTTTATCAAAAAATATTTGGGATAAATTTCTTTGCATTTGCCTGCATCGGCGTAGTAGCCGCAATGATACAGGTAATCTTATTGTATTTGGTTTTAAGAGAATTTTTTTCTAAAACAAGCAGCGCCGTGGCTGCACTTTTTGCGACATTTTTAAATATAAATAGCGGCACCTATATCGCCAAAGATTATCATACATACGTATATATTACAGAATTTTTGACATTGCTATTTTTTATAAAATATATCAAAAATTACAATTCTAATATGGGTAGAATTTATCATATAATTGGAATTTTGTTTTGTATTTTATTGTTTTTCATTAAACAAAATGTGGGTTTGGTTCTTTTTGCTAGTTTGTTTGTCGCATATGCTTTTGTTGCTACAAGTTTTAAAGATTATATAAAAAGAATCGGTTTTTTACTCATTACCTCTGCTATATTTTTTACTATTATGAATTTTGTCATTCCTTTTAATTTATCTTCTATAACAGAAAATGATTCCAAAGGCAGCTTTTTCGCTATGGCTACTAGATTTATCACATATCCTTTAAATCAAACGATACTAAAAAACTCACTTATTGTATCGATAGCTGTACTCATCTTATATGTTATAAGATCAAAAATAGCGGAAATTTATACTAATTTATATGAAAAAGCTATAGCCAAAACTACAAGAGAATTTCGTATATTAATGCTTGTAATATTACATATAATTTTAATATATTGTATGTTTATTAAGATGAGCGGTAGCGGGATAGAAATAAAGAATTTTATATCTCTTTCAATAGGTATTATTCTATTTTTGCTGTATATATGTTTCAAGAGGAACGATGTAATTGGCAATTCATCAAAGATATATGCCTTTATGATTGTAGCCATGGCCGCCATATCTTATTCGGGTACTTTGGCTGATGCTTTTACGGCGAGTGGTAATATGATATGTATAGCTTTTGCCAGCGCATTTATTATAAATATAAGTAGATTAAGACAAATAAAATACATT
>NZ_CALIMS010000006.1 GCF_938045345.1 uncultured Campylobacter sp.
CGGGACGCGTAAACGGCAATCTCGTCGCGCTGCTAACGGTGATGAAGGGCTTGCCACTAGCATACAACAAGGATATGCAAGAGGACAAGGAGGGCGTTTTTGATAGCGTCGCCACCGCGCTTGCTAGCCTTGAAATTTTAAAACAGATGTTAAAAACGGCTAAATTTAACGAGCAAAATATGCTCGCGATGACCAGGCGCGGACACCTCACGGCGACCGATCTGGCAGACTATCTCGTGCGGGAGAAAAACGTACCCTTTCGCCAGGCGCACTTCATCACGGGTAAAGCCGTGGCGTATGCGGAAAATTTGGGTCTAGATTTGAGCGAGCTAAATGCGCAGCAGCTTGCTAGCGTGGATGAAAGCTTAGGCGGCGATGCGGTTAAATTTCTTGATCTAAACGCTTCTAAGGAGGCGCGCAAGTCGCAAGGAGGCACGGCAAATGAGAGCGTAGAGGCACAGATTGAAATTTTAAACGAGTGGCTGAAAGGCTAAATTTAAGGAGCCAAATTTGAACGTGCGCGAGCTTTATGAGTATATAGCGGACGAGGACGGGCATTTTTCATTGAGCTCGGCGGGGCGATGAGAACGAAAAAGAGTGTAATAAAAAATAGCACGCTAGCGGAGTTTTTTAAGCGCAAGGATGAAATTTTAAGCGTTTCAAAATTTAGGCGGCAAAATTTTGAAATTTTGCGATCGTGTCTTTAAATTTGAAACTTCGGCGATCTGTGTGGATGCATACACGGGCTAGGCGGGATTAGCGAGCGGCGGCGCGTTAGCTGTGTCCTGAGCGGGCCTCTCGACAGTGTTTTAAGTGCTTGCCGCGACCCGCTAAGTAAAATTTAAGAACGGCGGCGCGTCCTAAGCTGGCTTTAGAGAAGGCGCCTGAGGCTATAAAGTTAAATTTAAAAGACCGAGCCGGCGCAAAGTGGAGTGCTTGGTTGCAAATTTAGACAGTGAGATAAAATTTTAAAAAAGCGTGCCGCCGCTAGACTGCTTAAGCGTGACTAAATAAGCGTAGGCAGGTCAGACAGGCGGTTTTGCCCAGGCAAAAAGGGCGGCTCGGAGTAGAATTAAGTCGAAGCAAATCAAATAATATTTTCTTTGTTTCTACGCGTCGTGGAGGTAGGAGTGAGGCTGAATCAAAGTAAATTTAAATATTTTGGAGAGCGTTTTGATATATTTGGTGTCTAATACGAGATTTGATCATCCGCAGGTGAGGCGGCTTGCGGTCTGCGAGATAAAATTTCTCAAATTTAGCCTGCCTGCGCAGACGGGCGCGCTAATTTTTACCTCCAAAAACGCGGTGGCGGCGATAAAATTTAATGAAATTTTGCCTGATTTAGATACGCCCGTTTACGCTATCGGCGAGCCGTGTGCGGCGGCTGCGCGCGAGTTTGGATTTCGCGATATTTTTGTGGCGCTACACGGGCACGGAAATGAGTTTGCCGCTGAGATCGCGCCGCTTCTAAGGGGCAGAGACGCGCTGTATCTGCGCGCTCGCGAGACGGTATCAAAGCTGGAGCAAATTCTATCTAGCGCCGGCGTGCGGCTGCAAAGCGTGATTGCCTACGAAAATTCCATTCTCAGCCTGTCTGCCGCCGCAAAGCCGCCGCAAGGCAGCACACTGATTTTTACCTCGCCTAAAAACGTTCGTGGCTTTACCGCAAATTTCGGCTGGGACGGGAGCTACAAGGCGATCTGCATCGGTAGGACGACGGCGAGCGTTTTGAGCGAGTTTTGCGAGCCGATAATCTGTGAAAGAAGGTCGATAAAATCCTGCGTCGATCTGGCGCTTTTGCCATAGTTTAAGCAAATTTTGACTATAATTTTGCCCAAGCCTGGGTGAAGCGAGAGCGTTTTATATGAGGGTTCAACATATTTGTATAAGCGACGACGTGAGAGGTCCGTGTGACGCGGCTCGGCTCGAGCTTTTTTAAAGTTACGGGTTGCGACCTAGAGATTTTTCCTAGTTGCAAGATTGGCTTTGTTTGAGCCGATTCTTTTTACGCAACGCTCACTTGGGTTTTTTACGTTACGGAGGCTTCATTGAATATCCTAATAATCGGCGGCGGCGGTAGAGAATACGCGATCGGGCTAAGACTTCGCGAGGATAAAAACGTTTTAAATCTGTATTTTGCTCCAGGAAACGGCGCTACAAAGGTGCTCGGTAAAAATTTAGATTTAAAAGATTTTGATGAACTCGCGCTCTTTGCCAAAAACAACGACATAGCTCTTACTATCGTGGGCGCCGAAGAGCCGCTTACAAAAGGGATCGTGGATATTTTCAAAGCGCAAGGTCTCGCGATATTCGGTCCCAGCGCTGCTGCGGCAAAGCTTGAGGGCTCTAAAGCCTATATGAAGGACTTTCTGGCGCAAAATCATATTAAAACCGCAAAATTTCTAAGCAGCGACGATCTATCCGAAATTTCAAAATTTATCGATACCCTAAACGGCCGCGTCGTGGTCAAAGCAGACGGCCTGTGCGCGGGCAAAGGCGTCATTATCGCAAATTCCAAAGATGAAGCTAAAAAAGCCGCCGCGGATATGCTAAGCGGCGAAAGCTTCGGCGAAGCGGGCAAGCGCGTCGTCGTGGAGGAGTTTTTAGAGGGTTTTGAGCTGAGCTTTTTTGCGATCTGCGACGGGGAAAATTTCGTAAGCCTGCCCGTAGCGCAGGATCACAAAAAGCTGCTTGACGGCGATCTGGGTCCGAACACCGGCGGCATGGGAGCTTATGCGCCAAGCCCGCTAGCGGATGCCGTGCTGATAAAAAGAGTAGAAAGCGAGATCGTCGCACCCACGCTAAAAGGGATGCAGCAGCAGGGCGCGCCCTTTTGCGGCGTGCTATTCGTGGGGCTTATGATCGTAGGCGGCGAGCCTTACGTGTTGGAGTACAACGTCCGCTTCGGCGATCCCGAGTGCGAGGTTTTGATGCCGCTAATCGACGGAAATTTGAGCGAAATTTTATACAACGCCGCCGTAGGCAAGCTAAGTAGCATAAGCTTAAAAGAGCGATTTGCGGTTGGCGTCGTGATGGCTAGCGAGCGCTATCCTTACGGTTCTTCGCAGCCTGCTTTGATCGAAGTCGGCGAAATTCCCGCGAGCGCGCATATCTGCTACGCGGGCGTGAGCGAGCGGGAGGGGCAGATTTACGCTAGCGGCGGGCGCGTTTTGGTAAGCGTGGGCGTCGCGCAGAGCCTAAAGCAGGCGCGCGATGCGGCTTACGCGCTGTGCGAAAATATAAAATTTAGCGGCGCGCAGTATAGGCGCGATATCGCGCACCAAGCCTTAAGAGATAAAATTTGATCGTCGCTCCGCTTAGCAAGCGCGTAATCGCGTTTAGTATCGACGAAGCGGTGAGCGTAACGCTTTTTGTGGTCGTGCTATTTGCTATCGACGAGCCAGAGCTTGTTGCAGCGGCGCAGAGCGGAAGCAATCTTGAGGTACAAAAGATCGCGTCGAAATTCATTTTGCATTACGCGATAATAAAATTTTTATATCAAGCGATTTTTGTCTATCTATACGGCGCGACGCTAGGCAAGCTTGCGGTTAAAATTTATTGCGTCCGCGCTGACGGCAGCGCTATGGATATCGCTACGGCAGCGATCCGCGCGGCGGTTAGGTTGATAAGCGAGATGATCTTTTATATGGGATTTTTGGTGGCGCTTTTTACGAACTCGCGTCAGAGCCTGCATGATATGGCGGCGAAAACATTGGTGGTAGAGATTGAAAAAGAGTAAAAAATTTAAAATTCTAGCGCTTAGTTTTAGCGCTCTTTTAGCAAGTAGTGCGAGTGCAAAGGTCCAAGACGTCGAGCTCATAGCAGATAATGTCGAGAAAAACGGCTTTTTGACGGAGGCGAGCGGCAACGTAACGGTGTATTCGCAGGACTACTTTATCACCGCCGATCGCGCTACATACGACGAACAAAACGGCATCATCGAGCTTTTCGGCAACGTCAATGCGATGCGCGGTAGCAGCGAGACCACGCGTGCACAGCATGTCAAAATCGATCTGAAAAACGATAAGCAGCAAGCCGACGTAAATTTTATGATGGACAAGGACTCCGAGCTTTGGATGCAAAACGACGCTAGCTGCAGCGACAGCGAATATTACCGCGTGGAGGGCTCCAGCGTATCTAGCTGCAACGTTACCGATCCTGATTGGCGCATCAAATTTAGTAGCGGCATGCTAAATAAAGAGAGCAAATTCCTCCATCTTTTTAATCCAAGATTTTACGTGGGTGATGTGCCGGTGCTCTATCTGCCGTATTTCGGCTTTCCGACCGACCGTACGCGTCGCACGGGCTTGCTGCCTCCCGAGGCCGGCTACATCAGCAAGGAAGGGATTTACTACAAGCAACCGATCTATTTTGCGCCTTACGATAGCTGGGATTTTCAGCTCGATCCGCAGGTGCGCACGCGCAGGGGCTTTGGCGTATACGGGACATTTCGATTTACGGAGTCGCCGTATTCTTACGGCGAGATTAGAGGCGGAGTTTTCGATAACTTTTCGCGAGCGCAAAAGCGCCTCGAATACAAAAACGAGCGCCATCACGGCTTTGAAGTGCAATACGATCGCAGCAAGCTCGCGACCTATTTGCTAGACGGCGATCTGCGCGAAAATTTATGGATCGATTTTACTCAGCTAAACGACCTTGAATACTACGATCTGAAGGAAAAGGGAGGTCTTGGCAACGATGCGGATAACTCGCTCGTAACTTCACGGCTGAATTATTATTTGACCTCAGACGAGCACTATTTTGGCGCTTACGGACGCTACTATATCGATACAAGCAAGCTAAACGCCGATAATACCTTTCGCAACGAAGATACCGTCCAAGAGCTTCCGACGCTGCAATATCATAAATTTAGCAATGATTTGGGACTGCCAAATTTGATCTATTCGCTTGATGCGAAGGCGCGTAATTACACCAGATGGGAGGGCGCGACTGCTCGCCAATACGAGTTTGACGTACCGATTAGTATAAGCACGCCGCTACTGGCGGATTATTTAAATTTCGCCTTTACCGAGCGAGTGTATATGACCAATATCGATTGGCACGATAAATTCTACTACGCAAACGGAGATCTTGGCGAGGATAAAAGCACTTTCTACGCTAATCAATACACCGAGCTTTCACTCTACACCGACGTAGCCAGGGCTTACGATAGCTTGTATCATACGATGAGCTGGAGGGCGGATTTTAGAATTCCCGGATGGCAGCAAGGCGACATCGAGGATAGAATTTTAAAGTATCATCAGTATAAATACGACCTTGCTCGCGGCGCAGTAGATCGCTCACGGCTGGGTAACTTGCAAGACTCGCTTTATTGGGAGGATAACTTCTTAAGTGAGCTTAGCGACGAATACACCCACGAAAATGCAGCTTTAAGTATGACGCAGTTTTTTTATAATGAGGACGGACGTAAATTCTTACGCCATAGTGTCAAGCAGCGATATGACTTCGACGATCATCAGTTTGACGATTTAGAACACCGCATCGATGCGTATTTTGCAAATGGGCTAAATATCGGAAACCGCTTTACCTACTCGCATAAATATAAAAGCTTCGATAAGGTCTATACCTACGCCAACTACTCCAACGACGACTTTAGCTTTGGACTCAGCCACGCTTACGAATATGAAAAGCTAAGCATGGAGCCTAAACGCTATACGAAAGATAACTACGGCATCGTAAACGCTTCGGTAAATTTACCTAGGAATAATAAAATTTTTGGGCGTTGGGATTACGACTTGGAGCGATCTTATTCTAAAATGTGGCGTGTGGGACTTTCTCATACGCGCAAGTGTTGGAATTACTCTTTTGTGTATCAAGAGGATATTGAGCCTAAAAATACCAGTACGACGGGCTACAGCAAAGCAAGCAAGGAGCGCGGAATTTACTTTCTCGTAAATTTCTATCCGTTCGGCGGAGTAGGGTATGATTTTTCGGTAGATAGCGAATACGGAAGCGAAAAATAATGACGCCTAGAGCTGAGCTGATGTTTGAAAACCAAATTGACGCCGCGATGAAACTCGCAGAAATTTTACCCGCTACCGTGATCAAAAACGAAAATTTTCTAATAATCGCTCAGTCTCTGGAGTCGCTTCCTATCGCAAACCATCTTGCTCTAAAATTAGGGCTTGCTTATGAGTTTTTATTCACAGAACCCGTTTTGGCACCCAATAATCCGGAATGCGCGATCGCGTGCGTAAGCGAAACCCAAGAGATCGTGATGGTAGATGAGCTCGTGCGAAGCTTCGGCATCAGCCTGGATTACGTTTACGGGCAGGCGAATAGACTTTATGAGGAGAAAATTTTAAAAAACATGTATAAATTTCGCAAGGGTGAGCTTTTGGGAAATTTAGAGAAAAAAAACGTCATCTTGGTAGATGAGGGGTGTGAGAGCGGGCTGACTGCACTTACTTGCATAAAGACGCTCGTAAGCTTAAACGCCAAAGCGATCTTTTACGCTACGCCCGTTATCGGCAGCGATAA
This sequence comes from uncultured Campylobacter sp., assembly GCF_938045345.1. Lineage (GTDB taxonomy): Bacteria > Campylobacterota > Campylobacteria > Campylobacterales > Campylobacteraceae > Campylobacter_B. The sequence continues at coordinate 6,502 of NZ_CALIMS010000006.1, forward strand.
TGCAGACGAGATCGCCATGCTAGTAGATGGAATTTATGCTGTTCATAAGATCAGAGATTTTGTGAATGTGGATTTTTATTACAAAGAAAAAACGCTCTCAAGCGCGGAGGAGATAATGCAAATTTTAAACAAATGCCCGCTTTATCTGCCGTTTCACGAGACTAACAAAAACAAGGAGAAAATTAATGCAGTGCAAAATTGAAGTAAATGGCAATACCGAAATTTTCGATATCAATAAGGTCGCAAAGCAAGCCGCGGGTGCGGCGCTTTTGCGTGTGAAAAATACCGTCGTGCTGGCTACCGTAGCGCGCGAAGAGACGCAGGTGCAGGAGGACTTTTTGCCCCTTACCGTGCAGTATATCGAAAAGATGTACGCAGCAGGCAGAATCCCCGGAGGCTACATCAAGCGCGAGACCAAGCCGGGCGATTTTGAGACGCTAACGAGCCGCATCATAGACCGCTCGCTGCGCCCGCTCTTTCCAAAGGGATACGCGTATCCGACGCAGATCGTAGTTTACGTGCTATCGGCAGATCCGGAGGTCGATCTGCAAGTCGTTGCTCTTAATGCGGCGTCTGCGGCTCTGTATCTTAGCGACATCCCGATTAAAGCGCCGGTTTGCGGCGTGCGCATAGGCTATGAAAACGGAAATTTCATCTTAAATCCGAGCAACTCCGCGCTTAAAGCTAGTGCGCTCGATCTTTATGTAGCGGGCGTCGGCGATGAGCTTTTGATGATCGAGATGCGCTCCCTGCCGCAGATTAGAGGCGGCGCGCAACAGATGAATGAATTTAGTGAAGATCTGATGGTAGATGCGATCGATTTTGCCGCAAAGGCGATAAGTGTGGGCTCGGGCGCCTACGAAGAGGCCTTTCTGCCGCTTAAAAAGCCGGATGCGAGCCTGGAGTATAAGCCTGAGATCGAGGATGAGGAGATCGCAAGCTTCATCGACGCAAACTACAAAGACGCCGTCAAAGCGGCGATCAATCAGATGGCAAAGAGCGAGCGCGCTACCGAACTAAACAAAATCGTGGATCAAATTTTAGCGACCGAGGCTGCGGCGCAAAACGAATGGAGCAAAGAGGTGATCTCCAGCGTCATTGGCAAGTATAAGCGCGGCATCATCCGCACGCAGATCATCGAGGATCGCTGCAGAGCCGACGGACGCGCGCTTGATGAGGTGCGCCCGATCAGTATCGAGACAAATATCCTGCCGTGCGCGCACGGAAGCTGCCTATTTACGCGCGGGCAGACGCAAGCTTTGGTCGTCACCACGCTGGGCGGCGATAGCGATGCGCAGCTAAGCGACAGCCTAACGCAGCTCGAGCCGATCAACGATAGATTTATGTTTAACTACAACTTCCCGGGCTTTTGCGTCGGCGAAGCAAGCCCGCTTAAAAGCCCCGGCAGACGCGAACTGGGACATGGAAATTTAGCCAAAAGAGCGCTGTATCCGAGTATCGATCTAAACTCGCCGCAGTCTATCCGCGTGGTAAGCGAAATTTTAGAGAGCAACGGCTCAAGCTCTATGGCTTCGGTCTGCGGCGGCGCACTTTCATTGCGCGCAGCGGGCGTGCCTACGCTAAAGCTCGTTGCGGGCGTCGCGATGGGCTTGATTTTTGAGGGCGAAAAACACGCCGTGCTAACCGACATAATGGGTCTTGAGGATCACGACGGCGATATGGACTTTAAGGTCGCGGGCACCCACGAGGGCATCACCGCGCTTCAGATGGATATCAAGCTCGGCGGCATCAGCCTGGAAGTTTTAAAAGAGGCTCTCGCACAGGCAAAACAGGCTCGTGCGCATATTTTGGGCATAATGGAGCAGGCGGACGCGGCGATCGTGATAAATCAAGATGTGCTTCCGAAGCTTGAAATTTTTAGCGTCGATCCGAGCAAAATCCCCGACATCATCGGCCAGGGCGGCAAGGTCATCAAAGAGATTACCGAAAGCTTCGGCGTAAATATCGATCTGGATCGCGAAAAGGGCGAGGTTAAGATCCAAGGCGCAAAATCGGGCGGCGTATCAGGCGCGAAAGAGAAAATTTTATCGATAGTCTCGAATTCTCGCGATTTTCGCAAGCCGCGCAATGAGCGCAAAGAGGTAAAATTTCAGATCGGCGAGGAGTTTGACGGCGTGGTGCAAAGCGTGCTGGATTTTGGCACCTTTATCTCGCTGCGAGACGGCGTGGATGGGCTACTGCGCGCCAAATTTATCACGACGCCTTACAAGGCGGGCGACGTGGTGCGAGTGCGCGTGACCGATCAGAAAGGCACTAAAATTTCACTGGAATTAGCTTAAAATTTTAATAGGAGTATGAGATGCAGCTTAAAAAGATTTTTTTCCCTATCGGCGGTGGCGAGGAGCTGGCAGAGCGTATACGCGGAGCGCTGCTAGTGAATAAATTTTTCGGCACGCACATAAACATAATGGCGTGCCAGCTCGATCCTAAGATGATCTACAACGTTCGTATGACGCTAAAAGGCGGCGTGTTGATGGAGGAATTTTTAAAATCAGCGGGCGATGAGATGAGGGCCGAGCGCGAGGAGATTAAAGCGATCTTCGACGCCGAATGCGCCAAGCTGGGCCTAGATCAAAGCGACGACGATCACGTCCCAAATAGCGCCGCTTTGAGGCATATGGTAGGCATCCGCTCCGAGCTGGTCGAGAAATACTCCAAATATTGCGATTTGGTGCTGGTTTCGGTGCCGCCTACCGGCTCTATCACCGGCACATTCGAGGCGGCGGTCACTAAAAGCGGCAAGCCTTGCATCGTCATACCGCGCAAGCTGAAGGAGTTTAGGGCGGATAAAATTTTGGTCTCGCTTACCGGTACTGCGGCGTCTGCAAGGGCGCTTGATAATTGGCTAGAGCTTTTACAGCGCGCCAAATCCGTCACCGTCATCACGGCAAACCACTATCTTCAAGAGAGCATCCCCGAAACGAAGCGCCGCATAAGCGATTATTTGGCTCTGCACGACGTTAATATCGATGCTTTCGAGACACTAAACGCAGACGGCAAGATCCCGGGGCAGGTGCTGCTAGAGTATGCCGATGCGGGCGATTTCGACCTCATCGTCGCGGGCTTGCACTCAGACAGCGGCATAAAGGAGATTTTCTTAGGCGGCGCGTCGAAATACTTCCTGCAAAAGACGAAAATTCCGGTCTTAATGTAGATTGAGGCTTGGGTGCTGTGTCACGGCATATCGCCCGCACCGCGTCTAGGCTTAAGTTGGCTTTAAGCGCCGCAAGCTAAAGCTTAAATTTTAATCGGCTTGCTTTGATCTTGCTAGCCCGTCCATAAATCGTGCAGTTATGCCATTTTGCGGATGGGTTGCGATTAATTTTATTGCTAGCTTTGCTGACGAGCCGCTTTTGCTTTGCCGCGGCTAGAGGGAGCAAATATATCAGCGGCGAGCGGAGTTAGCGGTCGCAGCAAGCGCGCCGATCCATCTTTTAGCGCGCGAGTTGGGAATTTCCACGCTTGCCGTTTTCGGCTGTGTCGCGAAATTCCGCATAAAATTTGCACTTGAAATTTCTGTTTGCACGCTAAATTTTAAATTCCAAGGAGCGCAGATGGCGTTTGAAAATGCAATCATCACAAAAGATGATGATGAGAAGTATGGATTGAGTAAAATTTACTACAAATATAATCCATACTATGAGACTTTTATTAATGAGCTGCGATGGACTATCGATAGGGAGAGAGATTGCTGGGCTTGGTTTCTTTATAGCTTCCCAGGCTATGAACACGACCACGATTACGATACAAAGTCTATTTGGATATTATATCATAAAGGTGAAATTATAGAGATGATTATAGATCATGAGGTAAATATTGATAGAAAAGTAGTTCCAGAGGAATTTCATAGGATTTGGAAACTCCTAGATTTAAAACCAAATCATACGCAAAGTCTTAATAAGCAAGACATTTTATGTCTGTTAAAAGAAATTTTAGAAGCATATAGGGACTGTGATTTGTGGAAACCGGAGCCGAATTATACTATGGAACTACAAGACCTAACCAATCGCGGCGTAAAATAGAGCTTTAAATTTAACTCCATCTTAGCCCCGCATCAAATCAAATTTCATAGAATTCTAGAATTTCATAGGACTTTAAAATCCTATAATTCCAAAATCCTATAATCTTAAAATTCTAAAATTCCCGCCCTAAAATTTCTTGTAAATAAAATTTATCAAAATCATCGACGCGAGCGCCTCTATGAGCGAGGCGATGATCATCGCGAAGTATATCTCTTGCGAGATCGCGGCGGTGGAGTAAAAAAGCGTCGCCGTGGCGATGACGAGGGTTAGCGGCATAGATAGTGATAGCGCGAAAAGCACCGCGCCTTTGCGCCCCAGGGTGCTTAAAAACGTAGCGCTCGCAAGCAGTCTGATGCCAAACATCAGCGCCGCTAGGCTTACGGCGAAGCTCATCACTCCGGGCATAAGGAGCGCCTCAAGCTTGATCACCGCTCCGGTGTGTATGAAAAATATCGGCACTAAAAAGCCGAAGCCGAACGACGATAGCTTTTCGATGAGGTCGTCCTTGTGCGAGAAAAAGGTCGGCAGAAAGGTGCCTGCGATGAAGGCGCCGATGACGACCTCAAGCCCCAAAAGCATTACTCCGGCGCAGATGAGGCAAAACAGCGCCATCGCAAATCGCACGTCCTTTTCATTTTTGTCGTATTTGGGCATGATGACCGTTTTTAGCGCGGGGAACCACCAAAATAAAATTTCAAGCCCTTTAAAAACCGCAAGGGCTGCTACCGAAAAGCCCAAAAGCGCGCCGATATGAAGCACCATCTCCACGCCGAAGCCGTTTTTAAGGTAGATGCCGCCCACCGTGAGGGCGGCGATGCTAATAAGCTCGCCGATCACGCCCGCGGGCATTGCGAGATTGAGCCACGCTTGATCCTTACCGTACTCCTTATACAGCGCCGAAAGCAGCCCGACGCTCATCAGAGGCGCTGCGATGATAAGCATCTTCGGCAGTTCAAACATCCAAACCGCAAGCGCGCTTAGGATATAAAGCAGCGCCAAAAAGATTAGGATCAGCCGCAAAATTTTGCGCGGCATCGCAAGCAGCGCGCGGAAATCCACCTCGCAGCCCGCCAAAAACATAAGGTAGCAAAAGCCGATCTGCGCGGCTAGATCGAAGGTCGCGCTTGGCGGCAAAAGCCCTAAATTTGCAGCTATGATGCCGAGCATAATCTCCATAGGCGAGAGCGGAATTCTAGCTAAGCTAGCCAAAAATGGCGAAGCAAAGATCAAAAACGATAGCGCGATTAGGACGTAAATTTCATTCATAGTTTTATCTCGCGTTCGCGACATTTTAGAGCTTTTTCGGGCGCGGCACAGACGTGAAATACGCGGAATTTCTCGCCCTGCGCCACGACGTAGGCAAACTCGAAAAGTCGCTTTTTGCGCCCGCAAATCTCGCCCGGATTTAGCACGAGCGCGCCGTTTTTGTCCACCGCCGCGGCGAAATAGTGGGTGTGACCGTAAATTTTGATAGTTGGAATTTTATCCGCGCCGCACTGGCACAAACCCTGATTTTTACTTTCGCCGCTTGCATTGGAGTCAGAATTCGCGGTCAAATTTGAGTTCAAGTTTGGTGTGGCTAAATTTACGCATGAATTCGGTGCGACTAAATTTGCGCATGAGTTCGGCGCCGTTAAATTTACTACGCGATCCGCACCGGAGCTTGCTTTAGAATTCATATCTGGGCTCATATCAGCGGCTAAATTTGCGCTTGCATTTGAGTTTAAATTTGCGTTCGTGCCCGAAGCAAGGTCTACATTCAAATCTAAGTCCAAATTTGCATTTGAGTTCACTTCCGCGCCCGCATTCAAGCCCAAGTTTACATTTGGACTTGCGGGTTGCCCACTTTTTAAATTTACGCTCGCTTTATGCGCGTTTTTGAAATTTTCGTCTGCGCGGAGTGCACTATCTAAAATTTTATCAACGTCCGCGCCATTAGAATTTGCGATTAAAATTTCTCTGCGATCTGCTCCGCAGTTTGAGCCTAAATTCATGCCGCAACTTGCTTCGTCGCTAAAGCTAGAATTTTTGGCTAGGCCCGCGCCGCAATCCATGCGAAAATTTACCACGCGATCCGCACCCGCGCCTAAATCCGCGTTTAAATTTAATCCGTCTGCTTCATTTTGCGCCGCGGGCTCCTCGTCAAATAGATAAAACGGATGGTGCATTATTTTTAGTCGCAGCCCGGCAAACTCCGTGCAGAAGGGCTCACTCTGTAGGTTGAACTCATTTTTAAACTCAGCAAGCGCTTCGTCGTTGTTCCCTAAAACCGCAAAGTAAGGCTTGCCGCTTTGCCTCAAAAGCCGCAGCGTCTCGCTCGCGACGATGTCGCCCGCGTGTACGAGCAGATCCGCTCCGTGCGCGAGCAGCCATTCTATAGCGCTTGCGGGGACATCCGTTTCGCGATGAGAGTCCGAGATGACGCCTATTATCAATCGATCTCTTCTTTAAGCTTGCACTGCGGGCACTCGGCGAAGTTGCCTTTTTTCAGCTCTTTTCGGAGCATGTATGAGTTGCCGCACTGCGGGCACGCGCGCGCAATCGGCGCGTAGTTGCTCACAAAGCCGCATTTAGGGTAGTTCGTGCAGCCGTAGAATTTGCCGCGTCTGGAGAAGCGCTCGACGATCTCGCCCGTGCCGCAGCTCGGGCACTTGACGCCCGTGGAGACGAGCGGCTTTTTCTCCTTTGCCACGCCCTCGATTTTGCGCGAGTATTTGCACTTCGGATAGCCCTCGCAAGCGATAAACTCGCCGTATCTGCCCTTTCGCTTGATCAAATTTTTACCGCACTGCGGGCATTTTTCATCTAGTACTTCGGGCGCCGCCTTCTCCTCGCTTGCCCCCTCGGCGCTAGCGTCCGCGTTTCGCGAGTATTTACATTTCGGATAGTTCGAGCAAGCGATGAACTCGCCGAATCTGCCCTGGCGCCTAAGTAGCTCGCCGCCGCAGTTCGGGCATGCTTCGCCGATCTTTTCGGCTAGCTTTTGGCTTGCGATCGACGTTTTTCCTTTGGCGATCTCGTCCATAAAAGGGTAGTAGAAATCCGCCAAAATTTGCTGCCAGTCCGCTTTGTTTTCGGCGATGTCGTCGAGCTTTTCTTCCATTTTGGAGGTAAACTCGCTATCGACGATGTTTTTAAAATTTTGCTCCAGCATCTCGGTGATCTTAAAGGCGATCTCGCTCGGCACCAGGTGCTTTTGCTCGATATTTACGTAGTTGCGCGCCGTAAGCAGCGAGATGGTAGGCGCATAAGTCGAGGGCCTGCCGATGCCGAGGCTTTCGAGCTTTTTGATGAGGCTCGCTTCCGAATAGCGCGCCGGCGGCTCGGTGAAATGCTGCTGCGAGCTTAGGCTTTGCAGGCTCATCACGTCACCCGCGCTAAGGCTCGGTAAAATTTTATCTTTATCCAGATCGCCGTAAGCCTTGTAAAATCCGTCAAATTCCACCTTGCGTCCGCTGATCTTAAACGCGCCCGCTTCGCCGCGTACGATGATCGTTTGGACCTGCGAGACGCTAGGGCTCATCTGCGAGGCTACGAAGCGGTTGTAGATGAGTGCGTAAAGGCGGTACTCGTCGCGAGGCAGGATCTTTTGCGCGAGCTCGGGGGTAAGCTTCAGATCGGTAGGCCTTATCGCTTCGTGCGCTTCCTGCGCGCCTTTACTTTTGGTGGCGTATAAATTCGGGCTTTTCGGTAGATACTTTTCGCCGAAGCGCTGCTCGATTAGCTCGCGAGCCGCCGCGATCGCTTCTTTAGCGATATTTAGCGAGTCGGTTCGCATATAGGTGATCGCGCCGCCGTTTTTGGTATTGACGCCCTCGTAAAGGCTCTGCGCGAGGCTCATCGTTTTGCGCGGATTAAAGCCCAGAGCCGTGCTCGCCGCCTGTTGTAGCGTCGAGGTCATAAACGGCGGATAGGGGTTCGTCTTGCGCGATTTACTCTCGATACTCTCTACGCTAAATCTGTCTTTTTGCAGCTCAGAGACGATCTCGCTAGCTTGCGCCGCGTTTTTGACCGAGAGCTTTTCCATCTTTTTGCCGCGAAATTCCACGAGCTCGGCTTCCAAGTCCTTTTTAAAAACTGCGTCGATGCTGTGAAATTCTACCGGTTTAAAATTTAAAATTTCGCGCTCGCGATCGACGACGATCTTAAGCGCGGCGCTTTGGACGCGACCCGCGCTTAAGCCGCGCTGGATCTTTAAATTTAAAAGCGGACTTAGCTTGTAGCCCACGATGCGATCGAGCAGGCGGCGCGCTTGTTGGGCGTTTACGCTTGCGATATTCAGCTTGCGCGGCGAGCTTAGCGCGTTTGAGATCGCGCTTTTGGTGATCTCGTGAAACACGATGCGCGGCAGCTCCTCCGCTTGCTTGCCGATCGAAGCTGCGATATGATAGGCGATCGCCTCGCCCTCGCGGTCCTCGTCCGTCGCGAGGTAAATTTGATCCGCCTTTTTAGCGAGCGTCTTTATCTGCTTTACGATCTGATCGTGATCGGCGCTGATTTCGTATTCGGGCTCGAAGCTTTTATCTTTGATTTTAATGCCGAATTTTTTTTGCGGTAGATCGCGGATATGGCCTTTAGACGCGATTACGTCGTAGTCATCGCCTAAGAAATTTTTGATCGTTTTGGCTTTTGCCGGGGATTCTACGATGATTAAATTTTTCATTGTTTAATCCTTTAGAATTCTAGGCAGCGTGATGCCCTTTTGGCTTTGGTATTTGCCCTTTTTATCGCAGTAGCTCACCTCACATGGCTCATCTCCTTGCAGAAATAAAACCTGCGCGATGCCTTCGTTCGCGTAAATTTTTGCAGGCAGCGGCGTGGTGTTGGAAATTTCAATCGTGATGTGTCCCTCAAAACCGGGCTCAAAGGGCGTTACGTTTACGATGATGCCACAGCGCGCGTAGGTACTTTTACCGAGGCAGATCGCAAGCACGTCGCGCGGCATTTTGAAGTATTCGATAGTGCGCGCTAGAGCGAAGGAATTCGGCGGCACGATGCAGACGTCGCCCTCAAAGTCCACGACGTTTTTTGCGTCGAAATTTTTAGGATCGACGACCGTTCCGCCGACGTTTGTAAAAATTTTAAATTCGCGCGCTACGCGTATGTCGTATCCGTAGCTCGAAAGTCCGTAGCTAACGACGCCGCGGCCGATATTCTCCTCGCAAAAGGGCGATATCATATCGTGCTGCTGCGACATCTGTCTGATCCATTTATCGCTTTTCAGTCCCATAAAATTTCCTTAAAATAATCAAAATTTTTCGCGCATTATAGCAGCAAAATAAAATATAATAAAAATTTTATGCTAGAATTTTGCTTAAATTATAAAAATTTTATCACTTTTTAAGGAGCAACTATGGGGCTACTCAAGAAATTTGCGTTCATTACGTTTTTTATCGCGTCATCTTTGGCTGCTGCGAAGCCAAATATTTATATTTTAGCTACCGGCGGCACTATCGCGGGAAGCAGCGCAAGTGCCACGGAGGGCAACTATACCGCAGGCTCTAAGGGCATAGAGGAGATATTATCGGCAGTGCCGCAGCTAGGGGATTTAGCCACGATTAAAAGCGAGCAAATTTCAAATATCGGCTCGCAGGAGATGAATGATGAAATTTGGCTCAAGCTCGCAAACCGCGTAAGCGAACTGCTTACTAAAAACGACGTAGACGGCGTCGTCATCGTGCATGGAACCGATACGATGGAGGAGACGGCGTATTTTTTAAGCTTAGTCATAAAATCCAAAAAACCGATCGTTTTGGTGGGCGCGATGCGAAACGCCGATTCGATGAGCGCGGACGGCCCTTTGAATATCTATAACGCCGTAAGCGTCGCGGCAGATAAAAACGCTCGCGAAAAGGGCGCTCTTGTAGTAATGAACGACGAAATCCACGCCGCGCGCGAGGTTACGAAAACAAATACTACTAACGTTGCGGCTTTTGCCTCGCCGAATTCCGGCAAGATCGGCACCGTAAATTATGGCGTCGTAAATTTTTATATGGCACCGCTTCGCAAACACACCGTCGCAAGTGAGTTTAATATCAAGGACCTCAAAGCCTTGCCGCGCGTCGATATCATCTATGGACACGCGCAAGATAGTGGCGATTTGGTCGATGCAGCGGTGCAAAAGGGCGCTAAGGGCATTATCGTAGCGGGCGTAGGCAATGGAAATTTATATCCGGATCTGCAGGCTGCGCTTGCAAAAGCTAGCGAAGCGGGCGTGATCGTCGTGCGCTCAAGCCGCACGGGCAGCGGCTCAACTAGCGTTAGCTCGGAGGTGGACGACGCAAAACTTGGCTTTCTAACCGCAGATAATTTAAATCCACAAAAGGCGCGCGTGCTGCTGATGTTAGCCCTTAGCAAAACGAGCGATAAAGCTAAAATTCAGAGCTTTTTTGCGACGCATTAACGCATAGGGCTTCGCGCGGATAGAATTTCGGCGCGAGGCTTTAAAATAAAATTTCAGCGCGAAATTTTAAAGAAAAGCAAGGCGCGGAATTTTCGCGCTCGGGGCTTGGGCGTAGAATTTCGGTCGTAAAATTAAGTGCTAAATTTAAAGGATTTAAAATCATCCTGCGCTCTTACGGCAAAATTTCGTGTTTCGCTTGCGAAGTTCGAGCTTAAAATGAACGAGGCAAATCGCAGCCTATAAATCCTTAAAATCAATCCGCAAATTCTGTCGTAAATTTCGCTTTATACTTCTTAAAAGTCCCGCAAAAATCCATTTAAAGAAACAATTATAAAAATTTAGCTAAAATTTCGCAAATTTTTTCAGGAGAAATTTATGACAAAAGCAGAAATCAAAGAGTTAATGGACTTTTTCGGCGAAAAGCAAGGCATTAACGAGCTAAAAATTAAAGATAAAGATTTTGAGATCGAGATAAAAAAATATGGCCCATGCGGTGGGAGCACGCCTCAGCTCGCCGCACCGGCACCCGCTCCGCAACTTGCTGCGCCTTCGGTAAACGTGCTCGTGGGCGATAAGCCCGCCTCAAAAGGCGCGATGGATACGATCGACAGCCCGATGGTAGGTACTTTTTATAAAGCGCCAAGTCCCGGTGCGGCAGAGTTCGTAAGCGTGGGCCAGGTCGTGCATAAGGGTGATACAATCGGCATAATAGAAGCGATGAAGATTATGAACGAGATCGAGGCGGAATTCGACTGCCGCATCAAAAAAGCCCTCGTCGAGGATGGACAGCCTGTCGAATACGCTATGGCGCTGTTTGAGGTCGAGAAGCTATGAGAGAGCTTAAAAAGATCCTCATTGCAAATCGCGGCGAGATAGCGCTTAGAGCGCTTCGCACGATCCAAGAGATGGGCAAGCAAGCCATCGTCGTGCACTCTACCGCCGATCAGGACGCGCTTTACGTGAAATACGCCGACGCGTCGGTCTGTATAGGCGGACCGCGCAGTAGCGATAGTTACCTAAATATCCCCGCGATCATCACAGCCTGCGAGCTAACTGAAGCTGACGCGATATTTCCGGGATACGGCTTTTTGAGTGAAAGTCAAAATTTCGTCGAAATTTGCGCCAAGCACGGCATTAAATTTATCGGTCCAAGCGTCGAGGCGATGACCTTGATGAGCGATAAGAGCAAGGCTAAGCAAGTGATGATGCGCGCGGGCATCCCCGTAGTGCCTGGCAGCGACGGCGCGATTGCAAGTGTCGAAGAGGCACGCAAGCTAGCCGCCGAAATCGGCTATCCGGTCATCATTAAAGCCGCAGCCGGCGGCGGCGGGCGCGGAATGCGCGTGGTCGAGCGCGAAGAGGATATCGAAAAGCTATTTTGGTCGGCAGAGAGCGAAGCGATGAGCGCGTTTGGCGACGGCACGATGTATATGGAAAAATATATCACAAACCCCCGCCACATCGAGGTTCAGGTCTTAGGCGACGAGCACGGACATGTCGTGCATATCGGCGAGCGCGACTGCTCAATGCAGCGCCGCCACCAAAAGTTGATCGAAGAAAGTCCAGCCGTGATCTTGGATGAGCCGACGCGAAAAAGCCTGCATGAAACGGCGGTTCGCGCCGCTAAGGCGATCGGATACGCAAGCGCGGGAACGTTTGAGTTTTTATACGATAGCAAGGACAAGAAATTCTATTTCATCGAGATGAATACCCGCCTGCAAGTCGAACACACCGTAAGCGAGATGCGAAGCGGGCTCGATCTGATCGAGTGGATGATCCGTATCGCACAGGGCGAGAAACTGCTGCCGCAAAGCGAGATAAAATTTAGCGGGCATGCGCTTGAGTGCCGCATCACCGCCGAGGACTCTAAAAGTTTTATGCCAAACCCGGGTAAAATCACAAAATACGTTGCTCCGGGCGGCAGAAACGTCCGTATGGACAGCCACGTCTATGAGGGCTACTCGGTGCCGCCTTACTACGACAGCATGATCGGCAAGCTCATCGTTTACGACAAGGACCGCGCGCGTGCGATTGCGAAGATGAAGGTCGCTCTAGATGAGCTCATCATCGGCGGTATAAAATCGACGCGCGATTTTCATCTTAGGATGATGAATAACCCCGATTTCGTGGATAATAACTACGACACAAATTACCTAGCCAAGCACTGAATTTAAAATTCCAAGGGATGATACTCTTGGAATTTTAAAATTTATTTGAAATTCTGCATTCAAGATTCCGTTTAAAATTTTATATTTAAAAATCTACTTGAAATTTTGTTTTAAAATTTTATCGCGCCACGTTTTAAATTTTGCTATTAAATTTGCCGTCAAATTTAGGTGAAGATGCGCGAGATGCGTCGTCGCACGTGTTTTACGGCGAGATTAATGCTAGGTTCGGTTTAAATTTTACGTTCTGTGGCGATTTAAATTTAGAATATATGTCTTGCCACCGCAAATATTCGCTTTGATCCGCACCGATCTAGTTAAAATTTTAAGTCGCGTACGCGCTTTAATTATCTATTTCGGCGAGTGGTTACCGATGAGCGAGTAAGCGGCTAAAATTTACCGCGCGCCGCCTGCGCCCATTCGGTGTAAACTTGACCGCGCTTGCCGTTGCGAGTATGAAAAAGAGTATCGAGCTGCAAATTTTAAACTATCTCGTCGCACGCGCTTAAGAAATGGTGTTCTGCTTTACGAACAGAACATTTCAGATTCTCAAATTGTCAAAATTTCAAACCCCGAATTCCTCGTAAAATTTATTTAGATAATCGGCGTAGTAAAAGTTTTGATTTCTAGCGTCAAATTTGCCCGCTAGCTCCAAAGCTGTTTTATAGTCGTTCTCGTCGCCAAACGCGCTAACGGCGATGAAAAATCGCAAGTCGTTTAGATCGTCGTTACCGTCAAGTATCGACGCGGAGTGCTTGCGAGCTAAGCTTATCGCCATCTCACGCTCATCCAGCCTAACGGCGATCTCGATGAGCGGCGCGATCTGGTTTATGACGCGAGGATTTGACTCGATGATCTCCGCGGCCTTTGGCAGCAGGGTTTTTGCCTCCTCTATCTTGCCCGTCTTTATCATACTAAAAAGTGTCGGCGCGTAGGTTATGTGCGGCACCTCGGAGCAAGTTAGCTCGCCCGAGAGTATCGGCGCGGCAAGCCCAAGCGCCGCTGCGTGCTCACCTGCAAAATTTAAATACGCGATCTCACCCGATACTTCGCACGCCTCGCAATCATTCATATCGTCTTTGGCGAGCTTTTTCCACAGCTCGTAGTTTGCCCTCATTTCTCTGGCGTCGCCCATGTCGATGTTTTGGTTCATCAAAGCCTTGTAATAAGCCGCCAGCGAGAGCTCCAAGCGCTCGTAGTAAAACAGCATCGCTTCGTTCACCTCATCTATGAGCTCTTTTTCGATCATGGAGCTTTTGGCGACGCCCGAGACGATCCATTTAAATTTCCACAGACAGCTCTCAAAGTCGCCGAAATTTGGGTATTCGCTTTCGCTATCTTTCAAATTTTGCGCGATGTAGTTCGTGAGCCACATTAGCGCTCTCGTTCTTAAAACCGCGCCAAATTTTTCAAAATCGTCGTTTAAAACAAAGTCGCAAATTTGCGTGGCAAAGTCAAAATTTTCCACCTCGATGGTGCCCTTTATCGCATCAAACAGATACTCCTCTTTATCCGCCAGCCTATCAAATTGCCTTAGCTTTTCATAAAGCCCCTCTAGCGAGCTCTGTTTCATTCCTGCTCCTCGTTAAATTTTGCGATAATTATATCCGTTTAATCTGAAGCTAAGCGGCTCATCGCGATTTTAAAACCCAAAAGGCAAAATTTAAAATTTATAGCGTTATCTTAAAGCGGCTCTGCTCGCGCCGTTTTAGCGCCCTATTTGCCGTCGCAATAGGCAAATTTCAGCTTCGTTATATAAATTTGATATTAAAATGCCGTATTCATAAATTTTTTAAAAAAGGAGATTTATGGACATAAACACACGGCGCTTTAAAAGCGAGTTTGAGCAGATAAGCCGCTTTGGGGCTTTGGCGGGCGGCGGGCTTACGCGGCTTGCGTTTTCGCGCGAGGATAAAGCGGCGCGCAACTTCCTCATATCGCTACTTCAAAAAGAAAATTTCAAGATCAAAATCGACGATATGGGCAATATTTTCGTTAAATTTATGGACGTTAAAAATCCCGATCTACCGTCCGTAAGTGCTGGCTCGCATATCGATAGCGTGCCGCAGGGCGGCTTTTACGACGGCACGCTAGGCGTCATGGCCGCTTTAGAGGCGATCCGCGCGGTGCGAGATAGCGGAGAGAGGCTTGCGCGACCGCTGGAGCTCATCGTCTTTGTTTGCGAGGAATCAAGCCGCTTTAAAATGGCGACCGTAGGCAGTAAGATAATTAGTGGCAAGCTCTCGCGGCAGCGGCTAGGCGAGCTAAAGGATCCGGACGGAATTTCGCTATTTGACGCCATGCAGGAGTTTGGGCTAAATCCCGCAAATTTAAAAAGCTGCGTCCTGCCCAAATCCAGCTTTCATAGCTATATCGAGCTTCATATCGAGCAGGGGCCGGTATTGCAGCGACGCGGCATCCCAGTAGGCATCGTCACGGGTATCGCCGCGCCCGTGCGATACGAGCTGCGAATCGAGGGTAGAGCCGATCACAGCGGCGCTACGCCGATGGATATGCGCTGCGACGCCCTAGCTTGCGCTAGCGAGATCGTTTTAAGCGCGGAGAGGATCGCTAAGGCGGGCAAAACCACGGTCGCGACGGCGGGCTATGCAAACGCGCTACCCGGCGTGCTAAACGTAATCCCGAGCTCCTGCACGCTAGGTCTTGATATACGCGATATAGACGAGGAGGCGCTTAGGGCGGCGGACGATAAAATTTGCGCGGCGATAGATGAAATTTGCACTCGCCGAGGGTGTAAATTCGAACTAAAAAATCTCATCAAAGACCGCCCCGTAAAGCTAAGCGAGGAGATGATAGATCTGCTTGAGAGCTGTGCCTGCGAGCTTAAAATTCCAAGCCTAAGGCTTCCTAGCGGCGCGGGACACGACGCGATGAATATGACGGAGCTCGCAGGTCGCGTGGGGATGCTTTTCGTGCCGTGCAAGGACGGCATCAGCCACAACGTAAACGAAAGCATAAACTGGAACGACGCCTTCGCCGCTACGAAGGTTTTAGCCGCGGCGATGTTAAGCTTAGCCAAAGAATAAAGGAGAGAAGATGGATACTATCGCACAAAAAGTAGAGGCGCTCAAAGGCGAGATGATCAGGGATCGCAGGTTTTTTCACTCGCATCCCGAGACGGGCTGGTTTACCTTTTTTACGACCGCGGTTATCGCAGATCGAATGCAGCGCCTGGGCTATGAGATAAAGCTCGGTCGCGAGGTTGTAAAGGCTGAGGCAAGGCAGGGCGTAGGTAGCAAGGATGCCTGCGAGAAGGCGAGGCAGCGCGCCGAGGGGCTTCTAAACGCAGATCAGATAAAATTTCTTGATGCGATGGAGGATGGGCTAACGGGTCTCGTGGCCGAAATAGACACGGGGCGCGCGGGCAAGACGGTCGCTTTTAGATTTGACATAGACGGCGTGGACGTGACCGAGAGCATGGATGCGGATCACCGCCCTTTTAAGGAGGGCTTTCGCTCCGACATTAACGGCATCACGCACGCGTGCGGGCACGATGGGCATATCACGATGGGGCTTGCTTTAGCAAAGCTGATCGCGCAGAGCTTAGATGATTTTAGCGGTAAATTTAGATTTATCTTTCAAACCGCCGAGGAGGGCACCAGAGGCGCCGTAGGTATGGAAGCTGCGGGCGTTACCAAGGGCGTAGATTATCTGCTGGGCGGTCATATCGGCTTTCAGGCAAACACGATGAGAGGCATCATCTGCGGTACCAAAAAGCTACTTGCGACCACTAAATTTGATGTAAGCTTAAAAGGTAAGTCCGCTCACGCAGCGGGCGCGCCGCAAAACGGAGCCAATGCTCTGCTCGCGGCAGCCGAGATGGCGCTTGATATGCACGGCATCACGAGGCACGCAGACGGCGTCACGCGTATCAACGTCGGCGTGCTGCGCGCGGGCGAAGGACGCAACGTCATCGCGCCTAACGGCTATCTTGCGTGCGAGACTCGCGGCGAGAGCACGGAGCTGAATGAGTTTATGAAGGCCAAATGCATGGACATAGTGGAAGGCGTTTCTAAAATTTACGGCGTTAGCTACGACGTGCAGGTTACGGGCGGCACCGCGGGCGGCGATAGCGACGAGGCTACAACGCAGCTTTACGAGGATGCGGCGAAGGCGTCGCCGTTTATCGACGATGATAAAATCGTAAGGGAGCTAAATTTTGGCGCATGCGAGGACTTCGCGCATTTTATGCGCTCGGTGCAAGATGCGGGCGGCAAGAGCGGATATCTGATGATCGGCACGACGCTTGCGGCGGGGCATCACAACGGTAAATTCGACTTCGACGAGGATTCGCTACTTGCGGGAGTGGACGTTTATCTGCGCTGCGCGTATAAGCTAAACGGCAAAATTTAAGGAAGGCGGTATGAAAAGAGCACTACTTCTAAGCGCTTCTAGTTACAAAGACAGCGGCTATCTAAACCACTGCAAGGGGTGGATCAGGGAATTTTTAGGCAGGTTATGGGAGGATGAAATTTTATTCATTCCATTTGCGGGCGTTAGGCGCACAAGCGAGCAATACGAGCAGAAGGTCGCGGACTGCTTGGAGAGCAACAATATCAGATCGATCCATCGATTTGCCGATATGAAAGCCGCCGTTAAAAATGCCAAATCGATCTGCATCGGCGGCGGTAATACCTTCGTGCTGCTAAATGAGCTTTATAAATTTGATCTCTTAGGCGCGATCAAAGACGCCGTGGATAGCGGTACGCCGTATTTTGGCTGGTCTGCCGGCGCAAACGTCGCAGGCAAGACGATGATGACTACCAACGACATGCCGATCGTCTTTCCGCCCTCGCCGGTAGCTCTGGGGATCTTTCCGCACCAGATCAATCCGCACTTCATAAGCGGTAAAATTTCAAACCACAACGGCGAGAGCAGGGAGGAGCGGCTAGAGGAGTTTTTGATTGTCAATCAAAACGACAGCGTCTATGCTATGCCCGAGGGCAGCGCGTTTTTGATAAACGGAAACGAATGCGAGGTGATGGGGCATGCGGACGTGCTAAAATTCGAGTATAAAAAAGAGATCTCGCGCATCGCCGTGGGAAGTAAATTTAAAATTTAAAAGGAGTTATCGTGCAGACGTTTAGGTTACTTTTGGCACTTGCGGGTATCGTCGCAGTCGTCGCTTTGCTAATCATGAAGAAGGACACCAAAACCGTGCTTATCGGCGTGGGTTTGGTGCTGTGCGTGCTTTGTCTAAAGCCGCTGGACGGGCTGGGCGCCTTTACCTCGTATATGACTAAAGCGGGTCTTATTAAGGCGATCTGCGCTAGTATGGGTTTTGCCTTCGTGATGAAATTTACCGGCTGCGACCGCGCTCTTGTAAATTTACTAACCAGGCCTCTTGGAAATATTGGATTTTTATTGATCCCTATCGTCGTGGCGCTTACATATTTTATCAATATCGCTATCCCCTCCGCTGCGGGCTGCTCGGCTGCGGTCGGCGCTACGCTGATCCCCGTGATGATGGCTGCGGGCGTTAAACCAGAGATGGCGGGAGCTGCGGTATTTGCAGGAACTTTCGGTAGCGTTTTAAGCCCGGGCTCGGCGCACAACGTATTTGTCGCCGATATGGTAAAGGCGCACAACCCATCCTATACGGTTCAAGACGTCATCGGGGTGCAGTTTTCTAGCGCGATTACCGCTTTGATCGTGGTTTTGATCGTAATGAGTATAACGGCGATAGTTTGCAAAGACTACACCAAGGGGGTGAATTATCTAGCTCAAAGAGAAAATTTCGCAGGTGCAGACGGCGCAAGCTCTGCCGCATCCGTCGCCGGTTCAAATTTAGATGCGCAGCCTCAGAAAATAAACGTCTTGTACGCGCTTATGCCGCTAGTGCCTTTGGTGATCTTAATCATCGGCGGTACGTCCAAGCTCAACACGATCTCCTTTCTTAAATGGACCAAGATGGGCGTCGCCGAGGCGATGCTACTAGGCGCTATCGTCACCATCGTCATTACTCTGAGCAACCCTCAAAAGATCACGAAAGAATTTTTCAAAGGTATGGGTAGCGCGTATGCCGATATCATGGGTATCATCATCGCAGCGGGCGTCTTCGTCGCGGGTCTTAGCGCGTGCGGAGCGATCGATTTCGTAATCGAGTGGCTGAAAGGCGAGCAGAGCTACGTAAAATTCGGCGGCACCTTCGTTCCGTTTTTTATGGGCGTCGTGACTGGCTCGGGAGATGCGGCGGCGATGGCGTTCAACACCGCCGTGACAGTGCACGCCGACGCGTTAGGTTTTGAACAAGATAAGCTCGGTATGGCGGTTGCGATAAGCGGCGCGTTAGGCAGGAGCGCATCGCCGATCGCAGGCGCTTGCATCGTTTGCGCGGGACTTGCGATGGTAAGCCCTATTCAGATCGCTAAAAGAACGGCCCTAGGTATGTTTCTATCCGTCTGCGTCATCGCATTTTTCATTTTGTAAAAGGAGCTTAATATGGATATCGTGCAGAGGTTTTTAAATTATACCAAGATCAACACCACCACAAATAGAGCCGCGGGCGCGGCGGGTATAATGCCCTCAAACCCCAAGGAGCTCGAGCTTGCAGGTCTCATAAAAGGCGAGCTCGAAGCCTTGGGCATAAAAAATATCAGCCTTAGCGAGAAGTCGATTTTGATCGCTAAAATTCCCTCAAATTTAGACGCGCCCGCTGCGAGCATAGCGTTTTTTGCCCACCTTGATACCAGCGCCGAGCAGACGAATGATACCAAAGCTCAGATCGTAAGATACGAAGGCGGCGATATCTGCCTAAATAAAGAGCTTGGGATCTATCTCAAAGCGAGCGAAAATGAGGAGCTGCAAGATTACAAAGCAGACGAGATCATCGTAACGGACGGTACCAGCTTACTAGGCGCCGACGATAAGGCGGCGATTGCTGCGATCGTGAATGCGCTGGAATTTTTCGTCCAAAATCCGCAGATCAAACACGGCGAGATAATCGCCTGCTTCGTGCCGGACGAGGAGCAGGGCTTGCGGGGCGCAAAGGCGCTGGATGTAAGCGAGGTAGGCGCGGATTTTGGCTACTGCCTTGATTGCTGCGGCATCGGCGAGTTTATCTACGAGAATTGGAACGCGGGCGATTGCGTCGTTACCTTCAAAGGCCAGTCGGCTCATCCGATGAACGCCAAGGGCAAGCTCGTAAATTCCTTGCTTTTGGCGCATAAGTTTATCTCGCTGCTGCCTGCGGGCGAGGCGCCCGAATATACAGAGGGAAAGGAGGGTTATTTTTGGGTCAAGGAGCTTAGCGGCAATAGCGCAAAAACCGTCCTAAAGATTGACGTGAGGGAATTTGACGAGAAAAGATACGAGCAGCGTATGGAATTTTTGCAAAAAACTGCGGACGGGCTTCGCGAGATCTGGGGCGATCGGATCGAAATTTCGCTAAACGACCGCTACAAAAACGTCTATAACTTTTTGAAAAACGATGATGCGCCCGCGATTCGCTTTGCGAAGCAGGCTTTTAAAAGCCTAAACATCGAGCCCAAGATCAAGCCTATGCGAGGCGGCTACGACGGCGCCGTCATCTCCGCAAAGGGATTGCCGTGCCCGAACCTCTTTACCGGCGGGCATAATTTCCACTCGATCTACGAGTATCTGCCCGTAGGCTCTTTAAAAGCGGCGAGCGAAGTGGTTAAGCAGATCATAACGCTGGCGGCGGCGCGAGCCTAGCTCGGGCGCTTTCTGCTCCGCGCGCAGATTTGATTTTAAAATTTTGCTAGTTTATCTCGCCTATTTTGCTACGAAATTTGGCCTTGCTCGGCGGAATTTCTCCTTGCTTTGCGGAATTTCGCAGCGGACAGAATTTTACTCTGCTTGAGTAAATTTTACCGATACGAGGACGTCAAAAACACGGATCAAATTTGCCCGGACTGCGGTAAAAAGCTTACAGAGTATAATGACGGCGACTACTGGCGAAGAAACGCTCCTCATCAAAGCGCTAAAACCCCGAAGATCAAAAAGCGTAAATTTAAAAAGCGATGAAATTTGATTTGTTATAGAGGAATATATAAAAATGCTAAATAGAATTTTCGCATTAATCGGTTTTTTTGCTTTTTTCGCATGGGGACTGGCGGCCGCTCTATTGGGGAGAGTTGATATAAAACCCGACTTTATGGCGTCGGTAAAATTTGAAAGCGCGTATCTGCGTATCATCATAGGAATTTTATGCTTTGCGGCGTGCGCTTTCTTTTTATATCTCGCATTTCGCCCTGAAAAAAGCGTAAAGTATTATCCTAAATTTATGCGTTGCAAAGGATGTCTTAAATTTTAAAATTTAGCCCCGAAATCGGGCTTTAAATTTAAAATTTTTTATCCGCGCTCTTTGCGCTTAAATTTTTTAAAAATTCCGCGTACTCCGCCGCGCCTTTTTCTATCTGCGTGACACTGCTTTGATAATCCACGCCCGGCGTCTCTTCGGCGCCGTAAAACGCGAAAAATCCGCGCCAGTCGGCATGAAAATAGTAGCGGAATGCGAGCTCAAACGGCACCAAAATCTGTTCCATCGTGAAATGATACCGCCCGCTAGGCGCGTAGTCGGCGCGCTTGATACCCGCGCTCACTGCCAGCGCCACGGCGCGCCCACGAATGCCCTCGCTCGTGCGTCCGTAGGCAAATCCATACGTCATCGTCGCATCGATCCAGCTTTTTAAAATCGCGGGCGAGGAGAAATTATGCAGCGGAAATTGCAGCACCAGTGCGTCATGAGCTTTGATTATCGCGCGCTCGCGCTCGCCGTCTATCTCGCCGCTAGGATACTCGCACGCCAGGTCGCGCACGGCGAAATTTTGTGCGGCAGCCTCTTTCAAAAACCGCTTGTTTATGAGCGAATTTTCGATGTCGGGATGAGCTAGAATGATTAAATTTTTCATATTTTTCCTTTAAAATTTTGGTGTGGGGCGATAAAATTTGCCGCTAAAATCGTAGTTATAGCTCTGCCTAAAATTCAATTTTCAAATGAGAAGCAGAATTCTGAGGCAAAATTTCAAGACTAAATTTTAATGCCGAAGCTTCGACGCTTAAATTTGACGTCGAAATTCCGTAGCAAATTCAGTGCATAAATTTCATATTAAAGCTTAGCGCCCAAATACGCCGGGCCCTATTTCAAAATGCTTGCTTAGCGCTTTATTTCCCCGCAGCTAGCAGATCTGCAAGCACCTTTGCGGCGTGATCCTTTGCCTTGACGCTTTTATAGACCTTTAAAATTTTGCCATCCGCACCGATCAGAAAGGTCGAGCGCACGATCCCCAGATACTCGCGCCCGTAGTTTTTACGCACCTGCCACGCGCCGTATAGCTTGGCTACCTCGTGCTGCGGATCGCTCAGCAGGATGTGCTTTAGGCTCTGCTTGGCGATGAAGCCTGCGTGGGATTTGGCGCTGTCGGGGCTGATGCCGACGATCACGCAGTCTGCGGCGATGAAATCATCGTATGCGGCGCTAAATTCGCACGCTTCGGTCGTGCAGCCGGGGGTATTGTCCTTGGGGTAAAAATACAGCGCGACCTTTTTTCCCGCGAAGTCCTTTAGCGCGACGCTCGCGCCGTCGGCGTTTTGCAAGCTAAACTCGGGCGCCACATCTCCGGCTTGCAGCGTGATTTTGCGCTCGCGATCCTCTGCGCTAAACTCGTCTTCGATCTGTGTTTTTCTCTGCATATCGTTTCCTTTTTTTGAAATTTTCAGGCTCGTAGCCCAAATCGCGGCTAAATTTTAATCTTTTTTCATAAATTTATCCTTGCTTGGATAAAATTTTGCTCCGTGCCGTAGCTGCACGCGCATTGGACGGATCGTAAGCAGATCGTTCTAGACGAGACTAATCCTGGAAGCTTGTGCTTTACGGCACGCGTAAAAACATTTGTTGCACATGCCTTGAGGCAGTATGGTACGAGAGCGCCTAGTTATCTATCGTGCCACGCAAATCCCATTCCTCACAGGCAAAATAACGCCTTGCTTTCCAACTCCTCTTAATCTACTTTTAGCTTTTTAACGATATGATTCTGCAAATTTTAAGAAAGGAAATAAGATGAAAACGCTAGTGATCTTATCACATCCCAATTTCGCCGCATCGCGTGTGAACAAAGCCCTATCGCAGGTCGCAAAGGGCGCTACCGGCGTAGAGGTGCGTCATTTGGAGGGACTTTACGGCACCGATACTGCGCGTATTGACACCCGCGCAGAGCAAGACGCGCTATTGGGCGCTGAGCGCATCGTATTTTTGTACCCGATGTACTGGCTAAACGTGCCGCCTATGCTAAAAGCCTATATCGACATCGTCTTTTCGCACGAGCTGGTGGGTTCCGGCGCGCTTAGGGGCAAGGTTCTGCAGCTCGCGCTAAGCGCTAGTACGCCGCTTAGCGAGTACTCCAAACAGGGTGCTATCGGCTTTAGCTTGGATGAAATTTTAACACCGCTTAAGATCGCAGCAAACTACTGCGGGATGGACTTTGCTGTGCCGTTTGTCAGCAGCGGGTTTGAGCCTGGAGAGTTTGGCGACGATGCCGTAGATGCCGCAGCCGCACGCTTTGGTAAGCTCTTGCGAGGCGAGTTGAGCCCCGGCGAGTATCAAATTTAGCAAAGCAAGTGCTCGCTACCCGTGGCTACGAGCTGAAATTTTACAAGAGTGATTTTATTCGCGGAATCTACGCCTTTTAACGAGCCGATCGGTAAAAGCTCAAAAAACGCTCGGATTTAGGGCGAGGCGATCGGTTCGATGATCTGTTCGTGCTGCTATGATCTAGATCGGCTCACTCTTGATGTGGACATCTACGCGAGGATCGGTCGCTACTACGCAAAGCGGCGGCGTGTCACGAGTGCGCAAAATATGAAAACACATCGTTATAAGCGAGCAGGCAGGGCAAAGGCGGGTCTGCGTTTCATAGATATCTCGTGCTAGTGGGGCTTGCGTGCTACATGGATACAAAGCCTGCGCGAAATGCGCACTGCGGTAAAATAGGGTAAGACCGCTTCTTGGTGTGATTGGGGCTGGATGTCGCGCGGGATATATTTGCGTGCATGAGAGAAAAGAGCGCTTATAGCGCGATTTGAGCTGCTACGAAATTTAATTTATCAAAAGAGATTTTTGAATAAGGAGCAGAATTTATAAAATTTCGCTCCTTGATTTTGCGATGTTTAAAGCGCGCGTATCGCTGTCGCACGCACCGTTACGCCTGATTATTTTACACCGACGATGATTTGAGTAGCTTTGATGATCGCAGTTACTTCGTCGCCGACTGCTAGCGCCAAATTTTTAACGGAGCCGTTTGTGACGATCGCGCTTAGATTCTCACCGCCTGCGGTTCTGACATCGATTTCAGCATTGATTGCGCCCTCTTTAACGGCGGTGATTTTGCCTTTTAGTTGATTTGCAGCACTTAGGCGAAGATCATTTTCTCCCTTTGAAATGATGACATTTGGGGCTTTGAATAAAAATACCGCCTCTTTGCCTGCTTTTAAATCCAAAGTTTTTTCAGAATCGACCGTAACGGTCGCTTTTAGCACGTCGCCGCCTCTGGTTTTAGCTGTGATTAGCGAATTTACCGCACCTATTTTTACGTCGCTGATTACGACGTGAAGCTGATTTCTAGCACTTATTGCCATTGTTTCTCCTTGTAAAAAATTACGAGCAATGTTAGCGGCAAATCCTTAAATGAAATTTAAAAATGCTGCGTGTAAGAAATTAATTTAATTTGTTGCGAATTTATATTAAGCTCACTTTTTAAATTCCTAGCTTGCATTATGAAAAATAGCGTTAAAAAATAGATGAAATTCTAAATTTGCATATATTAAATCGAGTTATTTTCCTTGAAATTTTATTTGCTTTTTATAAAATTCTGCGTTTTTTAGAGTTCTGACGCAAAATTTAGCGTTTGTTTTGCGCATCTGCGAAGTGTACATCCGGATGAAAATTTATCTCAAATTACGCCTGGCAAGGCTTTAATAGCGCTCCGCTTAAGCCTTGTTCGCTGAATTTTACGCCTCGCGCATCGGTTTTACGAGTGGATTGGTGAGTGAGGCGGTTTTACATTTGCTTTAAAATTATGGCGAGCGGTGCGCTTTGAGCGCAAAATTTCAGTGCACCTTACTTTGCAAAAAATCGCGCAGAATCATCGCGTGGTTGCAGTGCTCGTCCTTTGCGGCGTATAGTAGCGTGACGACCGACTCGTTTTTAACCGCTTTTAAAAACTCCGCCACGGCGGGATTTTGCTCAAGTTCGACTAGGTAAAGTTCCTTAAAATGGGCGAAATTCTCAGGCTTATGCGCGAAAAGCTTACGTATTTCGGTGCTAGGTGTTATATCTTTCGCCCACATATCAAGCTCCAGCGCGTCTTTTTTTATGCCGCGCGGCCAAAGTCTGTCGCATAGTACGCGAAATCCATCCTCTTTCTCCGCGCTCTCATAGACGCGCTTAATCTTAAATTTTGTCATAGTTTGCCCCTTTAAATTCGCTAATCTTTGATGAAATAATCGCCGTCGAAACTTACGAGCGAATACTTGCGCTCGCTTCCAAGCGCCTCTACGAGCTCCGGTACGCTAAGAAACGTGAGGCTGTCGGCGCCTATAAATTTGCAAATTTCATCCGTGCTCATATTTGCGGCGATCAGCTCGCGCACGCTCGGCGTGTCGATGCCGTAGCGTTCGGGATACTTCAGCTCCGGGCTTGCGATGCACATATGCACGCGCGCTGCGCCCGCATGGCGCAGAAGCTCGACGATCTTTTTGCTCGTGGTGCCGCGCACGATGCTGTCGTCGATCACCGCGACGCTCTTGCCGTGCAGTGCCGCGCCGATCGGATTTAGCTTGAGTTTGACCTTTAAATTTCGCACTTCTTGCGTCGGCTCGATGAAAGTGCGGCCGATGTAGTGGTTGCGAACGATCGCCATCTCAAAAGGGATTTTGCTCTCTTGCGCGAAACCTAGCGCCGCCGGCACGCCGCTATCGGGCACGGGCACGACGAAATCGGCTTTTAAACTCTCGCATTTTCGCGCGAGCGCAGCGCCCAGCTTTTTTCTGACCTCGTATACGTTTTTGCTCTCTACGACGCTGTCGGGGCGCGCGAAGTAGATGTATTCAAACGCGCAAATTCTAGCCTCCGCGGCTTTTAAAATTTGAACCGAGCTGAACTCATCCTTGCCCTCTTCGAAGATCACCATCTCGCCGGGCTTCACGTCGCGGACGAACTCGGCTCCTACGAGATCAAACGCGCAGGTTTCGCTCGCGACGATGTAGCCGCCGTCTTTGAGCCTGCCGATGCTGAGCGGACGCACGCCGTAGCGATCGCGCACGGCAAACATCTTCGAGCGGCTCAGGATCAGAAGCGAGTACGCGCCCACGCACTGATTCAGAGCTTCGACGATGCGGTCTTTTAGATGCTCCTGCTTGCTGCGTGCGATGAGGTGTAGGATATTTTCGGTGTCCATGCCGGACTGAAAAATCGCCCCCTCGCTTACGAGCTTGCGGCGGATTTCGTCTTTATTGATCAAATTTCCGTTATGAACGATCGAGATCTCTCCCAGTGCGTAGTTGCCGGCTACCGGCTGCGCGTCCTTCAGGCTGCCTGCGCCCGCGGTGCCGTAGCGGTTGTGGCCGATCGCGATGTTGCCCTTTAAAAGCTCAAAACTCGCGGGGCTAAAAACCTCCGTCACTAGTCCTGTGGCTTTGATCGTTTTGATATGATGGTTGAAGCTCGAGCTGATGCCGCTTGCCTCCTGGCCGCGGTGCTGCATGGCAAAAAGCCCGTAATACGCGGTTTTAGCCGCACCTTCGGAATTTATGACTCCCACGATTGCGCACATTTTTTAACCTCTTAAATTTTATTTTTTAGAAATTTATCTATATTTTGTTTTATCATTGACGGCTCGCCGTCCGGCATTTTGCCGACGCCTCATCAAACAGATCGGCTGAAATTTTAAACCTCTCGGCGATATTTTCTCCGCCTTTGGCGTAGCTGCCGAATAGCCCGACTTTGCAAATTCCAAAGCTTTCAAGCTCGGGCTTTAGCTCGCGCAAAAAATTTAAAATTTCATCTTTGGTTGGCATTTTTTCCTCTTAAATTTAGCCGCAAACGCTAGATTCCTAAGCAGTCGTCTATGCCGTAAAGCCCGCTATTTTGGGGCGCTAGCCAAACTGCCGCCTTTATCGCGCCTCTGGCAAAGGTCGCGCGCGAAGTTGCCGTATG
Source organism: uncultured Campylobacter sp. (assembly GCF_938045345.1). Classification (GTDB taxonomy): domain Bacteria; phylum Campylobacterota; class Campylobacteria; order Campylobacterales; family Campylobacteraceae; genus Campylobacter_B. The sequence goes on from NZ_CALIMS010000006.1 coordinate 33,307, forward strand.
ATTTAGCTCGACGAACTCGCCCTCGCCGTAAAACCCCACGGTGTGGCGCCCGACTATATCGCCGCCGCGCAGCGACATCACGGCGATCTCGTCCTTGCCGCGCTCGCCGATGAGCCCGTCGCGACCGCTTACGCGCACGTCTTTTAAGTTTAGCTCGCGCGCGCTTGCGGCACTCTCGGCAAGGCTCATCGCCGTGCCGCTCGGAGCGTCTTTTTTGTGGCGGTGGTGCATCTCTAAAATTTCGCAGTCAAAATCGCGCAGGCTCCTGCTAGCAAGCGCTACGAGCTTGTTTAGCACCGCGACGCCCAGGCTCATATTCGTAGCGTGTAGTACGGGCATTTTTGCGCTGCATTCGCGCAGTAGCCGCTCACCCTCATCGCCCAGAGCCGTTGTGCCGATGCAAAGCGGCTTTGGATGCGAAAGCGCAAATTCCATTAAATTTATTGCGCCGTCTCGGATCGTGAAGTCTATCACGACGTCGCAGCCGCTAAAAAGCTCGTCGTAGCTGCTCGTTACGGCGCAGCTGGGCGTATAATCAAGCGGCGCAATCGTGTAGATTACGCTTGCTCGCGCCTGATCGAAATTTTTCAGGCATTCGTAGATCATCGTGCCCATTCTGCCGCTTCCGCCGTGAATTCCTATATTTATCATCGCCGTTCCTTTAAATTTAGTCCGCTTAGTATAGCCAAATTTTGCTTACACTACCTCTCTACGCCGAGATTTAGCGGGATGAAGCTGTTTTGTTTGAGCTCGGCTTCGCTTGGTTTTTTGATCTCTATGCGAGAGGCGCTTACGCCGCGCTGCACGAGTGCCGCTTGCACGGCAGTCGCCCTGGCAAGGGCTAACTCATCAAGACGCGAACGGGTAAATTTCTGCGCCCCTATCAGCTCCTCCATCGCCTCATCGCCGCTAGCTTTGATGCCGTATTTGACCTTAAGCGCCGCTATGGCTTCATCCGTGGAGAGACCTTGTTTATTAGACATCAGCGTGAGGGTATTTTGCAGCGAGCGCCTTTTAAACTCGTGAGTATCGAGCTTTTCGTTATACGCAGAGTTTAGAATGATCTTGAGTTCAGGCTTGGCTTTTGCGACCTTGGCCAAATCATCGATTTTAGAGTTTTCGCTTATTAAAATTTCACTACTTGCCGCCTCAAAATCGATACTTTCGAGCTTTTTCGTATCTACGCCCGCGATCTTTCCCATAAATCTAAACGGGCTTAACACGATGTCGGAGAGTAGCTTTTTGACCGCGCCCCAAACCAGCGCGCCGTAGCTAAATTTCGGATCGCTCAGCGTGCCGCTTAGAGGCAGGCTAATATCGATCTGATCGTCGCTGTCCTTTAGGATCGATACGACTAGACCGATCGGAAGACTCAGCGCATCCTTGCTCGCTACCTCTTTGCCGAGCTCGAAGCGGTCTAAATTTAGATCGTTGCTTGCGTTTAGCTTGCCATCGTCGATTTTGTAGGCAAGTTTTAAATTTAACTTGCCACCCGCGATTTCATTGCCGATATACTTGGCGGTATAGGGCGATGCGGGCACAAGCGGAATCTCCTTTAAAACGACGTTTATATCGCTTTTTCGTTTAAAATCCAGCGGATAGGCGCGCACCGTGATGCTCGCTAGCCCGCTTCCGCTTACGAGCGAGCTAAGCTTGATATCCGCCGCTCGCTTCGGGCTGATCTCGCTGATGCTTGCTTTCATATCGCTGATGCGCAGTTTAAAGGGTGTTGCTAGACTCTCATCAGTGAAATTTAAACTTCCGCCGCTAAGCGAGATGTTTTTTACGCTCCACGCAAAGTTTGCCCCGTTTTTTGCGGATCTATTAGGCGCAGCTTGGGCGGGCTTTGCGGTCTGTTTTGCCTGCGCGGCGGGCTTTATCAGCGAGAGCAAATTTAAACGCCTGTCTTTATTTAGCGAGATATTTGCCGCGGGCGAGCCAAGAGTGATCTTATTTAGCGTGAGAGAGTTTGGGCTCAGCGCGATTTGCGCGACATTTAGCGATGCAAGGGAGAAAATTTTATCCCTGCCCGAGCTTAGCGCCAAGCCCTTGCCTGAAAGCTTTGCTTCGAGCGAGAATGCGTTTGAAAGCTTCAGCTGCCCTTGCGTAGCGAGCTCGCCGGCGATGGAGCCTGCGATAAATTCCGCGGCGTATTTGTTAAAGACGCCCAAGTTCGGTGCATTTAGGCTGAAGCTCACGCCCGCGTTAAGCGGCGCGATGCTAGCCTTGCCGTCCGCGTTAGCGGTGATTTCGCCCGCGATAAGGCTTGCTTTGATACCGAAGGGCTCGGCGAAATTCGAGCTTAGCCCGCTTAGCGTGGCGCTGAAATCCTTGATCTCGTGCACGTTGTTTTTAACTATAAAGCTCTCGCTGATCTTGGCCTTTGCGCCCGTTACGGAGGCCTCGCTGATCTTAAATTTTAAAGCGGGGCTTTTGGCGGGCTTTTTAGAATCCGAATTTGCGCTGCTTGCCGTAGAATTTGCATCCGCTTGGCTTACTGCGTTAGAGTTCGCCGTTTTTTTGGGGCTTGCAGGATTTTTAGAGATCGCGCTTAAGATCGCCAGATCGTTTATGCTTTTCGCGCCATTGGCGCCCACTTCCGAGTTAAAAAACGGCGCGTTTAGCAAAATTTTATCCACGCCGAGATTTAGATCCGCGATGTTAAATTTCACTCCCTGCACGCCGAAGCTTTCAAATCCGCTAAAAATTCCGTTTTTATTTACGATTTTGGAGTTTGAAATTTTAGCAAACTTCAGACTTGCGCCGTTTTGCATGCCCTCTTTGTCGTAGCTAAATCCGCCCAGCTCGGTTGCGGCGACCGAAATTTTATCGCTGCGCGCTAACATAATCTGCGTGTCAGCGATATTAAAGGCGCCAAAGCCCGTATGAAGGGCTGTGTCGTTACCTTCGGCGTTAAATTTCAAGAAATTTTCCGTGATTTTAGTGTCGTTTGAAACGACTGAAATTAGCGGGTTTGCAAAGCTTGAGCGGTTTAGATCTACGCTTTTTACGGCGGAGTTTAGCCGCAAGTTCGCGCCCGTTTTATTAAAATCCAGCGCAAAATCCGCGACCCGCGCCCCTTCAAAGCCCGTGGAAATTTTGGTTTCGTTCATATCGTATTTTGCATCCGAAAGCAGCACCTGCGGGATCGCTACTGCGCCTGAAATTTCATCCGAAACGTCCGTATTTAGGCTGAAGCTCGGGATTTTTAGCGAGCCAAGAGAAATCAGGCTTTGATCTTGCAAAATTTCTAAGCTCTCAAGCTCGAGCTTTGAGTTTTCAAGCGTAAATTTTATATTTTTATCAAGGCTCAATCGGTAATTCAGCGTGGCGGAAAGAAAGCCGTTTTTAAGCCGCACGCCGCTAGGATCGAGATACGATAGCCAAAACGGATCGATTTTCAGCCGTTTAAGATCTATTTTGCCGTGCAAGCGCAGAGGCGCCAGATCGATGGCTCCATCGAAGCTCAGCGAGTCGTATGTACGCGAAACGGCGCTTAGATCATGCTCGCCGATCGTTTCGTCCTTTAAGTTTAGCCCGTTGATCTCATAATTTAGCTCGGTCGAGATGAGTGAAAACGGCCTTTTTAAGGAGTTATCGACGTATCCTAGAGAGCCGCGCTCGATCTTAAAATTATTCAGCGTGACGTTGAAGCTCGAGTTTTCATCCTTGCTTTCGCTCTTTTGCTCCGAAAGTAGCGGCTCGAAATTGAAGGTGCCGTTTTGCTCGCGCTCGACGTGAAATTTAGGGGATTTAAGATGCAAAATTTCTACTGCGAGAGTCTTTTTAAAAAGCTTTGAAAAACCGATTTTTAAATTTATCTCATCGGCGCTAAATAGCGGCTTAAAGGTGCTAAGCTCGGGGCGCGTGATATTTAGCTCGTAGGTAAAGGGGTTAAATTTGGCATCCTGCACGCTAAAGCTTGCTCTGCCCTCTAAAATTTTAGGCAGCGCCTTTTCGATAAAAAGTGGCACGCCGAAAAAGCCCGCGAGCACGTAAAATAGCGCAAATCCGCCCAAGCCGCAAGCAAACTTACGTTGGTGTTTTATAAAAAAATTTTTCATTTTTCCGCTCATTAATTTTGATAGCGTAAAATTATATCCAAAAATTTCGTGCAAAGGGTTAAAATTTGCTGGTTCACATCTGCTGCTCGGTCGATTGCGATTATTTTTTGCGCCGCTTAAAAGAGCTCACGCAAGAGCCGCTAATAGGCTATTTTTACGATCCAAACATCCACCCTTGCGGCGAATACCTTCTTAGAATGCACGACGCAAAGCGGGTTTGCGAGAATTTAGGGATTAAATTTATCCCGGGCGAGTATGACTTTCAGAGCTGGCTAGACGGTGCGCGCGGGCTTGAAAACGAGCCCGAAAAAGGCGCGCGCTGCGAGTTTTGCTTTGATTTTCGCATGCAAAAAACGGCCGAGCTCGCGCTAAGCTTGGGCGAGCGTAAAATCACCACGACTCTTTTAATGAGTCCCAAAAAATCGCACTCTCAGCTCTGTGCCTCGTTGCAACGTATCTGCGAGCGCTGCGGACTGGAGTTTATCGCGCCCGATTTTCGCAAAAACGGCGGCACGAACGAGCAGTTTGCGCTTGCGAAAAAAGACGCGCTCTATCATCAAAACTACTGTGGCTGCATCTATGCGCTCGCGGCACAGCGGAATGATCAGCGAAAGGCTGAGCGGAATTCGAGCGGAATTTTGACGGCGGATTTGAGGCTAAATTTAGCCCAAGGCGCCGAAATTTACGAGCTAATGTCGCCGATCGATAGGCAAATCTTGCCCGCTTCGGTAGAGGAGAAGCTGAAATTTTACAAAAAGCTTTGCTCGCTTGAAAGAAAAGGGGTTAAATTTAGCGTGCTGCGCGATCGATTTTTAAACTACCGCCTGCTCCGTGCATGGATTAAATTTGACGGGCGCGCAGTGCCTTCGTTTGTGCTATTTGGCTCGCATTTTACGCGCGAAAACGTGAGCTTTGGCATAGAGCGCGAGTGCGAAATTTTTTGCAGCGACAAGGGCGAGATTAAAATTTTAAACCTGGCGAAATTTAACGAAATTTCAAGATCAAATTTCAAAAGCGTATCTGAGATGCTAAAAAATCCGCCGAGTCTCGCGCGCCAAAATAAAACTCGCGTCGCCCTGTGCGCTGCGGGCTCGCTCTCGCCGATCATCGTCACGGACGAGATAAGAGCCGCCAAAGTTCAAATTTACGGGCTCTCGCGCATATTTTTAGACGTTAGGGAAATTTTAGTAAGAATTTGATAAGATTCTAAAATTTCTAAAAAAGGCAGATCAATGATAGATATAAACGAAATCCTCTCCATCCTACCTCATCGTTTTCCGTTTTTGTTGATAGATCGCGTCGAAGAGCTCAGCATAGGCGAAAGTATCAAAGCCTATAAAAACGTAACCTATAACGAGCAGATCTTTCAGGGTCACTTCCCAGGCCACCCGATCTATCCGGGCGTAATGATAATCGAGGGCTTGGCGCAGGCGGGCGGCGTGCTGGCGTTTAAGAGCATGGAGAAAGAGGGCGTCGATCTAAGCGATAAAGTCGTGTATTTTATGAGTATCGACAACGCTAAATTTAGAAGTCCCGTCCGCCCCGGCGATAAGCTTGAGTATCGCATCAGCGTAATCAAACATCGCGGACGCATCTGGGTGCTAAAGGGCGAAGCCTACATCAACGACGGCGCCACACTGGCCGCGCAGGCTGAACTTCAAGCAATGATAATGGATAAATGATGGCTAAAGTTCACCACACGGCGATCATCGAGGACGGCGCGCAGATCGGAGCCGAGGTTGTGATCGAGCCGTATGCTTTTATAAGCGCACAGGCTAAAATCGGCGACGGCTGCACGATCAAGCAGGGCGCGCGCATCATCGGCGATACGCAAATCGGCGAGGGCTCTAAAATTTTTTCATACGCGATCGTGGGCGAAATTCCGCAGGATATGAGCTTTGAAGAGGGCGAGCGCACTGGGCTAATCATCGGTAAAAACGCTACGATTCACGAGTTTTGCACTATCAGCTCGGGCTCGCATAAGGGCGACGGATTTACGCGCATCGGCGATAATCTCTTTATGATGGCGTATTGCCACATCGCGCACGATTGCGTGCTGGGCAGCAACATAATCCTAGCCAACAACGCCACGCTCGCAGGTCACGTCGTAATGGGCGATTATGCCGTTATTGGCGGACTTACCCCCGTGCATCAATTCGTCCAAATAGGCGAGAGCTGCATGATCGCGGGGGCTAGCGCGCTTAGTCAGGACGTAGTGCCGTTTTGCCTAGCCGAGGGAAATCGCGCCTATATTCGCGGGCTAAATTTAACGGGCATCCGCCGCCGCTTCGATAAAGAGACGGTCGAGACGATAAATCGGGCGTATAAATTTTTATTTAACCAAGGCGCGGGCTTAAAGGAGCAGGCGCAGATCCTTTTAGCCGAAACGAGCGATCAAAACGTGCGCAAGATGTGCGAGTTTATAATCAACACAAAACGCGGGATTCCGCTAGATAAAGGTAAAATTTAATGGCAAATAAGTGCAGTTTTTGCGGTGAGACGGGCGCAGACGGGCGTCGTATCTATCCTAACGACGACGGTACGGCGGCTATCTGCAGCTATTGTATCGATATGGCGTACGCCGCCATCCACGGCAGCGAAGGCCAAAACGAGGCGATACAAAATCAAAATAAAGAGATCGATTTCGAGGCTATCAAGCCAAAGGCGCTGATGGAAGTGCTAAATCGCTACGTCATCGGTCAGGAGCGTGCTAAGAAAATTTTTAGCGTCGGTGTTTATAACCACTATAAAAGAATTTTCAGACAGACCGACGCGAAGGGCGACGATACCGAAATTTCAAAATCAAATATCTTGCTTATCGGACCTACCGGCAGCGGCAAGACGCTTATGGCGCAGACCTTGGCGAAATTTTTAGACGTTCCGATCGCCATTAGCGACGCTACGAGCCTAACGGAAGCGGGCTACGTCGGCGAGGACGTAGAAAATATCCTCACCCGCCTTTTGCAGGCTGCGGACGGCGATGTAGAAAAGGCACAGCGCGGTATCGTTTTCGTAGATGAGATCGATAAGATCGCGCGAATGAGCGAAAATCGCAGCATCACGCGCGACGTAAGCGGCGAGGGGGTGCAGCAAGCGCTGCTTAAGATCATCGAAGGAAGCGTCGTAAATATCCCGCCGAAGGGCGGCCGCAAGCATCCAAATCAGGACTTCATACAGATCGATACTACTAATATCCTATTCGTCTGCGGCGGCGCGTTCGACGGGCTAAACGAGATCATCAACCGCCGCATCGGGCAGAACGTGCTCGGGTTTAACCAAACAAAGCGCAGCAAGAAAGAGAGCCTAAATTTACTAAATATGGTCGAGGCCGACGATCTCGTGCATTACGGCATAATCCCTGAGTTAATCGGGCGATTGCACGTAGTGGCTACGCTAAATGAGATCGACGAAAAGGCGATGGTTAGAATTTTAACCGAGCCGAAAAACGCGATCTTAAAGCAATATCAAAAGCTCTTTGCGATAGATGGCGCAAATTTAAAATTTGACGACGACGCGCTAAGGGAGGTCGCGAGCCTTGCAATCAAGCGCAAAACCGGTGCGCGCGGACTTCGCAGCATAATCGAGGAGATCATGGTCGATATAATGTTTGATCTGCCTGAGCTTAAGGGCTATGACGTCATCATCTCCAAAGAGGTCGTAGATGGCGTTTCTAAGCCTATACTTGTAAAACAAAATTTAACTGCATAAAGGGGATAAATGTTACTTGATTCGATTCTAGGATTATTTTCTAGGGATATGGGCATCGATCTAGGCACGGCAAACACGCTCGTGCTGCTAAAAGATAAAGGCATCATCATCAACGAACCGAGCGTCGTCGCGGTACAAAACGAACGCTACGGCAAGCAAAGGATCATCGCCGTGGGCGCCGAGGCTAAAGAGATGCTAGGACGCACTCCTGGCGATATCGAGGCGGTGCGCCCGATGAAAGACGGCGTTATCGCGGATTTTGATATGACGGAGAAGATGATTAGGTATTTCATTGAAAAGACCCACAAGCGCCGCTTTTTTGTAAGTCCGCGCATCATCATCTCGGTTCCTTACGGGCTAACTCAGGTCGAGCGCAAAGCCGTGCGAGAAAGCGCGATGATAGCGGGCGCACGCGAAGTTTATCTAATTGAAGAGCCGATGGCTGCGGCGATCGGTGCGGGGCTTCCGGTAAATGAAGCGCGCGGCTCACTGGTCGTAGATATCGGCGGCGGTACCACCGAGATCGGCGTCATCTCGCTAGGTGGCATCATCAGCGCCAAATCCGTCCGCGTCGCGGGCGATAAGATCGACGCGAGCATCGTTAATTACGTCAAGGAAAAATATAGCCTGCTTATTTCGGAGCGAGCGGCCGAGGAGATTAAGATCAAGATCGGCACGGCGGTGCAGCAGCAAAAAGATCTTACATACACAGTCAAAGGAAAAGACCAGATCAGCGGGCTTTTAAGCTCAGTCGATCTTACGAGCGAGGACGTTAGAGAGGCGATCAAAGACTCGATCAGAGAGATTGCAGACGCGCTGAAATTTGTGCTAGAAAGCATACAACCCGAAGTCGCCGCCGACATTGTCGAAAACGGCGTCGTACTAACGGGCGGCGGTGCGCTAATTCGCGGATTAGATAAATATCTAAGCGACACCGTAAAGCTTCCGGTTTTCGTCGCGGACGAGCCACTGCTGTGCGTCGCAAACGGCACGGGAAAAGCCTTAGAAGAGATCAAATCGCTAAAACAAGCGGCAAATGACTAATCTCAAACTCCTCCTCGTCGCGGTTTTGCTGGTAGCCGTTTCGCTAACGTTCGGCTCGTATATCCACGGCAAATTTATCGGATTTGCAGGAGGAATTTTAGAGGTTTATTACGGTGTGAGCGATCGGGTAAAAAGCGCTGTGAACGAGCATTTTAACCAGGCAGAGACGATCAAAGCTCTACGAGAAGAAAACGCCGAGCTGAAAAAATCGGCGATGCTGCTTAGTACGTTCGCGGGCGAGCTAAATAAAATTTTGATCGATAAAAATAGCTCCATTTATGAGCCCAAAGTCCAGCTAGTAAAGGCGTTGAGTTACGCGAATCTAAATGACTACAACAAATTCTTCGTAAATTTTGAAAATTTTAACCCAAACAAAATTTACGGCCTCATCAGCGAGGGTAAAACCGCAGGGATTTTAGTAAATAAAGACGGGCGCCCGCTTGCAATCTTACAGCGCGACGAAAAGAGCAACTTCTCCGTTTTCATAGGAGATACTCAAATTCCTGGCGTCGCAGGCGGCGAAAATAACGAGCTCGTAGTTAGATACATCCCACAATGGCTTGATCCTAAGGTAGGCGATGAGGTCTTTACGAGCGGGAAAGATGAAATTTTCTTTGCCGGTGTACCAGTAGGAAAGGTTAAAGAAATTCAAAACGGGAAGCTATACAAAAGCGCCGTCGTAGAGCCCTACGTGAGCTCCGAGATGCCGGCGTTTTTGTATGTCGTTACAAAGGAAAATTGATGCCCAAAAGAGATGATATTAAGACGATTTTACTGATCGGTAGCGGTCCGATCGTAATCGGCCAGGCGTGCGAGTTTGATTATAGCGGCACGCAGGCGGCTAAGACGTTAAAGAGCCTTGGATACCGCGTAGTGCTAATAAATTCTAACCCCGCTACCATTATGACCGATCCCGATTTTGCCGACGCTACTTATATCGAGCCGATCACCAAAGAGAGCATTTTGCGTATCATAAAGCGCGAGGGCGTCGATGCGATCCTGCCTACGATGGGCGGACAGGTCGCGCTAAACGTCGCGATGCAGGCCTACGAAAGCGGCGAGCTAGCGGGGGTGAAATTTCTAGGCGCCAAGCCTGAAGCGATCAAAAAGGGCGAGGATAGGGTAAAATTTAAAGAGGCGATGATTAAGATCGGAATGGATCTGCCTAAATCCAAATATGCCTACAATATCGAAGAGGCGATGGCTGCGGCGAATGAGATCGGCTTTCCGCTCATTATCCGCGCTAGCTATACTTTGGGCGGTGCAGGCAGCGGCGTAGCGTACAATATCGACGAGTTTAAAGAGGTCGCGCAAAACGGGCTAGACGTGAGCCCTATAAATGAAATTTTGATCGAAGAGAGCCTGCTTGGATGGAAAGAGTTCGAAATGGAGGTTATCCGCGATCACAAGGACAACTGCATCATCGTCTGCTCGATCGAAAATTTCGACCCGATGGGGGTGCATACGGGCGATAGTATCACGGTTGCGCCCGCTCTGACGCTTACCGATAAAGAATACCAAGCGATGCGCGACGCGAGTTTTAAAATTTTGCGCGAGATCGGCGTGGATACGGGCGGCTCAAACGTGCAGTTTGCGGTAAATCCGCAAACGGGGCGGATGATCGTCATCGAGATGAACCCGCGCGTAAGCCGCAGCTCGGCTCTCGCATCCAAAGCCACGGGCTATCCGATCGCCAAGGTCGCTACGATGCTGGCGGTGGGCTTTAGCCTGGATGAGATTAAAAACGATATCACCGGCACGCCCGCGAGCTTCGAGCCGGTGATCGATTATATCGTGACTAAAATTCCGCGCTTTGCGTTTGAGAAATTCCCCGGCGCAAACCCGTATCTCGGCACTGCGATGAAAAGCATCGGCGAGGTGATGGCGATCGGGCGCAGCTTTAAAGAGAGTATCCAAAAGGCGCTGTGTTCGCTGGAGAAGGGCTACTTCGGCTTCGTGGAGCTAAATTTAAGCGAAAAAGATCTCATCTTCGGGCTTCGCAACGCGCAGCAAGATAGAATTTTATATATCGCTCAGGGCTTTAGAGCGGGCATGAGCGTGGATCAAATTTACGAGCTTAGCAAGATCGATCGCTGGTTTTTGAGCCAGATCGAGCAGATCGTAAAATTTGAAGAGCGCATCGATATGGAGATCATCAACGACGCGGCGCTTTTGAGACAGGCTAAGAGTTGGGGTTTTAGCGATAAGATGATCGCAAATTTAATCAACAAAAAGGACAATCTGGGCCTTACGCAAAACGACATCCATTTTGCCTGCGCCAGACAGGGCATCGACCTTGAATATAACGAAGTAGATACCTGTGCGGGCGAGTTTGCGGCGCTCACTCCGTATCTGTACTCCAGCACCAACATAACGCCCGCCATCGCAAGCCGTAAAATTTCAAAAGATAATAAAAAAGTCCTCATCATCGGTGGCGGTCCGAACCGCATCGGACAGGGCATCGAGTTTGACTACTGCTGCGTGCACGCCAGCTACGCTCTGCGCGATATGGGGATAACTACGATAATGTATAACTGCAACCCAGAAACTGTCAGCACTGACTACGACACGAGCGATATTTTATACTTCGAGCCGATCGATTTTGAGCACGTTAGAGCGGTCATCGAGGCTGAGAGCCCGGACGGCGTGATCGTGCATTTCGGCGGCCAAACTCCGCTAAAGCTCGCCAAGCGCCTAAGCACCGTGGGAGCCAAGATCATCGGCACGAGCGCGCGCACGATAGACGTAGCGGAGGACCGCAAGAAATTTAGCGAGTTTATCGCAAGCATCGGCGTTAAGCAGCCGAAAAACGATACCGCCATAAGCGAAGCAGAAGCGATCGAAAAGGCCGCTGCGATCGGCTATCCGGTGCTCGTGCGCCCTAGCTACGTGCTCGGCGGTCGCGCGATGAGGCGCGTGCATAGCGAAGCCGAGCTTAGGCAGTATATGAGCGAGGCGGTGCGCGTGAGCCACCACTCGCCGGTGCTTATAGATAAATTTTTACTTGACGCAACAGAGCTTGATGTCGACGCGATCTGCGACGGACGCGACGTGTATATCGGCGCGATAATGGAGCATATCGAAGAGGCGGGCATCCACAGCGGCGATAGCGCGAGCATTTTGCCGCCGCTTAGTCTAAGCGCGGAGATGATCGATCTGGTAAGTCGCCAAACTAAAGAGATCGCGCTAAATCTCGGCGTCGTGGGACTTATGAATATTCAATTCGCAATTTTTGAAAACGAGCTTTACATTATCGAGGTAAATCCGCGCGCGAGCCGCACCGTGCCGTTTGTGAGCAAGGCGACGGGAATTCCGATGGCTAAGGTCGCTACCCGCGTAATGTGGCAAGGGGGTCTGCGCGAGGCTTTGAAATTTTACGACGAGTTCGGCGTGCTGGTCGAAGAGAAGGGAATTTTAAAACCGCGTATTAAAAACCATATCTGCGTCAAAGAAAGCGTCTTTCCTTTCAACAAGCTTGCAGGCGCGGATCTGATCCTGGGGCCTGAGATGAAAAGCACCGGCGAGGTGATGGGTATCGGCGAAAATTTCGCCAAAAGCTTTGCTAAATCGCAAATCGGCGCGAACAACGCGCTTCCAAGCGGCGGCAAGGTATTTTTGTCGCTAGCCGATCACGACAAGCTGCGAGCCGTGGAGCTTGCACGCGCACTTACGGGCGCGGGCTTTAGTATCGCCGCTACGAGCGGCACTCACAAGCTACTGGGCGAAAACGGCGTGGAGTGCGAGTTTGTCTATAAAATCAGCGAGGGTCGCCCAAATATCGAGGACAAACTCAAAAACGGCGAAATTTCGCTCGTCATCAACACCAGCGATAGCAAATCAAACTCTACCGACGCCGCAAAGATCCGCCAGAGCGTGCTACGCTTTAGGCTGCCGTATTTTACGACGATGAAGGCGGCGATCGCCGCTACGCGCTCGATCTGCTCGATAAAGGACGACTCTGTGCTTGAAGTTAAAACGTTACAGGAGTATCTAAGCGGAAGGTAGCGCGAGCAGCCTTCTGCCGGCACCATGCTGCGATGAAATTTTAGGAAGCGAAATTTTGCTGCGAAAATTAGAGTATGGAATTGCTAAATTTTATCGGCAGCATTCCCATTTTATATGCATAAAATTTTTTTAGGAGATACTATTAAATGAGCGAAGAGACGCAGCGCAAGGCTTTGCAAAACCAAATTTGGAGTATTGCAAATGAAGTAAGAGGTGCTGTTGACGGCTGGGACTTTAAGCAATACGTCCTGGGCACGTTGTTTTACAGATTTATTAGCGAAAATTTTACGGATTATATAGAGGGCGACGACGGTGATTTTGACTACGCAAGCTTGCCCGACGATTCGCCGGAGCTTGAAGCGATCAAGCACGATACTATTGTTACGAAGGGATATTTTATATACCCTAGTCAGTTATTTAAAAACGTCGTAAAAAATGCCGACAATAACGCAAATTTAAATACCGATTTAGATCAAATTTTTAAAAGTATCGAAGGTTCGGCATCCGGGTATGAGTCAGAGCAGGACATAAAGGGGCTTTTTGCCGATTTTGATACTACTAGCAACCGTTTAGGAAATAGTGTTACAGAGAAAAACAGGCGACTCGCAGCGGTTTTAAAAGGCGTGGCCGAGCTTGATTTTGGCGATTTTAAGAACAACCATATCGATCTTTTTGGCGACGCATACGAGTTTCTTATCTCGAACTATGCCGCGAATGCAGGCAAATCCGGCGGCGAGTTTTTCACTCCGCAAAATGTCTCAAAGCTCATCGCCGCACTTGCCATGCACGAACAAGAGCGCGTAAATAAAATTTACGATCCAGCATGCGGTTCTGGTTCACTACTTTTGCAGGCTAAAAAACGTTTTGACAAACATGAGGTCGAGGATGGATTTTTTGGCCAGGAGATAAATCACACGACATACAACCTGGCGCGTATGAATATGTTTTTACACAACGTTAATTACTCTAAATTTCACATAGAGCTCGGCGATACGCTACTAGATCCAAAGCTTAGCGACGATAGGCCTTTTGACGCTATCGTTTCAAATCCTCCTTACTCCATCAACTGGATCGGTAGCGACGATCCGACGCTCATAAACGATCCTAGATTTGCTCCTGCGGGCGTTCTTGCGCCAAAAAGCAAGGCGGATTTTGCCTTTATCTTGCACGCACTCAGCTACCTTTCGGCAAAAGGCAGAGCCGCGATAGTTAGTTTCCCGGGCATTTTTTATAGAGGCGGTGTGGAAAAAAAGATCCGCGAATATCTCGTAAAAGAAAATTTTGTCGAGACCGTCATCTCGCTCGCCCCAAATCTTTTTTATGGCACTCCGGTAGCTGTTAATATCCTTGTTCTTTCAAAGCATAAAACAGAGACTAAAACGCAGTTTATAGATGCTAGCGGGTTTTTTGAAAAAAGAACAAACAACAACGTCCTAACTGACGAACACATTGCGAAAATAATAGAAATTTTTGGTAAAAAAGAAGATATCGCCCATGTATGCGCACTCGCAGATAATGAAAAAATAGTCCAAAACGATTACAATCTAGCCGTAAGCTCTTATGTCGAGGCAAAAGATACACGCGAGGTTATTAATATAGACGAGTTAAATTTACAAATAAAACAAACAGTAGCCAAAATTTCAAATTTGCGCGAACAAATCGACGAAATCGTTGCGGAAATAAATTCGGGCAGCGAAATATGAAAGCTATTATTTACACGACAAGCGATGGCAAGTCAAGATTTTCTTTGCAAAAATTTGATGAACAGCTTTGGCTGACGCAACTTGAAATCGCGGAACTTTACCAGACGACCAAACAAAATATTAGCAAGCATATAAAGGCTATTTTTTTAGAAAATGAGATAGATGAAAAAGCAACTGTCAACTTTCAGTTGACAGTTCAAAATGAAGGCGGGCGCAATATAAAGCGTAAAATGGCTTATTATCCTTTGCCTTTGATTATAGCCGTAGGTTACCGCGTGCGTTCATCTCGCGGTACGCAGTTTCGTCAGTGGGCGACGCAATGCTTAGGAGAATATATAAAAAAGGGTTTTGCGCTTGACGACGAACGCTTAAAAGGCACGGGCGGCGGCGATTATTTCAAAGAGTTGCTTGAACGCATTCGCGATATCCGTAGTAGCGAAAAAGCGATGTATCGCCAAGTACTCGACCTTTACGCCACTAGCTACGACTACGATCCAAAAAGCGACGAGAGTATTAAATTTTTTAAAATAGTTCAAAACAAGCTTCATTACGCCGTTAGCGAGCAAACCGCCTCCGAGATTATTTTTAGTAGAGTAAACGGAGATAAAGAATTTATGGGGCTTACAAATTTTAAAGGCCAAATGCCGACGCTAAACGAGGCTAAAACGGCAAAAAATTACCTAAGCGAGGATGAACTTTTTAGATTAAATCGCTTGGTTTCGGCGTTTTTCGATCTTGCCGAGGTGAAGGCGCACGAGCGCGAGCCGATGTATATGAGAGACTGGATAAGCGAGCTGGATAAATTTAGCGTAACTTACGGCAAAGGCGTTTTGCAAAATGCTGGCTCGGTAAGTCATAGCGAGGCTATGAAAAAAGTTGACACCGAATATGCAAAATACCGACAAAACAACCTAACTCCGGTCGAGAAAGAATATATAAACGCCGTCAAAAGTATAAATTTAAAGCTAAAAGACAAAGGCAAGAAATGAGTAAAATTTTTGATTTGATAAACGAGCTTTGTCCGCAAGGGGTGGAGTTTAGGGAGCTTGGAGAGATTGGTTATTTTTATGGTGGTTTAAACGGAAAAACAAAAGATGATTTTGTAAAACACGGTAACGTAAAATATATAACCTATATGAATGTTTTTTCAAATTTAAGTATAGATTTGAATGCGCTTGAATTTGTAAAAATAGAAAATAATGAAAGGCAAAATTTAGTTGCTTACGGCGATGTTTTATTTACAGGCTCGTCTGAAACTAGAAACGAATGTGGATTTTCATCTGTTCTTACTAAAAAACCAGAAGAACCAATTTATTTAAATAGTTTTTGCTTTGGCTTTCGTTTAAATGATTTACGTTTATTTGAACCAGAATTTCTAAAATATATTTTTAGAAGTAAATTTTTGAGAGCACAAATTATTAAGACGGCCAATGGAGTAACTCGTTTTAATATTTCAAAAACAAAATTTCAAAAAATCAAACTCCCCGTACCTCCTCTGGAAGTACAGCGTGAAATAGTCCGCATTTTGGACTGTTTCACGCTGCTTACAGCAGAGCTTACAGCAGAGCTTACAGCTAGGAAAAAGCAATACGAATTTTATCGCGACTTCCTTTTAAGCTTTGACGAGCTCAATAAAAATGGGGGGTATGAACTAAAAACACTTAGGAGCATTGCAGACTACTCGAGCGATAGAATTAAATTTGACTCTTTAAATGAGCTAAATTACGTCGGCGTGGAAAATTTGCTTCAAAATAAAGCAGGGAAAGTATCGTCAAAATACGTTCCGGCGAGCGGAAACTGTACTAAGTTTGAAAGCGGCGATATTTTGATAGGCAATATTCGTCCTTATTTAAAGAAAATTTGGCAAGCTGACTGCACTGGTGGAGCAAGTGGCGACGTTTTGGTTTTGCGTTTAAACGACGAAAGCGTCAATTCTAGATATTTGTATCAAATTTTGGCTGATGATAAATTTTTCGATTATAATATGAAAAATGCAAAAGGCGCAAAAATGCCACGAGGAAATAAGAATGCTATTTTGGAATATAAAATCCCTGTTCCATCACTACCAACCCAGCGCAAAATCGTCGAAATACTCGACAAATTTGACACGCTCGTAAACTCTATAGCCGAGGGTCTACCGTGCGAGATAGAGTTAAGGCAAAAGCAGTATGAGTATTACAGAGAAAAGCTATTAAATTTTACAGAAATTGAAAAGGAGATATAGTAGTGTTTGCTGGTACTCTTAACGAAATAGCAAATAAGCTTAAAAATTTGAATAAAAAAGCACAATTAATTTATGCTTTTAACGGTACGGGTAAGACTCGTTTATCTGTAGAATTTAAAAATTTAATAGAATCAGGAGCCGATGAAAACAGTGATTCTGACCAAAAGAAAATTATTTATTATAATGCTTTTACGCAGGATTTATTTTATTGGGATAACGATATAGAAAATGATGTCGAGCCAAAATTAAAAATACAACCGAATTCTTTTACTAGCTGGGTATTTCAAGAACAAGGATTGGATAAAGAGGTTATTGATACTTTTCAGCTTTATGTAGGTAAAAAGCTTGAACCTAGATTCGATGCAAATTTTTCAGAAGTTTCTTTTTCTTTTATAGATGACAATGCCTCCGAAGATAATATTAAAATTTCAAAAGGAGAAGAAAGTATTTTTATTTGGAGTATTTTTTATGTATTAATAAGGCAAGTAATAAATGAATTAAATATAGCGGAACCAGATAATCGATCAACTCACGAATTTGATGATCTGGAATATTTTTTTATAGATGATCCGGTGAGTTCACTAGATGAGAATAACTTAATAGAGATAGCTGTAAATTTAGTTGAAAGAATAAAAGAGAGCGAATCAAATATAAAATTTATAATTACCACTCACAACCCTTTATTTTATAATGTGATACATAATGGGCTAAGCAGGGAAAGAAGGTGCAGCATGCATCTATTAAAGAAAACCGAAGATGAAATATATGTTTTAGATAAACAAAATAATGATTCGCCGTTCGCCTATCATCTTTATTTAAAGGCTGAGATAGAAAAAGCCATTGAGAATAATCAAATCAAGAAGTACCATTTTAATTTTCTAAGAAATATTTTGGAAAAAACTTCTACTTTTCTTGGTTATAAAAGCTGGGGCGATCTCTTGCCGGATACTCCAGGCGGAGATTCAAAACCGTATGAAACAAGACTGATTAATATTTCAAGTCATTCTAAACATTCTGCCGAAGAGAGTGTTGAGCCAAACGATAACGACAAAAGAGTATTAAGATTTTTAATTCAGAAAATTAGCTCAATATACCATTTTAAATAAAAAAACTAACAAAGGAAAAAAATGACAGAGACCAAACCGATAGCCGAGAGTAAAAATTTTATAGTCCTGGACGAATATGAAAAGATAATCCAGCCCTCAACCTACCAAAGCGAGGCGGATATGGAGCGCGAGCTGATAAGCGATCTAGTCGCGCAAGGCTACGAGTATGCAAAAGACATAAACTCTCCTGCAAAGCTACTGGAAAATTTAAAACAGCGGCTGGAAAGCCTAAACGAGGTTAAATTTACGCCTTCTGAGTGGACTAGATTGCTTAGCGAGTATCTTGACGCGCCAAACGATGGAGTGAATGAAAAGACTCGCAAAATCCAAGACAATCACATTTATGATTTTGTTTTTGATGATGGGCATATACAAAATATATATTTACTGGACAAGAAAAATATCGCGCGAAATAGCGTGCAGGTTATTAATCAATTTGAGCAGACGGGCGCGCACGCAAATAGATACGACATTACTATCCTAGTAAACGGCTTGCCGCTGGTGCAAATCGAACTAAAAAAGCGCGGCGTGGCGATAAGAGAAGCATTTAATCAAATCCACCGCTATGCCAAAGAGAGCTTTAACGCGTCAAATTCGCTATTTAAATACCTGCAAATTTTCGTTATCTCAAACGGCACGGATACGCGCTACTTTGCAAATACTACAAAGCGCGATAAAACTAGCTTCGATTTTACTATCAACTGGGCGGATTCTAAAAATTTGCCAATTAGGGACATAAAGGACTTTACTGCGACTTTTTTAGCGAAAAATACGCTTTTAAGCATACTGACAAAATATTGCGTATTTGACGCGAGTGACACCTTGTTAATCATGCGTCCGTATCAGATCGCAGCAACCGAACGTATATTGTGGAAGATAAATAGCTCGCATCTTAGTAAATGCTATGCAAAGCCGGAGGGCGGCGGCTATATCTGGCATACGACAGGATCGGGCAAAACGCTAACTAGCTTTAAGGCGGCAAGGCTCGCTACTCAGCTTGATTTTATAGATAAGGTCTTTTTCGTAGTAGATCGTAAGGATCTAGACTATCAGACGATGAAAGAGTATCAAAAATTTCAAAAAGATAGCGTAAACGGCTCAAATAGCTGCGCCGAACTAAAACGAAATACGGAAAAAGAGGACGGTAAAATAATCGTAACGACCATACAAAAGCTAAATAATCTGATGAAAAGCGAAAGCGAGCTGGCTGTATATCAAAAGGAGGTCGTTTTTATATTTGACGAGTGCCACCGCTCGCAGTTTGGCGAGGCACAGAAAAATTTAAAGAAAAAATTTAAGAGATTTTTCCAGTTCGGTTTTACGGGTACGCCGATATTTCCGCAAAATGCGCTAGGAGCGGAGACGACGCAAAGCGTATTTGGAAGCGAGCTTCACTCGTATATATTAACCGATGCCGTAAGGGATGAAAAAGTGCTTAAATTTAAGGTTGATTATAACGACGTAAGGCCTAAATTTAGAGAATTTGAGACCGAAAAAGATGAGCTAAAACTAAGCGCTGCGGAGAGTAAAGAGGCATTTTTGCACCCTGATCGTATAAAAGAGATTTCGCAGTATATCCTGGATCGTTTTAGGCAAAAAACGCACCGACTAAACGCAAGCGGTAAAGGCTTTAACGCTATGTTTGCAGTAAGCTCTATCGAAGCCGCGAAGCTATACTACGAGGCGTTTAAAAATTTACAAAAAGATAAAGAGCGACCGCTAAAAGTAGCAACGATTTTTTCATTTTCGCAAAACGAGGAGCAGGGTGTTATAGGTGAGATAGCAGACGAAAATTTTGAGCCAGAGACGATGGATATGAGCTCAAAAGAATTTCTAAATGTGGCGATAAAAGATTATAACGCCTATTTTAGGACGAATTTTAGCATCGAGGGTAGGTCGTTTCAGGACTATTACCGCGACTTGAGTGAACGCATGAAAAAGCAAGAAGTCGATTTGCTCTTGGTTGTGGGCATGTTTTTAACAGGGTTCGACGCACCTACGTTAAATACGCTATTCGTAGATAAAAATTTACGTTATCACGGGCTTATGCAGGCTTTTTCACGTACGAATAGAATCCTAGACGCCACTAAGACCTTTGGCAATATCGTGACTTTTAGAGACTTGCAGCAAGCTACGATCGATGCCATCACGCTTTTTGGTAAAAACAGTACCAAAAACGTAATTTTGGAAAAAAGCTATAAGGAATATATGCAGGGCTTTACCGATGCTGCTACCGGCGAGGCCAGACGAGGATTTCTAGAAGTTACGAGCGAGCTTGAGGCGCGCTTCTCAGATCCTAACGCAATAGAAACGCAAAAGGATAAAAAGGATTTTGTTAAGCTTTTTGGCGAGTATCTTCGCGTAGAAAATGCTCTGCAAAACTATGACGAATTTGCGGCGCTGCAGGCTCTGCAAGGGGTAAATTTGAATGATGAGAATGCCGTGCGCGAATTTAAAGAAAAATTTTATCTAAGCGAAGAGGATTTGCAGGAGATGCAAAGCATAAAAGTGCCTAGCGTGCGAGCGCTCCAAGACTACCGCTCTACCTATAACGATATAAGAGACTGGCTAAGAAAAGAAAGAGCGGGCGAACGCAAAGAGACGCAAAAGATGGACTGGGACGACGTGGTCTTTGAGATTGACCTACTCAAGTCGCAGGAGATAAATTTAGACTATATTTTGGGGTTAATATTTGAGCACAATAAAAAGATTAAAGATAAGATCGCGCTTACCGAAGAGATCCGCAGGATCATCCGCGCCAGCCTGGAAAATCGCTCAAAAGAGGGGCTAATAGTAGATTTTATAAACGGGACTGATTTGGACGAGTTAAAAGATAGAGCAGGCGTAGTCGAGGCATTTTTTAAATTTGCAAAAGGCGAGATGTCGCGCGAAGCAAAAGAACTGATTGGCTCGTTAAATTTAAATGAAAATGCTGCAAAAAGGTATATTAGCGCGTCGTTAAAACGCGGATATGCTAGCGAAAGCGGAACTGATTTAAACGAAATTTTACCTAAAATGAGTCCTCTAAATCCAAAGTATCTAAGCGTGAAGCAAAATGTTTTTGAAAAAATCGCTTTTTTTGTGGATAAATTTAAGGAAGTCGGCATTGAGGTTTAGGCACGACTTAATTTGGATGTATTATTTTGTACTATATAAGCGATGCAAATAGGAGTTTTATGCGTTTAGATTATATTTTTACAGACGAAAATTATTAGAAAAATTGTTGTTGAGTTAAAATATGTTGCATTGAAAACAAAGAAGTATAATTTGTGTCAATACGATGATGTAGATTCGTATAAATTTTAAAATTTAGCTCCTCGCCGCTGTTGTTATCGCCCAAACGGCGACGAGTTTTGAGGCGGCATCGATGTGGGAGAAAAATTTGCTCGCGCCGAAGCTCGCAGCGCTTATGCCGCCATTTCTAGGATTGCTTTTAAGTTCGGTAAAATCGTTGATTACTATCACGCAAAGCCTTTAAATTTTATTAAAATTTTACGCGCGAACAGGCAAGCTGCGTGCTCGCCATTGCGTTATCGGCGTTAAATTCTATAAAAATTTAATGCATGGCGGTGGATTTTAAAATTTACCGCCTTTTTTGCACTTTAACTTTTGGGGCGGTTTTTGTGCCTTGCGCTTTTGCCTGCGGACGCTCGATAATGCGGATATTAGCGTTTGAGCGGAGTCTGTCATTGAACTCGGTGATTGCCTTTTTGCGCTCAGAGGTCACGTAGCCTTCGATCGCCCTGTCTTGCACGCTGTCAAAATCAAGCGTACGAAGCCCCTTTTTGTCGTTTACGTAAAACATCTCGTAGCCGTTGCGCGTAGGGATTATCGGCGAAAATTTACCCTGCTCGACATTCGTGACGATATATTTTAGCCCCTCGTCCATTTGATTGGCCTTGAGGGTTCCCTTCATCACATACACGTCGCTTGGGCGGAGCTTTGGATTTGCGCGAATCTTATCGAGCGGAGCCTGAGATTTCGCGATGTAGCGGGTGAGCGTGATGCTATCGAAGGTTGTAAACAAAGAGCTATTTTGCGTGTAGAATTTTTTGACATTTTCGGGGGTCGTGCGGTGCTGTACGTCTGCGAATATCGAGCCATAGAGCTTTTCTTCAAGCAGTGTGCGGCGGATATTTGCTTTAAAGTCATCGTAGTTCATGCCTTGCTTTTGCACAGCGGTTTTGAGCTGGTCTAAGCTAAGCTTATTTTGATCGGCGATCGCTTTGAGTCTCGCGTCGATCTCCGCGTCATTTACCGCGATGCCGCGGCGTTTAATCTCGGATTGTTGCAGCTTTTGCCCGATTAAAATTTCCATCGCAGCTTGCGGCGAAGCACCCGTTAGTTTTTGAACTTTGGCTAGTTCGTAGCCGGTGATCGGTTCATTATCTACCACGGCGATGACGCCGTTTACTACTTCGGCATTTGCACAAACGGCACATATCATTGCGGAAAAAAGCAGTTTCTTTATCATTTTTAACCTTTATTTAGTCTTTTTGCTTTATAATTACAAGATCGCGATTATAACATTAAATAGTAATTTTTGCAAAGGAATTTTTATGATAGTAACTCGTTTTGCGCCGAGTCCTACGGGATATTTACATATCGGCGGACTTAGAACGGCACTTTTTAGTTATCTTTACGCTAGGGCAAACGGCGGCAAATTCCTGCTGCGTATTGAGGACACTGATCTGAAGCGCAATTCGCAGGAGGCTGCTAAGGCGATCGAGGAAGCTTTTAAGTGGTGCAATCTAGACTATGACGGGCAGATCGTGTATCAAAGCTCGCGCTTTGATCTTTACAAACAATACGTCCAAAAGCTGCTAGATGAGGGCAAGGCATACAAATGCTATATGAGTAAGGACGAGCTGGATGAGCTGCGCGCGCAGCAGGAAGGTCGCAAAGAGCGCCCGCGCTACGATAATCGCTATCGCGACTTTACCGGCACGCCGCCTGCTGGGATCGAGCCCGTAATCCGCATCAAATCCCCGCTTAGCGGCACGATAGAATTTAACGACGGCATCAAGGGCGAGATAAAATTTAACGCTGCCGATATTCTGGACGATTTCATCATCGCGCGCTCCGACGGCACGCCCACGTATAACTTTACGGTCGTGATCGACGACGCGCTGATGGGCGTCACGGACGTGATCCGCGGCGACGATCATCTAAGCAACACCCCGAAGCAGATCGTGCTGTATAATGCGCTAGGCTTTAAAATCCCTAAATTTTACCATGTTGCGATGATCAACGGCACCGACGGCAGCAAGCTGAGCAAACGCCACGGTGCTACCGACGTGATGGAGTACAAGCGCATGGGCTATCTGCCGCAAGCTCTGCTAAATTTTTTAGTACGCCTGGGCTGGAGCCACGGGGATGATGAAATTTTTAGCATGGAGGAGATGAAGCGATACTTTGATCCTAACCATATCAGCAAGAGCGCTAGCACCTTCAATCAAACCAAGCTCGAGTGGCTAAATGCGCATTATATTAAAAACTCAGACGATGATGAGCTTGTCTTGCAGCTTGCGGAATTCGGCGTCGATATTCGCTCACATGCGAAAAAACATCTCATCGCCCAGCAGTACAAACAGCGCGCAAAGACGCTAGTGGAGATGGCTGAGGGCATTAAAATCCTTCTAAACCGCCCGAGCTGCTATGACGAGAAGGCGTATAAGAAATTTGTAACCGAAAGTTCGCTAAGCTTACTCGCAAAATTTTCGGATACTCTAAGCGCAAATTTAAATGCAAAGGAGTGTGAGGAAAGGACGATGGAGTTTTTGGACGTAAACGGCGCCAAGCTAAAGGATCTTGCTCAGCCGCTGCGCGTTGCGATCACGGGAGGAAGCGTAAGTCCGTCGATTTTTGAAATTTGTGAAATTTTAGGAAGCGACGAAGTTAAAACGAGAATTTCAAATTTAATCAAAAAAGGATTATAAAATGGCTAAAGTAAACGTTGAAGCGGCTTTGAAGTACCACATAGGCGGTAAAATCGGAACGAATGTAAAAACCCCGTGCGCTACGGCGGAGGATTTGGCGCTTGCATATACGCCGGGCGTCGCGGAGCCTTGCAAGGTGATCGAAGGTGATCACGAGGCTGCGTTTAAATACACGAATAAGGCTAATCTCGTAGCCGTTATCACTAACGGCACAGCGGTTTTGGGGCTTGGTGATATCGGCGCAATCGCCGGAAAGCCCGTAATGGAGGGCAAGGCGGTTTTGTTTAAAAAATTCGGCGGCGTCGATGCTTTCGATATCGAGATCGACGAAAAAGATCCTAAAAAGATAATTGAAATTTGCAAAGCGCTTGCGCCTACGTTCGGCGGTATAAACTTAGAGGATATCAAAGCTCCCGAGTGCTTCGAGATAGAGCGCGAGCTGCAAAAAGCCGTCGATATCCCCATCATGCACGACGATCAACATGGCACCGCTATGATTACGGGCGCAGGGCTAATCAATGCAGCCCTTATCAGCGGCAAAAAAATCGAGGATATGAAGATCGTCGTAAGCGGCTCGGGCGCTGCTGGCATAGCGTGTGCAAAGATGTATCGTAATTTAGGCGCCAAACACATCATAATGCTCGATTCCAAAGGGGTGATCCATAAGGGTCGCACCGATCTTACCGAGCAAAAGAAAGAATTTGCCCTAGACACCGCAGATCGCACGCTAGAGGACGCGATGAAGGGCGCGGATATGTTTTTGGGCCTTAGCAAGCCGGGCGTTTTAACCAAAGAGATGGTAAAGACTATGGCGCCGCATCCAATCATTTTTGCGCTTGCAAATCCGGTACCGGAAATTTATCCAAGCGAGGTCGAGGAAGTAAGAAACGACGCGATCGTAGGCACCGGCAGAAGCGACTTTGCAAATCAGATCAATAACGTTTTGGGCTTTCCGTATATCTTCCGTGGCGCGCTTGACGTAAGAGCCAAAAAGATTACGGAAAATATGAAAATTGCTGCCGCTCGTGCGATGGCGGATCTTGCTCGCGAAGAAGTTCCTGCAGAAATCCGCAAGATGCTGGGCAAAGATAGCTTGAAATTCGGCAAAGACTACGTTATCCCAAATCCTTTCGATCCGCGCGTATTTGCCGTGATCTCGACGGCGGTTGCAAAAGCTGCGGTAGATGACGGTGTCGCTCGCGTCAAAGAGTTCGACGCTGCGGCTTATAAAAAGAGCCTAGAAGCCAAAAAGCTATGATTCCTTGCTCCTGCACGAGGCGAGATTAAATTTAAGAGGCGTAAATGAAAGATTTGGCTTTACTTACCGATTTTTATCAGCTTAGCATGATGCAGGGCTATTTTTTTACGAAGCCCGATCAGACAGCGGTTTTTGACGTTTTTTATCGTAAAAACCCAAGCGGCGGCGGTTACGCGATATTTTGCGGCTTAAACGAGGTTGTGGATTATATCGAAAACTTAAAATTTAGCGACGACGACATCGCATATCTAAAAAGTCTAAATTTCTTTAAGCCCGAATTTTTGGAATTTCTAAGAGGCTTTAAATTTAGTGGCGAAATTTACGCGATGGATGAGGGGCAGATCGTATTTCCGCACGAGCCGCTAATTCGCGTCAAGGCAAATATCATGGAGGCGCAGCTCATCGAGACCGCGATCCTAAATACTATAAATTTCCAAACTCTCATCGCTACGAAAAGCTCGCGTATAAACTTTAGCGCTCAGGGAGATTCGGTGATGGAGTTTGGCTTGCGCCGCGCTCAGGGGCGAAGTGCGGGCATCTACGGCGCAAAGGCTGCGATTATAGGCGGCTGCAGCGCCACGTCAAACGTGCTCGCCGCAAAGAAATTTGACGTCCCTGCGATCGGTACCCACTCGCACTCTTGGATTCAGAGCTTTGATAGCGAGCTGGAGGCGTTTCGCGCTTACGCTAAAATTTATCCAAACAGCGCGCTTCTGTTAGTCGATACCTACGATACTCTCGCAAGCGGCGTGCCGAATGCGATCAAGGTTTTTGAGGAGCTGCGCGCAAGCGGTCATAAGCCGCTTGGAATCCGCATAGATTCGGGCGATCTGGAGTATCTAACCAAGCAGGCGCGTAAGATGCTCGATGCGGCGGGCTTTGAGAACGCAAAGATCACCGCATCTAACGATCTAGACGAATACGCGATCGATCAACTCAAGCTTTTTGATGCCAAAATCGATAGCTGGGGGATCGGCACGAGGCTTATTACGGGCGGAGATAGTTCGAGTCTCGGTGGCGTGTATAAGCTAAGCGGTATCGAAAAAGATGGCGAGATCATAGCTAAGATCAAAATTTCAAATGATCCGCGCAAGATCAACAACCCCGGCTACAAGCAGGTCTTTAGACTCTACGACAAAGATAACGGCATGGCGCTTGCCGATCTGATCGCGCTTGATGAAGAGAGCATAGATGAGAGCGTGCCGCTTGAAATTTTCCATCCGCTTTACACCTACAAGCGTAAAATTTTAACGAATTTTAGCGCGCATAAGCTCTTACGTCCCGTTTTCAAGGAGGGCAAATTCGTAGGCGTGCGCCGCACGGTAAGCGAGATCGCGCGTTTTAGCAAGGAGCAAAAGAGCAAATTTTGGCTCGAGCACCTTCGCAATGTCCATCCGCAAAGCTACAAAGTAGATCTCTCTCAAAAGCTTTGGGATATCCGAAAATCACTCATCAACGAGTGTAACCTGAATTTAAAGGAGAAATATGTTTAAAGTTCTATCGTGTGCCGCTTTGGCGTTATTTTTGCTAGGATGCGGCTCAAACCAGCTCCGCCAATCCCCGGATAGCGCTATGAATAAGCAAGCACAGAGCGAAAAAACCATAACTCAAGAGAACTCAAAGACCTTCTATTTCGTCGATGACAAGGGCAAAAAGCTTTCGCTTAGCTCAAACGACGATTTCAATACCGCCGTGTTAAAGGACGATAGCGGCAAAAGCTACGACCTCAAGCGCGAGCGCGCCGCCGACGGCATCTATATGGAGAACAAAGACGGAGTGAGCATCCACTTCAAAAAAGGTGAGGGCATAGTGGAGTTTAGCAAATACAAATCCATCCCGATCACCGAGGTCAAATAAACTTTAAAATTTTTGGTTAAATTCCGATTTAGCGCCGGAATTTAACCTCTTTTCCTGCGCTAAATTCGGAGAAAGTTATGTTATTAGGCAAAATCGATTATCTAAATTTGCTCCCTTTTCACGTATTTTTAAAATCCCTTCCGCTGCCGTCTTATGTTAAAAAATCGATAGAATTTAAAAAAGGGGTGCCGAGCAAACTCTGCGCCGATCTTTATTTTAGGCGCATAGACGCCGCGGTAATCTCCAGCATCGAAAGCCGCCGCGCAAAATACCGCAAGCTGCCTCTTGGAATTGTCGCAAAGCGCGAAGTGTTAAGCGTACTCGTGCGCAAAAACTCGGCGCCCAGGCTCGATCCCGCGTCGATGAGCTCAAATATGCTAGCTCGCGTGCTGGATCTTAGCGGCGAGGTGCTAATCGGCGATAATGCTCTAAAGGCGCTGCTTTTGCAGGACAAGGATAAATTTTACGATTTGGGCGAAATTTGGCAGCAGCGTACGGGCTTGCCCTTCGTTTTCGGGAGGCTGTGCTGCGTGAAAAACGAAAAAGCTTACGCGCGCCTGGCGGCGAAATTTTTACGTTCGCGCATTAAAATTCCAAGATATATCCTGAAAAGCTACGCCTTTTCGCGCGGCATAAAAGAGCGTGAAATTTTAAATTATCTGAAATTTATAAGCTACAAAATCGGCGTCCGCGAGGAGCTGGCGCTGAAAAAATTTATCGCTAAAGCCAAAAAATTAAAATTTAATCCGGTTCAAAAGGAGGAACTATGAAGTCTTACATCGACGGCTTGCTGCTAAATTTAAAGCGTGCCAATCCCGGTCAGGAGGTCTTTATCCAGGCATCGACCGAAATTTTATACTCGCTCATACCGCTTTTAAAGCGCGATGAGCGATACGTGAAAAATAAAATTTTAGAGCGCATTTTGGCGCCCGAGCGCACGATGATGTTTCGCGTCGTCTATATGAGCGACGGCGGCGAGCCCTGCGTGCATACGGGATATCGCATAGAGTTCAACTCCGCTCTGGGTCCTTACAAAGGCGGTCTGCGCTTTCATCCGAGCGTAAATTTGGGCGTTTTAAAATTTTTAGGGTTTGAGCAAATTTTTAAAAATTCCCTCACAGGTCTTAATATCGGCGGCGCAAAAGGTGGCGCAAATTTCGATCCTAAGGGCAAGAGCGACGGCGAGATTATGAGATTTTGTCAAGCTTTTATGCTTGAACTTCACCGCCTAATCAGCTCCAATACCGACGTGCCCGCAGGCGACATCGGCGTGGGCGGTCGCGAGATCGGCTATATGTACGGCGCGTATAAAAAGCTCACCCGCAGATTCGACGGCGCTCTTACGGGCAAAGGGCTAAGCTGGGGCGGCAGTCTTGCGCGCACCGAGGCTACGGGCTACGGATCGGTCTATTTTGCAAACGAGATGCTCGCTACCAGAGGTGATTCTCTGCACGGCAAAATTTGCACGATCTCGGGCGCCGGCAACGTCGCGATCTACACCGCCGAAAAGCTATATCAGATGCAGGCTAAGCCCGTTACAGTAAGCGATTCTACGGGTTTTATCTACGATGCCGAGGGAATTGACGTAATGCTTCTTAAAAAATTAAAAGAGCAGCTGCGCGTAGGGCTTTGCGAATATATTAAAGAGCGTCCTAACGCAAAATTTATCCCAGTTAGTGCTTATCCTGAGGGGCGTAACGGCGTGTGGAGCGTGCCGTGCGACGCCGCATTTCCGAGCGCTACGCAAAATGAGATTAGTCTGCAAGACGTAAAGACTCTCTATGCCAACGGATGTCGCATGGTTTGCGAGGGCGCGAATATGCCAAGCACGCTTGAGGCGATCGATTTTATGCTCGCGCAAAAAGACTTTCTTTTCGGTCCTGCCAAAGCGGCGAATGCGGGCGGCGTGGCTACGAGCGGG
Source organism: uncultured Campylobacter sp. (assembly GCF_938045345.1). GTDB lineage: Bacteria > Campylobacterota > Campylobacteria > Campylobacterales > Campylobacteraceae > Campylobacter_B. The sequence continues at coordinate 62,136 of NZ_CALIMS010000006.1, forward strand.
CTTGAGATGGCGCAAAACGCGCAGATGGCGTCGTGGAGCTTCGAGGAGGTCGATAGTAAGCTGCGCGAGATCATGCGCCACATATTTCGCACCAGCTACGAGACCTCGAAGGAATTCGGCGCGGAGGGCAACCTCGTGCTAGGCTCGAATATCGCGGGCTTTCGCCGCGTAGCCGATGCGATGCTGGATCAAGGTTTGGTTTAAGCTCAACTCGCTTTATTTTGTCAAAAGCGGCAGCTCGCTTTTAAATTTAAGCTTTTTAAATTTACGGCGAGCTTTTTGGCTGCGGGGCTTGATAAAATTTCAATAGTTTGCGCCTAGGATATAGCCGCTCATCGCTATAATTCATTCTGCGCAACTTGCGCGCTGCGTAAATTTAAATAGCGCCAAGCAGTGCGGTTTTAAAATTTTAGCTCGTCGTAGCGATACTTTTAAAATTTAGCCGCAAGCATGACAAAGACCGCCCAGCCAAATTTCATCTTTAAATTTGGCTGGTAAATTCCGCCCGTTAAATTTAGCTTTGAAATTTGACGCTTAAAATTTAAGTCCGAATCCGCTTTTAAATTTAGCCTAAATTTTATCTCAGCTCGCCCGCGCAGCGCGAAAATTTAAACCGAGCACGGGCTGAGCGTTTACCGCAATTTGGCATAATGGCGCAAATTTTATCCAAAGGTTGTAATATGAAAAAATTTATGATTTTGCTCGCCGCTGCGGCTCTGTCGCTTGCGCATGCGGACGTGACGGATATCCTAAAGCAGGGCGCGGACGCGCTTGGTACGACTAGGAGCGGAAGCTACAAGGATCTGCTCGCTTCCGCCGCAAACAGCGCCGCAAGCGAGCTCGCCAAGGGCTACATCCACAGCAAGACCGCTAAAATCGAACTTCCTCCTTCGCTGAAAGCGGCTGCAAAGCTTGCGAGAAAGGTGGGCGGCGATAAATGGGAGCAGCAGCTCGTCGCGAGTATGAACGATGCCGCTACCAAGGCGGTGAGCGGCGCGAGCAAGATATTTTTGCAAGATCTGAAATCGATGAGCGATGCCGACGTTAAAAAGCTCATCGGCGGCGGTGACACCGCGCTTAGCGAGTATCTGCAGAGCAAGTCGGGTGCGAAGCTACGGGCGGTTTTTAGACCGATCGTAAGCGATATGATGAGCAAAAACAGCTTTGCAACGGCGTATAACGGGCTAAATTCCTTCGCGCAAAACAAGATCGCGAGTAACGAAGCAGTACAAAATATCGCGCGCGGGCTGGGCGCGAGCGAGTATCTGCCTAAGCAGGGCGAGGATTTGAACGATTACATCACGCAAAAGACGCTGGATGGGCTATTTGCGGTGATGAGGGAAAAAGAAAGCGCGCTTCGCGGCAGCGCCGTCGGCAAAGGTGCCGGGATTTTAGGCAAGGTGCTTCAATAAAGCTCGCGGTGAGGCTTTGGCGTAAATTCCGCCGTATAGCTGCTTATAATTGCTTTGCGCCGTAAGTTTGGGCAGTCTAAAGCTGCGCGCAAAGCACCCTCTCGTGCAAGACAGCTGTTTGAGTCAAAGTAGGCGTGCGGCGGAATTTAGAGGTTTATTTGTCGCGCGTTTTCGCGCGATCGATTTTATACGATAATCTTGCTGCGAAGTTAGTCTGCGAAATTTAAAATTTTACAAAGCTTTAGGGATTTGAAATTTTAGAATTTAATGCGGTGTTTAGATGCGCGCATAAATTAGCGCCTACATCTGAAATTTTAAAAAACGGCGAAGTATTGGGGTAGTAGGGCGGTAACAGATAAGCGCGTAAGACTAAAGCAAGAAAGCCGTCTTGTAAATTTCGCTTCTTTCATATCTCACTTTATGTTCCGCAAAAACCGGTTTACTCATTAGTCCTATTATTTTCCGATTCCATTTTTCTTAATTCTTTAAGCGCTCTATTATAGACATTGGCTTGCTTGCAAACTCTACCTTCGGCAGCAATATATCTTACTAAATTTATATCATTTGTATCGATTGCTATCAATAATCTACCCATAAGCCTTTCCTCTACAAAAAACGTATAATCGCACTTTGCACACAAATTACTTTCATAAATTATAAATAATAACAAAACTACTACGGCGCAAATTATAAATTTTAATGCTTTAACCATATTTTCTCCTTGTGTGTATTCTTGCCCGTATATTGATAATGTCGATTGGCGAGGCATTATATCACTTCTTATTTTTAAATTTAAATCTCTTTCGCTTAATTTTTATAAAATTTTCCAGCTGTTTATCGGTAAAATTTAAAACCTCTTTTCGGTTTTGCAAATTTACGTAGGTGTGCCTTATATCGCAGCATCTATAAAAAATATATTTCCAATTTTTAATTAGCCAGTCTGCTTCTACCATATTTTTATCTGTTTTAAATAAAAACGGCAAAACCCATAAACCCGCCTTGTAACCGCTAATTACGATCAATTTTATAAAATTTACTCCATCATCGTCTTTTGCTTTTACTACGACAAAATTTACATTTTTCTCATATGGATAGCCGGATTTTCTACATTCGATAATATCTCCGAGCTTGATCCTTCCACGAAATTTCAAGAGAGGAATGCTAAATTTTTTTATTAGATTCCTCTTTATGCGTCTATTGCGTCCGAATTTATCCCTAGGTTTTGTCAGTCTGAAACCGGGGATTGTTTCGTCGCAATCTTTTAGTTCATCGCTACTAAGATAATTATCAGAGCATATAAATACCTCCTGGGGGCTCGCATTGATGCCGAAATTTGCTAAATTACGAATCAATTGCCCCTTATCCACTACAAACCCCGCTTTACTTGATAGCATCTCGCTAGGAAGCTCAAAATATCTGTTATTTTTTAAATTTAAAAGGCAAGGATTTTCTGTCCAGAAACATCGCTCATCGCAGACCATAAGCTCATCGTCGTTAAATTTTATAATATCGCCTCTTTGTAAGTCATTGTCGAAGGTTGATATTGGTAAGATAGTCATTCAAAGTCCTTTTGCTTGCTAGATTGAACATGTTCATAATAAATTTTTCGTTATTTGTAATCGCTAAATTACACCTCGATAACCACATCGTTATACTTTTCATAAAGCCTCGGCTTTAAAATTTTATCACGATACTCTTTGCCTGCCTTAGTCATACATATCCAATGGCTAAATCTGCTCCAGGTATCGGGATTCTTCCAAGTTATCTCTGCTTTGGGAGTTATGTTCTCCTCCTCTAAAAATTTATACTCAAAAAAGAAATTATCTCTAAAATAGATCCACTTCTCATAAAGCGACATACCTAGATCGATCTTGGATAAATTCGTATCGAAGTCAGCCCATTTCTTTCTTAAATTTTCGCCCTCTATGCCGAAGTCTATCATACCCCCTAAAAATAGTTGACCCATTACTCCGAAGTATTCTCCCGCGTATGTCGGATAGGCTGAAATTTCAGGATTATCTTCGTCCGCTAGCTTATAGTCGCTTCGGATAATCCCATATAGTTCAAACCATTCGTACCAATCAAAGATTTCATATTCAAGGTAATCCAAAATATCTTTTTTTCTGGTACCGGGAATTTGAGCTAATATGCGAATAAACGAATCCATCCAGCAATCAAATCCTAAAGCCTTATAAAGTTCTTCATCTTTGTTAAAAACCCAGCCGTATAGTTCATTCAGTTTTAAAATTTTAAATTTCATAGTATCTCCTTTCTAAATTTAATCGGTTGGCGATATTTTATTTGCATAATCTAAAGCTTTATCCAATCCTCTTTCTTTACGCCGAATTCAAATTCAGCCTGTTTAAACGCGCCCTCTATACTTTCATGATAGGTATCGGTTTGCTCCTTCTCCGATTCGTTGAGATAGAACAGATAAAATCCGCTGTCGCCGCCATACTGGATGATACTTAAAGCAGATGGCTGCGGCAGAATTGTATCGCTGTCGTAATGAGCGGTGTTTCCGGTGGCCATGAAACTACTTTCGGGTAAATTTTATAGAGCTCTTTTGGGCGTTTTCCTCGCTAAATTTTAATCCGTTAGCCATTTTACCACGTATTCCAGTAATTCCTCTAAATTCTCGGCTCCACAACTTCCTTTGAGTTCGTTTTCCGTGGCATTGACGAAAAACCAATCCTCGTCATCTCTATCGATATTTATTTTGATCGGCTTTTTCCCGCTCTCGCCATCGATTTCAATCCACCAACCGGGATTATCGACCGTTTCTAGCGTAAGGCCATATTCATGCTCCCATTCTCCGTCGCATTTGGAAGCGTACCAGTTTTGTATGAGTTTTAGATTACTCATTGCTCCTCCTTTAATTTCATAAATTTCAAAATTCTCGATTTGTTAGGCTCTGATATTGCAATTGAAGCAGGGCTTCCTTGCTATTTAAATTTAATCGCTTATTAGAAATTTCTTTTCCACGCCATCTTCCTTTATGTCGATTATCTTCCACCCCGGTCTATTTAAAAATTTTATAGCTTTTTCATCCAGTTCGGACAATGGCTCCTCGTGATTAAATTTGGTTTTAAAGTAATATAAGAAAAGATCGCCCGTTCGATTTTCATCCATAAGCTGCATTATGCACCTATCGTTTGAATCGCCGCTACCATATCGGTTTATCATCATAAACGGCTCGCAGCTGTTATGAAACGGAAAGCGACCGAAGTTAAAAAGATTGCCGACGAGCTCAAATACAAGGACAAAAAACAGAAACAAAATGAATAGTTTGACCATTCTGTGTTTCACAGCGGCGCTCCTAAGCTTTGAAATCAAAAATTCGTTTGTGTTTTAAATGCCAGACGGTATTTGCGCTTAAGTCGCGGGTGCGTCCAAGCGCTAGTAGCGGCGGTCGGGCGCAAAATTTACGACGCTATCTCGCTTTTTGCCGCGCCGATTGCAGCGGATTCGCTTTCATCCATGATGATGAGCTGTTTTGCGCGCTTAATCTTGGCATCGTCGCGAAACGCCGCGCGCACCTTGTCCATGCCGGTGTAAAATTCCTTCATCAAAACAAGGCACAAATACGCGCCAAATTCCGTCGTGCGGATGATCTCGCCCTCGATCCGCACGGCTCCTGCAAGCCGCAGTAGGCTAAGCTCTCTGCCCAGTTCGCGGCGCAAATTTAGATCGTTTGCGGCGTTAAATTTAGCGATATTGATCTCGCCGCTAAAAAGCTCAGTCAAAAACAGATATTTCGCGCGCTCGGATCTGTTAAAATCGCAGGTGGCGATGACGGTGCTTTCGTTTTTATGCACTCTGCTTGCGTAGTCTTCGAGGTTAAACGCATTTACGAGTAGCCTGCCGCCTAGGAAACTAAACGCACCGCTTCCGATGCCTACGTATTCGTGGTTTGTGCCTACATACTCGTCGTTGATGTTTGATTTCTCGCGAGCGAAGGCCCATGCGTTGCTGCGGTGCCAGCTCGCAAATTCCTTGCAGATGATGGAGTAAAATTCCTCCTCGCGGTCTATGTTGCTAACGCCGAGGCTCCGCGCTATTTGATCGCGCATCAAAGGCGATTTCATCAGCGGATATAGCGTGATCTGCTCCGGTTTTACCGCTTTTGCCGCTTCGATGTCGCGAAGTAAAATTTCGCGAGTTTGAAACGGAAAGTTAAAGATCAGATCTAGGCTTAAAATCGGCAAAATTCCGACCGCTCGGGATAGCTTTTCTTGCAGAATTTCGCCCGAGCCGAATTTGTCGTAGCGTGAAGCTTTGCGTAAAATATCATCATCAAAGCTCTGCACTCCCACGCTTAGGCGGTCTATTAGCCCGCGAAATCGCAGCAAGCTCTCAGGCTCGATGTGGTTGGGATCGCTCTCGCACGAGACCTCTTTGATGCTAAAAAGCGACTTGGCAAGCTCCAGCGTGCGCGCTAGCTCCTCCTCGTCGATGAGCGTCGTGCCGCCGCCTACGTAAAGCGTCTCAAAGTCGTAGCCTGCGTCCTTCGTGCGCTGCATCTCTACGCGTAGCGCGCTAAAATACGCCTTGCACGCGCCGCGTTCGTAGGCGTATTTATGAAAGGAGCAGTACGGGCAAAACGTGTGGCAAAAGGGCACATGCATGTAGAGCATATATTTTTTATCGGGGTTTGGAATTTTAGCGATATTTTCCTGCGTGATGTCGATTCTAAGGGAGTTGTATAGGGATTTTTGCATAGTTTCGGCGGCGTATTTTTTGGCGAAGCTATGTACCATTTGACTGATAAAATTCATAAAACTTTAACCTTTTTTAAACTTAAAAATTAATTTCTGAAGTTTATCGAAAACTAACTTATAAATTTATCAATAATTTAATAAAAAGTGTAGCGCCGCCATATATATTAGCGTAGGAAGCGCTATCGTAACGAGGGAATTGCGAAATTTAGCATGCACGACAAACGCTATAATCAGGCAAGATAGCAGCGTCGCCGTTTGCAGCACATCCGCGCTAAAAGCTCGCTCGCCTGAGAAGCTAGGCAGCATCGTCTTAAGCGCATAGATCGTCAAAACGACCATTATCAAAAGGCCCGAGTTTTTCTGCAGATACGATAAGCTTGGACTCGCGGTCTTTTTCTTAAAAAGTAGCAGCGGCAAAAATCGCGTCAAAATCGTAGCGAGCGAGGCCAGAAAGATATAGGGCAAAATTTCCACTACCTGCTCCTTTTTAAGAATTTTCGCAGCCTGCGTCCAGTGCGTGAAGGTCGCTCGAAGTATTTACGAAAGAGCAGCAAAACCGCAGTGCCGAAAATCAGAGTGCCGAATAAAAAGTATTTTGTAGGAAAGATAAAAAGCCCCGCAAATGCGCAGGCAAATCCTAGCAATAGCACTTTGTATTGCGGGTTTGCTTTAAAAACTTCATAGGTTAGCATCGCAAAAAGCGCAGTTAGGCTAAACTCGACTCCGCTAAAATCAAGCTTTAGGCTTGCTCCCAAAACAGCCCCCGCAACGACGCCCGCGATCCAGTAGGACTGATTTAATACCGCGGTTAGATTATAGAGTAGATCAAGCTCTTTTAGCCTTTGCGGCGTTACGGGCTGTTCGCCGCTAAGCTCCTCGGGGCGCAAAAACGCGCGCGCTTTTAGCAGCGCAAAGGTTTCGTCCGTAAGGGCATATACGGCGTAAATTTTATGACGCACGAAGCGCAGCTCGTCCAACAGCGACATCGTGTAGAAAAAATGGCGAAAATTTAGCAAAAACGCCACGACGAAGGTATCTACGAGCGAGGCGTGGGTTACGATGAAGGCGATCAGCACGAACTCTACGCTGCCTGCGTATATCAGCAGCGAGGTTAGCGCGAGCGCCCATACGGGCAGGTCTTGGCTGATGCCGTAGATACCAAACGCCAGCCCCAGCGGCACGTAGCCCATCATCACGGCGAGGGTGGATCTGAAAATTTCAAATTTACTCATAGCTTTCCTAAATTTAAAAGCGCGATTGTAGCTAAAATTTTATTAAATTTTACAGGGCGTGCGGGCGAGATCTGTGTCGCCGCTAGCGAGTTTTATGCGGTGAGGCGCCGCAAGAGGAGCTGTAAAATTTGCTCGCTTCGGCGCTGTAAAATTTTAAAATTTAGCCCGCATAGAAATTCGCGAAATTTTAAAATTTCGGGGAGTGGATTTTTAAATTTAGCCTAAAATACGTGGCGCAAAAGCACGAATGCAAACGCCGAAAGCAGCGCCGAGACGGGCAGGGTGATAATCCACGCTAGCCCGATCGGCTTCATCAGCGACCAGTTCGTGCTGTGATTTACCAAGCCGATTCCCAAAATCGCGCCGATTAGCACGTGGGTCGAGGAGATCGGAAGCCCCAGCACCGATGCCGCCATGACGACGACGGCGCTTGCGAGCTCGGCACTAAAGCCCGAGGCAGGGTGGATTTTCGTAAGATTGGTGCCTACGGTGGCGATTACTTCTTTGCCGATGAACCAAAGCCCCGCTATGAGGGCTACTGCGAACATTATCATAATCTGCTGCGGCACGGGAGTGGAAGGATTGATACTATTCGTAGCCATCGTATCGATGATGGCGGCAAACGGACCCACGGCATTTGCGATGTCGTTGCTGCCGTGCGAAAACGCAAAGCCGCTAGCGGTGAGCACCTGCAGCCAGCTAAACATCAAAAACGCGGATTTGTTTAAATTTGAGCGGCGCAGGGTTTTAGCGAAAATAAACATCAAAAGCCAGGTAATCAGCGTTGACATACCAATGATCAGGTAGTTGTAAAAATTCGTAAGCCCGAAATTCAGATTATGCAGCCCCTTAAATATCAGCATCGCCGAGATCACGAAAGCACCGATACCAGCTACGGCAGGGATTCCGTACTCTAGGGCTTTGTGGGATTTGAGCTTCTCTTTTTTAGCGTCAAGCTCGATCACCTTTTTATAATACTCGCTATCCAGCTCGCTTGGATCGAAATCGGGATCGCGCATCGCGTAAATATCGTGATTTAGCGCCTCTGCATAGGCGATCTTTTGAATGTCGTCCAGGGTCTCAAAGGTCTTTTTATGCAATTTGCGGAGAGATTTTTTTTCGCGCTTTATGCGGTCGATCTTTATTTGAGCGTAGCGGTTGTAATCCAAAATATAATGTTTGATGAGCCAGAAAATTCCAAAAGAGATCACTCCGCCCAAAATCGGCGAGAGTACCCAAGAGATCGCTATTTTGCCGATTTTATCCCACTGCACGAGCCACAATGCGGAAGTCTCTGCGGTATTAAGCAGGGCGCCTAGCGTAAGCCCCGAGCCCACGATACCGCCTATGATAGCGTGCGTAGTGGATACGGGCAAACCCTTTCTGCTGGCAAAAAGCAACCATGCCCCCGCCGCAAAAAGCGCGCTCATCATTACATAGATAAAATCCCTAGGATGCACATCCATTTTGCTAAGATTGATTATGCCGCTGCGGATCGTCGAGGTTACTTCGCCGCCTGCGATTACCGCGCCGCTTGCTTCAAATACCGCCGCGATACAAAGGGCTTGCGCGATGCTAAGAGTGCCGCTTCCGACGCTAGTGCCGAAGGAATTTGCCACGTCGTTTCCGCCGATATTAAAGGCCATAAAGATGCCCAAAAATACCGAAACTAAAAATAGCATTTTATCGCCGCTTCCTATAAAACCGAATCCCCAGATAAGAAAATAGATTGTTACGCCGCAGAATATGCCGTAGAAAATGAGACTTATCTTGCTAGATTTCATAGCTCTCCCTTAAAATCCGCGAAATTTTACCACACGCGCCTTAATCCCCACTAAATCGCACGGGCGAGGTATATAAATTTTAATTTTAAAAGCGAATTTAGTGGCGCGCGCTAAGCTTTATTAAATCAATACTTCGTTACAATCCACATTAAATTTTAAAACCGAGGCGAAAAATGTCTAGAATTCCGCTGCAAAGCCCGTATTTCGGAATATTCGTAATGCTAATCCTAGCTTTTTGCGTCTTTTCGCTCATCGTTAAACTATCCTCTTTGGTAGGCTCGCGTTTAGCAGATAGGCGCGACGAGCGGCTAAAGGGCGAAATTTACGAAAGCGGTCCCGAGGCCGTCAAACAGCCTAACCGAATGAACTCCCACTTTTTTTTGATAGCCGTGCTTTTCATACTTTTTGACGTCGAGATTATCTTTATGTTTCCATGGGCGGTAAATTTTAAAATTTTAGGCGTGTTCGGGCTCGTGGAGATGGCGTTTTTCATCGTATTATTAGGCATCGGTTTCATCTACGCCTGGAAAAAAGGAGCGCTAAATTGGCAGAGCATAAGATAAACTACGCGCGCGAAAACGGGCTTCCAGTAGTTCTTACCACCGTCGATAAGCTGATTGCGTGGGGCAGAAGTAACTCTTTGTGGGCGATGACGTACGGGCTTGCGTGCTGTGCGATCGAGATGATGGCGGCGGGTGCGGGCAGATTTGACTTCGATCGCTTCGGTACGATATTTCGCGCAAGCGCCAAGCAATCGGATGTAATGATAATCGCAGGCACACTTAGCAAAAAGCATGCCGAGTTTACGCGCCGCCTATACGACGCGATGCCCGAGCCCAAATGGGTCATCAGTATGGGTAGCTGCGCCAATACCGGAGGGATGTTTAATACCTACGCGACGGTGCAGGGCTGCGATCGCATAGTGCCCGTGGATATCTATCTGCCAGGATGCGCGCCTCGCCCTGAGACGCTGCAGTTTGCGCTGATGGTGCTGCAAAAAAAGATCCGCACCCAAACGCCACGCCGTGCACAAAAGGCAAAAAGGCTGATCTGATGAGAAAATTTAATCCCAAAGGCGATCAGAGTAAAAAAAATTACTACAAAGACAGATTTTTTATCCCCGAGGAAACGCCGAAGTTGGAGGTAGCCAAAAGCGATTTTAAAGACGATTTGGATGCGCTTGAAGGCTTTAAAATTTTAAACTCATACGTGGAATTTAACACCCTCGTGCTCTATGTGGAGCCCGCGCAAAATTTAGCGGCGCTACGTGCGCTTAAGAGCGCTGGATATGAAATTTTGTGCGAGCTAAGCGGCGTAGATTTTACCGAGGCTCGCGGCGGCATCGAGGTTTTTTATCAGCTTTTGGATATCAAAAGGGCGCGCCGCGCGCGGCTAAAGTGCTTCGTGCCGAATGAGAGCTTTTTGCAAAGCGCTGCGGGCATCTACAAAAGCGCGAACTGGGCGGAGCGCGAGCTATACGATATGATGGGCGTTTGGATTGAAAATCATCCAAATTTAGCGCGCCTAATAATGCCTGATGATTGGTTCGGATACCCGCTTTTGAAGTCCTATCCGCTGCAAGGAGACGAGTTTGCCAAGTGGTACGAGGTGGATAAAATTTTTGGGCGCGATGCACGTGAACGGATCGGCGAGGAGAACCGAAATTCCGCATTCGTGGATGAAAAAGATACCTTTAACTTCGCGCGGCTCTATCACGAGAGCGGTTATGGCGAGCCGCGGCCGCAAGAGAAAATTTTACAAGAATATCAAGAAGAGGGCGGCGTGCGCTTCGTAAAACGCGCTAAACGCGGAATTTACAAGATCATTACAAAGAGAAAATAATGCAAAATCGAAGCAAGCTAAGACCGTTTTTCGAAAACATCGAGTACGAGCGCGAGGGCGCGAATATGATCTTAAATTTCGGTCCGCAGCATCCAAGCGCGCACGGCCAGCTAAAGCTAGTGCTGGAGCTTGACGGCGAGCGCATCGTGCGTGCGCGCCCGGGCGTAGGCTATATGCACCGAGGCATCGAAAAGATGGCAGAAAATATGATCTACGCGGAATTCGTCCCTGTAACAGACCGCATCGATTACATCGCATCGGGTTCGAACAACTACGGCTTTTGCGCCGCGGTCGAGAAGCTCTGCGGCATCGAAGTGCCGCGCCGCGCACAGATCATCCGCACGATCTTGCTGGAGCTTAATCGCATCAGCTCGCACCTTCTGTTTTTGGGGACGCACGCGCTTGATATCGGTGCGATGACGGTATTTCTCTACTGTTTTCGCTCGCGCGAATACATACTTGATCTCATAGAAAAATACTGCGGCGCGCGCCTTACGCACAATAATATCAAAATCGGCGGCGTATTTTTGGATCTACCTAACGGCTGGCTAGAAGAGATGCTAAAATTTTGCGACGAATTCCCGAGCGATATTAAAGAATTTGAAGATATGCTCGATACGAATAGAATTTGGCTAATGCGAACCGAAGGGGTGGGTGTGATCTCGCACGAAGTGGCTCTTAGCTGCGGCTGTAGCGGAGTAACGCTGCGCGCTAGCGGGCATGCTTGGGATATCCGCAAAGAGGAGCCCTATCTCATCTACGACGAGCTTGATTTTGACGTGCCGTATGCGAGCGAGGGCGATTGCTACGCGCGCTATAAGTGTTATATGGCAGAGATGCGCGAGAGCCTTAAAATTTTGCGCCAGTGCGCCAAACACTATCCGCTGAGCGATCCGCAAATTTTAGCGATCGACCCCGCTTACGTAAATCCTAGCAAAGAGCAGATTATGACGCAGAACTACTCGCTGATGCAGCATTTTGTGTTAGTCACTCAGGGCTTACGCCCGCCCGTGGGCGAAATTTACGCCGCGAGCGAGAGTCCTAAGGGCGAGCTTGGATTTTATATCCGCTCGATGGGCGAAAGTCGCCCGTACCGCCTTAAGATCCGCACGCCGAGCTTTTGGCATTGCGCGGTCTATGAGGAAATTTTGCCCGGGCAGTATCTTGCCGATGCCGCGGCGATCATCGGCAGCACGAATATTATCTTAGGCGAGGTGGATCGATGAAGCGCTACGATTTAAGGCATCTGGGCGATAAATTTTTAAACCGCATGGGCGAAATTTTAAAAAATTCCGCTCACGGCGAGACGATGATCTTTATGTTTGAAATGGGCGATTTTAGCGCAGTTCAAAAAAGCGCAGATCTGGTGGAGGGGCTAAATTCCACGCTTTTAAGCTCGATCCGCTATAACCAAGTCGATTGGATGGTCGTCGCCAAAAAGGGGAGAGGATGAAAATTTTAAATTTCGCGTCGCTGCTTAGCCTGCAAAATCCCGCGCTCGCAGCCAGTTTTCAGAGCGCTGAAATTTTAAGCGTATCGCCGCTGCAAGATCCGCATCTTCCCGGCGAGCTGATAAAATGCGAAATCGGCGCGCAAAGCTTCGTGCTGGCGCTAATCTGCGCTAGTTTTTGCGACGAGCCCTATTTTGCGGATCTGGATCTGGAGTATCTAAGTGGCGAAAGCAGCGTGGGCGAGGAGGAGATCGAGCAGATCGCGGAGTTTTTACGGGGAGGCTGCGACGCGATTTTGATCGACGATGCGCTTATTAAAACTCATCCCGACGCCGAAAATATCAAAGCCTTTCTATCTCTCATAGCGGCGAAGTTCGAGATTAAAATTTTAAATTTACGCGGCGAGCGAGCGGATTTAGGCGCGCAAGAGCGGTTAAATTTAAGCCCGCTTAAAGAACCTGAGAATTTCGACGGCGCCGTGGTTTTTAAGCACGATGCGGACGAGCGGCTCATCGGCGGAAGGTATTTTTGCATGGTCGCAAAGATCAAGGGCGGCGATCGCGTCCGCATCAAGACGCCGCATTTAAATTTGGAAAAAGAATTTATTTTGGATGAGGAGCTAAAGGGCACGATCGCGCTTTTGGGCTCGGGCGGTCAGGGCTTTGGCGGTTATAATTTCGAACTAGCCGAAATTTCTAAGGTTTAAAATGGCAAAGATCACGATCGACGGAAAAGCTTGCGAGTGCGACGAGGGCGAGTATATCTTGCAGGTCGCGCGTCGCTGCGGCGTTTTTATCCCTGCGCTTTGTTATCTAAGCGGCGGTACGCCGACGCTCGCATGCAGGCTTTGTATGGTCGAAGCGGACGGCAAGCGCGTCTATAGCTGCAACGCCAAGGCCAAAGACGGCATGGTCGTTTACAGCCGCAGCCCCGAAATTGACGCCGAGCGCGAGGCGATCACGCAGGTTTATTGTATCAACCATCCGATGGCATGCGGGGTTTGCGATCAAAGCGGCGAGTGCGAGCTTCAAAATTTAGCCCATCTGATGCGCACAAATGCCCAAAGCTACGCTATCCGCGATACGGCGCGCGAGGTGCAGGATTGGGGTTATTTGAGCTATGATCCCAGCCTTTGTATCGTCTGCGAGCGCTGTATTACCGCCGCGAAAGACCGCTTGGGCGTAGATGCGTTTAAACTCGTTCCGCGCGGCGGAGACGCGCCGAGTAAGGAGCAAAAGGACGCAATGCCCAAAGACGCCTACGCCGTATGGAACAAACTTCAAAAAAGCCTAATCGCGCGGGTAAATGAAAATGATGATTGCGTAAACTACGGCGAGAGCGCGGCGGTTTGCCCGACTGGGGCTCTGGTAGAGAGCGCGTTTAAATACGTTTCAAACGCCTGGGAGTTGCGTCAAATCCCCGCTTCCAATCCACACAGCAGCGATTGCGAACTGCTTTATTACGAGGTCAAGCGCCGCGGCATAGGCGACCCGCGTGAAAAAATTTATCGCGTTAGCAGCGACATAAATTTTAGCGTTCTGCATGCAGGAGCGCGCTTCGGCTGGGATTTCTCAAACGAGCGGGCGAGCAAAAACGAAGCGGTTTTTAGCCGTATCGTGCGCGGCATCGAGGACGGCGAGATCAAAAATATTAAATTTAATAGTTTCATCACCAATGAAGAAGCGCGGATTTTAGAGCTTTTGCGGCAAAAATTTAAACTCGCTCTGATCAACGACGAAGCGCTTGCCTATCAAAAATTCCTGCGCGAATTTTCAAAGCTTAGCGGCACGAAATTTTATAATGCGGATTCGCAGACTATTAAAAATAGCGATTTCATCGTAGTTTGCGGCACATTTTTGCGCAGTGACGCTCCAAATCTGGGCTATGCGGTAAACAGCGCCTGCAAGCTAAATAAGGCAAGCGGGATCTATTTTCATCCGTTTTGCGACGAGGGGATTAAGGGCTTTAGTAAAAATTTCATCCATCAACCGCACGCTGTAGGGTTGGAGGCGCAGATCCTGCTTTGGATCTTGCAAAAATTCGGACATGATTTGCCTGAGTGGCTGGATACGAAACTTGCGGCGGAATTTAAAATTTCGCGTGCCGCGGCGAAGCAAAATTTAGACGAGAAATCCGCAGATTCGCAAAATCTTGAGAATTCTGCGGAGGCAAATGGCGCTGGGAACGTTGCGAGTGCGAGCGGTGCCGAAAATTCCGCAAGCGCGGACGGCGCTGAAAATTCCGCAAAAAATTCTGCGCAGAATTCCGAAAATGTTACGGAAAGTAAAATTTCAAATTTTGCCCGCGCGCTTGGTCTGGATGAGCAAAAAATAGATGAAATTTTGGCTAAAAAGGAGTATTTTTCGCTCATCATCGGCGAGGATTTTATCCGAACGCCAAATAGCGCTATGCTCGCGCGCCTGGCGGGTTTGGTGCAGCACTACACGCCATTTAAAGTACTAGTGGTGCCGCCACGCACGAATAGCCTTGGCGTCGCACTCATCTGTGAACTTAGCGCGCAAATGAGCGCTGGTGAGACGCTAGGCTATAACGAAGCGGGTGATATAAGCTTCGGCGTGCTGGAAGCGGATCTGGACGCGCCTAGCTTGGTGCAGCAGGAGGGCACGTTTACGAACTACGACAAGCGCGTAGTGCCTACGAATGCGGCGCTTGATTATCGCGGATACGAGCTAAACGACATCGCCTGTGCGCTGGGAGTTTGCGCGGAGCACGCGATCAGCTATACGTCAAGCTTGGGCGCGGATTTTGAGCAGGTTAAATTTGATGATTTAGAAAATTTTTACGACAACGGCGGCGCAAATCACCGCGGATATGAGCTGCGAAATGAGAAGTTCTCCGCTAGCGAGGAGGAGTTTGAAATTTCGCCTTCCGCGCCGCTTAGAGCAGGCGAAGGCGAAATTTTAATCTATGAGGCAAATCCGCTGCATCAATTTAATAAATTTAGCGGCGCAAGCAGCGGACTAGGCGAAGCGGGCGCGCTGTATCTAAGCCCTAGCATCGCCGAAAGCTTGGGCGTGAGCGCAGGCGACGTCGTTAAAATTTACCAAGCGGACGATGCGGGCCATAATGAAAAAACTAGCGGCGCAGGCAAAACTGGCGCTGCTGATAATGAAAGTGACAAGGGCGGCGCCGGTTATGCGAAAAAAGTGGATCGTGCAAGCGGCGCGCACAAAGTCGGCGCCTCTGATAATGAAAATAGCGAAAGCGGCACAGAGGGGCTCGTAAGCTTAAAGCGCGAAATCGTCGCTAGCGTAAAGATCGATCCAGGCTTTAGCGGGGCGTATCTGCCGTATTTTGATGAGAAACTACGCGGCGAGATATTTTTCAAAACCTCACGCTACGCAAGCGTAAAAATCGAGAAAATTTCAAATTCTAAAGGAGAGGGCAGATGAGCGATAGTGTATTTTATTTCGTAGCCACCGTCTTAAAGGCGCTCGTGATTTTAGCCGTCATCGCGCTGCTCTCGGGACTTGCGACTTACGCCGAGCGTAAGGTGCTTGCCTTTATGCAGCGCAGGATCGGGCCTTCTATGGTCGGGCCTGCGGGGCTTTTGCAGGTGGGCGCGGATATGATAAAGCTTTTTACCAAAGAGGACGCTATCCCTGCGCGAGCGAATAAGCTTCTTTTTAAAATCGCGCCGATCATATCGGCTACGGGAGCTTTCGTGGCGCTTTCGGTAGTGCCGCTGCTACCGGAGTTTACGATCGGCGGGCGGACGATACAGCCGATTTTAAGCGATATAAATGTAGGAATTTTATTCTTGCTCGGAGCTAGCGGCACCTGCGTTTACGGACTGCTGATCGGAGGGCTTGCGAGCTACAATAAATGGGGCACTATAGGCGCGTTTCGCGCGTTTTTGCAGATCACCTGCTTTGAGGTGATAAACGGGCTTAGCCTGATCCCTATCGTGATGATCACTGGCTCGCTCTCGCTCATCGACATCGTAAGCGCGCAAAGCGGCGGCATCGACAAGTGGTTTATCTGGAAAGAGCCCGTCTGCTTCGCGTTATTTCTGATCGCCGCTTTCGTCGAGTGCAACCGCACGCCTCTGTGTCTTACCGAAAACGAAACTGAGATCGTAGCGGGCGCTGGTACGGCGTATTCGGGCATGCGCTGGGGTATGTTTTTTATCGGCGAATATGCCAATATCATAACCTACTCCGTCGTTACGACGCTGCTGTTTTTGGGCGGATTTAACGCATTTTGGTTTATCCCTGGCGGCATTATGATGGTATTAAAATCAAGCCTCGTGTTTTTCTGCTTTCTATGGGCGCGCGCGGCATGGCCGCATCTACGCCCTGATCAGCTGATGGGGCTTTGCTGGAAAGTCTGCATGCCGTTAGCTATTGCTTGCGTGCTAATTACCGCGCTAGCGATCGTTTAAGGAAGGGCGCGATGGCAAGATACGCTCAGATCGACAAAAGAACCCCTATTAAATCCGGCGGCGATAAGTTTCGCAGATTCCTCTCCCGCACCTTTAACGGCGAGCTTTTCGTGGGGCTGTGGGTGGTGTTAAAAAATATGTTTAAGCGCAGCGGCTCGCACACGCTTCGGTATCCTATGGAAAAATTTGTTATGCCGCCTAGATATCGCGGCGTGCATAAGCTAATGCGCCTGCTAGAAAGCGGCAGCGAGCGCTGCATCGGATGCGGCTTGTGTGAGAAGATCTGCGTGGCAAACTGCATCGCGATGGAGACCAGCCTCGGCGCCGACGGCCGCAAAAAGGTAGATAACTACTCGATAAATTTAGGGCGCTGCGTCTACTGCGGGCTTTGCGCGGATGTCTGCCCCGAGATCGCTATCGTGCACGGCTGCGAGTACGAGCTTGCGAGCGAACAGCGCGCGTATTACGGCTTTAAAGAGGATCTTTTGATCCGAGGCGAAAATTTATGCTTAAACGGGGCGGCGCAGGAGTTTGCGGGCTACGGCAGCCTGGATGAAAACGCAGGCGCGCGGATCAAGGTGACGCCGAACGCCTATATAAAAAGCGACGCCGCAAGCGATGAGCTAAGCTCAAAGAGCGCGGATTCAAATTTAAAAAACAGCGCCGCGGAAAGCTCCAAAAAAGAGGGTGCCGCTAGCGATAAAATTCTATTTTCAAAGGGCGCGGGCTTAAGCGGCGAAATTTTATCCAAGCGGCAAGACGTGGGGCGTGCAAGCTTAAAGGAAAGTTCCGCCGCGGACGCCGAAAATTCTAAAGAAAATTCCGTTACGGACGCTCAAAATTCCGCGCCTGATTCACAGCGAAATTCCAAAGAAAATCTCGTCTCTCAGAGCGCCGAAGATTCCGCTACGGATAGTAAAAATTTGGCGGAGAATTCTAAAGAGAGTTCCGTTGTGTCGCATGCTGAAAATTCTGTCGGCGATTCTACGGAAAATTTTAAAAATAATTCCGCTACAAACGACGATTCTTCGGAGAATTCCAAAGAAAATTCCGCCTCGCAAAGCGCCGAGGATTCCGCCGCGCAGGGGGAGGAGCAATGATACAAACGCTTGCATTTTATTTTTTCAGCGCGGTTTGCCTGGCGCTTTTCGGCATCAGCGTTTTTAGCAAAAACGTCCTTTATGCCCTTAGCGCGCTGGCCGGCGGTATGGTCTTTATGAGCGGATTTTTCTTCTTGCTGGATGCGGAGTTTTTGGGCGTAGTGCAGATCATAGTCTACACGGGCGCCGTGATCGTGCTTTACGGCTTCGCGCTGATGTTTTTGGGCGCGGATAAAAACGTAAACGAGCCCAAAAAGGGGGCAAGGCTATTTTTCGCGCTTAGCGGCGTGATTGCATTTTTGCTCGTGATTATCGTGCTCGGCGCAGTGGTTGCGAACAACGTAGAAACGCTTAAAATTTTAAACACCGACGATACCGAGGCGCTTGGGATGATTATCTTTACGAAATATCTGGCGATTTTCGAGCTTGCCGCCGTGATGCTGCTCGTGGCGATGATCTGCGCTATCGTGCTTGCGCATAAGCAGATGGACGCGAGCCTGAGCTACGAAGAGAGCGAGGGATAAAATGGGTCTAAATCACTATCTGATCGTCGCTGCGATGATGTTTGGGCTCGGGCTTGCGGGTATGATGAAGCGAAGAAATTTGATAATGCTCTTTTTTTCGAGCGAAATTTTATTAAACGCCGCAAATTTAGCCCTCGTCGCCGTGGCGAAATTTTACGACAATATAAACGGCGAAATTTTTGCGCTTTTCATCGTAGCGATCGCCGCGAGCGAGATGGCCGTGGGGCTTGGGCTGCTCATCTTGTGGTATAAGAAAACGGGCAGCATCGAACTTGACAGCTTCGTAAATTTTAAAAATCCTTCCAAGGATGGACCGGATGCTTGATACCGTTTTTGTGTGGCTTTTAATCGCCCTTTTCGCACCGCTTGCCTCGGCGATCTTCGCAGGCGTTTTCATTCGCGCCAAAGACAAGATGTTTATTGGCGTAATCTGCTCGGCGCTGGTGATTTTAAGCACTATCGCGTCGCTTGCTTTGATGGAGCTCGTCTCTGACAACCGCCTAATCAGCGTAAGCTTAGCCGATTTCATAAGCACCGGATTTCTGGACGCAAAATTTAGCTTTCTCATAGATAGCGTAAGTGCGGTGATGATGGTGGTCGTAGGTATCGTTTCCAGCGTCGTGCACGTGTATTCGATCTACTATATGTGGGAGGATGAGGGATTTGCTAAATTTTTCAGCTTCCTGGGGCTTTTCGTATTTTCGATGCTGGTTTTGGTAACGAGCGATAATTTTTTAGGGCTTTTCATCGGCTGGGAGGGGGTCGGACTTTGCTCGTGGCTGTTAATAGGCTTTTGGTACGACAGGAGCAATTACAGCTGGTGCGCCAATGAAGCTTTTATAATGAACCGTATCGCAGACCTTGGGATGCTGCTTGGAATTTTTCTGATCTATTTAAATTTCGGCTCGCTGCGCTACGAGGTAGTGTTTGCGAACGCAGCGAGCTTGGAGCCTGAAATTTTAACCCTGATTGCAGCGCTTTTATTCATCGGCGCGATGGGCAAAAGCGCGCAGTTTCCGTTCCATACCTGGCTTGCCGACGCGATGGCGGGCCCGACGCCCGTATCTGCGCTCATCCACGCAGCGACGATGGTTACGGCGGGCGTTTATCTGGTGATCCGCGCAAACGCGATTTTCGCGCTCGCGCCCGAAGTAAGCGGCTTTATCGTCTGCTTGGGCGCTTTCGTGGCGGTCTTTGCGGCGTCGATGGCGCTGGTTCATAACGATCTTAAAAAGATCATCGCCTACTCCACGCTTTCGCAGCTTGGCTATATGTTCGTAGCCGCGGGGCTCGGGGCGTATTGGATCGCGCTATTTCATCTGGCGACGCATGCGTTTTTCAAGGCACTTCTATTTTTGGGAGCGGGTAACGTAATGCACGCGATGAAAGACGATCTAAATATCCAAAATATGGGCGGATTATATAAGTTTATGCGGCCGACGGCGATTTTAATGTGCATAGGCTCGCTCGCGCTTTGCGGATTTTATCCGTTCGCGGGCTTTTTTTCAAAAGATAAAATTTTAGAAGCGGCGTGGAGCGCGGACGCGTATTTTATCTGGGCGCTGCTGTTTGCGGGCGCCGCGATGACGACGTTTTACAGCGTGCGCCTAATAATGCTCGTGTTTTTCGGCAAGCAAAAATTTACCCACCATCCGCACGAGGCGAAAGGCTTTGCCCTCATCGCGATGGGCGTATTAGCCGTGCCTGCGGTGATCGCAGGCTTTTTCGAGCACGATTTTGCTGAGTTCGTGCTTAGCATACTGCCGGGCTTTAAAGCTTCGATCCCGCACGGCGTAGAGGTAATTTTGATCGCCCTAACGCTAGCGATGATAAGCGCGGTGGCGATCGGCACGATTTGGATATACGGCAAGGGTAAATTTAGCCAAAATTTAAAGAACTGCAAATTTTATAAAATTTTGATCGCGCAGTATTTTATCCCGCAAATTTACGAGCGCGTGATCGTGCGCGGATACGCTAAGCTTAGCGAGATCTGCGCTAAATGCGACGGCGCGATCATAGACGCCAGCGTTGATCTGATCGCTCGCGTGGCGGTAAAAAGCGGCGAAGGTGCGGATCGCGCGAGCAATAGCGGAGATTTGAGCGCAAATTTAAGGTGGATGGTTTTGGGATCTTTCATTTTGCTGATTTTGGCGTTTGCGCTGTGAGGTGGGCATGGAATACTTTTTAAGTTTGGTTATATTTTTTCCGGCGGTAGCTGCGGTTTTGGGCTTTTTGATCGACGAAGCGAGCATTAAGACCTATGCCGTTACGATGAGCTTTATAGAGTTTGTGCTTTCGCTCGTTTTGTGGATACTCTATGAGCCGGTGGACGGCATCGCGTTTAGCGTGCTGCACCCTTTCATAAGCGAATACGGCATCAACTACTTCATCGGCGTGGACGGAATTTCGCTGTTTTTAGTGATCCTAAGCACGCTGGTTACATTTTTGGCGCTGCTTAGTCTAAGCATTAAAGAGTGCGCCAAAAATTTAATCATCTGCATTTTGTTTTTAGAGATGACGATGGTGGGCGTTTTTGTGGCGCTGGATGCGATTTTGTTTTACATCTTTTGGGAGCTTTCGCTTATTCCGATGCTCTATATCATCGGCGCATGGGGCAGCGGCAAGAGAATTTACGCCGCGGTAAAATTTTTCATCTACACCTTTCTAGGTTCGATGTTTCTACTCGTAGGGCTCGTAGCGATGAGCTATTTCTATCACGAGGCTACGGGCGAGTATAGCTTTAATATCCTAGACTGGCAGAGCTTGTCGCTGCCGCTTAGCACGCAAATTCCTCTATTTTTGGCATTTTCGGTCGCTTTTGCGATCAAGACGCCTTGCTTTCCTTTTCATACCTGGCTTCCGTACGCGCACGGGCAGGCTCCTACGATAGGCTCGGTTCTGCTTGCTGCAGTGCTTCTTAAGATGGGCACCTACGGCTTCGTGCGATTTTCGCTGCCGCTATTTCCCGACGCGAGCGTGCATTTTAGCGGGATAATGTGCGCCGTAGCGATCGTTATGATCATCTATGCAAGCTTCATCGCCTTTGCACAAAAAGACATCAAGCAGGTTATCGCGTACAGCTCGATCGCTCATATGGGCGTCATAATGCTTGGAATTTTTTCAATGAGCGCAGAAGGGGTGAGCGGCGCGGTATTTTTGATGATCAGCCACGGCATCGTAAGCGGCGGGCTTTTTATGCTCGTAGGCTTTTTATACGACCGCAGGCACACGAAGCTTTTCAGCGAGTTCGGCGGGCTTGCGCGGGTGATGCCGCTTTATGCGTTTTGCTTTTGCGTCGTGCTGCTAGGCTCGATAGGCCTTCCGCTTACCATCGGCTTCGTGGGAGAATTCCTAAGTCTTGCGGGGATTTTTAAAATAAGCTTTAGTTACGCGCTTTTGGGCGGACTCGGCATAATAATGGGCGCGATCTATTCGATGAACCTTTATAAAAAGACCTTTTTCGGCGCGCTCGTGCATGAGGAGAATAAAAAGCTAAGCGATCTAAACAGAACCGAGCTTTGCTCTATCATCCCGATCTGCGTGCTGGTGGTAGTGCTCGGCGTCGCGCCGAATCTGATGTTAAAGAGAATCGAGCCCAGCGTGACGCAAAGCCTTGAGCTGATGTTTAATAAAGCCTCTCAAACCGCGACTCGTGCCTATATGGAAAAAGCAAATTTTAAGGTAAGAAGCGATGCAAAATAATCTTTTAAATTTAGCCTCGATCGCGCCTATGGCGATGCTCGGAGGATTTGCCCTGCTGATGCTCGCAGTTTCGCTTTTTGCGCGCACGCTATCGTATAAATTTTATGCTGTCATCACGATACTGGCGCTAGCTCTGGGCTTCGGGCTTGTTTTTGGATACAACAGCGGCATACGCGGGCTTTTCGACGTGATGCTGGTGGACGGAATCGCGACGCTATCGATGCTTATCATGCTCGCAGGCTCGATATTTTTCATCTTTCTGTCTTTGGGTGCAAGAAGCGCGCATGAGTACTACACGGCGGAGTTTTTCGTGCTGTTTTTATTCGTGCTCGTGGGCTATGAGTTTATGGTCGCGAGCGAAAGCTTAATGATGATCCTCGTTGGGCTTGAAACAGGCTCGCTGGCGCTTTATACGTTAATCGCGCTTCACAACCGCGCCAGATCGGTAGAAGCGGCGCTAAAATACTTCATAATGGGCGCGCTGGGATCGGGCTTTTTCGCATTCGGCGCGGCGATGTTTTTTCTATCGACCGGCTCTATGGAAATTTCAAACATCGCGCAGATCGCCAAGAGTTCAAATTTACAAACCAACGTCTTGCTTTTCGCCGCCTGCTCATTTATGATCGTCTCTATAGGATTTAAGCTCTCGCTGATCCCGTTTCACACCTGGACGCCCGACGTTTACGAGGGTGCGAGCTCCGCTATGGCGGGCTTTTTGTCCGTCGTGCCCAAGATCGCGGGCTTTGTCGTTGCGATCAGGCTGTTTGAAGCGCTGCAAAGCATCGGCGTGCAGTGGCTAAACATCGTGCTCTACGCCGTAGCGGTGCTTACGATGAGCTTAGCGAACCTTATGGCGCTCGTACAGCGCGACGTCAAGCGGATGCTTGCTTTTAGCTCCGTTTCGCACGCGGGCTTCGTGCTCTGCGCGATCGTGATCGGCTCGACGCAGGCAAACGCCGCACTTTTCAACTACTGGATACTATATGCCGTCGCGAACCTCGGCGCGTTTGCGTTCATTTGGTGCGTGCGGGAGAGGCGCGCACGCAGCTTTGGGTCTGGGCCCGAAGTTAGCGCGGAGGGTTTGAAATTTTGCTACGAAAACAGCGCGTCAAACGGGCAAAATTTTAAGACGGAGCCTGCTTACGCGCGCGACGACGGGCTAAATTTTAAAGCCGAAGCGGACGAGAGAAATTTTAAGCTCGAGGATGAGGTCGGCAAAGGAAATTTCAAAACCGAGAGGTTTGAAAAAAATTTTAAATTTGACGGTGGCGCGCGAGGTGGAGATATTAAAATCGACCGCGGCGCGCAGACTAGGAGCCGTGCCGATAAGTCCAGCGCCAAAATTTGCGCGCAAAGCTCCAAGTTCGCGGCTCGCTTCGAGCATCCGTTTGAGAAATTTGACGGTCTGATCCGCACCCATCCACTCTTTGCGCTATGCGCAGCGATCTTCATGCTCTCGCTTGCGGGCGTTCCGCCGTTTAGCGTGTTTTGGGGCAAGATGTATCTGCTAAGCGCCGCGGTCAATTCGGGCTACTTTGCTCTCGCCGTTATCATGGCGGTAAATAGCGCGCTCGCGCTGTATTACTACCTGCGCCTCATCGTGCGTATGTTTTTGCACGAGCCGCGAAAGGACGCGGAGCTTGACGGCTCGCTGGGAGCGGTCTCGGTGCAGATAAAATTCGCCGTCGTGCTAGCTAGCGTGGCGTGCGTGCTGGCGCCGTTTTTGGTGAAATTCCTAACCGGCGCGGTAAATAATTTCGTCTTTTTAAGCGGGTATTGAGCTTAAATTTTAAGCGCGAATTGAACCCACCGCGCTTTGCCAACAAGGAGAGATATGTTTTTGGGCGAGCTAAGTGCTGACGGCTACGGTTTTGCGCTGCTTGATGTGCGCGATTTGAGTGAGTTTTTAAAGGAACGAAAATGCAGAGCAAAAAAGCTTCTAAGCTACTGGGACGCGCACAAGCAGCTGTTTTATGACGCCGTAAAGGGCGCTAAAGCTTTACCCTTCTACCCGCTTACGGTGCGCAGCTATGAGATCTTCGTTTGCATGGACGAGGAGTTTGCGCTGCCTGCGGGCTACGAAGTGGCTTTCAAGCGCGATAAGCTGTATTTCGCCCCGCAAAGCGGCTCCGCGATCCTAGCGAGCTTCGATGCTTTGCAATATCGTTTCGATAAGCTAAAAAGCGGCGAACTCGAGCTAGGCTATGAGTGCCAAAGCGGCGCTGCGGGCAAGATACGAAAATTTAATTCCACGCTCAAGCTCGGCTTGCAAAGCGGCACTTACGAGCTTTGCGTCGTTGGGCTAAAAAACAGCTCGCAGCACCCCGAGAAATACGGTTACGCCTTTATTTTCAAGCGCAATGCAAGCGCGGAAAATCAAAATTTTGATAGGCTTGATAACAATAAATTTAGCTTTGATATTTGCGAAGGCGATTAAATTTGACCGAAATTCTGCGTCACGCAAGGCCTCGGCGCGCCCCGCAAAATTTTAAAGATACGACCGGCGCGGTAAATTTAAATCTAAATTTTACTTCCTTGTCTCACTTTTTTCTAGCAAGCGCACAAATTTTGATAAATTTTGATTTTAAATCTCGCGGCGGAGGAGCTTTAAAATTTCACGCTCCAGCTCTTGCGGTGGCGCCGAAATTTTATCCGCAAACTGCGAGCGGTTGAAGGTGCGCTGGCGCTTTGCAAGCTGTACCGTGTGCAGGCTTACGAGCTGCTCGCACTGCACCCGCGTGATCTGTCCGCGCAAAAGCTGCCCGCACTCCTTTAGCCCGATACAGCCTAGCGCCCTGCACTCCGCACCGTAGCGGGCGAATAAAAACTCCGCTTCTTCTAAAAGCCCGCGCTCAAACATCGCCTTCGTGCGCGCTTCGATGCGCTGTGCAAGCCACTGCTTAGGCGCGTCGATCTCAAAAATTTTAATATCCGAAATGACGGGCGGGGCGGTGTTTTCGTGCAAAAATTTACTTGGCGTCTCGCCGCAAAATTTATAGATGCTTAGCCATTTTTGTAAACGAAAGCTGTCCGCCGCGCTAAGCTTTGCGGCAAATTCCGGATCGATCTGCTGCGCTAGAGCGTAAATTTCATCGTTTGAAATTTCATTTTTAAAATCGGGAACCTTCGGCGCCAGACCGCTTAGCATCGCTTTTAGATAAAATCCGCTGCCCCCAGTGATTATCAAAGGCGCACCGCTACGCTCTGCAAAAGCCCGCGCGGCCGCGTACTCTTTTATAAACTCGCCGACGCTGAAGTACTCGTTTGGGTAGATTAAATTTACGCCGAAGTGCTTGATCTCGCGCAGCTGCTCCTCGCTTGGCTTAGCGCTTGCGATGTCGATTTGCCGGTAAATGCAGAG
Source organism: uncultured Campylobacter sp. (assembly GCF_938045345.1). Classification (GTDB taxonomy): domain Bacteria; phylum Campylobacterota; class Campylobacteria; order Campylobacterales; family Campylobacteraceae; genus Campylobacter_B. The sequence goes on from NZ_CALIMS010000006.1 coordinate 87,670, forward strand.
CGAATCCAGGCTCAAAATCACGGCGCCGGTCTCTCGCGCGATACTTAGTGCAAGATCGCTTTTGCCGCTTGCGGTGGTGCCGATGATCGCGATCTGCGGGCTTGCGTGCGAGTTTTGATTCTGGTTCAAGGCGTTTCCTTTCGTAAATTTTTCGTTCAAATTATATCAAATTTAGAGCTATTCTTACTTTTTTTTGATACAATGGTGCCCAAAATAAGGGACGAAATGGCTAAATTTAAAGAAATTTTATCCGATATCAACGAATTAATAGTTTTTAAACACTCGGTTTTCGCGCTACCGTTTATCTTTACGGCGATGATTACCGCGAGCAAGCTGCAAAACGGCTCGATATGGTTCGGCTGGAAGTTGCTTTTTTTAGGGACTTTATGCGCGGTGAGCGCAAGAAGCTTCGCTATGGCGCTAAATCGCTACTTGGACGAAGACATCGACCGCGCCAATCCGCGTTGTGCTTCGCGCCCTAGCGTGGACGGACGGATCGGGCGCGGCAATTTACTGCTTTTCATCATCGCAAATGCAGTGGTTTTCATAGCGGTTTCGGCGCTTATAAATCCTTTGGCGCTTAAGCTTTCGGTGCCGATTTTAGCGGCATTGGGGGGGTATTCATATTTTAAACGCTTTAGCGAGACCGCGCATTTAATGCTCGGCTTTTGCTTAGGGCTTGCGCCGATTGCCGGAGCGATCGCCGTTAGCGGCGTAATTCCGCTATGGTCGGTGCTACTATGTCTCGGGGTAGTATTTTGGGTAGGCGGCTTTGACGTGCTGTATTCGCTTCAAGATATGGAATTTGACCGCAGCAATGGGCTTTACAGCATCCCTGCGCTTTACGGCAAGGAAGCCTCGATGTTTATCTCTAAAATTTTTCACGCCGTGGCGGTGCTTTTTTGGCTGCTGTTTTGCGCGGCGGCAAATTTAGGTTTTTTTGCCTATCTTGGCGTGGCTGCGTGCGCGACGATCTTGTACTTTGAGCATAAGATCGTACGTAGTGATTTTAGCAAGATCGATCGCGCGTTTTTTACGCTGAATGGCTATTTGGGCATCGCCTTTTTTGCTTTTATTTTTGTAAATTTATTTTAAGGAACCCCTATGGATCTTAACACCATCATCATTTTAGGACTTTGCGTCGTTATATTTTTAATGTTTTTCGTCATATATTTTAAGGATAAGCAAGCGGATAAAAAATTCGAGCGCTTCGATCAGGTTCTGACCGACGCTATGCAGGAAAACTATCTGCTTAAAAAGAAGGTCGAGGAGCTAAAAGAGATGATCGATTCGGGCGGCAAAGTCGCTCCCAATATCGATATAAACGCGATTGCCGACGTAATCGACGAGACGATAGAGCAGAGGCTAGATGTAGTGCCTACGATGATCGACGAGCGGGTAGAAAAGCAGATCAGACCGCTACTAGATCAGCTTAAAGAGCTCATCGGCTCGGTAAGAAAATAACGAGAGCAATATAAAAATAAAATTTTGCAAAATCGCTTTGTTTTTTATATAATCGCCGCAAATTGATATTAAGGCAAAATATGCTAATTGATAAATTTGGACGAACGATCGATTATTTGCGCATTTCAGTTACGCAGCGGTGTAATTTCAGATGCAGATATTGCATGCCTGCTACGCCGTTTAACTGGGTGCCGCGAGAGAATATTTTAAGCTTTGAGGAGATGTTTTTATTCGTCAAAGTTGCGATCGACGGCGGCGTAAAAAAGATCCGTATCACGGGCGGCGAACCACTGGTGCGAAAGGGGATCGAGGATTTTATAAAGATGATCGCGGATTATGCTCCAAATATCGATCTTGCGCTTACCACTAACGGATATTATCTCAAAAACTACGCGCGCGCCCTTAAAGACGCGGGGCTAAAGCGCATCAATATGTCGCTTGACTCGCTGCGTCCGGAGCGAGCTAAATTTATAGCTCAGCGCGGCGTGCTTTATAACGTCCTGGAGGGCCTTGACGCCGCGCTTGAAGCGGGGTTAAAGGTTAAGCTAAACACCGTCGCGCTAAAAGGGATCAACGACGACGAGCTTATTTATTTGTTGGAATTTGCCCGCGAGAAGGATTGCCAGATCCGCTTCATAGAATTTATGGAAAACACCCATGCCGGCGATCTTACGGGATTAAAATCGAGTGAAATTTTAGATATTTTAAGGCGTAAATTTATCTTTACCGCTCTGCCGAAATCTCAGAGCTCGCCCGCGTCGCTTTACGCGCTCGGGGACGGCTACACCTTCGGTATCATCGATCCGCACAAACACGATTTTTGCGAGAGCTGCAACCGTATCAGACTAAGTGCCGAGGGGCTTTTGATCCCTTGTCTTTACTTCGAGGACGCACTAAGTATCAAAAAGGCGGTCAAAGAGGGCGACATCGCCGCAGCCGCCGAAATTTTGGCTAAAATTTTAGCGAATAAGCCCGAGAAAAATCGCTGGCAAACGGACGCTTCGAATGAAATTTCAAGCCGCGCTTTTTACGAGACGGGCGGATGAGGCTCGTAGAGAGCTTTTTAAGTATCCAGGGCGAGGGCAAGTATGCGGGCAGGCTCGCGTTTTTCTTTCGCTTTGCGGGCTGCAATCTGCGCTGCGAGGGCTTCGGCGGCGAGCGCATTTCGCCAAAAACGGGCGAGACGCTACGCGGCTGCGATACGATCCGCGCGGTATTTACAAATCACTTCGAGCACGAAGAAATTTTAAATTTAGCCCAGCTTTTGAATAAAATTCCAAATTTATTCGCTTCGTCCTGTTCCCTACCTGCTTGCTCTGCATTAGGTTTTTGCGGCGCCACCGAACCTTTTTCTAAAAGCGATACCTTAAATTTCGCCGCCGCGCAAAGACTTCCCCGCCAAAACGGTAGCGCAGAAAAATCTTTAAATTTAACGAGCGAAAATTCTTTAAATTTCGCGGCGCAAATTTCCTCAAATTTAAATCTGCATAGCTCCGTCTCGCCACAGAGCGCTAAGCTTTACCAAAAGCCGATCGTCGTTATTACAGGCGGCGAGCCGCTACTGCACCATAAAGAGGCGCTATTTTACGAGTTCGTCTGCGAGCTGCTCGCGCGCGGATACGAAGTGCACTTCGAAACCAATGGCACGATTTTCGTGGATTTTGAAAAATTTCCCGCCTACAAAAGCTGCGTCTTTGCGGTCTCGCCTAAGCTTTCAAACTCCGCCGAGCCGCGCGAACGCAGGTTGAGCTTCGCCGCGCTGCGAAGCTTAAAACAAAACGCAAAAGATAGTTTTTACAAGTTCGTCATCTCGCCCGAGTTTGACGCGCAGCCCGAGATCGCTGAAATTTTAGCGGCGTGCGAGAGCGAGGTTTATTGCATGCCGTGCGGCGCAGATCGTCGCGAGCTGGAAAGCGGCGCGCAATTTTGCGTGGATTTTTGCCTAAAAAACGGCTATAATTACTCCGATCGCCTGCACATTAGAATTTGGGGCGAGAAGGACGGGGTATGATAATCAGGAAATTATACGAATTCGAAAACGCTCACATCGTGCGCCTGTGCGGCTCGAAGCGGTGCCGCACGAGCATCCACGGTCACTCCTACAGATGCGAAATTTTGCTTAGCTCAAATTTTTTAGATGAAGCGGGTATGGTTTATGACTTCGGCTACATGAAGCTCGGTATTCGCGAGCTTATCGATAGTTTCGACCACGCTACGACGATCTACGCGCGCGATGATGCGGGCTACATCGCGGATCTTAAAAAACACAGTGCGCGCTGGGTACAGATACCGCTAAATCCGAGCGCGGAGCAGTTTTGTAGAATTTTTTTCGTTCTAATCGACCGACTTTTGAGCCTGACTCAGATGCAAAACGGTGAGCGCGAAGTAAAGCTTCACAGCGTCATCGTGCACGAAACGGCCACCGGCTACGCGCAGTGCTTCCGCGAGGACGCCTACAACGCGCAGATGGGCGAGATCGCGCTGGATGAGATAGAATTCTCGCCCGCCGTGCGCGAGGAGTGGAGGCAACCTGAGCTTTGGCAAAAGCTGCTACGCGGCGAAAAAATCATCTATCCAAAGGATTGCTGATGAGAAATTTATTTAAATTTGGCGCGGGGCTCGTTCGCATTTTTGCCGCGTGCGCAATCTTTGTCTGCGCGCTTGCTTTGGGCGGTTGCGACGATGAGAAAAAGGACGCCCTGCAAAAGCCGCCGGTAGATAGCGAGGTGCCGAAGGACGTGCCTATCGCGCCTAGCGAGCCTAAAATCGATATAAATGCCGATATGCCGCCGCTTCCGGTGACAGAATAAGGCGGAGCATTGAAAAATCTGCGTCTAAATTTGAAAATTTTTAAAATTTGCGTTGTTCGTATGCGGCGCGCAAGCGCGATTTTAGCGCCGTTTTTGCCCGTGCGATCTGCGCAAAGAAATTTTAAATTTCATAAAGCTCTATCCGCAAAATTTCATTCTTGGCGCGAGATACACTGCGCCAAATCGCGATTAGAAGGCAATGGGGTAAAATTTAACGCAATAAATATCCGCGACCGCTTTGAAAGGTTTTTAAAATTTCAAAGGCGCGGAACAGGTCTGTCTTATCTCGCGCCGAAAAAATTTGCGTTGAAATTCGGTCGTTTCGGCTCTAGCCGCGCAAAATTTTATTTCCTAAATTTAACTCCCTGGCGGAAGTGATGGATTATCTGTATCAAAGCGCCCTGAGCTTTCATAAATTTTTCGCGCTAGCTGTGGCGATTTTAACGATAATTTATCTGATTTTTACCCAACTTAAGATCGACGCGGCGGCAGAATTTTGCCCGCGCAAAGAGGCTTTGAATTCCGCCGCCTCCGCGCCGCAAGCTGAAAATTTAAAGCAAAAGAGCAGATCTGGGCTTAGATTTCTTAGGCGCATCAGGCTGTTTTTGCCGATCTATTATTCGTGTATCGCGGCGCTGATAATTAGCGGAAGCGTGATGCTGCCGGTGCTGCGTTTTGATCTGAGCTTTAAAATTTACTTTATGGCGGTCGGATCGCTAGCGATGATCGCGCTTAGCGCGGTATCATACAAACGGCTGAAAATAGCGTATCTAAGTCAAAACTTTGCGCCGTATCAGCGCAAAATGCGGGTGATTTTGGGGCTAAGCTTAGCGATAATTTTGATAGCGAGTGTTATTTGATGGTATATTTTTACGATAAGCTTGCAGGCGAACAGAGCCTAGTTTTGCAGAATGATCAGTTTTTGCACCTAAAGGCCAGACGAGCAAGGGCGGGCGAGCGCATAGACGTGCGAAATCTAAATGACGGGGCGAGTTATCTATATGAGATCGCCGAAATTTCGCGCAAAGGTGCGGCTCTGAATTTAGTTTTTAAAAGCTCGGTTTTTACGCCGAGCCACGATTTTTGCGTCGCTTGGGCGGTCGTCGAGAGCGCCGTGATCGAAAAGAGCCTGCCTGCGCTAAATGAGATGGGCGTCGGGCGGCTTGTTTTGGTTTATGCCGATCTGTCGCAGAAAAACGTGCGGCTCGATCTGCAGAGGATAGAGCGGATTTTGATCAACTCATCTCAGCAATGCGGGCGAAATTCCATCATGCAGATCGATGTTTTGGGCGGCTCGGACGAGCTCGCGCAAAGGTATGAAAACGTAAGCCTGATCGATTTTGGCGGCAAGAATATCGACATTTTTGGCGGCGATGAGGTCGCTTTCATCGGCCCGGAGGGCGGATTTTCGCCGCGCGAAAGGGAGAAATTTAAAAACGCCTATGCGCTTAATAGCCCTTATATTTTGCGCTCAAACACCGCGCTGATCGCAACTTGCGCGAAGCTGATGTTTTAAACGCTCGGCAAATTTTAAAATTTAAAGCCGCGTGCTTTAAATTTTGGAATTTAAAATTTGCTCTGCGCGACCTGTGATGTTTATCTGCGGCTTGACGCGCGGCGTGTATTTGCCGCGGCGCGTATTCGCGCGCTGTATTTTGCACGCCGCAATAAATCAAAATTTTATCTTCTAAATGCGCTAAATTTTAAAATTCTTCGCGCTTAAAAAGCATGATCGAAAAAAAATTGCCGCTTTGCCGAGAGTTTTTTAAAACCCTTTAAATTTGCTTTTTAGATAAAAAAGTTGTATAATCGCAACCTTTTAAAATCATCAAAAAGGATCAAAAATGAAAAAAGATATCCATCCGAACTTTGTCGAAACGACCGTTACTTGCGCTTGCGGAAACACTTTTAAAACGCGCTCGAACAAGCCTGAGATCCGCGTCGATATCTGCTCCAACTGCCATCCGTTTTTCACAGGCAGCGAGAAGATCGTAGATAGCGCGGGCCGCGTCGAGAAATTTAAGCAAAAATACGGAATGAAATAGTTGCTATATCTCATTCCTACGCCGATAGGAAATTTAAGCGATATCTCGAGCCGCGCGCTTGAGGTATTGCAAAGCTGCGAAATCCTAATCTGCGAGGATACGAGGGTTTCAAAAAAACTTCTAAATCTATTATCCGATAAATTTCAAATTTCATTTAAAATTTCACAGTTTTACTCGCTGCACACGCACAACGAAGCGGAGTTTTTCGCGGGTTTTGATGCGGCGCTTCTGCGCGAAAAAACTTGCGCATACGTAAGCGATGCGGGCATGCCCTGCATCAGCGATCCGGGAATTGCGCTCGTAAAATTTGCGCAACGAAGCGGCGTAGCTTACGAGGTGCTTAGCGGCGCAAACGCTCTGCTGCTCGCAGCCGCCGCAAGCGGACTAGTGGAGAAAGAATTTAGCTTTTTAGGCTTTTTGAATAATGACGGCGCGCAGCGCAAAGCTCAGATCCTAAATTTAATGCAAAGCCCCTATCCATGCGTACTTTACGAATCTCCGAAGCGCGTGATAAAGCTAATAGAGCAGATCGCGGGGATCGACGCGCAGCGCAAAATTTTTGCGATCAAAGAAGCCACGAAAAAATTTGAAACAAAATTTTTCGGTAGCGCCGCAGAGGTTTTGCTGAGCTTAAACGGCGCAAATTTAAACGGCGAATGGTGCATCGTGATTGACGGCGCGGGTGAGAAAAGCTTTGAAAAAATCACGCAAGAAGATATTCTGTCGCTTGAGATCGCGCCGAAAATAAAAGCAAAACTACTCTCAAAAATAAACGGCGAACCCGCCAAAGAAATATATAAAAATTTGATACGCTAAGTCATATTTTAACCGTTTTTCGCTAAAATCCCAAAATGATTATTTACGGCAAGCAGCTGTTTTTGCACCTTTTAAACCGGCATCCGCAGAAATTTATCCGCATCATCCTTGCTAAGGAGTGCGAGAAAGAAATTTTTAAAAAGATCGCCGCAACCGGTGTAAAGATCGAGCGCGCCGATGCTAAAAAAGCTCAAGCCCTCGCTCGCGGCGGCAACCATCAAGGCTTCTTGGCCGAGGTGGAGGAGTTTAGCTTCGGCGATCTAGCTAGCGTCAAAGACGATAAATTCGTGCCGATCCTTTATGGGCTTACCGACGTCGGAAATATCGGCGCGATAATGCGCAGCGCCTATGCTTTGGGCACGGACAGCGTGATCGTCGTCGCAAATAATCTAAATATGGCGGGCGTAGTGCGCGCAAGCTCGGGCGCGGCGTATGAGCTAAACGTCGTTAAGGTCGCAGACGGGCTTAGCGTGATAAACGAGCTTAAACAAAGCGGCTTTGAAATTTACGCCGCGAGTGCGGACGGGACGAGCTTTAAGGAGTTAAAGCTCGGCGCGAAAAACGCACTCGTAATGGGGAACGAAGAAGAGGGGATACCTGCTAGGGCGCTTAAAAAATGCGACCGCGCGGTATCGATAAAGATGCGCGAAGGCTGGGACTCGCTTAACGTAAGCGCGGCATTTGCGATACTATGCGATGGAATTTTAAATGGAAGAAATAAAAGAGAAGTTAAATAATACGGACGAGCAGGCTGAACAAACCGAGAAGCCAGAGCAAACACAGCAGCCAAAAAATAGCGATCTGGATGAATTAAAATCTATGGATCTGATCGAAATAGCGCGCACGACGCGCATCGATGCGCAAAATTTAGAATACATCATCAACAAAGACTTCGAGAAGCTAGCAAATTTTAATGTGAGGGGCTACATTAAAATTTTAGAGCGCGAGTTCGGGCTGGATCTGTCGGACTGGCTTAGCGAGTTTGAGAGCGCCAAAGCGAGCTTTGCGCCCGTTAAAAAGGCCAAAGTCGAGCAGGTCTATGGTCAAAGGGTCAGCCCTAATAAAAGCGGCAGCGGTTGGCTTTTATGGCTGCTTGCGATGGTATTAATCATAGGCGCAATCTTTTATTTTGGACTTTATAAAAGCTTCGGCGAGTTTTTGGGCTCGCTTTTATGGGAACAAAACAAAACCACCTACTCGGACGCTCCAATCGTAAATAACACTCAAAAAAAGCTTGAAAATATCGGTATCGACGTCGTTTCACACAACGCTACAGATGAAAAATTCGCACTAAAGTCAGATGCCAATGCAGCCGCTGTTGCGGATAAAAATTTAAGCTCGCTCAATGCGCTGGACCGCTCTATCAGGATCGAGCGCGCGAGCATTAAGACTGAGGAAAATTCTACCGACGAAAACGCTACTCAAAGCGCGCCCGTGCCGAGCAAAGATATCGTGCTTAGCCCGCGCGGTAAGATGTGGATTGGGATCATTGATTTAAAAAGCGGCAAGAAGCGCGAGATGGTCATTAATGCCCCTTACGTCGTCGCTTCGCAAGGGAATGAGGAGCTGCTAATCTCTACCGGTCACGGGATGTTTGAGCTCGGCAAAGCCGATGGCAACGTAACTTTCAGCGAAAGAAACACTCAAAAATTCCACGTCAAAGATGGCAATATCACTAAAATTTCAGCCGATGAATTTCTGCGCCTAAACAAGGGCAAAAAGTGGTAAAATCCTCGCTCTCGCGCGGTTTTTGCTCGTAGGATTTCGCCGCCGCTGAGAGTAAAATTTCGGCTTGCTGCGGCGAGTGCGACCTAAATTAAACCTAGGAGCGTAAATTTAAAGAGTTTTAAAATGCGCTGCGTTGGATAAAATTTTAAACGGCATAGGTAAAATTTAACGGTGCGAATAAAATTTTAAGCGGTGCGGGCGCTTGTGGTAGCGCGCTAAATTTAAGAAGCATTGTCCATGGCGCCCTGCAAAACGAAGGCCCTGGTCGTTTTGATAGGACGCAAATTTAAATGTCGCGCCAAGGGTCGCGACGCGATAAATTTAAACGATCAACGCGCCTCTGCGCCTCCGCGGTTTTAAAATTTTATGTGGTAAAATTTTAAAATCGTCTTAGCGATATAAAAGCGCCGCCGCATCGCCGCTAAGGCTTGAAATTTTGCTTCCGAGCGGCACGTGTAGATCGCGGCGTTTAAGGCGCGAAATTTTAAATATGGCTTGAGAATTACTTTAAGATGAGAGGTTTGAGATGTTTGACGAAATTCGTTTTTCAAAGATCGAGCGTTTGCCCAATTACGTTTTTGCCGAAGTAAACGCCATAAAAATGGCGGCGCGCAGAGCCGGCGAGGATATAATCGATTTTTCGATGGGTAATCCCGACGGCAGGACGCCGCAGCATATAATAGACAAGCTTTGCGAAAGCGCGCAAAAGGACAAGACCCACGGCTACTCCGTAAGCCAGGGCATCTACAAGCTGCGACTTGCGTGCGCGAATTGGTACAAGCGCAAATACGGCGTGATCTTGGATCCCGAAAGCGAGATCGTCGCCGTGATGGGCTCTAAAGAGGGCTTCGTGCATCTAACTAGCGCGATCGTAAATCCGGGCGATGTCGCGGTGGTGCCCGATCCTGCGTATCCGATCCACACTCAAGCCTTCATCATCGCGGGCGGTAATGTCGTTAAAATCCCGCTTGCCTATGATGAGAATTTAAATTTTAATGAGAATAAATTTTTCATCGATCTGCAAAAAACTTTCGACGAGAGCATTCCGCGCCCAAAATACGTCGTCGTAAATTTCCCGCACAATCCTACGACGGTCGTCGTGCAAAAGAGCTTCTACGAGCGGCTCGTAGCGATGGCGCGACAGGAGCGGTTTTATATCATCAGCGATATCGCTTACGCGGAGATCGCTTTTGAGGGTTACAAAACGCCGTCCATTTTTGAGGTTCAGGGTGCGAAGGACGTCGCAGTCGAGGCGTACACGCTCTCTAAAAGCTACAATATGGCGGGCTGGCGCGTGGGTTTTGTTAGCGGTAATAAAAAGCTCGTCGCCGCGCTTAAAAAGATCAAATCTTGGTTTGATTACGGCATGTTTACGCCGATACAAGTAGCCGCCACGATCGCGCTGGACGGGCCGCAAGAGTGCGTAGAGGAGATCCGCGCGACCTATGAGAAGCGTAGGAATTTTCTGATCGACGCTTTTGCGGACGCGGGCTGGGTGATCGCTAAACCTAGCGCGTCGATGTTTGCGTGGGCGAAATTGCCGCCCGCCGCAGCTCATCTAAGGAGTATGGAGTTTTCCAAGCAGCTTCTTACCAAGGCGCGCGTCGCCGTAAGCCCGGGCGTTGGCTTTGGCGCGGCGGGAGACGATTACGTGCGAATCGCTTTTATCGAAAACGAGAATAGAACCCGCCAGGCCGCTAGAAATATAAAAAAATATTTGAAAGAGATCTGATGAAGGTAGCGATTTTAGGCGTCGGCACCGTAGGTAGCGAAGTTGCAAACATTTTGATCAAAAATAAAGATATTATCCTTGCGCGCGCGGGCGTTAGCATAGAGCCCGTAATCGGGCTCGTGCGCGATACGAGTAAAAAGCGCGACGTGCAAATTCCGCTTAGCAGCGACGCGCAAAGTATCATCGAGCGCGACGATATCGACGTTTTTGTAGAGCTTATGGGCGGGGTAGAAAAGCCCTATGAGATCGTAAGCGAAATTTTAAAGCGTAAAAAGGCGGTCGTTACCGCAAATAAGGCGCTTTTGGCTTATCATCGCTATAAACTTCAGGCTTTGGCGGGCGACACGCCTTTTGGATTTGAAGCGAGCGTGGCTGGCGGAATTCCTATCATCAAAACCCTGCGCGAAGGGCTAAGCGCCAACCGTATCGAAAAGATCATCGGCATCGTAAACGGCACGAGCAACTTCATCCTTACGAATATGATGCAAAAAAACGAGAAATTTGAGGACGCGCTAAAGCGAGCTCAAGAGCTCGGATACGCCGAAGCCGATCCTAGCTTCGATATCGGCGGATTTGACGCGGCGCATAAGCTTTTGATCTTAGCTAGCATCGCATACGGCGTGCACGGAGACCCGGAAGATATCTTAATCGAGGGGATCGAGGAGATCACGCAGGAGGATATCTATTTTGCGCGCGAATTTGATTTCATAATCAAGCTGCTTGCGGTAGCTAAGCGTGCGTGCGACAACAAAGTCGAGCTGCGCGTCCATCCTGCGCTCATTTCAAAGGATCAAATGCTCTCAAAAGTAGACGGCGTGATGAACGGCGTGAGTATTTACGGAGACTGCGTCGGCGAGAGTATGTATTACGGACCGGGTGCGGGCGGTAGCGCTACGGCAAGCGCGGTTATAAGCGATCTCATCGACATTGCGCGCGATAACAAAAACCCGATGCTCGGATATAAAATTTTGCCGAGCGAAAATTTTATGCAAATTTTGCCGAGCGAGCAGATCCGCACAAAATATTATTTCAGGCTGCGCGTGCGCGACGAGAAAGGCGTACTTGCGAAGCTTACAAACATTATGAGCTTAAACGATCTTTCGATCGACAGCTTTTTGCAAAAGCCGAAACTCAAAACGGACGAGGAAGTGACGCTGTTTTTCACGACGCATACGTGCTGCGAGAAGGACATAAAGCGCGCTATAAGCGTGATTAGCGGCGAAAATTTCATCACGCAAAAGCCTTTTATGATCAGGATCGAAAGCTAAGTTGAGCTTAAAAGAATACATTTTCGGCTTTGCCTGCGAGGACCGTGCGGCGGAATTTTTACGCGGCGAAGGATTTGAAATTTTAAAGCGAAATTTCCGCTGCCGCTTCGGCGAGATCGACATAATCGCGCGTAAGGGCGGAATTTTGCACTTTGTAGAGGTGAAGGCTACGAGCGGCGATTACGACGCTGCAGAGCGCGTGACTGGCGCCAAGATGGCTAAAATCTTAAAAGCGGCGGAATTTTATCTGATGAGCTGCGATACGGACGAGCCGTGGCAGATCGACGTAGTGGAAGTTTATCCAAAGCAGATAAAATTTATCGCCAACATATCTTTTTAAATTAGAATTTTTATTATTTATTTAAGATAGTTAACTATAATCCGCAGAATTTTAATACAAGGAGAACATTATGGGAAAGTATATAGAGCTTACTTCGGAGAATTTCGACGTTACTAAAGAGGGTGTCGCGCTAGTCGATTTTTGGGCGCCTTGGTGCGGGCCGTGCCGTATGATCGCTCCGATCATCGAGGAGCTTGCGAACGACTACGAGGGCAAGGCTAAAATTTGCAAAGTAAATACCGACGAAGCGCAGGATCTTGCGGTGCAATTCGGCGTTCGCTCGATCCCTACGATTCTATTTTTCAAAGACGGCGAGCTAAAAGCTCAGCTCATCGGCGCGCAATCTAAGCAGATCATAGCCGACAAACTAAACTCGCTTCTGTAAATTTTAAAAGGGCGGCTTTCGCCCTTTTTTCTCCCACTCATCGTTTTATTAATTAAATTCGTAAATTTAACGCCCGCGGCTTTACTTAATAAAATAATTAAGGAGAAAAAATGTTAGATTTAGCAATTATCGGCGGCGGCCCTGCAGGGCTAGCGGCGGGGCTTTATGCTACAAGAGGCGGTTTAAAAGACGTCGTGATGTTTGAGATGGGGATGCCCGGCGGGCAGATCACCTCAAGCTCCGAGATGGAAAACTACCCTGGCGTCGCTGTGGTGACCGACGGGATGAGCTTTATGGCGCCTTGGCAGGAGCAGTGCTTCCGCTTCGGCTTAAAGCATGAGATGGTGCGCGTGCTGCGCGTCTCAAAAGACGGCGACGGAAATTTTACGATCTATCTCGAGGGCGATCAAACACGTCGCGCACGTGCCGTTATCGTCGCTACGGGCTCTACTCCGCGCCGCGCGGGGATTGAGGGCGAGGATGAGTTCTTCGGTCGCGGCGTCAGTACCTGCGCGACTTGCGACGGGTTTTTTTACAAGGGCAAAGAGGTTGCCGTCCTCGGCGGCGGCGATACGGCGCTAGAAGAAGCGCTGTATCTGGCTAAAATTTGCTCCAAAGTATACCTAATCCACCGCAGGGATGAGTTTCGCGCCGCACCTTCGACCGTGCAAAAGGTGCGCGAAAGTGAGAATATCGAGCTCATTACAAGCGCGCTCGTAGAGCAAATCAAGGGCGATGCAAGCGGCGTAACTGGCGTCGTAGTCAAGGATAAAATTAGCGGCGTCGCGCGTGAGCTACAGCTACCTGGAATCTTCGTATTCGTAGGGCTTGACGTGCGAAACGAGGTGTTAAAAGACGAAAGCGGCAAGTTCATCTGCGACGTCACGCCGGGCGGACAGGTCGCGGTAAATTTAAAGATGCAAACAAGTGTACACGGGCTATTTGCGGCGGGCGATATGAGGCAGGATGCGCCTAAACAGGTCGTTTGCGCGGCAGGCGACGGCGCGGTTGCCGCACTTAGCGCGATCGCGTATCTGCAAGGACACGACAAATAAACCTATCTTCGGCGTAAAATTTCACGGCGCGGCGAGCGAAACTACTCCCGCTGCGCTTTAAATTTAAAACTTCACATAAAATTTTCAATGAAATTTTGATATAAAAAAAGCGGCTAAATTTTAAAATTTCATAAAATTTAGCCGCGAGATAATGCTATCGTCTTTTACGGAAACGCTTCCGAGCCGAAACGTCTTTTAAAAATTCAGATAAAATTTTATTGTCTTTCGTAGAAAGTCGCAAGGGCGTCTTCCGCCGTTTTTCTATTATTAAATGCCGATCTTATCTTAATAACATCATCAATTATATCTTTAGTCACTATAAATTTATCCGATAAACTTACGCTCTTATCGGCATTCACAATAAAATTTAATTCGATCGCAGCCTGTGGCGGCAGCTCTGCTGCCCTTCCAAGCTGTAGCCTTATTTGGCTAGGCGTTAGCTGCGAATAATAAGCGACGTCTTCTAATGAATCAATAATATTACTCATATAAATCGCAGAAGTTTTTGGTTCACCATCCTTTAGTATTTCATCTTTTAATTTATCGTCGCAATCAACCGGCTTTTTTTGAAATGAGTAATCTATTTTGCCTCTGTCTTTGAGCTCCTCTTGAAATTTCGTCTCATTTATTTTGCAATGTTCATTTGCCAATTTAAGTAAACGCTGTTGTTTATCATCAGATTTATCTTTATAGAAAAGCACGGCACCTCTTAAAGACGTGTTTAGCGTAGCCTCTTTATATTTTTTGTTAAAGGCATCTACATCGACCTTTACTTTCTCCATATCCACGTCGCAGACCATCTTAACCGTCTTTAATCCGCCGTTTTCCTCTTTGCTCCAGCTGACACTTTTGCAGATCTTCGAGCCCTCGATCGCCGTGCCGATACTCATCGACTTGAAATCAGGCAAAGTATAGTTTTTCACGAGCTCTACTTCGTCCTCGCCGCATCCTGCTAAAAACAATGCCGCCAGCGCGACACTTAGCACATATTTCATCTTTAACTCCTTGAAGTGAATTTTCTAGAAAATAATGCTACCCCCCCCCTGCTTAAAAACGGGTAAATTTAGAGCTTAAATTTGAAATAAATTCGCAAAGCGCTAGAGATCAAGAATCGTAAAAGTAAAATTTAATGAAAGAATTCGGCGAGAGAGGGAGGGAATCGAACCCCCCGGAAAACGGTCAACCGCCCTCCTATCGGATTTGAAGTCCGCAGACGCCACCAGGTCGCCATCCTCTCCAAGTGCGGGAATTATAGCGAGATAAAATTTATTTAGCTTTAAAGAGGCTAAATTTCAAACCCTTTCGGCTCATTATTAGCGAAGGTAGGATTATGAGCGCGCCCAAAAGCAGTAGGCTCATCACCAAACATATCAGCAACCCGAAGTAGATCGTAGGCCAGAAATTACTCATCATCATCACGCTAAAGCCCAAAATGATCGCAAACGACGTATAATACATCGCGTATCCGATACTTGCGTGGCTCGCGCGGATTGCCGCGGCCTCGTCGCCCAGGCGCGCAAACTCCCGTTTGTAGCGGTAGATGTAGTGGATGACGTCGTCCACGCCGATACCGATGCTGATCGCCGCTATCGTGATACTCATGATATCCAGTGGGATGCCCGCAACTCCCATGATGCCGAAGCAGGCGCAAAGCGGAATTAAATTTACGACGATCGCGATAAGAGCATATGAAAACGAGCGAAAGATGATCACGAAAAGCACGAAAAGCACGAGCACGGTGATACCCAGGGTGTCTATCTGCGAGCTCATCAGGCTTTGAAGCATATTGTTATAAAGCACCATTATGCCGCTGATCTGTGCCGTGACGTTATCTTTGGCGAGTAGGGAGTCCAGATCGCGCTTAAGATCGGCTAGGAATTGCGCCCTGCGAAGATTTGGATCGCTATCTATCGTGCGGATGCTAAAGTGCGCCTCGTTCGCTTCGATATTAACAAAGGGCAAAAGTACCAATTCGCGGTAGTTTGCGGGCATTTCAGAGTAGATCAAAGCAAGGCTTAGATCGTCCAGATCGCGCCCCTGATTAATCTGTTTGCCGAGCTTTAAAAGCGATGCGAGCGAGCTTACGTTGCCGATAAACTCGTGCCCCGTGACGTTTTTATCCTTCAAAAAATCATCTATTTTGCCGATGATGCGCATCTTTTCAGATGTGAACCAATACTGCGGCTTGTTCTCGTTGGCGGCGTACTCGGCTTCGAAATCGCCAAAATCGTCGCTTGCGGTGGAATTCTGCTCTAAATTTACGGCGCGAGTTTGATCCGAATTTGCGGCGCCGCTTGGCTGTGCTGCCGCAGCGGAGCCTTGCTCGGAAAAATTTTGATCATTTAAATTTTGCGCTGCGGCAACGGAACTTTGAGGTATGGAATTTCCTGCAATAGAATTTTGCGCTGTGGCGGTAGAATTCTGAGTAGTGGAATTTTGCGCGATAAAATTTTGCCCCGCAGGATTGGAATTTTCGCCGCTCTTAAAATTTGCGCCGCCGCTTGCGGAATTTTCGCTCCCGCTAGCAGAATCTGCGCCGCCTGCGCTTTTAAATTTAACGACGATATCAAGCGGGATCGTTCCGCCCAGATTTGTGTCGATGACCTCCATGCCCGCGCGGATGTCGGTGCTTTTTTTGAAGTAGCCGATGAAGCTGTTTTCGACGCGCAGCTGCGAGATGCCGTATAGTCCAAAGATCACCGCCGCAGCGCAAACGCCGTAAACCGCGCCTCTGCTACGTAGCGCTGTTTCGGCGCACCAAAGCGTAAATTTAAAGTGCTGCTCAAAGCTGCGGTTATTGTGCGTGCGCCTTAGAAGCGACATAACCGCGCCAAATACTCCAAATGCCGTAACTAGCGAGATACTGATACCTACGCTCATCATAATTCCCAGAGAAATTACGGGCTTTATATCGCAAAATATTAGCGACATAAAGCCGATGACGGTCGTAAAGATCGCGAAAAAGCAGGGTCTTGCGCGCTCGCGCAGCACGGCATAAACGAGCTGGCGCTGGGAAAAGGCGTGAAAGCGCGCGCTAAACTCGCGGTAGGCGACGATTAGGTGGATACAGACCGAAACCGTGATGATGAGCTGAAGCGCTATGAAATTTGAGCTAATCACCGTGACCTCAAAGCTCAAAAAGCCGAATAATCCCGCTGCGAGCACGACCGAATACGCGCAGATGATAAGCGGTAGCAGGATAAATTTCGCCTGTCTAAAAAAGAGCCAAAAGCACGCTAACAGAAGCACCAAGGCGCCGAGTCCGTAGGTCGCCAGATCCGAGCGGACGTAGCCTACCATATCGTCGGCGATCATATTTAGTCCGCCCAAAAATAATTGGTCGCCCGCAAATTCCTTCTCAAAGCCCGCGATCAGCGAGCGCAAAGCCACAATGTCGCGGTGATCCTTTTCGCGCAGCTCGTCGCGGTAGGATTTGAAATTTTGCTCCGAAGCTTTAAGCATGTCTTTGAGCTGTGAAATTTGAGCCCCCGAGCGGTTGCTCTCGTGCTCCGCTTGCTCTAGAGCGTTTTTGGCTCCGTCTCTTAGGCGCAAAAGCTCCTCGTAGCGGGTCTGCGGCTTTAAATTTATTAAAATTGCGGTAGTGCGAAGATCGGCGCTTACTAAATTTGACGCGTAAAAGGGGCTTGTGGCAAACTCGCGCCTAGCCGCGGTTAAATTTACGTCTGCATCGGTAAGGGTGGGTATGTGTTTAAGCAGCTCGCTCATGCCGCCACTTTTGTTTAGCAAAAGCGGCACATTCGTGATGTCCGTGACGCTGGCGACGAAATCAAGCTTGGAAAAAGCCGCATCCATCTGCTCTATTTTGTGGATCGTCTCGGGCGCTAAAAGATCGCCCGCGGGAGTGTATGCAAGCACCAAGAAATTCGGCGTTTCGTAGCGCTTGGATACTTCGCGCCAAATTTGAAGGTCTTTGTCATTATCTAGTAGAAGCGTCTGGCTTGAAGCGTCGATCTCGAGCTTTGTGGAGTAATATCCGAAAAAGAGCGCCAGCGCCGTAAACAGCGCAAGCGTGATTTTCGGAAACGCGACGATTAAACGAAAAATTTTTTTCAAATACCGCTCTTTTAGGCGCGCTGTGCTATTCGCCGCTATTGATGACGGTGGAATTTAGCCGCTTTATAAGCTCGTCAAAGCCCAAGCTTTGCGTTACGTCGCCTAGCTGCGAGCGGTAGGTCTGAATTAGGCTGACACCTACGATATCGACGTCGTAGATGCGCCAATCAGAGCCGTTAGGATAAAATTTAAAATCTATGTCGTAGTTTTTCTGCTCGCCGATGACCTGCGTTTTTAGCACGCGGCGCTTATCGCTCGGGCTTTGTTTGCTTAGCACCTTCATATCCTGATCAGTATAAAGCGAAAGTTTTTCGATAAACGAGCGCTTTAGATGCGCTTCAAAGGCTTTATTAAATTCTGCGATCTGCGCCGGGCTAAGGCTTGCGTAATGCTTCGCAAGGGAGAGCTTCGCCATCATCTTATAATCAAAATAGCCGTCGAAAAGCGCAAAAATTTTCGCTGGCTTTGCGTCTTTCGGGGTGCTGCTTCGCATAATATTTACGGCCTCGGCGACCTTTTGGCTCATCACCGGCTCGATATCCGCATCGCTAATAGCGTGCGCCGAAATCAAAAGCGCTCCGCAAAGCGCTAGAACTTTTAAAATTTTCATTTTTATTCCTTTATTAATTTCTCGCGATTTTGCTCGTAAGCATCGCGCAAAAACGGATATAGATCCACCGCATCTTTGGTCATTTTTTCATAAAATTTCGGATCGCGCGAGTAGTCGTTAAATATTCTAAATCCATTGACGGAGTTTCGCACCGTGCCATCTTTAATATAATTTATCGGGTTTGAAAAATAATCTCCTACAAGTCCAGCTGTATCACGTAGATTGCTTTGTCCTAAGATCGGCCAGACGATGTGAGGACCCGCTGGCACGCCCCAATATCCGAGCGTCTGCCCGAAATCCTCGTCGTGGCGCGGAATCCCGTAGTATTTGCCCGCCATATCGTTAAGCCCGCCGAAGCCCACAGTCGAGTTGATCAAAAACCGCTTTGTCTCGTCCCAAGAATTTTCAAATTTGCCCTGCAACAGGTTGTTTACGAGTCTCATCGGATATAAAATATTATAGAAAAAATTTGAAAACGCGCCCTGAATCGGATCGGGCATTACGTAATCGTAACTGCTGGCTACGGGGGTTAGTATATATGAGTAAAATACGTCGTTGAAGCTCGTCATAACGCGGTTATAGCCGCTAAGCGGATCGAAAACCTCACGTTGCGCGAACTCCTCGTCAAAACCATCCGTATCGCTAGGCGCTACGTCTTGCTTTTGCGAGCAACCGCAGAGTGCCAATGCCGCGGCTAAGAATATAAGTTTTATAAATTTCAAATGTGACCCTTCTTTATAAATCAAAGTGGCGATTTTACAAGTTTAAAGAAATTTTGTCAATAAAGGTAAAATTTCATATAGAATTTCCCTCTTTATATCGCAGAATAAAGCCTGCAGCTCTTTAAGAAATATATCAGAGGATATATTATAAAATCACGTGAAAGTAAATAAGAAAGGATGAAAATGGACGCAAAATTTGCTTTGGAATTCCTACTTGGCAAGGAAACATCGCTTCTAGCCAAGCACATTAAGCTGCTTAAGGCCGTAGATGAGACTAAAAGTATTACAAAAGCCGCAGAGATCGTAGGAGTGTCGTATAAAAACGGCTGGGACGCGCTAAATTTAATCAACAACGCGAGCAAAAAACCCCTCATCGTCCGCACTCAAGGCACAAAGAAAAATAGCGGCTCGGAGCTTACCCCTTACGCTCACAAGCTGATTCGCGCTTATGATGCTATCAGCCACGCGGGTGAGACATTTTTGAGTGAAATTTTAAAGCTTGACGAGATCACCGAAGAGAGCCTTTTAAGCTTAGAGAAGATCGGCATGAAGCTTTCTGCGCGCAATCAGCTAAGCGTTGAGATTACGGATGTTCAAACAGGCGCTGTAAATTCTCAAATCACGGCTAAACTCGCAGGTAGCGAAATTTTATGTGCGACAGTAACCGTAGAGAGCGAAAAAAATTTAGGGCTAAAGGTGGGCAAGGATGTGCTGTTTTTATTTAAGGCTCCAAGCGTCATCATCGCTAAAGAAGCCTCGGAGAAGCTAAAACTTAGTACGGCGAATCAAATCAAAGGCACGATTAGCGAGGTCAAAATCGGCGCGGTAAACGCAGAGATCTGTCTAGACACAAGCTCGCACCAAAATATCACCGCGATCATCACGCGAGAATCTGCCACCGCGATGGCTCTGGGAGTAGGAGATGAGGTAACGGCGATCATCGAGCCTAGCGAGATCATTATTGGCGCGTAATAGGGTGAAATTGGGTGCGCAAAATTTTAAAATTTAAGGCGTAAATTTAAAATTTTAGATACAATTCAATTCTCGGTGAGAGCCGAAAAGAAAGGCATAAAATGAAGTTGAAAGCGGTGCTTTTAGGAATTTTAACCGCAGCCGCGCTTAGCGCAGGCGAGGTTAGCGTAGCAGCCGCTGCGAACACGACGTATGCGTTTGACGAGATCAAGGCGGAATTTGCCAAGCTACATCCGCAAACTACGCTAAATGTGAGCTTGGGTGCGAGCGGAGCGCTTAGTACGCAGATCAAAAACGGCGCGCCGTTTGATATTTTTATGGCGGCGGATATGAAATTTGCAGACGATCTGCATAAAGAGGGCTTTGCGACGGCGCCTGCCAAAACTTACGCCAAAGGCAAAGTGGCGATGTTTAGCGTGCGCGGCGTAGATCTTAGCAAGGGGCTTGAAGCTTTAAAAGACCCTAGCGTAAAAACGATTTCGATAGCAAATCCAAAGACCGCTCCTTACGGCACCGCAAGCGTACAGGCCTTCCAAAAAGCGGGAGTTTACGATGAGATTAAAGGCAAAATCGTAGAAGCAAAATCGATCGGCGAGGCTCTTTCGCAAGCGCTTAAAGCTTCCGACGTCGGCTTTATCGCGGCTAGTGCGATGTATGCGCCTAAGATGGCAAAGGACGGCTGCAACGGCAAGCCTTGCAAGCAGGGCGAAAATTTCGTCTTGGTCGACACCAGCCTCTACGAGCCGATAGCTCAAGGCATGGTCGTGCTAAACCGCGCTAAAGACAACGCCGAAGCTAAGGCGTTTTATGATTTTATCCTAAGCGATAAGGGCAAAGAGATCTTTGCTAAATACGGATACGAGTTTTAATGATTAGAGCGAGAATCAACGAAATTTTACAAAAAGACGGCATCCATTCTGTAGGATTTATCGCGGGCGGCATCAAGCTACGTGGCGTATTTCTGCAGCTAAGTAGCGAGCTTAAGGTGGGTAGCGAAGTTTACGTGGGCTTTAAAAGCACCGATGTGCTTTTATCTCGCGAAGCCCTAAGTGGTGTATCTAGCGAAAATGAAATTCACGGCAAGATTATGAGCCTAAGCTTGGGCGAAATTCTATGCACGCTCAGGTTTGAAGGCAAGATAAGCTTTGATGTGCTCATTAGCGCGCATTCTGCGCAGGAGCTTGCTTTACGCGAGGGCGACGAGGTTTTCGCATACGTTAGCGCCACTGCGATATATATAGAAAAATATGATAACGATTGATTGTAAGAAAAAAATCAGTGATGATTTCTCGATTGATGCTCGCTTAGAGATTAACAAAGGCTCGTTTGTGTGCCTATATGGGCGCAGCGGCAGCGGTAAGACTACACTGCTGCGCATTTTGGCTGGATTTTTGCGCGCAGATAGTGGTAGCATAAAAGACGGCGATCTCGTGCTACAAGAAGGCAATGAATTCTTAAGTGCGGGCAAGCGCAGGATCGGCTTTTTGTTTCAAGACTACGCACTTTTTGAGAATATGAGCGTGACAGGCAATCTGCTTTTTGCCAGAAACGATCCACAAAAAGCTGCAATGTTGCTTGAAATTTTAGAGCTTAGCGAGTTTGCAAAATCTGGCGTAGAGGGTCTTAGCGGCGGACAGAAGCAGCGCGTAGCACTTGCTCGCGCACTGATGCAAGAGCCTGAAATTTTGCTACTTGACGAGCCGCTTTCGGCGCTTGATTTTACGATGCGCGAAAAAATCCAAGAGTATTTGCTAAAGATTCACGAGCAGTTTCATCAGACCGTGATTTTGGTAAGCCACGACGTAAGCGAGATTTATAGACTTTGCAAGCGGGTTTATGAGATGAAGGACGGCAGGATCGTCCGCACCGGTACGCCGGAGGAAATTTTTCTTAAAACAAACGGCTCGCAGAAGTTTTCTTTCGCGGGCAAGATTGTCGATTTGCAAGCACGCGACGGGGTCAAAGTGGCTGTCGTAGCGATCGGCAGCCAGCTGTGCGAAGTGGTGCTAAGCAATGCAGAAGCCGATGGCTTGCAAGTAGGCGATGAGGTCAAAACAGGCGCCAAAGCCTTTAATATCACTCTGCGTAAAATTTAAACTTACAGGCAAGCTTGGGCGCGCATAAGTGGGAAACTTCAACTAGATTAGAGATTTAATACAGGCTTTTATGGAATTTTACGTGGAATTTAGACGAGGAATTTTGCAAAATTTTAGCTGGATTTGCCCGTAAAATACGGTAAGATTTTAAAATTTTATTCGCATCGCGTTTAGATTTTCATGAAACATAAAAATTTAAACGCAGGCTAGAGCAAAATTGCAATGCGAGCCTAGATAGCGTGCGGAAATTAAGCTTTAAATTTTAGATTTTGCGCAGACAGGCGCCGTTAAATTCCTTCTTTGAATTTATTAATTGGCGTGGTGGGTTTATTTTTAAATTTGGCGGCTTTTAGCTTACTTTTTTGGCAGGAGTTGCGCGAATTCTATCATGCGATTTTGGTAAAAAATTTAATGTGAAGCTTCGCGTAAACTTAAAATTTTCAGATTTAGAATTTCACCTGGATTTTGTGACTTTGAAATTTTAAAAGCTCTAACAGCTTGAAGCTTGCGTGTAAACTCGCTTAATAAGCTGTGGCAGGATTTCATTAACCCGGTTTTTTACATTTATGCGAAATTTTAATTTCGTCTTGTCGGGCTCAATCAAATTTCACTAGGTCGTTCGGAGGGCGTCGTTTAGCCTATCTTACGTGAAATTTGCGCTCAGATAAATCCTGCCCGCTTAAGTTTTAAAGCCTAGCGAAGCTTTTTGAAATTTAGCTCAGCAAAATTCGTGGTCTTAAAAATTTGCCGGCTTGGGTAGAGCTTAAAAGCTCAGCAGGATTTGCACGCTTGAAGGAATTTATTAGCCAAGCAATTTATAAAATTCCGCCCAGTTTGGCTTGCGCGGAATTTTCAAAATTTCTATTTTGCTAAAGCTCTAGCTCTGCGCAGAATTTTTCAAAATTCTATTATGCAAAGCCTTATGACTATGAGGTTTGCGCAAATTCTATCTAGCCTTGCCTCTAAATTTTAAAGTAGGGCTAGGCTTTTAAGATTTTATAGTTTGGGCCCAGTGGCTCGGCTCGGAGGATAAATGTTTGAAATTCTAAAGGGGCTCGATTACACGCCGTTTCTCGTTTCATTAAAGCTTGCGGGCTTAACGACATTTGCGCTATTTATCATCTGCGTGCCGCTCGCGTTTTTTATGGCGAGAAAAAATTTCCGCGGCAAAAGCGTGATTGAATCGATCATTTCGCTTCCGCTCGTACTTCCGCCTTCGGTACTAGGCTTTTATCTACTCGTTTTTCTCTCACCGTATTCGGTGCTGGGGGAGTTTTTCGACAAACACTTTGGGCTTCGGCTCGTATTTAATTTCAGCGGGCTCGTGATCGCGAGCTGTATCTACTCGCTGCCGTTTATGTTTTCGCCGCTGGTTTCGGGCTTTCGCTCGCTTCCGCGCTCGCTTTTTTGGGCGTGCGACTCGCTCGGCAAGGGCTATTTTTCCAAGCTTTTTCGCGTCGCGTTGCCAGCGATACGCCACTCCCTGCTTAGCGCCTTGGTAATCTGCTTTGCGCATACGATGGGCGAGTTTGGCGTCGTGCTAATGATCGGCGGCAGCGTAAGCGAGCAGACCAAGGTTGCCTCCATTGCGATTTATGAAGCGACTGAGACGCTGGATTTTGCGCAGGCTCACGCATATTCGGCGCTGATGCTTATTTTTAGCTTTGCAGTGCTTTTGATTATGCATTTTTTGGGCGCGCGCGGAGCAAAAATCAAAGCTTAAATAGGCTTTAAAACGAAATTTGCTAAAATCCTGCAAAATTTGGAATTTGGCATGAAAAACAAAAAAGACTTCGTTACCGAAAGATTTAACGCCGCCTTGATTCTAGGCGCTGCGCTGCTTACGCTTGTAGTAGTTTGCGAGATTAGCTTTTTGCGCACTAGGATCGCTACGCAGCTTGATTTGCGGACGCGCACGGCGATTACTTTACTTAAAAATACCGACGAGTCGCTTTTTAGCGAGCTTGAAATTCTAAAAGAAAATATCATTTCTTTAGATGCAAGGCACGAAGCTACGCAAAGCGAGCTTTATGCGGATTTGATCCGCAACGTCGTAAAATCTTCTCATAGATTTGACGCTATTTTTTATCTGCGCGCCCGCGGCGCGGAGCAGGAGAGCTTAGCATATTTTTCATCGGATGGGCGCATTTCGGATCTTGGCGAGATACGGCTTGCGGATATCGCAAGCGAGCTAAAAAAGGATGAATGGGTATCGCGCTATATGATGATGGACGGGGCGTGGCGGTATTTTTTAATCAAGCGCGTAAACGCTGATTCGTATCTGCTAGGCTTTGCCAACACCGCTAGGCCGATTGCCAGGCTCTCTTCGCTGGGAGATATTTTGGTCTTTAATGCCGAAGGCAAATTTTTTAACGCTCCTGGCAGCGCAACCGATATATTAGGGCAGGATTTTGATTTTTCGCGTCTAGGCGAAGTGGTAAGCTTTGAAGACGAATCGGGGCTAAGTTTTGCTTATCTTGCGAAATTTGGAGATAATTTCGTAATGGCTCGCGAACGAGCCGGCTATTTTTTGGGCGCGGACGATTTTATCGTCGTAGCGCTAGCAGCAGCGATTTTAGCTTATTTAATCCTTCTAATTTCAAATTTTACGTTTTTAAAAAAGCGCGTTTTTATCCCGCTTGCGGCAGTTCAAAACGCGCTGCGCCAAGGGGATTATCACTCCAAAATTCGCGATATAGAAGCGCTAAATCCACTGAACTCTGTCTTAGAAATTTCTAAATCCATAGACGAAGTTTTGAAGTCTAATTTGCGCCACGGAGATTTTAGCCTTAGCTTTAAAGATGCGCTAAAATACAGCTCCCTTTCAGTGCTTAGCATCGATAACGTAGCAGGCACGATCGAAAGCGCTAGCAACGGCGCACGCGAGCTTTACGGCGATGACGTCGTAGGACGGAATATATTCGCGCTGCAAGCAGGCTCGTTTTACGATCACGCCTATCAAACCCAGCGCGCAAACTATGTCAAAGAAAACTATGTCGTAACCCGCCAAGAGACCAAAAATGGCGTCAAAGACCTTTATGTTAAAAAATCTTATATCCGCGACGGAAGTAAAATTTCAACCCTTTTTGTGGTGCTCGATGCGTCAAAATATCGCAGATTTTACGATGAAACTAAGCAAAAATATGAGTATTTAAATCACGCGCCTATCGTTACACTCGTGTTTGACTACACTTCGGGCAAGATCGTAGATGCTAGCAAAAATATAAAAGAGCTTTGGGGCTACGAAGCGGCGCAGTTTTTAAGCGGTGAGATAAGGCTATGGGATTTGCTGGATGAAAAGGACGCGAATGAGGCTAAAAATGAAATTTTAAACCGCTTAGCCGATATGCCTTCAGAAGAGCTAAGCTTTTCTCAAAGCTATAAAATTCGCCATAATGATAATATCCGCTATAGCTACGAAGTGAGCATCTATGTCAAAAAGTCCGCCGCCAGGGCTGCGTTTTATTTTCAAAATATCGATGACGATGTTAAGGCGATCCGCGGCTTGCAGGAGGATTTGGACTTTTACCGCACCGTAATCGAGACTAGGAATTTTTGTACCTGCTTAATCGATCTTGATGCGCAGACGCTGTCGTTTGATAAAAATTACTTTAAAATTTTAAAATATCGCGGCAAAAGGCTAAATACTGCGATGAGCTTTGGGGAGTTTAGTTATGAAATTTACTTCGCGGATTTAGAAAATTTCAACAAAATGATCCGCGAATGCACCGCCGGGCTTAGGAGCGATTTTAGCTGCGAATTCCGTCTGCGAAACGCCGCTAATGCCTATACTTGGATCAGTATGCAAGGCTACGTCACCGAAAAGCACGGCTCTCACTCTCGCCTTGTAAAAACTACGCTCGAAGATATCAGCTCGCGAAAGCAGACGGAGCTGGAGTTAAATTTAAACGCCAACGTCTTTTCGCGCTCGCTAGAGGCGATCTTAATCACAGATGAGAGCGGTCGCGTGCTGCGCGCTAATAACGCCTTTTATGAAATCACCGGCTATAGCGAAAGCCAAACCATCGGCAAAATTCCAAATTTCTTCGCTCCTATGGAGGGCGGGGCAGACGTGATGGAGAGGATTAGAAAAAATCTCGTCGGCAAACAGACCTCCTATAAAGATGAAATTTACGGACTAAAAAGAGGTGGTGGCACATTTCCTGCGTTATTTACGGCGATCGCGATAAAGGATGATTTTTCGCTTACCTCAAATTTCATTTTGATGTTTACCGAAATTTCGCAGATCAAGCAAAAAGAGAGCGAGCTAGCCAAGATCGCCCATCACGACGCGCTTACCGGGCTTCCGAACAGGGTGTATTTTATGAAAGCCGCGCAGAGATTTACGGCAAATTCAGGCGAAAATTCCAAGCTTATGGCGGTGCTTTTCATCGATTTTGACGGCTTTAAGGCGATCAACGACACCTACGGGCATGAGGTCGGCGATATGTTTTTGCAGGCTATCTCAAAGGCGATGAGTGGGCTACTGCGCAAGGGCGATATCTTAGCGCGCTTAGGCGGCGATGAGTTTGGCGCCATCATAGGTGATCTGCAAAGCAAGGATGCCGCGCATGTGCTATTAGATCGTCTGCTTGGAATTTCAAAGATGAAATTTAACCTCAAAGGCAACGAAATTAGCGCAAGCATCAGCGTTGGCGCAGCGTTTTACGACGGCAGCGAAAAGATCGATTTTCCAGGACTTTTATCGCGCGCAGATAGGGCGATGTATCGCGCCAAAACGAGCGGTAAAAACCGCTACTGCATCTTTGAGCGCGCTGAAGCAGACGGACCTAGCGAGGAAGGGATTGCTGCGGCGATCGAAGAGGGGGAGTTTTTCGTGCTCTATCAGCCGATCATTAGCGGCGCACAGATTTATGGATATGAGCTGCTTTTACGCTGGGATCGCGGAAAGCGCGGAATTCTTGCCCCGCAGGATTTTGCGCAGATATTAAGCGAGCCGCGATTTGAGTTGCCGATCTCAAAATTTGCGTTTTCAAAGATGATGGAATTTAATGCTCAAACGGGCGCAAACTGCTCGATAAACGTAAGTCTAGCCGTGCTTACAAACGACGAATTTTACGATTTCGTAGCTCATAGCTTGCGAGACAGAGCTAATGCAAAAGGCGAGTTGATGTTTGAGATAACCGATTTTAGCGAGCAAAATTTTAAGGAATTCGCCCCTGCGCGTGGGCGTTATGCAGATCTTGGGGTTAAATTTGCTCTTAATAGTGCAAATAAAAGCAATATCCCATTCCTGAATGCCCAGCCTTTCGATGTCGTTAAAATCGACCGCGAGCTCTGCCTTGACATAGGCAAGAAAAAAAATGCTATCCGAACGATGGTGGAGATCACAGGCAAGCTAAAGCGGGAGTTTGGTTTTGCTCTCGGCGCTCAAGGGGTCGAAAACGCGCTGTCGCTGCGGCTCTTAAACAATTTGAAATTTAACTATCTGCAGGGAAATTTTATCGCAAAAGCGCTTGATCGCAGGGAGATAGACGCTTTCATCGCACGCTTTAAAGATACGCCCAAGCTCGCAGCCATCGACAAAGATGAGTTTATCGGCTTTTTAAACGCGCTTGATTACAAAGAGCTTGCTTTAAGCTTCGTTTCGCGCGCCGATGCGGGCGATCTGAGCCCGGGAGAGTTCGAAGGCTTTAGAGCAAAATTCGGCGAAATTTTAAATAAAACTCAAAGCGCGGGCAGCGAAAAATTTGCGCTAAATACAGAAATACGTAAGCAAATTTTAGATATTCTTTCGCTTGATTATCGCGCTTTAGTAAGCTTCATTCAGGGCTTTAAAACGCGGCTGGATCAGTTCATAAGCGATTTGGAGGCAGCATGATAGATAGCGTTAGCGCCGATTTCGATCACGAGATACCCAACGGCTCGAGGCTTTATTTCGGAAAGAGCGCGCAGCTCAAGCGCGAGCTGGAAAATAAAGCGAGCGAAATCCTCGTTAAAAACGGCTTTAGCGAAATTTTAACGCCATATTTTTCATATCATCAGCACCTAAGCGTCGCGCCGCAAAAGCTTCTTAAGCTCTCCGATCCTACGAACCACGAGCTCGCGCTTCGCGCAGACAGCACCGTGGACGTCGTGCGTATCGTGCGCAAGCGGCTGAAAGACGATAAGCTAAGGCGGCTATTTTATATCCAGCCTACTTTCAAATACCCAAGCGACGAGTTTTATCAGATCGGCGCGGAGCTGATCGGGGAGAAAAATTTGCCGCTTGCGATCAAAATCGCGCAGGAATTTTTTAAAGAATTTGATCTTGTGCCCGCGCTTCAGCTAAGCAATATCGAGATTCCGAAAAAAATTTGCGAAATTTTAAACCTGCCGCTTGAAATTTTTGAAAAGGGCAAGATTGAGACGCTGCTTGAGCAAAATTTGCCTTGGCTAGATGCTACGGCTCGCGCCACGTCGCTAAAGGACGTGCAGGCTCTGCGCGCGCAGGTGCCTGAAGAGCTAAAGCCCTGCTTGGATGAAATTTTAAGCCTAGGCGTGGATTACGAGCGTATCTGCGTTTCGCTGCTGTATTACTCTAAAATGCGCTATTATGACGCGCTATTTTTTAGATTTTTAGATGCGGGCGCGGTGTATTGTAACGGCGGAAATTACGAGATAGACGGGCTAAAATCCAGCGGCTTTGCGCTGCTAGTGGATGCTTTGATAGAAAAAATTATGCAAAAGGATGAGAAATGAGCAAAGTTGACGTAGTCATCGGCGCCCAGTGGGGCGATGAGGGCAAGGGCAAGATCGTAGATATGATAAGCGCGAATTACGATTTCGTATGTCGCAGCAGCGGCGGGCACAACGCAGGCCACACCATCGTCATAAACGGCGAGAAATTTGCGCTGCATCTGGTACCCAGCGGCGTGCTTCATAAAAATATCATCAACATCATCGGAAACGGCGTCGTGATCAACCCCGACGTGCTGATTACCGAGATGGCGCAGTTTGAAAATTTAAAGGGCAGATTTTTCATAAGCGAGAAGGCGTTTTTAAATTTACAGTACCACTCGCTGATCGATCAGGCGCGCGAAAAGAGCAAGGGCGAGCTTGCGATCGGCACCACCGGCAAGGGCATAGGACCTGCGTATGCCGATAAGATCGCGCGCACGGGACACCGCGTAGCGGAGCTTTTGGAGCCCGAAAGGCTTGCCGAGGCGCTATCGCGGGATTTTGCTTCGCATGAGAGCGTTTTTGAAAAAGCGGGGGTTAAAATTCCTAGCAAGATTGAAATTTACGAGGAGCTAAAGCGCTATAAAAGCGCGCTCGAGCCATACATCGCCGATACCACGCACATGCTGTGGAAGGCGCTTGATTACGACAAGCGCGTGCTCGTAGAAGGCGCGCAAGGAAGTCTGCTTGATATCGATCACGGAACCTATCCTTACGTCACTAGCTCAACTACTATCGCGGGCGGGGCTTGCAGCGGGCTTGGGCTTGCGCCGAAAGATATCGGCACGGTGATGGGAATTTTAAAGGCCTACACCACCCGCGTGGGCAACGGCGCGTTTCCTACCGAGGATAAAGGCCCGCAAGGCGAGGCGATGCGCGAGATCGGCAAAGAGTACGGCACCACGACGGGCAGGGCGCGCCGCTGCGGTTGGTTCGACGGAGTGGCTACGAAATACGCCGTGCGCCTTAGCGGCATCGACAAGCTCGCGCTTATGAAGCTTGACGTCTTAGACGGCTTTGAGAGCATTAAAATTTGCCGCGCATATCGCTACAAGGGCGAGGAGATCGATTATTTTCCGATCGATTTGGAAGTGGCCGAGCCAGTTTATGAGCAGATGCCGGGCTGGGACAGCGTCAAAGGAATTTCAAAATTTGAGGATCTGCCGCAAAACGCGCAAAATTATATCCGCAAAATAGAGGAGCTAAGCGGCGCGAAGGTGGGTTTCATCTCCACAAGTCCCGAAAGAAGCGACACGATAATTTTATAAACTCGGTGAAATTTTAAAATTTCACCCGTTGCGGGCGGCGCGACCGCTCATAGAACTGAATTTAAAGGAACGATCATGCGAATACGACTACCACACGTGCCATATATCGCGCATAAAATAGCGCTGGATCTGCTAAACTCGGGCTGCGTTACGCTGAGTGCGGGCATAGAGCCCGTCGCGAAGGAAGCGGATGAGATCATAAGAGCCGATCTGCAAAAAGAAAGAGCGATAGACGAGCGCGCAAACGAGCTGATAGATGAGCGCATAAGCGAGCTAGATGAGATGAGCGTGAATAAAAAAGATATGTTTTGGCTCATCAAACGCCACATCGCAAACGACGAGAATTTCGAGCTAAATTTCGAGGATCGCTACGGCACCATATCGCATAAAATTTTAGAAACCGTTTGGAAGAAAAATTTGATCGATTACAAAGTCTCCGAAAACAGGCTAAAGACGATAATTTATAACGCGATCGACGAATATCTTAAAAATTATCAAAAGATTGAGGATGCGGTCTATGAAAAGATCGATGGCTACAAGCAAAAATTGATCCCAGGCACCGAAGAATACGAGCTGGTGTTTGAAAAGCTCTACGAAGAGGAGCTAAGAAAACGGGGCATGCTGTAATGAATGCGTATATCTACATAGAAAACGGCATCTACCTGCAAGCCAAGGCGTTCGGTAAGGGCGGCAGCGCATTCGGCGAGCTCGTGTTTAACACCTCTGCCACGGGCTACGAGGAGATCATTTCAGATCCGAGCTACGCGGGGCAGTTTATTATTTTCACTATGCCTGAAATCGGTATCGTAGGTATCAACGAAAACGACAAAGAAAGCTCCAAAATCCACGCAAGCGGAATTTTCGTAAGAAATTTTAACAACGAGCCTTCAAATTTCCGCTCGCAGATGAGCTTGGAGGATTATTTTCTGCAAAACGGAAAATTCGGCGTTTACGACATCGACACTAGATTTTTGACCAAGATGCTGCGCGATCAGGGCAGTTTGCGCGCCTTCGTCTCTACCGAGATCAGCGATAAGACGGCTCTTAAAAAGGCGCTTAGCGAGTCTGCGCGCATAGAGGAGATCAACTACGTAAGCATCGTAAGCACGAAGGCGCCGTACAAGCACACATCGGGTCGCTGGGACGCCGAGCGCGGAAGCTACACTCAGCCCGTAAGCTGCGGCAAAAAGATAGCCGTGATCGATTACGGCGTCAAGCGAAACATCCTAAACGAGCTTTGCGATCTAGGGCTCGGAGTAGAGGTTTTTCCGCACGACGTTAAAGCGGAAGCGCTGATCGCCAAATTTAAAGAGGGGCAGATCGACGGCGTGTTTTTATCAAACGGCCCGGGCGAGCCTCGCATGCTTAAAGAGGAGATCGCGCAGATCAAAAAGATGATCCAGGCGCGCGTGCCGATTTTTGGAATTTGCCTGGGTCATCAGCTGCTAAGTAACGCGATGGGATATGAGACCTACAAGCTGAAATTCGGCCAGCACGGCGCAAACCACCCCGTGCAAAACCTGCGCACCAAATCGATCGAGATCACCGCGCAAAACCACAACTACAACGTCCCCGAGACGATCGCGCAGATCTGCGAGATCACGCACCGAAATCTTTTTGACGGCACGATTGAGGGTGTACGCTACAGGGAGTATCCCGTATTTTCGGTGCAGCACCACCCCGAAGCCAGCGCGGGGCCTACCGAGAGCAAATATATCTTTAAAGAATTTCTTGAAATTTTATGATTTTTGAAATTTTGCCTGCACTAAATTTTACCGCGACTGCGCGGTAAAATTTTAAATTTACGGCAAGCTTTAAATTCTAACGCGGCCTTTGCATTGTAAATTTAAAGCTCGTCGCAGCCTGGATAATCGCAAGTCGGAGTAGTGAGTAAAGCACGCTTTTGCGAACTAAGGATTGCCGCGGTGATTTTGGATTAAGCAGCTTTTTGGATGAAACGAATCTGTGCTAGTCGCGATTTTAAATTTAAACCGGTTGCGCGCCGCATGCTTTTCATTCGTGTGATTTTTGCGTTAGCTTAGCTTATAAGCGTGCGCGGCTAAATTCCATGCACTTTAAAGATCAGGCTTGGCGCGCTTAGCTCTTTCAAAACTGCGGTACATTTCGCACGACTTCAAGTCCTTTAAATTTGGCGAGCCGTCTCGTTACCGTCAAAGTTATGCCAATAAACGCTTTGCCGCCTGTAAAATTTATCTAACTTTGCCCGCTCGTTAAAGCCTTATTGATGCGGTTTTGCCAGCTATGCCTAGTTTTTTGATAAACTATACCTGCTCTTAAAACCTTATCAGCGCCGTTTTATTTCCCTCTAAAAGCCATTTGCCTAAAATAAAATTCCGCTCCGCCGCGTAGTGAAATTTTACCTGCGCCAGCTTTGGAATTTTACTTTCAGCCGCTCTTAAATCTTTTTCGCACCGATAAGATTTAGCTCGCGTCATTTTAAATTTTGCCCCATTCCTAGGCCGCGGTTTTTATCCATGCTTCTTTTTTAATCCCGCCCATATTTGCACCTAAAATAAGAGTTGTGTTACTTTATGAAATTAAATTTTTAACTTAACATTATTTTAAGCTCAATAAAAGAGAAAATTTGAAAGAATTTCATTTGAAATTTCGCCTTGAGGGGTCTGCTATGAGCTGCGCTTTAAAAGAGCTGGACGTCTTGCTAGTCGAGGACGATACTAAATTACTAGCCTCGCTGCATAAGGCGTTTGAGGGTATTTTTAACAACATTTACAATGCCCAAAACGGGCTTGAAGGTGTGAAAAAATTCAAAAAATTTAGTCCTAATCTCGTCATTACCGACATTTTAATGCCGATCGAGGATGGGCTTGAGATGATACGCCAGATCAAGCAGATCTTTCCGCATGCCCCTATCGTGGTACTTAGCGGCTTCAGTAGGGAGGAGCAGCTAAAAGGCGTTATGGAGATTGGCGTCGAGCGGTATTACTTTAAGCCGGTAGATATCACCGCGTTTGTGCTAGAGATAAGTGCGCTGATGAAGTCTAAGCTGGACTCTGTACGAGTCGTAAATATGGGCGCAGGCTACGTATTTGACGGGCTTCGTCGTATTTTACTGAAGGATGGCGAGCAGCAGATCGTGCTTACTAAAAAGGAGCTTTCTTTTGTTTCGCTGCTAGCCAGTCGCGTGGGCGAGCTGGTACTTTACGAGGAGATCAAGCGTTATGTTTGGACTGAAGGAGCCGTGAGTGATACGGCGCTTCGCACCTTCGTCAAGCGTATCCGCGATAAAGTGGGAGGCGAAATCATAAAAAACGTCCCGAGCCTAGGATACAAGATCGAGCCTGAGCCAGCTTAGATTTGATTGCGTTTTTGCCGCTTTGTAATTTACGGAATCCACTCGTAAAATTTTGCGTTTAAATTATGTCGCGACATAATGTGTAGCGAGGCATATTTCCACGCTCAAAGCGCCGCAGATTAAAATTTTACGCTTATCCAACTTACTAAATTTGACTTGATAAAATTTAACCTCTCAAGCTTTTCAAAAACTTCTTTGCTTAAAAGCCCAAACTAAAAATTTCTTGCTAAAATATCGCAAAATTCCGCGTTCTGCGAATCGCTCTAAAGGATTTGTTTTGAAAAATTTGCCCTCTAAAAATCTCTTTGTCTACACTAGCTCGCGTGCGCTACGCGCGGCGCTGCAAAGCGAGAGCGGCGGCGTGCTGGCGCCTAGGATTACGTTAGCGGAATTCTACGAAAAGGCGCTTTTTGTGCCGGATCTTGTCGCTTGCGGCGAGATAGACCGCGCGCTTTTTATGAAGCAGGCGGTAAACGAGAGCAAGCGCGCGGACGAAAGGCTTAAATTCCCTAACGAGCTTTACGAGTTTATGCGTAACCGCGAGTATCTTTTTGGTTTTTTCAAGGAGCTTGCGACGGAGCGCGTAAGTATCGATGCGCTCGATCTTAGCGACACCTATGCGTGGTATGCCGAGCATTTTGAAATTCTGCGAGAGCTAGCGGGGGCGTATGCAAGGATTCTGCGCGAGCATGGATTTTACGACGAGATCACGCTGCCCGCGCTTTATGAGCTAAACGAATCCTATCTGCGCGGATTTGAGCGGATAGAAATCAACATCGACGGCAATCCTAGCGCATTTGAGTTCGAGGTTTTTAAGCGCGCTGCGGAGCTGAGCGAGGTTGTGTTGAGCTTTAAAGCCACGACTTTAAATTCCAAGCCCGTGCGTGCGGTGGAGGAGCTTTGCGGCATAAGTCTAGAGCTAGGTTTTGCCTACCGCCTAAATCTTGGTACGGGTGAAATTCTAAGCCGAGAGCCGCTAAGCGTGGGCGGGGCGGTTGTGTGTAGAGGCTTTGAGTTGCGAAGCTTGCAGGCTAGCTACGTTTTTGAAAAAATTTCATCCTTCGTGCGTGCAGGTATCGTGCCGGAGCGCATCGCAGTGATCCTGCCCGACGAGAGTTTTGCCGGCACACTGCGGCTTTACGACGAGCGCATCGCAAGGGCTCGCGGCTCGCACCGCATGCTAAATTTCGCGATGGGCGAAAATCTTAAAGATAGCCTATTTTACGTAACGCTAGAGAAAATTTCGCAGTGCTTAAAAGAAGCGCGCACGCCGAAATTTGGCGTAGATTACCACGCATTCAAAAGTCCGGATGGAGGATTTTTGAATGTGGAGGATTCCACGGTACAGCAAAATTTAGCGCTAGGTAATTTCGCTTCCGAGAATTCTGCATCGCAAAATTTCGCACAGCAAAATTCCGTGCTGGATTGCGAAATTTTTTCAAATTCTAAAGCGGATTTAAATTTTATATCTGCGCGAGAGTTTGAAAATACGGAAAATTTTGAAATTCTGCGCGAAATTTCGGCGGAACGCTCGGATAGCGCGGAGGAGCAAAGCCTTTCGCTAGATCTTGCAGAGTTACAAGAGCCTTTGGAGTGTGTGCAGCGGCGTGATTATTCAGCTTGTGTAAAACAGCAAAAGTTTTTAAAGCAGCAAGAGAGCCTACGATACTCTATGCAGCTGGAGCATATAGAGCTTGAGGAAGAAGATGGGTATTCAAAAAGCCATGAGCGGCGCGATCGCTTTAGGCGCTCTAAAATACGCGAGGGCGCAGATGAGTATCCGCAGCGCCCAAACCCGCAGGAGCTTGATCTGTTTTTTGCGAGTGTGGGTGTGGATGAGGCGCTTTTTGGCGAGTTCGCGCGCAATTTTGCAAAGCAAGTAAGCTTCGAGCATTTCGAGGCACTAATTGCCAAGCTCGCCTGTTTGCCTAAAATTAGCGACGCGCTGCTGCAAGAAAAGCTAAAAGAGCCGCTATATCTAATTAAAATTTTGCTTCGAAAATTTAAGGACGAAAACCTAAACTTAGGCAATCTGATCGATCTTTTTTTGTTAGAAATTTCGCGTATCAAGCTTGATGATGTTCGTGGCGGAAAGGTCACGGTAATGGGGCTTTTGGAGAGCCGTGGGCTACAATTTGACGGCGTGATAATCCCCGATTTTAACGATGATCTAGTGCCAAAGCGCAGTAGTGGAGAGATGTTTTTAAACTCTGCTTTGCGCGCTAGAGCAGGGCTCATCAGCCACGCAGATCGCGAAAATTTACAAAGATTTTACTACGACGGCTTACTAAGAGGCGCTAAAAAAAGCGCGATTTGCTATTTGCAAAGCGTCGAGAAATTGCCTTCGCGGTTTTTGAAAAGTTTTGAAGTGCAACAAGACGCGGAATTTTCGCAGGAGGATTATTTGCGGCTTTTTGGGAGAGAGGAATTTAAGTCCGCCTTATGCGGACAAGAAGATCCCGTGGCTCGCCATGATTTTTTTGCCGAGGAGCTGTCGTTTTCGCGGCTGGATACGTTTTTAGAATGCAAGAGGAAGTATTATTACCGCTACGTTTTCGGGCTAAAAGAGGGGCTAAAATTTGGCGAGGATAATGCGCTTTTGGGCAAAATTTTACATACGAGTTTTCAGCGTTTATACGAGCGAGCGGGGATGAAATTTAGCATGCAAAAATTTCGCCCTATTTATTCGCAGCTTGCGCGAGAAGCAGGGATTGCGCGCTTTGATGCGGAGCTTGAGCTAAAATCGGTAGAAAAGCTAGCTAAGCTTTTAGAAGAGCATGAGCAAATTTGGAGCTTTAGCGGTAGTGAAGTATCGCTAAAAGGCGAGCTTGACGGAGTGCGGCTGAGCGGGCGGATCGACCGCATCGACGAAGATAAGGCAGGGCGGAAGTTTATCATCGATTACAAACGTGGTTCAGCTAAAAAGCATATGGAAAAATTCCAGCTTACGTTTTATCGCGCGCTTTTGGCTCAGGAGTGCGAATGCGCCTATCTGTCGCTAAAAGATTGCGCGTTTGCGGCTCCTGGCGACAAAACGCCTAGCTTAGAAAATCTGCGCGAGATGCTAAGCTCTATCGGTAAGGAATTTGCAAGCGAGGTCGCTTTTACGCGCACGCAGGCGGTGCAAACCTGCGAATACTGCGATTATAAAATCATTTGCAAGGGGCAGATCGATGGCAAAATTTGAAAATTATCTGGCGCTTGAAGCAAGCGCAGGCAGCGGCAAGACCTTCAATCTCGCGGTCAGGTTCATCGAGCTGGTGCTAAAGGGCGAGCCGATCAATGAAATTTTAGCTCTTACTTTTACCAAAAAAGCCGCTGCTGAGATGAAAATGCGTATCGTGGAGAAATTTCAAAATTTGCTGCTTTTGCAGGATGGCTCGCTAAAGCCTAGCGCCGAGCTGGAGCAAATTTGCGAGGATCTAAATATGAGCGCGGATGAGGTTTTGGCAGCGCAACAGCGCCTACTGCCTAAATTTTTAAGTGAGAGCCTAAACGTCTTTACCTTTGATGCGTTTTTTGCAAAAGCTCTACGCTCCTTTGCGCTAAACAGCGGCATTGATCCAAGCTTTGAAAACGATGAAGGGATTTTGGGTGTGCAGCAGGCGGCGTTTTTAGGCGCGATTTGTAAAAACGAAACGCTACTAAGAGAGGTCGTGGATTATGTAAGTGATTCAGGAATGACAAAGAACGAGTTTTTAAATAGCTTACAAAGCATTTGGAGAGGCGATATAAGCATAAATCCGCCCACGCTTCCCGCAAGCTCCGCGCTAGCAGAGATAAATAAAATTTTATCCTGCTTGCAAAAAGCGGCGAGAGATGCGGGCGTAAGCGCTGGAGCCGTAAATGGGCTAAGCCCTGTTAGTGATCTTTCAAAATTATCCTCTGGTTTCATTCTTTCGGCTCTTGCCAACGGCAGTTTCGATTATTCGCGCTCGCAGCTTAAAAAAATTTCGCATCTTGACGGCGAGTTAGCAAGGCTAAAAGACGCCGTAGCTCGCGAAATAGCGTGGATGGATGCGACATATGCGGTTAAGCTGGCAGGACTAATTAAAATTTATGCCGAAGCGCTTAAATCGGTGCAGCGCAAAAGC
Organism: uncultured Campylobacter sp.; assembly: GCF_938045345.1. Classification (GTDB taxonomy): domain Bacteria; phylum Campylobacterota; class Campylobacteria; order Campylobacterales; family Campylobacteraceae; genus Campylobacter_B. Next base: position 125,164 of record NZ_CALIMS010000006.1, read on the forward strand.
GGCAAGCTTACATTCGGCGATGTCACCGCAGCCGTGCACTCGCTGCTAAATCCAAGCGCAGAGGCGTTGCAGGGCAATCGCGAGCTTTTGTATTTCAGGCTCGATTCTAAAATCACGCATATTTTAATTGACGAATTCCAAGATACCGACATTTGCCAGTATGAAATCATGCTGCCGCTAATCTCCGAAGCGCTTGCCGGCAAAGGGGCGGAAGAGCGCTGTGGCAGCTTTTTTTACGTAGGCGATAAAAAACAGAGCATCTATAAATTTCGCGGCGCAGAGAGAAAAATTTTTGATATTTTGCGCGAGCAGTTTAGCCAAATCAAAACGCAGAGTCTGCCGCGCAATTATCGCAGCTTAAAACTCATCGTAAAATTTGTAAATGAGATCTTGCGCGATAAATTTGCGTCTTATGAAGATCAAATCGCGGCAAATAAGATAGATAGCGATCTGCCTGCTTCAGTGCTGCAAAAAATCAAGGATTATCCGCTTTCCCATCCGCACATGCCACTATTTGAGGCACAAAGCGACGATTACGGCTACGTAGCGGCGTTTTCATACGACGACGTGCTAAAGGGGACTGCGGAGCAAGCGCGCAGACTTGTTGAGGAGTGCGGCGTAAGAGCTGATGATATTGCGATTTTATGCTGGAAAAACGAGCATGTAAGCGCGCTAAAAGAGATGCTATCGGAATTTTGCGAGGTTTGCAGTGGCTCAAATAAGGCCCTGCGTTGCAGCGAGCAGGTAAATGCCGTAATTCAATACGCGAAATTTTGCGTAGGTGGCGATGAAATTTATCTGCGAAACGCCGAAGCGATTTTGGGTAGGCGGCTTAAAAAGATAGCGGTTGATTTGCATAAAAACGCGCAAAAAACGGCAGAATTTATCGCTAGCGCGCTGAAATTAAATTTTGTCGATCCAGATCTGCTGCTATTTTTTGAGACGCTGGCAAAATTTAATAGTTTTAGCGAGTATCTGTTTGCAAACGACGAAACGGAGGTATTTGCCAAGGAACAAAGCGGCATTAAAATTATGACTGTGCATAAGTCCAAGGGGCTTCAGTTCCCGCACGTAATCGTTTGCGACCGCATCGGAGGAAAAGACCGAGGCGAGAGCTCAAAGCTCGCGACGGACTATGATTTTGCCACGCATAAGTGGAGGATTTTTTATAAATTTGCGAGCAGAAAGAGCCTGGATACGGAATTTGCAGCATTAATGGATGAAAACGATCGCTCTGCGTATGAAGAGGATATAAACAAGCTCTACGTGGCATTTACCCGCGCCGAACGCTCGCTCATCATCGTAAAACGCTCCGAGGAAAAAATAGATCAATACAATTATAGCTTTTTTTCGCCTTACGCTAAAAAGACTAAGGGTGCGGGCGTCGTGGAGTGGCTGGATATCCCGGATTTTCAATACGGCTACGTAATCCCAAGCTCCGTAAAATCAGAAGAGCCGCCGCCGCGCAAAAAGATCGCGCTCGTAGCGGGCGAGCCTCAAAGTGCGCAAGAAAAAGCAGACAGCGGCGAAACGGAAGCGCTAAGCGCGATATATTTCGGCGAGGCGCTGCACTATGCTCTGGAGATGAGCGAAGGCTTTGGACCAGATGAAATTTTACGCGGAGTAAGCCTTGCAAAAGGATGCTACGCTAAATTTTTAAACGATGCGGATTTTGAAAATATCGCGGCGCGAGCGCTTGGTCTAAGCAAAAACGAGGAATTTTTAGCTCTGATAAAGGGCGCTTGGGCTTATAAAGAGATGCCGATCAAAAGCGCGGAGGGTGATCTTTTGCGCGTGGATCTAGCGTGCTTTAGGCAGGATGAAATTTTGCTTTTTGATTACAAGAGCTCAGAAAAATACCTTGCGCAAAACAAAGCTCAAGTAGCGCGGTATAAAAGCGTGATCCGCGAGTTTTATCCGAATGCGCGAGTGCGTGCCTTCGTGCTGGTTCTCGAAGCTGCGGGCGCTAAGCTGATCGAAGTGAATGAGGAGGGTAAAATTTTAAAATTTAGATGAAATTTGAACATAGATAGATTAAAGACAGCTTAAATTAAGTTATACGTAAGGATATTTCTATATAATCACAGCTCAAATTTTAATAAGGCGGAAACCATGACAGAAATTACAAAGCCTAGCGAAGTTAAGCGCGACTGGGTCGTTATCGACGCGACCGACAAAAGATTCGGTAGAATGCTTACCGAAGTTGCGGTATTGCTACGCGGCAAACACAAACCAAGCTATACTCCAAATGTAGATTGCGGAGACTACGTCGTTATCATCAACGCTTCAAAAGCCGTATTTACCGGCAATAACAAAGGCGACGACAAACTTTATCACAGCTACTCGGGCTATTTCGGAAGCGTAAAGAGCGTAAAATTTCAAGACCTGCTTAAAAACAATCCCGCAAAGCTCTACAGACTTGCGGTTCGCGGCATGCTTCCTAAGACGAAGCTTGGCAAGGCGATGATCAAAAAGCTATTCGTATATGAAGGCGGTGAGCATCCTCATACTGCGCAAACAACTAAAAAAGGAAAATAATCATGGCGACAATTTATGCAACCGGAAAGAGAAAAACTGCCGTAGCTAAGGTTTGGGTAAAACCTGGAAGCGGCAAGATCGTAGTAAACGGTATGGATCTAAACACCTGGCTAGGCGGTCACGAAGCGATCAAACTAAGGGTCGTTCAGCCGCTTTTAGCGACTAAACAAGAGACCTCGATGGATATCACCGCGCAGACTTTGGGCGGCGGATATTCGGCTCAAGCGGATGCGCTAAAGCACGGAATTTCAAAGGCGCTTGCCGCGATGGATAAAGATTTTAGAGCGGCTCTTAAGCCAAAAGGTCTGTTAACTCGCGATAGCCGCGTTGTTGAGCGAAAGAAATTCGGTCGCCGCAAAGCGCGCAGAAGCCCGCAGTTCTCTAAGAGATAATGTTTTTTACAAATTTGTGGCGAAATTGTCGCAAATTTGTAAATTCTTTAAAAATTTTATGGTAATATCGAATTACAACTTTATTTGAAAGGATGTTTAATGAAGAAAGTTCTACTTGCATTAAGCTTGTGTGCATCCAGCGCATTGTTCGCTAGCGATGCTGATTATCACTGGGAGATCACCCCTACTATTGGTGGAATGACTCATGAGGGCAATATGGATTTGGATTCGAATTTTATGTTCGGTCTACGTCTTGCCAAAAATCTACAAGATTCGTTTATCGATCAAGTAGAGGTTGGTTTTGATTACTCTCGCAATATTGGCGTAGAGGATTTAGCTCACAGAGTAGGCAACGATAAGCCTGACGCTAAATATTATCACATCAATGCTGTAAAAGATTTGGTAAATTTCACCGATAATTTCAAATTATACGGCTTGCTAGGTCTTGGATATATGGATTACACTAAAGACGTTTACAACGATGGCGATCAAGATAGCGGCTTCGGCCAATACGGCTTGGGTCTAAAGTACTACATTACCGACAATTTCGCTACAAAACTTGAAGCACGCGATGCTATCAGATTTGACGACGGCAACCACGTATTGTTCTATACTCTAGGCTTTGCAGTTGATTTTGGCAAGAGATATGCTGACGCAGCTCCAGCTGCCGCTCCGGCTCCTACAGGCTGCAAAGACGCAGATAACGACGGCGTATGCGATAATGTCGATAGATGCCCAGGCACACCTGCTGGTGTAGTTGTAGATGAATATGGTTGCGAGAAGGTTATTAGATTAAATTTGGGCGTAAATTTTGCTACAGATAGCTCAAAAATTTCCCCTGAGTTTATGAACCAGATCAAAAACGTAAGCGACGTGCTAGTGGCTCACCCTGATTACAAAGTAATTCTAGAGGGTCACACCGATAGCACCGGTTCGAATGCATATAATCAAAAGCTTTCCGAGCGCAGAGCTGCTGCAGTTGGAGCTGCGCTTAAGAGCTTCGGCGTAGATGCTAGCAGAATCACCACTGTAGGATACGGCGAGACTAAGCCTATCGCTACAAACGCTACTAAAGCAGGCCGCGCTCAAAATAGACGCGTAGATGCTAAATTTAGAAAATAATCTTTTCTAGATCCATATGAGCGGAGCTTCGGCTCCGCTTTTTTTATATCCAAATTAAATTTTAAAATGCCAAAATTCCAAACCACTCTGCTTTTTGATCTCGATGGTACGCTCATAGACTCCACGCCCGCTATACTGGAGGGCTTTCACTACGCGTTTGCGCATTTGGGCGCTGCAGAGCCTAGCGACGAAGCGATTAAAAGGCTTATCGGGCATCCGTTAGAGGTAATGTTTGAGCGTCTAGGTGTGACGCGCGATGTGCAGAATTTCGTGCTCGCCTACAAACAGCGATATGCGCAGACTTTTTTGGATCAGACCGTTCTGCTAAGCGGTGCGTTCGAGGCGGTTCGCACGGCGGGTGAGTTTGCAAATTTAGGCGTCGTGACGACCAAGACGTCGAAATTTTCTAAAATTTTATTGCGACATCTTGGCATCGCTGATCTTTTTGGCACCATCGTTGGACGAGAGGATGTAAAAAATCCAAAACCAAGCGCCGAACCGATCTTAAAGGCGCTCGAAAATTTAGGAATTTGCGGCGCGACCGCTAGCCAAAGCCCGCATGCGGCTTGCGGTAAAACTCACGACGCGACTGCCGATGAAAATACAAGCGCTGCTAGCAGGAGCGTGATTTTGAGTGAAATTTTAACGCCTGATTTAAAGAGCCTTCCTGCGCTTGATCCTGATCCTAGCAAAGTTTACGAGCAAAATTTAAGTAGTATTGCGAGTCAAAATTCTGATAGGATTTCGTTTAGAAATTTAAGCAAAGCAAAGAGTGATAGACACGAGGCTGGCGATAATAGCCAAAAGAGCGGTGTCGACATCGAGGGCGAGAGCGATAAAGGTGGCGCGCGCGGCAGTAAAATTTATGATGCGCATGAGATAAATTCCACTCCTTGTTATGACAAAATTTGCAGTGACGAAATCCTGCCTTCTGTTGGCCAAAATATCTTTATGATCGGCGATACGTCGCTTGACGCCATTTCGGCAAAGTCGGCAGCGGTGCGAAGCGTGGGCGTAAGCTGCGGTTACGGCAATGCCTCGGAGCTACGGGCGCATTTTGAGTTCGTATGTGCGGACGCAAAAGAGGCGGTTGAGTTGATACGCGAAATTTCATCAAAATTTTAGGCACGACGGAGCGAAATTTTTCTAGCTTCGATGCGCTATTTTTGCAAATACTTAGAAGTGAACCCGCGCCCGAAATTTAAAATTTCCAATTAATTTTTGCGTTTTAAACAGCGCGCAATATAAAATTTGTCCGCGCTATTTAGCTGGAGGGACAAGACGCTTTCTAAGTGTTCAAACGATAGGCGGAGTTAAATTTCGCATATTTCTGCTCTGGTCTAGCAAAATAGCCTGTGCCATATTAACGATATATGAGAGATTTCACTTTGTTCGTCGTGCTTGATTTGATTCGTCGAATGTTTGGTATTAACACAATATATGGGAAAAATTCCGTCGCAGTCAAATTTTATGCAATTTTACAATGTCTTTTGAGCCTGCAAAGGGTTTTTACAAGAAATTTTATGCAAGTTTCGCGCTCAAATTTTGGCTTTGATTTTAGTTTAGACCCACTTAATCGCGATAAATTTTACACTCCGCTTGAGGTGAGCATTTGGTAGGACTTTTATGCGATCCTATCGCAAGTCTATTTGACGCTTATTTAGGGTGCTGCATTCCGGGTTTTGTCGCAATTATGTTCGCTGCGGATTTTCGGTGCGATTTATATCATTTAAGGCCGCGCCCGCGCCCAGCGAGCACTAAACATATATGTTTTGAAGACAGGCTTATATCCTAAAAATTTCATCCCGGAATAAATAAGCTCGCAAAGGCGTAAATATAGGATAAACTAGCCAAATTTTAAAATTTAGCTCCGCGGCGAGTAGCCATATTCTTTTATCGAAGCCTATGAAAGCAGCGTTAGTTTTTACGTTTGAATTTTATCGTTTCGGCTCAGCAGGGCTTTAAATTTAATCTAAAATTTTGCAAAATTTTAAAATTCCACCCGCTCTTATGCTTTTTTAAAGCAAAATTCTATAAAATACCGCTTCCGAAATGGGCTATCGTCTAATGGCAGGACAACAAACTCTGGATTTGTGAATATAGGTTCGACCCCTATTAGCCCATCCACTTAATTTTTAATCCCCTTTATCATAGCAGTGTTTGAAATTAATTTGCGCGTCATTTTTTGCAGATCGTGGCAGCATTCGCCGGCTAAGGCAAATTGCGCCAAGCCTTAAATACGCAAAATTTTATCGAGCCAATAAGTAAGTTGCCGCTTTAAAGCGGCGGATTATTTGATTTTTTCTTTGCCTTTGTAAGTGGCGATGCTTTGATACGAGCCATCCTTTTTAAACGCCACCACGTCATAGACCTCGGGCTGAGAGCCTTGCTCCATACCGGGTGCTTCTAGTGGCATGCCAGGTACTGCTATGCCGATGACGTCTTTAGGCTTATTTTTTAGTAACGTGTGGATTTCGCCTATTGGCATATGCCCTTCGACTACATATCCGTCTATGATCGCGGTGTGGCAGCTAGCGAGCTCTAGCGGAAGTTTGAGCTCATTCTTCTTCTGGATAAGCGGCTCGTCAGCCAGCGAAATCATCTCGACTTCAAATCCGTTTTGCTCCATGTATTTTGCCCAGTTGTGACAACAGCCGCAACTCTCGCCGTGATAGACCTTGACATGTTCGCTCGCCGCCGCATAGCTACCTAATGCCGCTAAAAGCGCACCTACAAATAAAATTTTCTTCATATTTTACTCCAGTGATTAAAAGTCCTCGATTATACAATACGTATAGTAAATTTTTAAGAGCGAACCATATAACTCTAAGATTAAATTTGACGAAGCAGACCCGCTCGTAAGCCGAAATTTTACGAAATTTTAAAATTTCGGCGTCGCGGATAAGTTGGTTATAGGCACTGAGACAGTGCTGATTTGATAGCGGATTTTGATACGTAGCCTTCCGAGTCGCTGGTAAGTGATACGTCGCAGCCTGGCTTATAGTTTTTCCAGGTGTAGATGTTGCCATTGTCTTCGGTTGTTTTGATGGAGTCTGGCTGTTTATTCCATGCAGAAATTACTTGATTGATATGAAATGCATCGCTGCGGTCTTTCGGCGCATTAGTCATACCCGTGCTATCGGGCAAGGTCGTTTCGACCATATCAGTGGTGCCTGCGGTGGAGACCTCTTGGACTTTATCATTTACGCCGCCGATATTTGTTTTGCTGCTTTGGGATTTTGTTTGATTGCGTACTCCGCTTGGTTCGTTGGATATATTCCAGTTGGAACAACCGATAAAAAATACCGCTGCTACGAGCGCAGCTATTAAATTTCTCATAAAATTCTCCTTCAAAAATTTCGTTGCGATAGTAGCACATTTATCTTTAGTTTAAAATAAATCCGAGCCCTTGAAATTTGAAATTTCGTAGGAATTTTGCGAGGCGTTTCAGTAGGAATTTATAAAATTTCGGATAATATTCAAAGTTTAATACCAAACGGGCTTTTAAATTTTGCACGGCAAATGCCTTTTTGGCTACCAAATTTTAAAGGATTTTTGATGTATGCTATCATCAAACACGGCGGCAAGCAGTATAAGGTCGAAGAGGGCAACTACCTAAATTTAGACCATTTTAATGCTGAGCCGAAAGCAAAGCTCGAGCTTAGCGAAGTTTTAGCGCTAAACGACGGCGAGTTAAAGGTAGGAGCACCGTTCGTAAAGGGTGCCAAGGTGGTTTTGGAGGTCGTTTGCGAAGGCAAGGATAAAAAAGTCGTTATCTTCAAAAAACGCAGACGCAAAGATTCAAAAGTAAAACGCGGCTTCAGACGCCAATATACCCGCGTCAAAGTCGTTTCGATTAACGCATAAAGGATAGGAAATGGCACACAAAAAAGGTCAAGGTTCAACCCAAAATAATAGAGATAGTATCGGACGCCGCTTGGGTGTTAAAAAATTCGGTGGCGAGTTTGTGCGCGCGGGCAACATCATCATCCGCCAGCGCGGCACTGCGACGCACCCAGGCTGCAACGTAGGCATGGGCAGCGATCACACGATTTTCGCGCTGATCGACGGCGTCGTAAAATTTGAGCGAAAAGATAAAAACCGCAAAAAAGTATCGGTTTATCCGGCTGCGTAAATATCGCTAAATCTTCGGGGCGCAAGCCCCTCTTTTAAATAAAAATTCGAAAAATCGCTGTGAAATCGAAAGGTTTTTCTCACGCGAAAATTTCGTTATAAAACTCGCTACGACGAGATTTAAAATTTATCAAAAAATCACGAGTTAGAAATGATAGGCGCGCCGTTCCTTAGACTTTAAAGTTTAGCTCTAATTTTGAAATTTTACCGAATATTATTTGTGTAAATAATGGCGCATGGGGAATTATTTAAATTCTAAAGGGATTGGCTATGATAAAAATAGACAAAAGCGAAATTTTAAAATATCTCGTAAACAACATAATAGACAAAGACCTATTAAGAGGCATAAACGCCCTTATCGACGAAAGTATTAAGTCATTAAAAATCGAGATAGACGGTAATAAAATTAGTCCGAGCGACGCGGAAAAAATCGTGAAAGATATACAAAGTAGCGATAAATTTAAAAGCTTGATAGGTGAAGCCGCGAAAAAGAACCAAGCATCCATCAAATCAGGTGGTGGATTTTGGTTCGGTGCTGTCGTAGCAGGAGCGATAGCTTATGGCGGATACGATATATTTTTGGAGCGTTATTCAATAGATGAAGAATACTCTTTTATCTCTAAGTGCGTCGGCGAGCAGGGTGAGGAGTATAAAAAAGACTATTGCGTTAAGCAACTAAAAAAGTGTTTAAAGGACGATAAAAAGATTCGCGAATGTTCTCGCGGATTGTCGGGTCGCTAGAAGCGGCGATCGATTTGTGATCACGCCATATCCATATTCAACGGGCTATGTATCGCTTGGCTCGTTCGTATCACCAAAAGCTATTTTTGAGCCCTCTTGTATATTTTCGCAAATTTCATCGCCTAAAATTTTTCTCTCGAAGCTATCGTCTATAAGCGTCTTATAGCGTTTAAGCTTTTTGTATTCATCGCTATCAAGCAGGAATTTATAAATTGCTTTTAATTTATCCGCCATTTTTTGCGAGCTTAAATTTTCGTTTTTAACTCTTTGCATGAGCTTTTCGTATGATTTTGCTCGTTTTTTTAAATAGCTTTCGTCATCTGAATTTTCGTCGAATTCTACAAATTCTATTAAAAAATTCGTCAATCCAAGCCTTATCTGACTAACTCCATTTCGTATATCGTCCACTAGCTCTTTGCATTTTCTATCATAATTTTCTGTCGCCATTTGTCGCCGAACCTTTCTGTAAAATTACGCTAATTATATCAAAATCTTACGGAAAGGAGGTGATTAAAATGAATACGTCAGATATGAGCCAGGACGAGCTTGATTTGTGGTCGAATATAAATAATCCAAACAATGATGCCGATATGGACGATTGGGCGGATGCGCATAATCCAAATAACGATGATTATTTGGGCGATGACGACGAGAATGAGTGATTTTATAGTTGTGACCGGTTAAATTTATATAGGTCGCCAAATTTGCGTCAAAAGCCGGATTAGGCTTATAAAGGAGAAATGATGGCAAAATCTGGAGTTAGGCCGCCAAATGGTCCGAGCACTACGGGTAATCCAAGTGGTAAAGGTCGCGGGAATAATCCGCCAAAAAAATAGATATTCTCCTCCTTTGGGAGGAGACAAATTTAAGGAAAGAGTATCATTTCGAGGACTGTGATTTTACGCCGCTTGTCGCAAAGTTTGAAAATCTGGACAAAATAACTTTAGGTTTTGAGGAACAAAAGACTAAACGGTCGGTAAAAGACGCATATCTAAATTTTGTTTTGCTAGATTGTTAAGTAGATAAAATTTTGTAATCTTGTAGATATCATTCAAGCATTTAAAGAAAAGTGCGGCAACGATGGCTATACTAGCAACGCTAAAATAGTAAATTTTTACAAAGGAATGGACGTAAGGTAAGTCCTGTTGATTAAGGCCCTTCCGTCTTGAAAAGATCTTTATGAAAGAAATACTTAAATTTTTAAGATTAAGATTAAACTACGGCTTTAAAAGCGATCTTGCTGTAGTTTTAGTAATTTTGGATATAATCGCCCTTAAAAACTAAGGTAGAAAATGTTCATAGACAGCGTAAAATTTAGCGTTAAATCTGGTAATGGCGGCGCAGGTTGCGTTAGCTTCCGCCGCGAAAAATTCATCATCTTGGGCGGTCCCGACGGCGGCGACGGCGGCGACGGCGGCGACGTGTATTTTAGGGTAGATAAAAACTCCCACACCCTCTCATCCTACAAGGGTAAGCGTGAGTTTAAAGCGCAAAACGGCGCGCCCGGCGAGGGTCGCAAAAAGACGGGCAAAAGCGGCGAGGATCTCTATCTCATCGTCCCTCCGGGCACCAGCGTTTACGACGAAGATAGCGGCGAGCTGGTGCTTGATATGCTAAACGACGGCGAGACGAGGCTGTTTTTAAAAGGCGGCAAAGGCGGGCTTGGCAACGTGCACTTTAAAAGCTCGATCA
>NZ_CALIMS010000007.1 GCF_938045345.1 uncultured Campylobacter sp.
AAATAAATTTTAAAAAGGACGAAAATGAAACTAGCCGAGGCGCTGATACTGCGCGCCGACATACAAAAACGTATCGAGCAGCTAAAATCAAGGCTTGCGGACAACGCGAAGGTGCAAGAGGGCGAGAAACCCAGCGAAGAGCCAAAGGCGCTGCTAGCAGAGCTAGACGCGCTTACGAGCGAGCTTGAGCGCCTGATAGTTCGGATAAATTTAACCAACTGCACCGCCAAAGCGGACGGCAAGAGCCTAACCGAGCTCATCGCCAAACGCGACGTACTCACGCTAAAAGCGGGCGCACTGCGGGCTTTCGCGCAAGCTTCCGCGCAAAAAGTGGATATTTATTCGCGCAGCGAGATTAAAATCCTAAGCACGGTTGACGTCGCGGCGCTGCAAAAGCAGGTGGACGAGCTAGCAAAGCAGATCAGACAGCTTGACACGACGCTGCAAGGCGCAAACTGGCAGACTGATCTGACCAACTAAATCGTCAAATTTAGCGGCGAAATTTGAAAGAATTTCGCGAAAAATAAAATTTCGGGTAAGTATCGCAAGAGGCGAGCATGAAAACCTTCCCTGCAACGGAATTAATAGCACTCGCGGAAACGGGCGCACCTCTTTTACGATTTATTTTCAGTAAATTTACAGGGGCAATGTGACTGCGCAATGTAACTACCTAATGCTGATCTAGCGATACCGAGGGCGGGAACGGGGAAATTTAAAACGAAATTTTGATTTTAACGGCACAGCTTGCTGGCTCGCGGCGAAATCTAGCGGCGATTTTGGCGGACTTGACGCTCAAATTTTGTGTTAAATTAAGGCGCGCTTGCTATTTTGTATTTTAACCGCGAGCGTCAAATTTTACAAAAATCATAAAATTTAGCCAAATTTAAAGGATGAAATTTTGAAATTTAAGACCCTTGCGCTAGCGGCTGTATTTTGCTTTGCGACGAGCGTAAATGCAGAGCTCGCGACAGAAGCGAATTCCATAAATTTTAAAGAAACGAGCGGCGCGGAACAAAATCTCGCGGACGCAAAAGACGCCAAATTTCAAAACGCGCATTCTAAAAATACAGATACCGTAGCGAGCAGTACAAACCCAAACTTATCGCAAAAAGCAACCCTCATCGACGAAGCGAAAAATTTCTACCGCGTGGACGAGCTGCTGTTTCGCAGCGCTCAGCTTGACGGAGGCGATGCCGCGAAACTGCATGAGCTTGGCATCAAAAGCATCGTAAATCTGCGTCATTTTAGTAGAGGCGGCGATAAAAGGGCGTTTGGGGATCAATTTTGGCTCGCGAACAAGCCGCTTCAAAGCTGGGAGATAAAGCCCGCACAGATCGCGGACGTTTTGCGCACCATTCGCGAGCGCCAAAAGGAGGGCGCCGTGCTCGTGCACTGCTATCACGGAGCCGATCGCACGGGGCTTGTGGTGGCGATGTACCGCGTGATCTATCAGGGCTGGAGCCTGGGCGCCGCACGCAGCGAGATGATAGACGGCGGATACGGCTTTCACTCGATGTGGCAGGATATCGCGGGCTTTTTGACGCCGCAAAACGAAGCGCTCGTAAGAGCCGAGCTTGGAATTTAGACGAAATTTCGCCCGCCCGATCAGACGGCGGCGAAATTTGTAAATTTAATAATGACAAAGTGCCGTTTATAACGAAATTTTAGAATACGAGCTACGTATATTTTCTGGAGCGAGGCTCGGGATACACCAAAATGGGGGCGAAAAACGAGCTGCAAAGGCGCGCGGAGTTTGAGCAAAAATTTGAGGCATGCAAGCAAAAGGCGCGGGAAATTTTAAATTTATAGGTATCGCTAAAATTTTACTCTTTGCGGCGAGCTAAATTTAAAACCGTAAATTTCTGTAAAAAACAAAGATATATCAAAATAGTAAAATTTAGGTCGTAAAATTTTACGCATTTTTCTACTTAAAATTATCATACTTTTTTCAAATATGCGCTCGCGCCGCCGCGTGCGTATCGCAAATCGGCTAAATTTAAAGAGCCGATTTGCGCTTGCGGCGACTGAGCGCGTAAAACGCCGCAAAATATCAGACAAAATATCCGTAAATTTAGCCGAAACGCAGTAAAATTTGAACGGCAAATTTAGCAAAAGGAGCGATCGTGGAAAATTTATTACTGGCGCAGCTGCGCGAGGCGCTACCGCAGGGCATGCGCGTACCGAGCGAGACCCAGGCGCTTTATGCGTGGATCGAGGCAAACGGCTTTTATGACGACGCGGGTGGGCGCAGACGCGGCTATCTCTACCCGCAGGATCGGCTACGGCAGAGCTGGAGCGACGATGAGCGCGAGGGCGGCACGGACATCGTCTTTTTCACGGATGATCCGAAAAATCGCGACGAGGAGCTAAGGTATTGGTTTTACGGCGAGGATCGCGAGCTTGCCGCGGAGATCAAGCAGCGGCTTTGCGTGTTCGCGGGCAGCGGCTCGGAGGGCTCGATGTGCGCGCTGTGGCTGGACGATGCGGGTGAGACGAAGATCGTGCACATGGGCTCGGGTTCGGGCTCGACGATGACCTGCGTTTTGGCTCATAGCGGGCTTGATTTTTTGCGATTGCTTGCGATCGGATACGATGAAATCTGCTGGGATGAGGATTTTGGCGCTCCGCCAAACAGCGAGGATGACGATTTTATCGTGCATCCAAACATGAAATTTCAGCAGTGGGTAACACAGACGTTTAAAACGACGATCCCGCAAACTGCGCTTGAGCTCGTCACACCCGCGCATCTAGACGACGAGAACCCGAGCGATGAGTTTTTGATCTGGGTAAATCGCGTCGCGGAGTGA
>NZ_CALIMS010000008.1 GCF_938045345.1 uncultured Campylobacter sp.
AATTTTATATGCAAAGGAGCTTAAATGAAAGAAATTTATCCAACCGGTTTCGCGCCGAAAAAGGCGCATTATGCGCCGGGCATCTTAGACGACGACGGTACGCTCTATGTCTCTGGGCAGCTAAGCGTGGATCCACGCACGGGAGCCATCGCGGAGAGTCTTGCTACGCAGACCGCGCAGGCTCTAAGCAACGTCGCGGCAGTGCTGGCCGCCGCGGGTGCGGATAAAGGCGACGTGCGGATGTGCCGCGTCTATACGCCTGACGTCGCGAATTGGGACGTGATCGACGAGCAGTACGCGCTGTTTTTCGGCGCGCACAAGCCCGCTCGCGTCGTGGTACCGACTACGGCTCTACACTTCGGCTGCCTTGTAGAGATCGAGGCCCTCGCAAAAATCAAAGAGAAAAAATAGGAGTGAAAATGAGCGATTTCATCTGCACGGGCTGCGGTAAGCACGCGCCCATCGATACTTTGAGTTATAAATGCGACTGCGGCGGGCTGTATAAGCTAAACTCCGACGCGCCTAAATTTAACCCCGCGCTCGTAGATCAAAGCGAGTTTAGCATCTTTAGATACCGAAGATTTATGGGCATCGACACGGCTAAATTTAGAGAAATTTCGATGGGCGAGGGGCTCACGGCTAGCGTGAAATTCGGCGAAAATCTCTATCTCAAGCTCGATTACGCGATGCCTACGCTTTCGTTCAAAGATCGCGGCGCGGCGGTTTTGGCGCTGCATGCTAAAAATATCGGCGTGAAAAAGGTGCTGCAAGACTCCAGTGGCAACGCGGGCAATGCCGTGGCGGCGTATTGCGCTCGCGCGGGCATCGAGTGCGAAATTTACGTCCCAAAGGGCACGTCGCCCAAAAAGATCGATATGATCAAAAGCCACGGCGCGCACGTCACGGTGTTTGACGGCAGCCGCGACGAGACGGCGGATGCGTGCCGCAAAAAGGCCGCGCAGGAGCAGATCTATTACGCCAACCACGTCTATAATCCGATCTTTTACGAGGGCACGAAGAGCTACATTTATGAGATCTACGAGCAGCTGGGTAGGGTGCCACGCAATATCTTCATCCCTGTGGGCAACGGCACGCTGCTGCTGGGCGCTCAAGCGGCGCTAGGCGAGTTATATGAGGGCGGTCTTATCGAGGCGCTGCCGAAAATTTTCATCGTTCAGGGCGAGCGTTGCGCTCCGCTTTTTGACGCTAAAGGTACGGCGCGCGCGATAGAGTCACAGCCGACGCTAGCGGAGGGTATCGCGATCGCAAGACCGATGCGCGCGGGTGAAATTCTTGGCTCTAGTTACGCGGGCGAACGAGAGGTGATCTTAGCGAGCGAGGGCGACATACTGCCAGCCAGAGCGGCGCTTGCGCGCGGCGGATTTTACGTCGAGCATACGACCGCAGCTACCTACGCGGCGTATCTGCGCTACAAAGAAAGCCGCGATCTGCAAGGAGATAGCATCATCCCGCTTTGCGGCGCGGGGTTAAAGAGCGATCATTAAATTTTAAGCGCCAGACGGATTTGTGCGGCTAGCTAGCGGCGAGGAATTTAAAATTTTCGCCGCTTTAAATTTAGCGAGTTTGTGAGTTTGTTTTTGGTGAAATTCTAAAAATTTAACGACGCGTAGGCTTTTAATTTAAACTTGTACCGAAGCGCGGGAACACCTTTTGTTTGCGGTGTGATACGGCGCGTTTTGTGGACGACTTTGCCGTTAGTTGGATTTGTAAAATTTATCTACGATAATTGGGCAGTCGCCCTTTAAATTTAAAAATACGATCAAAATTTTATAAAAATGATCTTACGGGGTGTGGCACTATCCGCCCGTATCATTTATAAAATTTAGCCATTTTTTATCGCTCTTGGCGAGCGAGCTTCTACGCAGAGGATAAATTTGTGCGGCTATTTCGAGTTTTCTTTAGCAATAAGCGTAAATTTAAGCACAAATTCGCTTTTTGCCGCAGTGTAGGCGTCTCGGTCAAACTCGTAGCGCTTCCAAAGCTCTAATTTAAGTGCCTCGTACCGCTTGGCGATATCCGCATTCGCCCGCAAAAAATCTCTAAAAAATATCTCATCCGCATCGCCGAAATTTCGCAGATGCACGTGAAAAACGCGCTCGGCAAATCCCGCTTCGGTGTAGCCCTTATTTAGGCTGCAGCGGCTCTCGCTTTCGCTCATTAGCAGATAGCCCGCGTCTATCAGGCGCTGTTTGGCGGCGGCGATATCCGAGCACTCGATCAAAATATCTATGATAGGCTTCGCCCAAATACCGCTTACCGCGGTGCTGCCGATATGGTGGATCTTGATCTCGCCATGATCTCGCAGCAGACCGCGCAGAATTTCGCGCTCCTGCCTAAAGTATTCGCTCCAGCGCGGATCGTGCGGCACGAGACGTATTGGAAAGAGTCGCCACAGCTCCTGCAGGCTCATCGAAAGGAGTTTATTGCTCATCTTAACTCCAAAGTATTGGGTGAAATTTGAATGAATGGCGGGTAGATAGGGATTCGAACCCTAGAAGGCTGACGCCTTACGCGCTTTCGAGGCGCGCTCCTTCGACCGCTCGGACATCTACCCGAATGAAAATGTAATTTAAGCCAAAAATGGCTTAATAACAGATTTAAAAATGAAATTCCGCGTGAAATTTTGCCTGATTTTGCGGGCGGGGGTTGAAATTTAACGGCGCAAATTTAGATTTCGATTTAAATCTACGGCTTAAGGTACGGCCCGGTGCGGCTTTTGGTATAAAATTTATTTCGTGCGCGTAGTTTTGGGCACGGAATTTTACCGATTTATGGATGAAATTTTACGCAAAAGCTCATCGTCGCGGCGGCGAAAAATCACTCGCCGTTTATAAATTTCATGCGCCGCCCTACAAAACCGAGATAAAAATTTTGATCTCGTCTCCGCCGTAAAACTCAAAATCCGTTTCAAACGCTCTTTTTAGTTCGCCGGACTCAAAAAAGCTCCAAATTTTGCTCCAAAACTTTGCTACGTTTTGCGGCTCATTCGGGAAGCTAAAAACCGCGTATTTGCCGCTTTTGATCTCCAAGGCTTCGTCGCTGCGGGGCGCTTTGGTGCCGATAAAGATATCGTAAAGCCCGTCGGCGCCGTCCTCGTAATCGTAATAGACGCCGTAAATCTCGCTCCGCCCGTCATAACACTCTTTCATAAATTTCGCCCACAGCGCGGGAATTTTGCCGCTTCCGCCTAGCTCGTCCGCGTTTTTCGTGCGGGCTTTTAATCCGTAAATTTTAAATCCGTCTAAATACGAAATTTTGATTTTTTCGCTCAAATTTTACCCTTTCCGCTACTGCTCTAAAAGCTCTTTGGCCTGCTTTGCGATCGCGACGTCGGTGAAGCCGAAAAGCTTAAATAGCTCGTTTGCGTTGCCGCTCTCGCCGAAGCTTTGCATGCCATGTACCGCGTCTGCAAATTTATACCACTCAAGCGCGCTTGCGGCCTCGACGGCTAAAATTTTAGTTTGCGCCTGCAGGATTTGCGCCAGATAGTCAGCGTCCTGCTCGCACAAAAGCTCGAAGCACGGCGCGCTTACGACGTTTGCGCCGATGCCTTGCTCTTGCAGGATTGCCGCCGCTTTTAGGCAGAGCGAAACCTCGCTGCCGCTTGCGATGAGCGTGATACGCGCCTCTTTACTCTGCCTTAGCAGATACGCGCCGTTTTGTACGTCGCCCAAGACCGCCTTAGGCAGCGGCTCAAGTCCCTGACGCGAGCAGACGAACGCCGCGGGCGCATTCAGAGCAAGCGCCGTGCGCCAGCATTTTACGTTTTCGTTGCCGTCTGCGGGGCGGAAGGTGTAGAAGTCTGGCATCGCGCGGAAGGTGCTAAGCTGCTCTATAGGCTCGTGCGTCGGTCCGTCCTCGCCCACGCCGATGCTGTCGTGCGTGAAGACGAAGTAGTGGCGCAAACCCATCAGCGCCGCAAGTCTAGCGCCCGTTTTGAGATAATCGCTGAAGATAAAAAACGTTGCGCTGAACGGAATGAAAAGCCCGTATCTCGCAAAGGCGTTGCCGATCGCCGCCATCGCGTGCTCGCGGATGCCGAAGTGTAAATTTTTGCCGCACGGAAAGTCGCCGCCGCCTTTTAGCTCGGTCTTGTTCGATGCCGCCAAATCGGCGCTTCCGCCCAAAAAGCCGGGCACCGCGTTTGCGATGGCGTTTAAAATTTTACCGTTGCTATCGCGCGTGGCGACCTTAAGCCCGCTAAAATCGGGGAATTCTATCTTGCTAAAATCGGGATTTAAAAGCTCGTTTAGAAGCGCTCTTTTTTCATCGCTTAGCTTTGCGAGTTTCTCCTTCCAAAGCCGTTCCTCCAAATCGCCTTTCTCGACCGCGGCGCGCGTTTCAAAAAGCACATCCTCGCTTACGATGAAGCTTTGGGCGGGATCAAAGCCCAGGCTTTGCTTAGCGCGCGCAAGCAGCTCCTCTCCAAGCGGCGCGCCGTGCGTCTTGGCCGTGCCCTCAAGCTCTAGCGCCCCCTTGCCGATCGTGGTGTTTGCGATGATGAGGTAGGGTTTTGCTTTGTTTTTGACCTCGTCAAGGACAAATTCTATCTGATCGAAATTATGCCCGTCGATGCGCGCGACCTCAAAGCCTTGCGCTTCAAATCGCACCTTCACGTCCTCAAACCACGCGATATCGGTGCTGCCATCGATCGTGATGCCGTTAGAATCATAAATTATCGTGAGATTGTCGAGGTTATGTCTGCCTGCAAGCGCGCACGCTTCGTAGCTGATGCCCTCCTGTAGATCGCCGTCGCCGCAGAAGCAATAGACGCGGTGATCAATGATCTCGTTTCCTTCCTCATTTAGCAGATGCGCGGCGTATTTTGCGGCCATCGCAAATCCGACTGCGTTTGCGACGCCCTGACCGAGCGGTCCGGTAGCGATCTCGACGCCCGGGGTAGTGATCTCCGGATGGCCCGGTGTTTTGGAGTGCAGGCGCCTGAAGCTTTTCAGATCGTCCATACTCAAATCATATCCGCTAAGGTAGAGGTAGCTATACACGAGCGCGCTTGCGTGTCCGCCCGAGAATATGACGCGGTCGCGGTTTAGCCACGCAGGATTTTTGGGGTTATGGCGGACCTTGCCCATAAAGACGCTCATTACGTCGCTTAGCCCCATCGGCGTGCCGGGATGGCCTGAGTTGGCGCTTTGGATCATATCCGCGCTTAGAAATTTGATCGTGTTTGAAATTTTACTTAGCTGCTCGCTCGACATTTTTCATCCTTTCAGGTATTTTTCTATCAAATTTAAAACCAAATCGCGTAGGCTCGCATCATAGCCGCTCATCGCGCCGCTTACCTCGTCTATTAGGCGTTGCTTGTAGCTTCTAGCGCCCGCAAGTCCGAGTAAATTTACGAAGGAATTTTTCGCGCCGTCTGCTCCTACTGGTTTGCCCGCGCTTGCCTCGTCGCCCGTGGCGTCGATGATGTCATCCTCGATCTGAAATATGAGACCTAGCTTTAGTCCGATTTTATAAAGCTCATGCGCGAGCTTGTCCTTTAGCCCGCCGATTATGGCGCCTAGCTCAAACGCCGCTGCAATCAGCGCGCCCGTTTTGTGCAGATGCAAAAACTCAAGCTCGCTTTGTTTTAACGGGCTGTTTTCAAAACGGCAATCGATAGCCTGACCCAGCACCATGCCGCTGCTGCCTGCGTTTCGCGCTAGAGTTTTAATGCATTTTATCTTAATCTCGTCGCTTAGGTTCGCGCTTGCGGCGATCAAAAACGCGTCTGTATTTAGCGCATCGCCCACTAAAATCGCCGTGACCTCGTCGTATTTTTTATGCAGGCTCGGTTGCCCGCGGCGCAGATCCGCATCGTCCATCGCAGGCAGATCGTCGTGGATAAGCGAGTAGGTGTGGATCATCTCAAGCGCCATCGCCATCGCCAACGCGCCCTCAAAGCGCCGCTCATCCACCGCCGAGACGACGCCTAGTAGCAGCTGTGCGCGAAAGTGCTTGCCGCCCGCTTGTAGCATGTAATTGAGCGCTTCCTCGAAGTACGGATGAAAGCTAGACGCCTTCAGTTCGTTATGCTTTAAATAGTCTTTAAATTTTTCTAAAATATCCATCGATCCTACCTTGCGGTTTTGATTTGCTCTGCTTAGGTGCGCCCTTGACGAATGCAAATTCGCGCCCTTCGAATGCCTTTTCGTTGCGCAGCTTAGACTTTGCTGTCGCGAGCCGTTTGTATGTCGCGTAGAAGTAATCATGCCGCTTAAAATTTTAAATTTTAATTTCCCTAGCTTTACGCAGTGCGCGAGGCGAAGGATGCTCCGCTTTTTTGAGCCGCATCTTACGCTCGATTTTGCTCGCGGATGTCGCACAACGGCTCGCCTTGCTTTGTATTTAAGCTGCGCTAGCTAAATTTTACTTTGCGCCGCAGTGTAGCAGCCTGCCGAAATTTTAGAATTTGTCCTCGTGCCGCCCGTTAAATTTGACTGATTTGCTAAGGTTAAAATTTAATAACCTAGCGTCAAATCAAGCAGGCTGCACTTTATGCAAAACGTACCGTCGCAAAAATCTAAATTAACGCCGCCTTATAAAATCGGGCTTTATTTAGTTCGCTACAGAAGCCGCCTGCTTCGTAAAATCCAAACCGCTCGCCAGGCGGGAAGTAGTCGCCCTCTCTAAAAAGCCTGCTTTCAACGATTTTGAAATAGGTTCAGCCCTTATTGCCGAGCAGATCGCCTAGGCTGCCGAGCCCTCCTAGCATGGACGCTGCGGCGCCTTTCTTTTCATTTTCGACGAGTTTTATCGCGTCGCCTATCGCCGAAATTAGCAGGATCTGCAAACTCTCTTTGTCGTTAAAAAGGCTGTCGTCGATGCTTAGATCGAGCACCTCGCCCGCGCCGTTTAGCCTGATGGCGACCATGCCCGCGCCCGATTTTACGGTAAATTCCTTGCGCGCATTCTCCTCCTCGATCTGCTTAGCCTTGGCCTGCATCTGATCGAGCATCTGCCCCATTTTTGAAAAATCCATTCCTTCGAACATCTTTACTCCGTTATTTGGTTTTTTTCGTTTACCTGCACGATTTTAGGCTTGAAGCTTCTTACTTTTTTGGCGCTCATCTGAGCATAAGCCACTATGATAACGACATCGCCGACGCAGACTTTGCGTGCGGCCGCGCCGTTTAGGCAGATCCCGCCCTTTTTCTCACCGCGGATCACGTAGGTAGCGAAGCGCTCGCCGTTATTGACGTTTAGGATCTCTACTTTTTGGTACTCGCAGAGCCCCGCAGCCTCGATGAGCTCGGGCCCGATCGTAATGGAGCCCACGTAGTTGAGGTTGGCGTCCGTCACGCGCGCGCGGTGGATTTTGCTTGATAAAATTTCGATTTTCATTGGCCGTCCTTTAAATAGTCTAAATTTGACTCGCCTCGCGCCGCGACGAGCTCGCTCACGACCTGCTTGTCGCTGAAGGGGTGCTTCACTCCCTTGATCTCCTGGTAGGTCTCGTCGCCCTTGCCCAAAATAGCGATCATCTCGCCGTTTTTGGCAAGATCTAGCGCGCGCGCGATGGCCTCTTTGCGATCCGCGATCTTTAAAATTTTATCCTTTCGGCGCATTCCGGCGCAGATTTGATCGATGATTTCGCTCGGCTCTTCGCTGCGCGGATTATCGCTCGTGACGATGCAAATTTTGGCAAAGTGCTCGGCGATGGCGCCCATTTTCGGACGCTTGCCGTGGTCGCGATCGCCTCCCGCGCCGAAAACCGCGATGATTTCGCCGCTTGCGCGCAGCGCGTTTAGCACTTTTTCGATACCGTCTGGGGTATGGGCGAAATCGACGATCACAAGCGGGTTTTTATTTACGATCTGCACGCGACCCTCGACGCCGCCGAAGTTTGCCAGGGCTTTTGCGATCTTTTCGTTCGGCAGCTTGGTTAGAATTTTAACCGCCGCAAACGCCGCGGTAAGGTTGTAGAGATTAAACTCGCCGATGAGATCGCTTTGAAGCTGCGCATTATCGCCGTTTGGAGTACGCAGGAGCGCGTCGATACCGCCCTTTAGCCCGTATCCGCTCACGCCGAAACTTGCGGCGTTTTTGATACCGTAGGTAAGGGCGTTTGCGGGGTTAAATTTAATATGTCCGTCGTCGGCGTTTATGAGCTTTGGCGCGTCGTCTGCGAAAAACGAGCTCTTGACTGCGGCGTATTCTTGCATGCTGCCGTGATAATCGAGATGGTCTTGACTTAAATTCGTAAAAATTTTAAGCGCAAAATTTAGCCCTTCTATGCGGTTTTGCGCGATTGCGTGCGAGCTAACCTCCATGACGAAATACTCGCAGCCCTGCTTGCCGGCTTCATAAAGATAGCTCATCGTCTTAAAAACCGAGCTCGTTGTAAGCCCCTTTTCATCGATCCTGCGCTCATTTATAAAGGCGCCGCGCGTGCCGCTTAGACCGCAGCTAAAGCCCAGATCCAGCAGCGTCGAATAGATCGCCGCCGCGGTCGTCGTTTTGCCGTTCGTACCGGTGATGCCTACGATTTTGATGCGCGAATCGATCTTTAAAAGCTCCTTTGCTTGCGCGATGGAGATGATTTGCGCGCCTTTTTGCGCCGCTTCGGCTTGGAATTTAGCGTTCGCGCTCGTGCGCATAAAAAAGCAGCCCGCCTCGCACTCGGCCGAGTTGTCGGTGATGAAATTATTTTCTAGTCGTATTTTCATGATTTTTGATTTTTTGCATTAGCGCTTCGAAGCGCTCATCGCCTGCATACGCGGCAGCCGAGCTCTCGACGTAATTAAGCCCCATTTCGTAGTAGCCGTTTTCTATCAAATTTTCTAAAAATTCTATCATCTCTGTTTTGTCCGAAATGGCGATTTTGGATGAAAAAATGATCGATTCGAAAGCGTCTTTAAAGCCTCTTTGGTCTACTGCACGCATAAAATCGGCATAAGCAATGACTGCAATCTCATCCTCGGCGCCAGGTTCGGAAGCCGCTTCATTCGCGATCTTTTCGTTGATGGAATTTAAAATTTTAAAAAGCTCCGCGGTTTGAGTTTTAGGACTGAGGTTGTAAAAATCAAAGAGCATAAGCGCCTCTTCGCGGTCTGCCAGCGCAGTCTGGCAAAGCTCGAGCAAAAATAGAATTTCCTCCTCGCCGCTTTTTTCGTATGCGAGCGAAAAATACAGCTTCGCAAGCTCGAATTCTCCGCGCGAAAAGGCCTTTAGGCCCAGCTTTTTATAGTTCAAACTCTTCGCCTTCGGGGATGTTTACGACGCTAAGCTCGGGGTGAATATCCATGCGAAGCTGGCGCTCGACGCCGTATTTTAGGGTCTGCGCACTTGCAGCGCAGCCGTGGCAATGCCCGGTAAGGCGGACATAGACGACGCCATTTTTTATGCCTAAAAGCTTCATATCGCCGCCGTCGTTTTGCAGCATCGGTCGGATTAGCTCCAAGCTATCCTGTACCGGGGCTAGAAGCTCTTCGTCTGTAAATGGTATCATTAAAATTCCTTGTTTTGATTTTGGCGCATTATATCCAAAAGCGATAAAAAAAGGCTTATCGGGGATGAAATTTAATCTGAAATTTTGCGCGAGGACGCGGATTTTGCGTAATGGCTCGCAAAGAATTTTATACGCCGCGAACGGCGAGCCGCGATTTTAAAATTTTATCGATTTAGGCAAGGACGAAACTTACAAATCATCGGGCTTGCGTATATTTAAATTTAGACTATTTGCGCCATAAATTTGGGATGAAATTTCAGCCAGATCGAGGGCTAAATTTGAAAAGGAATTTTGCTTGAGCGGTAGGTAAAATTTAAAGCGAAACTGTCTAAATTTAATTAGGACAAGCGCCGATACGATTAAATTTTTAGAAAAACAATCCTGCTTTTAATTGCAAATTTTGCGACTACAAAAGCCTGGACGGCAAACATTATTTTGAAGCTCGTAGATAAAATTTACGCTACGTTTTATATCGATCACGGCTGTGAAATTTTAGCGCAGGCGCGTGCAATCACGGCAAAATTTCTATCGGCGTGCCGATTTTCACGTGTTCAAAAAGCTCGTCCATATCGTCGTTGACGAGCGCTATGCAGCCCTCCGTCCAGTCGCCGAACGCCGCGATACTCTGCCCTAGGTAGCTAAATTTATTCGGTAGCCCGTGGATTTTGATATCGCCGCCTGCGCTCTTGCCGAGGGATTTTGCGTGCGCTACGTCGGCTTTGTTCGGATAGGAGATGCCTAAATTTAGATGATACGCCGAGTTTGGATTTTTGCCGTTTATGGTGTAGTTGCCCTCTGGGGTTTTGCCGTCGCCTTGAATTTCTTTATGTCCTTCAGGCTCGCGTCCGAGGGCGATTTTGTAGCTTTTTGCGACGCCTTTTGAGGTCAAAATTTCAAGAATTCGTTTGGATTTATAGACGCGGATTTTAGAAATTTGCTCGCCGTCCAATGCCTGCTTTAGCGGAATTTCGGAGTTGATCGTTTCGATATTTTTATAGCTAAGATAGTTGTCCAATGCCCACGCTAGACCCGCAGCGATGATAACAAGCGGAAGTAAAATTTTAAATTTCATAGAAGAAATTTCGGGAGTGATCCCGAAATTTTATTTGCTGATTAGCTCGATATAAGCCATCTCGGCAGCGTCGCCCTTGCGAAGGCGGGTTTTGATGATGCGAGTGTAGCCGCCGTTTACGCCTGCGTATTTTGGAGCGATCTCGGTGACTAGCTTATTTGTAGCAGCCTTATCTTGAAGCGCCGCGAAAACAAATCTATGCGCTTCGCTGTCGCCTTTTCGCGCGCGAGTAATTAGCTTCTCGGCATAGCTTCTTAGCTCTTTTGCCTTAGGAAGCGTAGTTTCGATCTTGCCGCTAGTAACTAAAGCGATGGTTAAATTTTTAAGCAGGGCGGCACGGTGAGACGAAGTGCGCCCTAGCTTCCTATATCCGTGATTATGTCTCATTTATTGTCCTTCATTCTTTTGTCTTTGAGCCTTCAGCTCGTCAAGCTTGCGTTTTAGCTGCTCTTTTTTATCGCCGAGCTCTTGGTTGCCGATAGGATAACCGATCTCCTCCATTACGGCTTTGATCTCCTCAAGCGATTTTTTGCCTAAATTTTTAAGGTCTTTAAGCTCGCTTTCCTCCATGATCGCAAGCTCACCGATAAATCTAATATCGGCGCGATCTAGGCAGTTGAAGCTTCGTGCGCTTAAGCTTAGATTGCTAACGCTCTCAAAAAGCTTTGCAAACTCGGAATTTGCGGGGATCGCTCTACCGAAAGTATCCGCAGCGCTGATATTTACGATACCTTTGAAAACCGCCAGCTGCTGATACATCGCCTCAAGTGCGTTTTTAAACGCATCTATCGCGCTGATCTGACCGTCGGTAGTGATCGTAAAGACCACCTTTTCGTAGTCGGGATTGTCCTCTACAAATACGTTTTCGATGTCGTAAACGGCCTTAGTTACCGGGGTAAAAAACGCATCCAACGCGATGAAATCAGCGTCTAAATTTTCTCTGATCTCTTCGCTTGGAACGTAGCCGATGCCCTTTTCGATGATGAGCGTAAATTTAAGATCGGCATCCTCGTTTATCGTAGCCAGATAAGCGCTTGGATTTACGATCTTTACGGCGTCGTTATTTAGGTCGCTGCCGTAAATTTCTTTAGGCCCTTTAAAGCTGTATTCCACGACCTCGCGTAGGGAATCGCCTTTGATTTTAAATCTTAAGCCCTTTAAATTTATGATAAAAGCCGCCATATCCTCGAGCATACCGCGCATGCTGTCGAATTCGTGGCTTACGCCTTCGATTTTAACCGCAGTCGGCGCGAAACCGACCGTGCTCGTATAAAGTAACCTTCGTAAAGGATGAGCTAGAGTGACGGCATATCCCGTTTCAAAGGGATATGCTATGATTTTAGCAACATTTTCGCTGACATTCTCAACCTTTATTTCAGTTGGCATATGAGCTGATGTTGTGATTTTTCTCATATTAGCACCTACTATTTCGAGTAAAGCTCTACGATAAATCTTTCCTCTACAGGAATAACAACTTCTTCTCTCTCCGGAACTCTAGAAAAAATTCCGTATCTTTTCTCTTTTTCTACATCTACCCACGCTACGATGCCGGTCTGTGCAGTAAGATCCAGCGCTCTTGAAATTTGCGGGTTATTTTTGCTCTTTTCGATCACTTCGATCTTTTGTCCTGCGCGGACGGAGTACGAAGGGATATCGACGCGCTTGCCGTCTACCAAGATATGTCCGTGCGTAACGAGCTGGCGCGCAAATCGTCTAGTCGTAGCAAAGCCCATGCGGTAAACGACATTATCTAGCCTCTGCTCTAAAAGCTGAACCAAGATCGCTCCGGTGTTACCCTCTCTACGAGCCGCTTCAGCAAATAGCCTGCGGAACTGTTTTTCGCTTACGCCGTACATAAATTTAGCCTTTTGCTTCTCGCGAAGCTGTGAGCCGTATTCGCTTAGTTTAGCGCGTCTTTGTCCGTGCTGACCCGGAGCGTAAGGGCGTTTTAAAAGCGCGCTCTTGCCCGCAAGCCTTCTCTCGCCTTTCATAAATAGATCGACGCCGAGCCTTCTTTCTAATTTTTCAACCGGTCCTGTATATCTAGCCATAAATTTCTCCTTTTATAATTACACGCGACGTCGTTTAGGCGGTCTGCAACCGTTGTGCGCAAGAGGAGTGATGTCTTTGAAATATGTAACTTTAATCCCTTCTACACTACCTACGCTTTTAACGGCGGTCTCGCGTCCGCTTCCCGGACCCTGAACCTTGACGCCTACCTCTTTGATGCCGTGCTCTTTGGCTTTGTTTAACGCGTCCTCGACGGCTTGCTGCGCCGCATAAGGGGTGGATTTTTTACTGCCTTTAAAATTTAAAGCGCCCGCACTGCTCCACGCGATCGCGTTGCCCATCTCGTCCGTTACGGTAATCATAGTGTTATTAAACGTAGCGGAGATGTAAACTATGCCTTTGGCGATATTTTTTCTGACGGTTTTTTTCTTAACTACTTTTTTTTGTGCCATATCTCAATCCTTATTTAGCTGCCGCGCCGACGGTTTTGCGTTTGCCTTTTCTAGTTCTGGCGTTCGTTTTTGTTTTTTGACCGCGAACAGGAAGGCCCTTTCTGTGTCTTAGGCCGCGATAGCCGCCCAAGTCCATAAGTGCTTTTATATCCATAGCCACTTGTTTGCGAAGATCGCCTTCGACCATATAGTGCTCTTGGATCTCTTTTCTGATAGCGGCGGCTTCATCTTCGCTCAGATCGGCGACTCTTTTATCGTAAGAAATTCCTGCCGCATCGAGAATTTTTCTCGACGTAAATAAACCTATACCGTAGATATAAGTTAGTCCGTATTCAATCCTTTTTTTCTTTGGTAGATCTACACCTGCGATACGAGCCATAACTTATCCTTGTCTTTGTTTATGTTTTGGATTTTCACAAATAACGTGAACAACACCTTTGCGCTTGACAATTTTACATTTGTCGCACATTTTCTTAACGGATGGACGAACTTTCATTCCACTCTCCTAAAATTTTCTCCACTTTAAATGCAAACTGCACCTAGGTTTAATGAAATTTCAAAAGCGAAAGTATCAAACCAACTGTTTTCAAAATAGTGGGGATTTTGAAAACACTTCTTCCTACAGTTTAGTCGCAAAATCGCGAGTATATCTAAATTTAACTTTATCCTTACTTATAGCGGTAGGTGATCCTGCCTTTATCGAGGCTGTAAGGGGTCAGCTCAACTTTTACGCGATCGCCCGGCATTATCTTGATGTAGTGCATCCGCATCTTGCCCGCGATATGACATAAAATCACGTGTTTGTTATCGAGCTCGACCTTAAAAGTCGCGTTCGGCAGCGCTTCTATGACGTTGCCGTCGATCTCTATGACGTCGTCTTTTGCCACAAATTCTCCTTTCTTTTAAATTTAAAAAGGGCGATTATATAGAATTTAAAATTTTAAACAGCTTAAAAGAAATTTAAAATAAGCAAAATTTCAGATTTATTTCGCTACGCGCGCATCGCTTTTGTAGAAGCAAGGCGGCGCTCTTTTTAAAATTTTAGTATAATGGCTCAAAAATTTTAAAGGAAAAACATGAAATGGCAAGACGGCAGACGAAGTTCAAACGTGGAGGATGACCGCGCAAGCAGCATGCGCACGAGCTCCGGCTCGCTTGGGATGCTGATCCCGATCATCAGGTTTTTGCTCGGCTCAAAGATCGGGCGCATAGTGCTCGTAATCGGCGCGGTGGCGTATTTTATGGGCTACAACCCTTTGGCGCTTTTAGACGGGGGCGCTAGCACGCAGAGAGAGCCGACGGACAGCCCGCAAGAGCAGGAAAAGCTCGCCTTCGTCTCGGCGGTGCTAGCTCAAACCGAGGATGTTTGGGGCGAGATATTTAAAAGTGCGGGCGCGCGCTACGAGGAGCCCGGCTTGCGGCTTTTCCGCGATCAGATCGCAAGCGGCTGCGGCTTTGCGAGCGCGCAAACGGGACCTTTTTATTGCCCGAGGGACCGCAAAATTTATCTGGATCTTAGCTTTTTCGATGAACTTGCGAATAAGTACAAAGCTGGCGGCGACTTCGCGCAGGCCTACGTCATCGCGCACGAAGTAGGGCACCACGTTCAAAATTTAATCGGTACGCTGGAGCAGGTTAGCGCTCTTAAAAGGCGCGCTCGCAGCGAAGTCGAGCAAAACGCGCTTCAGGTCAAAGTCGAGCTGCAGGCAGACTGCTACGCGGGGGTTTGGGCGCATTATCTCGCAAAAACAGGGCGCGTGCTGGAGGCGGGCGATATCGACGAGGCGCTAAATGCCGCCAGCGCGATCGGCGACGATACGTTGCAGCGTAAATTTAGCGGTCGCGTCGTACCCGATTCTTTCACGCACGGCACTTCGGCACAGCGCAAAGAGTGGTTTAAAAAGGGCTTGGCGGGCGGAAACCTAAAAGCCTGCTCGTTTGAGCCGTAAAATGCAGACTTTAAGTTCGTAAATTTTGCCATCTAAAATCGCCGTCTCGCGTTTGAGCCGTGAGGCGCGGGCTTTGAGCCAGCTTGCGGGCTAGATCAAAAGCGGTTTAAATTTTAAAATTTAACGCCGAGTTTGGAAGCGGAATTTTAGAATTTTATGATCGGCGATTTAAAATTTCAGAAGGCGCGCTCGGCTAGTGCGGCGACGGCTTGTTCGAGCCGTAAGGCGCAGGTAGCTGTTTTGACTACGGTATAAGAAACCAAAATAGATACGTTAAAATTTATGGAGGCAAAAATGAATAAAATAACCTGCATCTGCCTAGGCGTACGAAGCATGCAAAGGGCGCTCAAATTTTACAGAGACAGCCTAGGATTTAAGACGGATTGCAAAGACGACGACCCGCCGGTATGCTTTTTTAATACGCCCGGAACCAAATTTGAGCTCTATCCCTTGGACGCGCTGGTGCGAGATATCAGCGAAAACGATCCGCCCAAGGGCAGCGGATTTGGCGGCATCACGCTAGCGTATAACGTAAAAAACAAAGAGGACGTAGCTAGCGTCATAGAGCTAGTAAAAAAGGCGGGCGGCACCATCGTCAAGGAGCCCCAAGATACGTTTTGGGGCGGATACCACGCGTATTTTGCCGATCCCGACGGATACTACTGGGAGGTGGCTTGGGGGCCCGGTTTTAAATTTGACGAGGACGGGCTGCTCAAATTTTAGAGCAAAATTTTTGCGGACGAGGCTTGTTCGGAGGCGCCGAAGCCTTTGGCCTAAGCGTGTAAAATTTAAACTCAAAATTTATTACAAATCATCGGGCTGGTTTTTGGCTTGTGTAATTTACAGCACCGTTTTTTCCTGCGCTTTTCTCTAAACATCGAGCGAAATTTTACTCTCCGATATGATCTACGGCGCAGATTTTGCGCGAGGGTAAAATTTGTGTCCCGCACTCCGCCGCTGTTTTACTCGCGCTCGCAGTACCGCTTTGTTCGTATCGCATGCTGCTACGCAAAACAAGAAAGCGGATATTTCGCGGCGCTTTTGTCCGTGAGCGCGGCGAGGAAAAGAGCGATAAATTCCTCGAAGCTTTGCGCGATGATCGAGACGTCCTCATAGATCGGTTCTGCGCCGAATACGATCTTGCCCGCGTCCGCGCCTTTCGTGAGGATGCCCGCGAAGCAGCGCTCGCCCCTGACTGAAAACAAAAACGGCAAGCACCCGCTCCAAAACGCGCTCACGGCGGCTCTTTGCGCATCGTTAGCCGCGCACTCCAGGCTGTCTTTTTCAAAATCTCCGTAGTGAAATTCCGCCTCGTCCACGCCTGACGATGCATAATCCCTAGCGGACACAAACCAAACGGTGTCCGCAGCGTCATGTAAAGTCTCAAAAGAGCAAACGAAGCGGTAAAAATCTTCGCTTAAATTTTTAAATCTGCTGCCCAAAAATTCGCTTTGCGGCGGGCAAATTTCATCCCTGCGCCGTATCTGCCAGCCATTTTGCGCCAGCGCGCCCATAAGTTTGTCAAAAACCATCTCGCCTCCCGTAATTTGGCGCCGATTATAGCATTTTGCTGGGCGCAGCGGTTAAATTTAGAAAATTTTGCCTGCTCGCCGCGCATTAAAGAGAAATTTTACGCAAAATTTTATAAATTCGGCTAAAAATAAAACGGCGCTTCCAAATCGCCGCTAAATTTAGGTTCGGCAGAAGGCGTAAGCCGCAGATGAAAAACGGGCGTATCATCGCGGGAGGCAGGCGCGCCGCTAAAATTTGCGCCTCGGTATCCGCCTAAAATTTCTAAGCTATACCGACCGCGCTCTAGCTTAAAGCTTAGGCTGTTTTGCTCGCTAATGCAGCTCATATCTTTAAAATAGCCGATGCCGACGATCCTTAGCGTGCCTGATGAGTGAAAGATCCAGCCGCGAGAGATGATTTTCGCTTCGTTTTGTGCGAATATCTCCTCGCTCGCCTCGCCCGTGCTAACCGCAAAATCGTAATAATCGCTACGGACGCCCGATATCGGCACCGCGATCCCCTTTTCTGTGACCGCGCCCCCGTGCTCGGTCTGCGTAAAATAAGCAAGAACGTCACCGCCTACAAGTCCATGCTCATCCAGATAGCGCGCGAGCAGCGCGGGCTCGTACACCACGAAGCCGCCCAGCTCGGAGAAAATTTGCCTTTTCATTCGCACCTTTCTTTGATCGCCGTGCGCATCGTGCGCAGAAATTTTACCGCTCATTTGTCCTCTTTGTTTTTGTTTCGCAGCGCAGATGAAATTTTATCGCCGTGCTTGCAGCAGGCTAAATTTTATCCTGCGATCGCGCCGAGAATGAAATTTGAGCCCATTTTACGCTCAAATTTTACAGCCCGCGGTTTTTGCCGTCCATACCTTGGCACTTATCTACGAGCCAGCGCCCGTCCTTGCGCACGAGCAGGAAGCGGCGCGCAAAGCCGTGTTCGTCCTTGGCGTAGATGTAAATTTTATTTTTGCTCTCGCATTCGGCGTCCGTTAGCCCGTATCCGCCGTAGGCGCCGCCCTCCATCATCGAAAACGAGATGCCATCGGGGCGGAAGCCGCTGCGCCTAACGGGCGTGCAGTAGCTCGCAAATAGCTCCTTGCATCTGCGCTACACCTCGCCGTCGTCCAGATCATCAATTCGCGAAGCGGCAAATTTCTCCCACTCGCTCATCGCCGCGAAAAATTCTAAAAGCGCACTCTGCGCCGCCGCCAGGTCATCTGGATCAAGCTTCTTTTTGCTCTTTGCGGCGTCTCTTTGCGCCTGTTCGAATTCCGCGATTTGCTCCTTGCTAAACTGCCCGCCGCCAAGATAAAACTGGATTTTTGTATCTGCCGCGGCTAGCAGCCCCGCAAAGCTCACGCGCGAATTGACCAGGCGCAACGATTTTAGCTTCGGGGTTTGCGCGATCGCTTTTAGCCCCTCATCCGTGATGCTGACGTTTTCGATGCCGATGTGTTCGAGCTTGGCGTGCGCCGCAAAGTATCTAAAACCCTCGCCGCTTATCTTGTCGCTATATTGCAAAAACAGATACGCAAGCTTCGGCAGCGTGGCTAGATGCTGTAGTGCCGCGTCCGTAATCGCCGTGGCTATAAAGCCCATATTTACGAGGCTTTTTACCTCGCAGATGCGGCGCACCATCTCATCGGTGAGTGCTACGTTTTCGTAGTGATAACCTTTACAGTAGCGCTCGCTAACCGCGTCCAAAGCCTCCTGCATCGTGATCTGCCTCATCAGCTATCCTTTAAAATTTGATTTTAAAATTTTAGTGAAATTTTACGATTTGCGCAAGGCGCTGAAATTTACGCGCGGATTTTAGCTCGCGCTGCACAATTAAATTTTGCAGCAATAGCGCGATTGAAATATACTTTCGTCGTTGAAATTCGGCACAGAATTTCAGCAACGCTTTTTAAATTTAGCTCGCCGCGCAAAGCGGGCGAGCGGAAGAGGTGCTTTTGTGATTAAATTTTACGCATCATTTTTCGCGGCGACGCTTCTCTTCGATACCGCTTTGCCCTTGCCTGCGCGCTAGCTCGTCAAGCAGGGCATCTGGATGGATATTGTGCGCTGCAAGTGCGAGCAGAAGGTGAAATAAAAGATCCGCTCCCTCATAAATTACGTCGTATCGCGGCTCGCCCGTTCTGTGCTCTCCAAAGCTCTCTCGCGCGACGTCTGCGTAAAGCCCGCTGCGCGAGAGGTCTTTGCACGCCAGCGCGAACTCGCACGCCTCCTCGACGATCTTTTTGAGATAGGCGTTTTCGCCCTTCGCGTAGAGCGAGGCGACGTAGGAGAGCGCGGGCTCTCCGTTTAGCTTGCGATCCAAGCAAACGTGATAAATTTCGTCCAAAATGCCGTACGGGCTTTTTTCTGCGGAGTTTTTGAGCGAAGAATTTTGCGAGACGGCGTCTAAATTTTGCTCGCTGCGCTCCGCAGCGGAATTTGTGAGAGTGGAATTTGCCGCAGCGGGGCTTTGCATTGCGGAGTTTTGATTACCATCGGTAGAATTTTTGGGCGTTAAATTGTGCAAGCTGTCGCAGGCTGTAGAATTTTGCCCTGTGCGGGAATTCTCGGAATTTTTCTGCGCGAGAGAGGTTACAGAGCCGTGCTCTGCAAAATTTATCGCGCCGCAAGCGCTCGAACTATCGAAATTTTCACTGCCTTTTTGCAGCGAAATCTCTTTGAAAAAACAGCTTCGCGCGCCCGTGTGGCAGGCAGATCCGCCGCATTGCTCTACTTTAAGCAGCAACGCGTCGTTATCGCAGTCCAAAAACGCCTCTCGCACAAGCTGAACGTGTCCGCTGCTCTCGCCCTTTTTCCAGATGCGCCCCTTGCTGCGCGAAAAGTAGTGCGCGTAGCCGGTACGCAGCGTCAGGCTTAGCGCCTCTTCGTTCATATACGCGAGCATCAAAACTGCGCCGTCGCCCGCGTCCTGCACGATCGCTGGGAGCAGCCCGCCTAATTTTTGCCAATCTACCTTCATCTTTGATCCTTAATTTGCGAAGTCGAGCGCCTTAAATTTAGCCGCCGCACGCGGAATTTGAGTTGTGAATTTACGAAGCGGCGCGCCTAGTAAATTTAAAGAATAAACCCGGCGGCTAAATTTTAAGCGACCGCTAAGCTTAAGCCGCAACGGGCGCAAGTTTCGTTTATCACAAGCTTTCACGCTCGCCGCTAAGCTTAACTCACAAAACCGCGAGTTAGGCTTATGCGCTAGGAGCGACTTGCTATCAAATTTAGTTTGCGAAGTCGGGGCGTATAACCGCCTGAAATTTTAATTTTCCCGCTCGATGGCGCTTTGCTTCGCCTTATCTTTCGTATCGACCCAGATATTAGGCACCGCGCCGCCCGGCGTTAGGAAAATTTTCGCGTCGCTGTTTTCGCGCAACGCCTCGTTAAATTTAGCCTGCGTCTCGATCTGCTTGAGGCTTAAAAGATTTGCGTCCAAGCTCTTTGCGACCTCTTTGTTGGCGTAGGCTTGCGCGTCGGCTTCGATCTTAGCGGCATCGGCGCGACCTTGAGCCTCGATTTTGACGGCGTCTGCGTTACCTTTGGCAAGAGCAGCCTTTTTAAGCGCCTCTTGATTTGCGCGCTCGACCTCGTATTTAGTGCGCTCAGCCTCCTGTTTGGCGATCTGCACGCTCTCGATCTGCTCCTTTACCTTCGCCGGTAGGATGATCTCGCGAAGCTGCACGGCTAGCAGATCTACGGGCGAATTCGGCAGTGCTTCGATATTTTTGCGGATGCCGTCGTCGATCGCTTTAGCGATCTCATCGCGTTTGGTAGGCAGCTCCTCGGCGGCATAGTTGCCGATGACGCTACGCACGACGTCCTTTACGCGCGGATCGATGATCTTATCCTCCCACAAAAAGCCCCACTCGGCGATCGTGTTGGGCGCCGTGGCTTCATTGAGCCTGTATTGCACGGTGATGTCGATGCTGACGGGCAAATTTCGCGAGTCTAGCACCGAGAGCGAGTTTTTGCTGATGATACCGCCCGCGGTGCCGCTTTTAGTAGCGATACCCGCGCTCATATCTTCGCTGCTGGTGTAGTTGATGATACGCGTGCGAGTATCTACGACGAATACGTCCTGTATGAACGGCACGAAAAAGTGAAGTCCCGCGCCAAGAGGCGTCGGATCGTATTTGCCTAAATTTGACTTGATACCCACCTCGCCCGATTGGATCGTGACGAAGGGCTTTGCAATCACGAGCAGCGCAATTAGCGCGATTATCACGTAAAGCACGCCGCTAAACTTGCCCATCCCTCCGAAATTAGGAATTTTAAAATTTAAATTCCCGCCTTTTTTGTCGCTGTTTTTCTTATTAAAATAATCATTCAAATCCGCTGGCATGCGCGTCCTTATTTAACGTAGGTGAGCCAGTGCTCAAATTTAGGGTCTTTGCCCGTGACTACCGCGAAATACGCCTTTTGCAAGCGGCTCGTGATCTCGCCCATCTCGCCCTTGCCGATGATCCTGCCGTCGATGTTGCTAATCGGCGTGACCTCCGCGGCGGTGCCGGTGAAAAACGCCTCGTCCGCGGCATAGAGCTGATCGCGAGCGATGCGCTCTCTGCGGACTTCGTAGCCCAGGCTGCGCGCGATTTCGATGACCGAGTTTTGAGTGATGCTCTCTAAGCTGGTGTCGTTCGGCGGAGTGATGATGACGCCATTTTTTACGATAAATAGGCACTCGCCAGGGCCCTCCGCGACGAAGCCTTGAGGATCGAGTAGTATCGCCTCATCGTATCCCGCATCAACCGCTTCGAAATTTGCCATCTGCGAGTTGAAATAATTCGCGCTCGCTTTGGCTTTTGCCATCATCGAAAATTGCGCCGGCTTTATCCACGATGAAATTTTGGCTTTGATACCCTTGCGTAGCGCCTCTTCGCCCATATACGCGCCCCATTGCCACGCTGCGACGATGACGTTTACCGAGCAGTCCTTGGACGAAACGCCCATCGAGCCATAGCCGAAGTATGCTAGCGGGCGGATATATACGGTCTGATCGAAGCGGTTTTTTGCGACGACGTCGATCTGAGCCTGACGGAGCTGCTCGAAGCTAAACGGAAGCTTGATTAGGCAGAGTTTTGCCGAAATTTCAAGCCTGCGAGTGTGCTCATCCAAGCGAAAAATCGCATAGCCTTTATCGGTTTTATAAGCGCGTACGCCCTCAAATACGGCGTTTCCATAGTGCAAAGAGTGCGTCAAAACGTGAGTAGTGGCTTCCGCCCATGGGATTAGCTTGCCGTCTTTCCAGATGAGCTCGGCCTCTTGAATTTGTGCCATTTTTTGATCCTTTTGTTTAAAATTTAATCTGCGATTTTAGCTAAAACAATATTAATTTCTAAGAAATTTAAAAGCGGTTGAAATTTGGTGCGATTTTAAGACGCACAATGAGTCATGAGTTCAAATTTGGCCCGAAACTCGGTGCAGAAGGCATTAAAATTCTACGAACGAAAGCCCGATGCCGATCTTATTGACGCTGCGTCTGTAGTCCGCGAGGCTCTCGCCGTAGCCGCCAAAGTAGCGCAGATAGCCGTAAAATCCGCTGTTAAAGATCGGGAAGCTGTAGTTCAGCTCGATCGCGCCGCGGTTACTGCCGTCAAAATGGAGGTTGTTTCGCCACAGAGCGCTGAGTCGCTGCTTGCCGAAGGTATATGACGCGCGCAGATCGCCGTAGCCCATATAATCCGCGATGTCCTCGTTCGTGCGGTCCAGCCAAAACGCATACCAGGCTCTGGGGGTGATCGAAAATCCGTCCGCGCTCCACGTGCTTTGCGCGTAGAGCCTATTCCATGAGCGCGATTCCTCGCCGCCCTTGCCGTTTGACTCGTGCATGGCGCCTATCTTTAGCTCGTCCGCAAACGGTACCGGCGCGCTAACGTAGAGCTCTGGGCGATAGTTGCTTTCGCGAAAAGGGGCGCTATCCTGCGTAATCTGCCACCAGGAATTTTGCGCGTAAGCGAATGAAATTTTCTCTCCAAGTCCCAGCGCGTCGTAGGTAATCGGGCGCTCGAAGCTAAACTCAAAATGTAGCTCATCCGCCTTGCGATCGGATTTTTTGCTAAAATCATGAGTAAAGAGCATATAGATCGGCTCGTAGTATTTAAGCCCTAAAAATCCGAAATTTCGGCCATTTTGCTCGCCTTGCGGCGCGGAATTTTGCGCTAGAAAATTCCGTTCGTCCTGCATCGCAGAACTCGATGTCGTGGAATTCTGAGATAGCGAGGCGGAATTTGATGATTCTAAATTTGACGCGGAGTCTGACACAGCTGAGCCTGCGTCTGCGAAATTTGACGAAGTGGAATGTGGCTCGACAGGTTTTGGCGCGGCGGAATTTTGTGCGACAGAATTTTGCGACTCAGCGGAGTTTAAAACGGCGGTATCATCGTGCGAAGCGCGGTTTTCTGCGGACGAGGTAGAATTTTTTGCTGAATTTCGGCGCGACTTTTCGCCGCTTTCCGCTAGATTTGCCGCGGCGATCTTTTTGTAATAGATCATCGCGTTTTTGTAATCGCCCTTGGCCTCGTATTCGCTAGCCTTTGCGTATAGCTCGGATAGATCTTGCGCGGCTAGGCTCATGGCGCAAAGCGCGAGCGCTAAAGCTTTAAATTTCATCTACGCCCTTTAAATCGTTTTGATAATTTATATTTAAAAACTGCTCTTTGTTTTTGAAATTTAGCACTTTGGAATTTGCAGATCCGATGAGTGCGCCGATCTTATGCTCTCCTGCGTGGTAGAGCTCAAGCGCGCGCGGAGCGAGAGCTGCGTCAAAAAATCCGCACAGGCTGTGTCTATGCGCTTCGTCGCCCGCCACGCAAATTTGTCCCTCCTGCTCGCTAAGAGCGCGAATAGTGGAAATTTCTACAAATGGCATATCGGCGGGGATGATAAAAATGCGCTCGTCGCTAAATGGCTTTAGCGCCGAATATAGCGCGCCCATCGGCGAAAATTCCTCAAATTCGTCGTAGATCATAGGAAGCGGCGGGTTAAATTTAGAGCTTTTGGCGCAGGCGAAAACCCGCTCAAACTCGCGGCTTAGGCGCGAGAAAAGAAAGTGCGTCATGCTGGGATACCCGCGAAATGGAAACAGCGTTTTGTCGCTGCCGAAACGCGAGCTTTTGCCGCCGCAGAGAATGACGCAGGTTTTCATCGAAATTTCACCGGCTTTCATCGATCTTTATCGCGGCGAAATTTTAAATTTGAAAGTAAAATTTGAAAGAAGCGTGGGCATATCAGTCTTTTTGCATATATTTGGCTTTGCCAAGGGCGTTATTTGCGATGAACTGATAAAGGCTCGGCGCTTGAAGCTTGGCTAGCTCGGGGTATTTGGCCTTAAGCGTCTTCCATATGTCATAGACGCGCATACCGCTTGCGTAAAGCTTCATAATCTCGCTAAAATGCGGATCATAAAGGCTCGGCTTTTTATACAGCGAGAGTTTGCGGTCGGTATCAAGCACGGCGTTTGCCTCGATAAAAGCGGCAAGATCGCGCTCGCTTACTTTGGCAAAATCCTTTTCGTATTGAGATTTCATATGCTTTAAAATTTCTTTATTGCTAACGCCTTGGAAGTGCATTTTCTTAATCTCGAAGCGATATGCGTATAAGAAATCTTCGCTTTTTTTGGCGGTTGCGCGAAGTCTTGTTTTTTCATCTTTGAACGTCACGGAGATAAAGTGCGTAAGCCCGGGCGCAGTAACGGCGTTTTTGAACGCTTCGTCCTCCTCGCCGATCTTTTTTAAGATCGCCTTGACGGTGTAGCCTTGGGCGATGAGGTTTGAAATTTTATCTTTATACGGTTTGTAGTCGAATCGCACGCGTCTAAAGCCCGTCTCGGCGCTGATTTTTTTATAAATTCTAGCATGCTCGTTGGCCGTAAAATAAGAGGATTTCAGCGCTTTGCGAAGCTGCTCGGCGACTGCGGTAAAATCGTCGTAGTCGATGATGCCCGCGATCAGCTCCTTTTCGTTTACGACCCTGCCGTTAACGACCGCGATGGTAATGACCTTCATATTTTCTCCTTTGATTGGGCACAATTCTAACTTAAAACTATAAACTCAAATTTAATTATTTATTATCAAGGATTGCGGAGGATTTGCGTTTGCAAGGCAGAATTTTACGCACTAAAATTTAGCATTTTGATTGATTTTTATATCTTTTTGTGCTTCTTCTCACGCTGCTTTTTTATACTTTTTTGTGTAGAGATGAAGCGGGTTTGCAGAGATAAATTTTACCCGCAAACTTTAACTAAATTGCCCGCACAAATTAGCTTTTTTTAAACGAAAAAAGCTTTTTGATCTTTGTAAGTCCTAGCTTCATGCCGCTATATTTCATCATCTTAGCCATATTTACCCACATTTCACGCTCGTAGCACGGATGCGGGCAGTGGTGACAACGCGGCTTTTCGGTATGCGGGCAGGCACCAAGGCGCGCGTAGGCATAGCGTAGCATTCGCTCGCAGTCGCTACAGAGATGAAAGTGCGTCTGCACTAGCCCCTTATCGTCTTTGTAGTCATGAAGCACGGCGCCATCTTTTTTGGGCGCGTCCGTGTGCTTATCGTCGCAGTAAATTTGGATAAATTTCGTCACCGTGTTTACTTCGTAAATAAATTTTTCACTCGTCATCTTTAATCCTTTGGGGCGGATTTTATCTAAAAGAGACAAAAATACTCTTGAGCGCGCTCAAGCTAAAATTTATAGAATTTTAAAATTCCGCGGAATTTCGCTTTATCTTTCGACCTTGTTGCTTAATAGAGTCGCGATGAAGCGTGTTTTGTCGTTTGAGGCAAGCGCGATTTGCAAGCTCATCGTAAGCGGCACAGCCAAAAATAGCCCGCCGATACCAAGCACGAAGCCCCACAGCAGTAGTCCTGCAAGCACACTGATCGTTGAAAGCCCGAGCCCTTGCCCTAAAAATCGTGGCTCGATGATATTTCCGATCGCTACGTTTACGACTAAATAGATTGCGATAGTCCAGATGCTAGAGCTTATATCCATCGTAGCTAGCGTCACGAAAAGCGTCGGAAAGACCGCTACGATCGAGCCTATCGTAGGAATAAAATTTAGCACGAAAGCTAAAATCCCCCATAGCGCAGCATAAGGAACTCCGAGCGCCCACAGCCCAAGTCCGATGAGCGCGCCAGTGCAAGCTGAAGCGATAGTTTTGATTAGTAGATATTTTTTGAGGCTGGAGGCAAATTTCTTCACGAAAGTGTGCGTAGCGCGGCTACTTTGCGAAAAATAGCGGATTTTTTCGTCGATTACGGAGCTTTCAAAGACCATAAATGAAACCATTATAAAAATGAAAAATCCCGTCGAGACTATCGAGCCTGTTTTGCGCAGTAGTGCAGATAGCTGCGCGGCGGCTTCGCTCGGATCGATGCCTAGGCTTGCGGCGTTAAGCTCTATGCCAAATCGAGAGAGCTTCGCGCTCACGCCTCCTAGCACCTCTTCAAATTTTGCTTGAAGCTCGGGCAGGCGCGCTGAAAATTCCTTGATCGCATCAAAGATGACCGCACCGAAAAACACTATAATCGCTACGAAAGCGAAAGTAATGATGAGGAAGCTAAAAACACGCCCGACGCGGATCTTTTGGACATAAAGCACCAGCGGCGAGACGAGCACCGTGATGAAAATAGCTAGCAAAAATGGCACGACGATAGCCTGCGCGGCTTTAAGACCAGCCAGGATGATTATGACGCAGGCAACCGACATCAAGGACATTTGAAGCTTCAAGGATTCTCCTAAATTTGACATTTTCGCAGAGCTTTTACGCGAAATTTTGGTGAAAGGATTTTAACTAAAATTCTATAAATTTATGACTAAAATTTTATATATCATTTCTTATCCCATAAATTCAGTTCACTTTGGATTTCTGTCTTTATATAATAAAAATTTTCTGTAATACCTGCAAATTTTGCCAATATTTTTGTCTCATCGGAAGAGCTTAAATGTACTGGAAATGATTTCACTCCATTAGAAAGCAGCCAAATAGCACGTGTTATTCCGTCAGAAAATGAACAAGCGTATTTTATTTCTTTCACATATTCCTTTTAAAAAACGGAATACATCTTGCTTTTATTGGTACATAATACTCATCAGAATAACAACAAACTCTAGCCAATGGCACAGGATTACCAAGACCCCGTTAAAGCCCTCTTCTGCCCAACTATATTTGTAATCGTCTCGCCAACCATCTTCCGTTTTATTGCTTATTTCTTTATCTACATCAATTTTACTATTACGTCATAATTCTAAGAATTTTATGCTATCAACAAACGCAATATCTCCAGTGTTATTTGTAAATGGGTGGCACATATATACAGATTTTTGGTTTTTAATTTTTAATTCAAAAACAACACGTTTTTCTTCAACTATAATATTTATACCGGGAAAACGTTCAAGCTTCATATTGCACTCCAATCCCTATATTTATTGACATGGCTTATCATACAAAATACTCGCGGGCGGCATCCTTGCTCTCAAATGGGCTTGTGCTCAGCTCGCTGCCGTCTATGAGCAGAGCGTAGCGGCGCGCGGCGTCCGTTTTGGCATAGGTTAGCGCCAGCCTCGCCGCAAGCTTTCTATCCGCCTCGCTCGCGCCTCTGCTTAGCAGGCTTAGCGCGCCCACGACGCCATCTTTAAATTTTATCTCGCTAAATTTTGGATTTTGCACTGCGGCAAGCTTTTTGTTGTCATTCTCATCTCGCCCGATTATGAGCTTCGCGCCGCCCGGCAGGCGCAGATGGCGTCCGAATTTTAAAATTTCAGCGTCCGCGGGCGTTTCGATCTTTTCAAATTTTACCGCATCCTTGATCCGCTCGCTAAAGCTCTGCACGGTCAACAGGCAGCCTCCTGCGGGCATTTCGTAATCCTCAAAGCCGAACTCCGCCGCCAGCTGCATCTGCCTAACCCGCCCGCGCCCGCTGATGTCAAGCAGCGCGTCGCGATCCACCCAGCCTTTGATCTCAGGCGTCGTGGGTGGCAGCAGCTTCGCGCACAACGGACGCAGGATCAGCCCCTCCTCATCGCCGCTAAGCCCGCCGACCTGTGCTAGAGCCTGCGCGCGCTGGCTCATCGGGCGCTGTCCGAGCACCTCGCCCGTGATGATGAAGCTCGCCCCTTCGCTTTGTAGCATCGCAAGCGCGGTCTTAAACATATATCCGTGGCAGTCGATGCAGGGGTTGAAGTGCTTGCCGTAGCCGTATTTGGGCTCGAAAAGCACTTGACGTAGATATTCGCTTCTGATATCGACGCTTTTAAAATCCGCCCCCGCGGCTGCGGCTCTGCGGCGCATGATCTCGCTCTTATCGTCCTTGCCGCCAAATCCGATATCCATATTCAGCGCGAGCACCTCGATGCCTTGCGAGACGATGAGTTTGACCGCGAGCATTGAATCAAGCCCGCCGCTAAAGAGCGCCAATGCCTTCATTTCGTTCCTTTACTTGAGTTGATTGATCTTTTTTTGATACTCCAAGATTCGCTCGATCTTGTCGGGCGCGTCGGAGTTTTTGAGCTTTTGCATCAGATCTTGCAGGGCGTTGCGGCGTAAAATTTTGCACGCGTCATTAAAAAGCGCCGTACCGCCGATCGGCAAAATTTCATCGTCCAGCGCAAGCGCGCGCAGATTTTCGCAGGCTTCGGTTTCGGCGTTTTGAGCATTTTGAGCTGCGGCTTCCCTCTCGCCCTGCTTTGCGACGTTGTTTACGTCTTGCTTCTCGCCGCCGTTTGCGCCCTGCTGCGCGGAGGAGCCTTTTAAATTTACGGCGCCTGCGGAGCCTTGCCCGATAAAATTTTGCTCGATAGAATTCTCACCGCTTTTTAAATTCACGCTCTCGCTACGGATAAAATTTTCTCCCGCGCCGCCTGCGGTAAAATTCTCGCTTACATTACTATTCGCATTGATGCCCTCGCCTGCGATGAAATTTTTAAAATTCCCGCCGCTGCGAGAGAAAGCCAAAAACGCCTCGAAAATATCGCCGTGCATGCGAAAATCGCGCCGCTCCAAGCAGCCAAGCCCGAGCTGTGCCATCTCGCCATCAAGCAGCATCGATTTTATGATCTGAAGCTCCGCGATCTCCTTGCGGCGCAGTAGCGTCCGCCCGAGCCTCGCCGAAGCGGCAGGCGACGCAGAGCTTTCGTAGCGCGCCGTGTTTTGCGTGCGATCAAAATTTCCGCCGTTTAAGCTCCCGCTTGCACCGCCCCTGCCGTCTGCGTCGCGCCCCTCGTAAGAGCCGAAATCGCGAGAGCCGAAGCTTTCGCTCTCGTTAAAATTTTGCCCCTCAAAGCCCGCGCCGAAATTTTTACCGCCGTTAGAGAGATTAAACGAAGCGGGCGAGACGTTTAAAATTTGCGCCACTAGGCTCTGATAGGACTCGGCGAGCACGGGGCCGAGCGCTGCGGTAAATTCTTTGATCTCATTTAGCGCCGCTTCTTTTTGCATAGGACGGGCGAGGTCGTATTTTTTAGCGATTCTTCGGATCAGAAACTCCCCGCTCTCCATGCCGCTAGCATAAATTTGCTCTAGCTCGCGCACCTTGCCCGCCGCAATCATATCCGCAGGATCGGCACCGCCGCCGATTATAGCGACGCTTGAGTCGATCTTATTCAGGCACAAAAGCCGCGCCGATTTTATCGCCGCATTGATGCCCGCAGCGTCGCCGTCGAAGCTAAGCACGACGTTAAGCTCCGCGCGCTTTATGAGCGGCAGATGAGCAGGCGTCAGCGCCGTGCCGAGCACCGCTACGGCGTTATCGATGCCCGCTTGATGAAGCATGATAACGTCCATGTAGCCCTCGGTGATGATGAGGGTTTTTTTAGCGATCGCGCTTTTTTTCGCAAGGTCGAATGCGTAGAAAATTTTAGATTTATCAAACAGCGCGCACTGCGGCGAATTGACGTATTTGGCGGGATTATCGCTTATCGTGCGGCCGCCGAAGCCCACGAGCTTGCTTGCGTGGTTGTAGATCGGAAAGGTGATGCGCTCGATGAAGCTAGCGTAGAGCCCGCGCTCGTTTTGCTTCACCGCGCCCGCATTTAGCGCGTCTTGCGGCGGAATTTCTTCGTTTTGCAAAACCCTGATCGTCTGCGCGCTAGCTCCTGCGTAGCCAAGGCCGAATTTGCGAATGCTTTGATCGCTCAGTCCGCGATCGTGCAGGTATTTCACGGCGGTAGGATTTTGATAAAGGCAGCTTTGGTAATAGGCGTTTAAAATCCCGAGCACCTTCTTCTCTTCGCTGCGCTCCTGCACCTTGGCACCGGTGTATTGCAGCGCGAAATTATACATCCCCGCAAGCTTTTCGACCGCTTCGGGAAAGCTTATCTTTTCGTAATCTTGGATAAATTTAATCGCGTTGCCGCCTGCTTTGCACGAAAAGCAGTGAAAAATTCCGAGCTTGGAGCTCACGCTCATACTCGGATGCGAATCGTCGTGGAAGGGGCAAACGCCCACGAAATTTGCGCCGCTGCGCTTAAGCGGGACATATTTTTCTACGACGTCTACGATATCTACGGTGGCCAGCAGATTTTCTATGCTTTCGTTTTTAATCATAAGCGAAATTATACCCGCACTTTGCTATAATTGCCCTTTATTTTTGCGACGAGGTTTGATTTGGATAATTTTTTCTTAGACGATCGCGACCCGATTTTCGGGCTTATCATGCTGATAAGCATAATCTTGCTAGTGTCGATTCTAAGCTACATTTGGGGAGTTTTTTCTAAAAAAAACGAGAGGCAGAGCCTAGAGAATTTCATCAAAAAATTTGACACCCTAGACGCGCTTAGCACCGAGCACAGACAGCTTTTGGCAAGCCCGCAAATAGACATCCCGACGCTTGGAATTTTAGCTAGCTCTTTCGTCAAAAGCGGCGACTTCGAGCGTGCGATAGAAATTTATCTAATTGCGCTAAGTAAGGCTAGCGGCGGCGTGCAGAGGGAGTTTATCCTCACCAATCTCGGTATCGTATATTTCAAAGCGGGCTTTTTGGGACGCGCCGAAGAGGTGTTTTTGCAGGCGCTGAAGCTGCGCCCGAGAAACAAAGAGGCTCTTACGCATCTTACGGTGATTTATGAGCGGCTGAAGCGCTTTAATGAGGCGCTTGAGGTGCTTGACGCGCTGCGCGAACAGGATGCCGAAGTATACGCCCAAAGCCAGTTCGAGCGCGCCCAGATCATCGCAAACGACGCGAATACGCCGTTTAATAAAAAGATCGCCAAAATTTCAAAGCTAAACTTCAAAGGCGCAGGGCGGTTCTGCATGGAGCTTTTTATCAAAAACAAAGAGCCTATGGAGGGCTTTGACCGCTTCCCGCCGATCGAGCAGGCAATCGATCTGATCTATGATTTCCCTGCGGCGGTAAATACGCAGGATGCGGAGTACAACGCGCTTTTTTATGCGCTTGGAAAAAGCGATCAAAAGCCGCAGAGCGCGAGTAAAATTTTTGAGATCAACGCGCTTATGGCTATGAAAGACGCGGGCTTTGAGGACGCAAGGCTTAGC
Organism: uncultured Campylobacter sp.; assembly: GCF_938045345.1. Taxonomy (GTDB): domain Bacteria; phylum Campylobacterota; class Campylobacteria; order Campylobacterales; family Campylobacteraceae; genus Campylobacter_B. The sequence goes on from NZ_CALIMS010000008.1 coordinate 30,967, forward strand.
TTTAGCTACACCTGCGCGAAGTGCAAAAGCTCGGTGGGGCTTTTCTCACACCGCTGCCCGGTCTGCTACGAGCTAGGCAGCATGGAGATCAGAGCGCAAATTTCGGAGAAAACCGGTGAAATCGGTCAAACTTTTTAGCGACGGCAGCTGTCTCGGAAACCCTGGAGCAGGCGGCTGGGCTTACATCTTGCAATACGGCGACGCGATAAAAAAGGCAAGCGGCGCGGAAGCGATGACGACTAATAATCAAATGGAGCTAACGGCCGCTATAATGGGGCTTAGCGCGCTTAAGCAGCCCTGCCGCGTCGAGCTTTTTACCGATAGCGAGTATGTCGTTAAGGCGATAAATTCCTGGCTCGCAAAGTGGGTCGTTACCGATTTCAAGGGCAAGAAAAACGCAGATCTGTGGCGCAGATACCTTGCGGCGGCGGCGCCTCACGAGATCAAGGCCTCTTGGGTCAAGGGGCATGCGGGTCATCCGCAAAACGAGGAGTGCGACGCTATGGCTCGCGCGGCTGCAGAAGCGATAAAAGGCTGAAATTCTACGACAAAGCTCGCGGTTGCGCGGATTAAGCATGGATTTGCCCGCGTTTGCTTTGCACGCAGAGCCGCTTCGGCGTAAATTTTATCGCCGCCGGTTTTAGCGCATTCGTTCACGCAATCGAGCTTTGGCGGAAATTTCGTTAGCAGTGAGCAGGCTTTGGTGCGACTGTATTCGCGGCGAGTGTGTTTTTGGCGAGAATTTCGTTTGCGGCAAGTGAGCCTTAGCGCGGTTTGCGTTAGAATTAGCGGGCTACGTTTAAATTTTATTCGCCGCAGATTGGCGCTAGCGCGTTTCATTCGGCGTTAATACAAATTTAGCGCGGGCTGTGCTTGCTCGCGTTCGTTTCGCTTGCGTAGGTTTTGTTCGCACCGGATGCCGTTTGCGTGCGGACCGCCACTGATTTCGTAAAATTTTATAAAAAAGGGCAAAGATGCAAAATTTAGAAAAATTACAAGAAAAACTGGGCTACAAATTTAAAAATTTAACCCACCTCAAGATCGCTCTTACGCACAAAAGCGCCAAAAACGGACATAACAACGAGAGACTGGAATTTTTAGGCGATGCGGTGATGGATCTAATCGTGGGCGAGTATCTTTTCAAAAAATTTAGTAGCGACGAGGGCGATCTGAGCAAGCTGCGCGCCGCACTCGTGAACGAAAGCAGCTTTTCTAAATTTGCAAAATTTTTGGGCATCGGGGAGAACCTGAATATGTCGCTGTCCGAGGAGCGCAACGGCGGACGCGAGAAGCCATCGCTGCTTTCGGACGCCTTTGAGGCGATAATGGGCGCCGTCTATCTTGAGAGCGGGCTGCAAAACACCGCCCGCATCGCGACCGCAATCTTAGAAATCCTCTATCCGCGCATCAGCTTTAACGAGCTCGTGCGAGACTACAAAACCGCGCTGCAAGAGCTCACGCAGGCAAAATTCGGCGTCACGCCCGAATATATCCTTTTAGGCTCGAGCGGCCCCGATCATAAAAAAAGCTTTGAAATGGCGGCGCTCGTAGGCGGCAAGCGGCTATCATCCGCCGTGGGAGCGAGCAAAAAAGAGGCCGAGCAAAAATGCGCGCAAATCGCGCTCGAGCTTTTACAAAACGGCGCCTCGCACGGCACTGACGCGCAAAATGGCGAGCAAACGGCATGCGGCGACGCACAAAGCGGCGCGAACTGCGCACAGGGCGGCAAAAAAGGCTCACGAGGCGGCAACGGACGGGCGCATGGTAGCAAAAAAAGCGATCGCGCCGGCACATCGGGCGGCACGCCGAGCGCTAAAAAAAGCAATGAGCGAAGCGGGCGCGATACGGATAAACAAAGCGGCGGCGATCAAGGAGACGCGCTATGAATACCTTCGGCGAGAGATTGCGCCTTAGCACCTTCGGCGAGAGCCACGGCGCGGCGATAGGCGGCGTTTTGGACGGATTGCCGGCTGGCGTGGAGATCGAGCTTTCAAATATCCAAAGCGAGCTTGATCGCCGCAAACCGGGCGGCAGATACGCTACGCCGCGCAAAGAAGCCGATGAGATCGAAATTTTAAGCGGGATTTTTGACGGTCGCAGCACCGGCGCGCCGATCGGATTTATCATCCGCAACGCAAACCAACACTCAAAGGACTACGAAAATCTAAAGGATATTTTCCGCCCCGCACACGCCGATTTTACATATTTTGCCAAATACGGACTGCGCGATTACCGAGGCGGCGGACGGGCAAGCGCGCGCGAAACCGCCGTGCGCGTGGCTGCGGGAGCGTTTGCGCAGATCCTGCTAGATCACTTTAAAATTTCCGTAAAAAGCGGAATCTGCGGCGTGGGCGAAATTTACGCCAAAGATTTAAATTTTGATTTTGCGCAAAACAGCGAAATTTTCGCGCTCGATCCCGCTGCGGAGAGCGCGCAGAAGGAGCTAATTCTAAGCGTTAAAAATGCCGGCGATAGTATCGGCGGCTGCGTGCTAACTCGCGTTACGGGCGTGCCTGCGGGGCTCGGCGAACCGCTGTACGGCAAGCTAGACGCGGCGCTTGCGGGCGCGCTGATGGGCATAAACGGCGTAAAGGCCGTGCAGATCGGCGCAGGAGTGAAGGCAAGCACGCTAAAAGGCAGCGAAAATAGCGATTTTATGTGCGCTAGCAAGAATGCGATCCGTACCAACGGCGGCAAGATCGACGCAAATTTTGCAAGTAACAACGCAGGCGGAATTTTGGGCGGCATAAGTAGCGGCGCGCCTATCGAGATTGCGACGCATTTTAAGCCCACTCCGAGCATTTTTATGGCGCAGCGCAGCGTGGATGTGCACGGTGCGGACGCGGTCTGCGAGCTGCGCGGGCGGCACGATCCGTGTATCGCCGTGCGCGGCAGCGTCGTAGCCACCGCGATGGCGCGACTGGCGATCGCCGATGCGCTACTGCTAAACGCGAGCGCGACGCTGGGGAATTTGAAGCAAATTTACGGCGAGGATTAAATTTAGAGGGGCGCCCTTAAATTTTGTGAAATTTCATTAAATTTAAGGGCCAAGCGATGAAATTCCCGCGAGCTAGGCGGGCAATTTTAAATTTACGCGGTAGGCCTATCGCGACAAGGAGAACAAATGAGACTTGAGCGTATCGGCAAGGACTCGGCACTGATCGTGCGCATAGAGGCGATCAATGTCGCGGCGTTCCCCGAAATCGAGCGTATCAGCATAAAAAATTTTTTAAAAATGTCGAGCAAAGGACAGCTTGAAATCGCGGCGATATTCGAGGATTTTAGCGCCCTGGGCGGCGGCTCGGCAGATAAACATCATGCGTCGAGCGAAAATTTATGCGCGCCGAAGCAGGATTTTTGCGCGGCAAAGCGGGATTGCGGCGAAGCTAGCCAAGATCGCGATGCTGCGAGTAAAAATTCCGATGCGAGCGACTGCGGCGCGGCAGAATTAACCTCTTTGAGTTCCGAAAATCGCGACGCGGCGGATAAAAAATCTAATGCGACGTGTGAAAAATCCAGCTTGGAAAGTAAAAATTCCAGCGCGGCGACAGGCGAAAATTCAAACGCGGCAGCGCAAAATTTAAGCGGCGAGGAGCTGGTTGGGTTTTGCGTCTATAGAACCGAGCAAACTTACAAGCGCGTGATTTCGCACCACAAACAGCCGCCGCCTCGCCTCAATGCGGATAAAATTTTAAAATCCAAAGCCCATAGCGGCGCGGAATTTGACGGCGCATTTGACGGCGCAGAGGATGAAATTCTAAGCGACGAGGCAAAATTTTTTAGCGTTGCAAGCGGCGAAATCGCAAGTCAAAAAACGCAGTCTCTGAGCGGCGATAAAATTTTAAACGCGAGCGCAGATAGCAAAATTTCGATCGACGCAGACTGTTTGATTTGCGGTGCGGGCGGCAAAATTTTATCAAGCGCCAGAAGGGATGAAATTTCATCAAGCGCCGCAGAGGGCAGAATTTCGTCAGGTACCGTAGAAAGCGAAATTTTGCGCTACGATGAGAGTGAAATTCCAAGCGGCGGAGAGAGCGAGATTTTTTACGTGGCCTACCTCGGCATCGATGCGAAATTTCGCGGGCTGGGGATCGGCTCAAGGCTACTCGCGCTCATCGCCGAGCAAAATCCACGTGCGCAAATCGTCCTTGACGTCGAGCCGCCGCACGAGGACGCGCCCAACCTCGCGCAGCGCCTGCGCCGCATAGAATTCTACGGCAGGCACGGCTTTCGGCGCTGCGGCAAGTTTTTCAACTACGCGGGGCTAAGCTTCGAGATCCTTGCTAAGCCGCCGCTAACGGCGCCGCAGCAGGAATTTGACGTAGCGAGCTTCGTGAAATTTACCGGCGCGGGCAATAAATTTAGATTTAAAATCACCGACGCGCCGTTATATAAAAACTAATGCAAAAGCCCGAATTCAGCCTCATCTGCGACGATACGTTTTATAAAATTTTCTCCGCCTCTATCCTTGCGTTTTTTTGCATTTTTATCTCTTTGGACATCGGTGGATCGGGGGAGCTGTTTTACACGGACAGCCTGCTACGCTCGCAGCGAGCCAAACCTAGCCTGACGATTGTTTTTGTGTTTTTAGCGTTACTTTATCTGCGAAGTGGCAGCAAAGAGGCGGCGCGCATGGAATTTGACGAGCTTAAAATATCCTTTCGCAGAGGGCTAGACAAATACGATCTTATGCTTGGATGCGTTGATCTAATAGAGCCGTCGCTCGGCCTCGTGCGGACGTTTCGCGTGCCGTTTCTAAGCTACGAACGGTTTTTGAAACTGCAAGAAATTTTAAAGTTCTTGCTTCTTTTCGCATACGCCGCGGGCGTGTTTTTGACGATCAAATTCGGCCTTGTCGAAGCTGCGATCTATGCAGCGGCAGGCATTTTTGCGATTTTGATCGCCTCAAAGCTCGTCGTCGCGCGAAGGCTAGACGGACGAGCGGGGCTACGACTGCGCGACTGCCTGCTACTGCGCGGGAGGGACGATACGGGCGCGGCGGTATTTTTTTGCATCCGTCCTAGCCGCGCCGAGCGCGAAGCTTTACGGATATATTTTTTGAAAAATTTCAGCTACGACATTAAGGCGTAAAATTTTTCGGTTTTCAGCGTAAAATAGACCCGCTGGATGTCTGGGTAAAACTAAACGTAAACGAAGCGCAAAGGCGGATGCCGCGCGAGTATTTCACGGCGAGATTGGGCTGGATTCGAGCAAAATTCCGTCCTCAGCAGTCGCAGATGAGATCGCTCAGTACTCGAAGTAGTCCTCTAAGCAGTCGCAAACAAGCTCGCTCTGTGTCTGAAAGCCCCATAATTAGTCGCAAAGATCCACATTGTCCGTCCGCTTAGTGAGGATGATCGCCGCTCGTCGCAACTCGCCTCGCCGCAAGCGCCTCCGCAAATATCCTACGCTCTTAAACGCGTCGAAAGCGAGGCGGTGATAAAATGCGCTTCGTCAAAAATCATATCGAAAAGGAATTTTATGAGGGATTACGACAAAGAGCCGATCAAAATTATAGATAGGGCGGTATATTTTCAAGAAAAAAGCCTATTTTTATCCATAGTGCTTTTTTACTCTGCATATACGACTAATGCCACTTTTATGGATATTATAAAAGGCGACGATTTGTTTATGGTATTGTGCGCCGTAGTGCTATTCATCGCACAGATATGGTGGTACGTAAAATGCAATTTCCAAGCCTCTTATTTTACGTTTTATAATGACAAGCTATTTTATAATTTCATGCAAGGTACAGAGCCCAATAAAATATGCAATCTTACGGATATAGAGAAAATAAGCTTTTGCGTGCTTTCAGAGCTTATGGATAGCTTCGGTAGATTTCACTACTTTACCTCCTACGAGCTTTATAAAAAATCATCTATTGGAGTGCATATCGGCAAACTGGCGCTATTTTTATACTATACGATAAATTTTATCTTGCTTGTTTTGCCATTTAAAATTTTTATGTTGATTAAAAACAAAGAGCCGCTAAGTCTGCTAAATAAAAATGTCGTGATTAAATTTAAAAATCGCAACTATTTTTTGATAAACATCTACTCAAAGCGCGAACTGGATGAAATTTTGCAGTATTGCAAAGACAAAAATATAACCGTGGAGCAGAAAATAAATTTCATCCCGCATTGGCAAAATTTTACCTATTTCACTGATAAAAACGAAATTTGGAGCGATGATTTCGGCGATACGCAAATTCCAAAAGACACGTTTAAGCGAAAGCTTAGGCGATTTTTTAGCTTGGATTGAAGAGCGATTCCGCCCGTTTCAGCGTAAAATTTAGACCCGCGGGGTAGAATTACAAAAATTTTTACATGGAGCAAACAATGAAAAATTTCTTTCTAGCCGCAATAGTTTGCGCGCTTTTTAGCGGTTGTGCATATGAAGCGCAGTTTAATCAAAACGCCGATGTGGCGCCGTTTGACGATACTATAAGCGCGACTAACGCCATGCAAAGCGCGCTCATTTATATCCCTAGTGAGCTAATGGGGACGAAAAGCTACGCCGCAAGCTCGAAGTTAGGCAGAGACGATGAGCTTAAAATCGATGTCGGCGAGTTCGTCGCAGGCGAGGCAAAGCGCTTCTTTGGCACCTACCTAAGGCGCGTAAGCGTTACCGACGACGAAAAAGCGCTGCAAGGTAAAGGGCTCGTTATCGCGCCTGAGCTTAGCTCATTCGGCTTTGGCTTTTACAGCTCCGACGGCATCGACGTTTCGGCAAAGCCCTATGTGCGCTACAATCTACGCCTAAAAATGTTTAAAAACGGAAAGCCGATCTACAACCAAAATATCGCCGTAAACGAGCGCAACTTCGGCGAGGAGGAATTCTTCGGTGGCGGTCAGGGCTCATACGCGCAGATCGGCGGGATCTTTCAAAAATCTATGGCGAATGATTACGCCGTACACGCTAGAGAGATTTTGGACGTAATCAACGATAACTAATCGCGCTTGCGCCTTTGTGCGTGGTAAGTGGCATCTGGTCGATTATTTTTGCCTGCCGTCTTGTGGTAAAATTTGTCGCGGCGATCTTACGACACGCACTTGCGGATCGTTGCGCCTAAAGCTCTGCGATATAATTAGCATGGCTTTAAAGCTCCCATAGACGCGCTTTCTTGCGGTATTTACTCATTTGGGGCATTGGATTTTGATATCGAGTTTGCCAGCGCTCCAGGCATCAAATTTAATCCCGCAAGCTGGGTAAATTCCGTAAAATGCACTATGAAATTTAACTCAGCAGTTTGTATTTAAGTGCGGCGAGCCAATAAATTCCGCACTTTGACATACTGCCTAATTACGTTTTTTAGGGCTAAGCTCCGCAAATAAACTTTTCGCGTTCGCTGCTACGCTTGCATAAAATTCCATATTCGCAGCACCAAAAATTCGCCCTAAATTTAAAGCACCGATTAATATTAATTTTTATGTCATTACTAAATTTTTTAAGGAGAGAATTATGAAAAAGTTTTATTGCTTCCGTTTGCTTTCGCGGCGCTTTTTGCGGCACCAAGCTGCGATAATGTCCAACTCAAAGCGGCTGTGGAAGGTATCAATAAGAGTGCGCCGATGCGAGTCGACGAGATTACCACTTTAACGGGCGCCGAGTGCAAGGATGGCAGCTTCATCTATAACTACGAGCTAAATGACGGCATGGGGATGAAATTTGACAGTGTCGGAAATGATCAAAAAACCGTGATACAAAATGTCATAGATAGCCAAAATAAGCAAATTTTTTGCAACCAGATGAAGGTAATGCATCCATTAATAAACAGCGCGATATGGAGCTATAAGATAAAAAGTGGCGAAGAATTTATAAGGGTAGAATTTAAGCCTAGCGACTGCAAGTAGCGCTTGCGCGAGATTTAAAATTTAGCGTGGCGTGAGCCTTTGCCTGCTCGCCCGCGCAGCATTCGTTTAAAATTTATCCGCTTCGCTTTTGATTTCGCCTGTGCAAAAGCAACATGCTAAAATTTCTGCTTAGCTTTTACAGCGCCGCCGCGTATAGTATGACGCAGATCAGCGTGTATTTCGTCGCCACAAAGCGCTAAAACGCGCCGAGTCCTTTTTGAGCCACGATCTAATTTTGCGTCAGATTCGGCCATTGGCGTTTTTCATTAAAATTTCACTATTTCACGCGGAATTATATCTGTGTAGCAGCGCAAACACCGCGTAAAGCTTTCGCGCGAAATTCTATAAATTGCGCGGAATTTTATTTGAAACAGCATCATAGATTTTGAGTCAGAATTTTAGGATTTATTACGCTGCATTTGCTGCGATGAAATCTTACTAAATTTTATCCGCGACCTGCTCACATAAATTCTGCGTCAAAGCATGAGCCTGTTCACAAACTTGCAGATGTGTCAGCCGCCAATGTGCCGCCGCACAAAACGCGGCTAATCAAATGCCTCGCTTGGGTTTTAAAATTCACCGCGCGCAGCTATTTTTATCAAGCTTTAGCCGTATCGGCGGCAAGCCCTCTATTTCGTAATTTAACACCATCGTTTTGCCGAGCTCCCGCAGACGCTGCGAGAATTCCGTGCTGCAAAAGCTGGCCTTCGCCTTGGCAAACAGCATCTCTTTTAAAATTTCCGCATCGCCCGCATCCAGCGCGCTAAGGTCTAAATTTGGCGAGCTATTTAGCGCGTAGTCGTATATGAAGCTACCCTCTTCGCATGCGGCGCCTTTTAAAATCGTAGCATCGTCGATCCTGCGTGGTGCGCCCTCGTTTATCCGCGCTAGCGCATCTCGCACCTGTTTGCTTTCGCAGAAATTTCGCTCTAGCTCGCCGCGTTTTTTCTCCGCATAAAATTCCATCGCTACGTTTGCCAAAATTCCGATTCCAAAAAGCACTAGCAAAATTTTAATCGGCTTATTTAGCCGCGCGCTTAAACTTCGCGCATCCATCATCGCGCCCTTTCGCAGCACAGCAGCGTGTGTCCGACGCCCAGCCCGTCGTGAATTTGTGAAATTTTAAGTCCCGCGTGCTGAGCAAATTTAATCATATCGTCCGAGTGATAAATTTTGCTATTGCCGTTTGCCATCGCGGCGAAATACACGCTGATCTGCGTCATGCTATACGCGGCGGTTTCGTAGCGCTGCCTGTCCCAAAACGGCTCCAAAATATAAAGCCGCGCCTGCTCGCTCATCGACTCCGCTGCACGCGAGAGGATGCTTACGATCTGCTCCTCTGCAAAGCAGTCCAAAAACTGACTAAGCCAGATCGCGTCAAAGCCGCGCGGAAAGCGCGTAGCGGGATCTAGCAGATCGGCTGCAAGCCCCTCTATACGTTCAGCTCCGCGCGCGCCTGCGACGGCGTCTTTCATCATCGAAATTTGCCCCGCAAGATCCATTATCGTGACGCGCACATTTTCGTCGTAGCCTATGCACCGCTTAGCAAAGCGCCCCGTGTTGCCGCCTACGTCTAAAATTTTATCCGTCTTGCGCGAGAAAATGATCTTTAGCGCGGGCTCAAACGCTAAATCCGAATAAAAATGATCAAACGCGAGCCAGCTCTTGCGCACATGCGGCGGCAGATGCGAAAGCGCCTCGTAGATCGTAGCCCACTGTCCAAAAACCTTTAGCCCCTCTGGTTTGCCTGATTTTAGCGTCTCTTCAAGCCTAAATAGCCCCTCGTAGCACACGTCGTGGATGAAGTCCATATCCACGCCGACGAGCTCGTCGGTAAGCAGAAAATACCCCGCCTTGCTGAGCCTAAATTTCTCGCCGCACAGCAGCACCGTGCCGATGCTAAGCGAACTTTCCAAAAGCAGCTTTACGGCATATTCGCTAAGCGAGGTCTTCTGCGCGATCTCACTTATGCTTAGTCCGTCCCGCGCCTCATGAAGCGCGCTTAAAATTCCAAATTTTTTCATCAGCCGCGAGACTTGAAAGACCACCGGCGCAAAGGCGATCTCATTCGCCGTCCGTTGCGCCTCGCCCGCGCTTTGACGCTCGGCGCCGTAACGATCTAAAAGCTGTTTGGGAAGTTTCATTTTTGATCCTGCTTATGTAAATTTCGCAAAATTTTAGCAAAAAATTCTAACTTTTCTTGCGCCCGCTAAGAATTTGCGCGTATCTTAGAATTTTGCGATGAAATTTTAAAATCCCGTCTTAAAATTTAAGTCGTTTTGCAGCTGTATGTTTATTGAGATAGATTTTATTTTGAGATACTAAAAAATTTTAAATCTCGCCGCACAAGATTTGCGGGCGAGAAAAAGGCTAAAGCGCGGTAAATTCCTAAAAATGCGCGTACCGCGCTTTCGCACTCGGTTTGGAATTTACTGCGCCTCAAGCTTAGCGATTCAAAAGCGCTTGCTAGCTTATTCGATCCACTTTACCACGTCATCCATGCTGCGGCGGATCTTTTGCGGCTGCGGATTTACGCGGTAGCCGAAAGGCACGAGTAGCGCCACGCGGCGCTCATTCCAATCGATGCCTAAAATTTCATTTAGCGCTGCGCGATCAAAGCCCTCCATCGGGCAGCTGTCGATGCCGCGACTTGCGGCCTCGTTCATCATCGCAAGTGCTGCGAACATGCACTGCGCGTGCGACCAATTAAATAGCTCCTCATCGTCGTTGTGAAAATAACCGCTTAAAAAATCTTGATAAAATTTATGCCTGTCGCCGATATATTTGGGCGCTTCATCTTTTTTACGCGTAATCATTCGCTCGATATAATCACTTCCTAGCTTTATGTCCTTGATCTTTGCTAAAATCACGACCAGATGTGAGCAAGAGGTGATCTGCGGCTGATTCCACGATTTTTCGCGGATCCGCTCGCGCAACGCCTTGTTTTGCACAACCAAAAAGTCCCATTGCTCTAGCCCCGTAGAACTAGGTGCTAAGATGCCTGCCTGTAAAATGGCGTCAAAATCGGCTTTACCGATTTTTTTGTTCTCGTCAAAAATTTTGCACGCGTGGCGAAATTTCATAATCTCTAAATGTGTCATAGTCTCTCCTTAATTAGAATTTTTGTAGATCAAATACCCGCCATCTTTGCGTCTGATGCTGAGGTTACCCTCATGCGAGCGCACGCCGATGCGGTAGTAGCCGTCCTCTTTAGTGACATTAATATCGCTAAAGCCGCCGATATTTACAGCAAAGCTCGCGCCGCTAAGTGGGATCTCTTGGCGCCAAAACTCCGCTTCAAGCGTGCCCGAAGCGTTTGCGTCGGAGCTTTTGAAATCATCTGCGGTGATGAGCTGCACGCTGTCTTTGCGAATGACGAATTTTAGTCCATCGTCAAATTTAAGCGTTTCCAGCGGCAGTTCCAAACGCGGCGCGAAGCTAGGCGTGATGCCACTTTGCGAGGCCTGCTTTTGTAAATTTGGATCAGTCGAAGTAACCGAGACGTCCAGTGCCCTATGTAGTGCAGGTTTGGCGCTCGCGCTTAGCACGAAATCATCGTGCCAATCAATCGAGCGATTGATATCAACGATCTTTTCGTGTAAGACCCCGTCGTCGTCCCTATATCGCACGATCAGGCTTTCGATCGTAAGGGCGTCGGAGGGAAGCGCAAAGGTTTGCTGCGTGAAATTTTTAGGCGCGGGCGTATTTTGCGGCGTGGCGGCAGAGCTTTGCGCCGGATTGGAATTTTGCGGAGCAGATTGCGCGTTTTGTTGCATAGTGGAGTTTTGCACTGTAGAATTTTGCGCTGTAGAATTCTGTACCGCCTTGAAATTTTGCGCTATCGTAGAATTTGGCTCGCTTACTTCTGGCACGATCGGTAACTCATCAGGAGGCGGAAGCGTCGCAACTGAAGGCTGCACAGAAGAGTTCAGCTCCGTTTTAATGACCTGCAAAGGAGCGTCGATGCCCGCTTTGGGGCCAGGAGCTTTTTTTTCGGTCTGCGAGAGCTGTGCACTCACGGCTTTTTTGGCGGCGCTTGCTTTAATACTAGAATTAGCTTCTGCGGCGCTTTTTTGGATTGCTGCGGTAGGACTTTTAGATGTTTCAGGTCTCATTACAGCTTGCTTTTTAGCGTTTGGGCTTTGCGCACCTGTTTTTGGCTCTTTAATCGCCAAATCGGTAGAATTTTGCTCTTTTACCGCGACGATGCTAGGTTTCGTAGCGTTTGAATTTGCGCCATTTAAATTCTCAGCGTTTAAAAAAGCGCAAAGACCTAAAATTAGCAAAGAAATTTTTCTCATTTTTTAAGGTCCGGATCGAGCGAGCGACGCTCTAAATAAAGCTTTTGCAGCTCAGCGTTTTCCTCTTTTAGCCGCTCGACGTCGGTGAATAAAAACGCCTTTTCTTTTTGCAGCTGGCGCAGCACTTCAAACGATCGCTTGCCAAATAGCACATCACCCACGAAGATGCCTGCAAAAACAACGCAGACGATCAGCGCAAGAGCTGCAAAAATCTGCTTAAGCGGTGAAAACGGATTGATAAAATTCAGCCGTTCTTTTAAATTTTTACGCTTTTTTAAAGCTTTTTTAGCGGCAGGATCTGCGTTCTGCGGCATAAAAGAAAATCCTTGCGTGGCATAATTTATGTCTTGCGCCGCAAAGCCCGTGCCATTAAAGCCATGCTCTACGCTCTGAGCCGCAAAATCCGCGTCGTTTGGAAAGTGATTTTCTCTCGCGTATAATTCTGCACTCTTTAAATCGCCGCCCCCAATAAATTCCGCGCTGTAAAAGCCCGCGTCTGCTTGCGTGCTGCCTTCGTAGTTTCCGTTTGCAGCGGAGCTTTTACCACTTAAATTAGAGCTGCTGCTTGTGGCTTCAGAGGCAGAGCCTGTTTCGTCTACGCTGTGTGAGGTTCCGTTGCGATTTTTCCGGAAGCCAGCCCCTACCTCGCTAAAGCCTCCGCTAAAATCTTCATCGCTATAAAATTCATCATCGTCAAAAAAATCGTCCTCGTCAAAGTCTGCGTCTGAATATCCGCCTTGCGTGTCCGTATAATCCGCTCCGTCCGTATAGGTGCGCTGCGCGCCGCCTTTTAAGCCCCGCTTGGACTTTTTTTTAAAAAACATTTTAAATTTGATTTCCCAAAAACTCGTCCGTCTCGCGCTCGATCTCAAGCAGTCGGTTGTATTTTGCGTTGCGTTCGCTTCTTGAGGTCGCGCCCGTTTTGATTTGGCCAGTATTCATCGCGACGGCGAAGTCCGCGATAAAGCTATCCTCGCTCTCGCCGCTTCTGTGGCTCATCACGCAGC